>CBFHYU010000010.1:0-65026 GCA_965660165.1 Puniceispirillaceae bacterium (SeqCode)
CCCTCTGCTCAGATATCAAGCCGCGCACCCTGCCAAGCATAATGGCAAGTGACAGCAACACGACAAGCTGGGCGGTAAAGGCTTTGGTTGAGGCTACCCCAATTTCAGGGCCAGCACGTGTAGGCAAGATGATATCAACCTCACGCGCAATAGAACTTTCTTGAACATTTACAATCGCATATGTTTTAAGCCCCTGCTCTGCCGCATAGCGCAATGCCATGAGCGTATCAAGGCTTTCACCAGATTGTGAGATCGCAATCGCAACACCGCCTGACTGAATAGCTGGATGGCGATACCGATATTCTGATGCATTTTCAACAGTAACGGGAATGCCTGACATCTGTTCAATCCAGTAACGGCCAATCTCGCCAGCATAGGCGCTTGTGCCTGCCGCTAAAATCACAATATGTGATATATCTTTGCAGTCATCTTTGGTTAATCCTGCTGTTAGCGTGCCATTATCATCCATCATCGCAGATAGAGTATTCGCAATCGCATCTGGCTGTTCATGGATTTCTTTTTCCATAAAATGCCGATAGCCGCCCTTATCCACCAAAATAGGACTTGCTGAGCTGATAATGATTTCGCGGTTGGCTGGGCGGCCTGAACTATCCCAAATCTCTGCATGTCCTGGCGTTAGCACCGCCACATCGCCATCTTTCAAATAAATAACAGACCGCGTTAAATGCGCCATTGCAGCTGCATCAGAGGCTACACAAACACTATTATCAGCTATTCCGATAGCAAGCGGTGAGGCGTTACGCGCCACAAGCATGCTCTGAGGTTCATCTGCAAAAATGGCGGCAAGCGCAAAGGCACCTGATATACGAGACATCACATGCTGAAGTGCATCTTTGCCTCTAAGGCCATTTTTATCTGCTTGTGAAAACAGATGCGCAAGCACCTCACTATCTGTCTCGCTGGTAAATTCACAGCCACTATTAGCTAGCTCGGATTTTAGCTGGCGATAATTTTCAATTATCCCATTATGGACAATTGCGACGTTGTTATCTGCTATATGCGGATGAGCATTTGCTTCGGTAACACCGCCATGTGTTGCCCATCTGGTATGGCCAATCCCGATATGGCCATGATGAGGTTCAACCCGCAGAGCTGTTTCTAAATTTTTTAATTTACCTACCGCGCGGCATAGATGGAACTGACTATCACTAACCGTCACAATACCAGCAGAATCATAGCCGCGATATTCAAGCCGCCGCAACGTGTCTAAGATGATTTCTGAGGCAGGCTCTGTGCCTATATATCCCACAATGCCGCACATAACTCACTCCCAAACAATCCTAATTTAAATTATGACAGGTGTGATGCCTAATGTGCCTGTTTCACTTTCTCAAGTAAAGCCAAGAATACGGTGATAGCCAATAAGGCTTCAATGGGGCACTGTTTTTTGTAGGCTACGCCTAAATCAGCCTGTAAAGAAGCAGTTTAAATCAATTTTTAGGTCAATTTTCTTGTAACATCAGACAGAATTTGCCTATATAAAGTCATGGATTTTACTGTGATTATTCTTGCCGCTGGCAAAGGAACAAGAATGCGCTCAACGCGCGCTAAGCCTTTGCATGAAATTGCGGGTCAATCACTGATTGCATGGGTAATTGAGGCTGCAAAACAGGCTGGATGTAGCTCTATTCTAGCGGTAACTGCCCCTCAGCAAGATGAAGTAAGACAAGCATTAGCTGGCAAAGCGGAAATACTCATCCAAAAAGAACAGAATGGCACTGCAGATGCGGTTCGGCCTGCCCTGCCCCATCTTGAAACACTAGACCCACATCATCCTGTGATTATTTTATTTGCGGATACACCGCTGATACAATCGGATACAATATCATCTCTGCTATCTTCAATAGATGCGGGCATGGAGCTATGTATTTGCGGCTTTGAAACTGATAATCCTTCAGGCTATGGCAGGCTGAAAACAGATAGTGCTGGCAAGCTGGTGGCCATTATAGAAGAAGCTGATGCAAATCAGGATGAAAAAGCCATCACCCATGTCAATGGCGGTATAATGGCTGGCACAGCAGGGATGTTCAAAACATTACTGCCTGATATTTCAGCGCATAATGCCCAACATGAATATTATTTAACTGACCTTGTATCGCTTGCCCATAATGCTGGCCTAAGGCTTGGCTATCAGCTTGTCGAGCGATCACAGCTTACAGGCATCAATGACAAAGCTCAGCTAGCAATTGCAGAAGCCTTGATGCAGGAACGGCTTCGCACCAAACATCTGCTTGCAGGGGTAACGATGATAGCGCCTCAGACAGTCACCTTTGCCTATGACACGCAAATAGGCACAGATACCCTTATTGAGCCACATGTATTTTTTGGCCCAAAGGTCAAAATTGGCAATGAGTGCCATATTAAGGGTTTCAGTCATATTGAAGGCGCAGAGTTAGCAGATGAGGTTGTCGTAGGGCCGTTTGCAAGGCTACGGGCTGGCACAAAACTAGATAATGAAGTGAAAGTAGGCAATTTTGTTGAAATCAAAAAGAGCCATCTTGAGGCGGGCGTAAAAGCAAGCCACCTATCCTATTTAGGGGATAGCCAAATAGGTGCAGGTGCCAATATTGGGGCAGGCACAATCACGTGCAATTATGATGGCATTCAAAAACACCAGACGATTATCGGCTCTGGTGCCTTTATTGGCTCAAACAGTGCGCTGGTTGCCCCTGTTCAGATTGGAAGCAACGCCCTTATAGGCGCTGGCTCTGTGATTACGAGCAATGTCGATGCAGAAGCGCTTGGATTGGGGCGGGCTGAACAGCGTGTTATCAAACAAGGCGCAAAGCGCATAAAAGCAAAGTATACCCCATCATGAAGCTATCTTCTCTGCCAGATGCGCAACAGCTAATAAGCGCGATCACCCATATTCAGGCCACCCCTATTATGGTTATTGGTGATGTGATGCTTGACAGATATATACAAGGCAATGTGACACGAATTTCACCTGAAGCCCCTATCCCTGTATTATTGCAGCGCCATGATAGCTGTGTGCCAGGCGGCGCTGCCAATGTGGCGCGTAATCTGGCTCATCTTGGATGTATAGTGAATTTGATTGGCACAGTTGGCAGGGATGAACAAGCTGAATTATTATCTGATGCACTATCCCCACTGCCGCAATTTAGCTTCCATGCGATCATTTCAGACGAAAAGCCAACCACAGTAAAAACCAGATTTATGGCCTCAAACCAGCAAATCTTGCGTCTGGATAATGAGCAAACCCAGCCCATCGCACCTCAGCAAGAACACCATATAATCACATATGCCCAAGAGCTGGCAAAAACCGCAAAGCTTATTATTTTATCTGATTATGCAAAGGGATGTCTTACGCCCCACCTCATTAAACAGATTATTGCTATGGGCAAAGCCCAAAAACTGCCTGTGATTATTGATCCAAAATCAGCTGATTTGGCTATCTATACAGGCGCTGATTTGCTCACTCCCAATCTAAGCGAACTTCAGCTTGCCACTGGCCAGAACATTACGTCTTTTGCCGAGATTGAGGCTAGCGCACAGCACATTCTGAACACATATCATATTGGCGCTATGTTGGTCACGCTTGGCGCACAAGGTATGATGCTAGTCACGCCTTCAACTACCCGCCATATTTCAGCACATGCTAGTGATGTGTTTGATGTATCAGGCGCTGGCGATACTGTCATTGGATATATTGGCGCTATGATGGCGGCTGGCCATGAAGTGCTTGATGCTGCTATGCTAGGTAATCTTGCCGCATCGCTGGTCGTATCCAAAGTGGGAACAGCTAGCTTAGCGCCTGGTGAATTATTGGCACTGGCCGCGCCTAGCTATACCCCACCCTCTATTGATACGCTGATGAGCAGCGTTAAGGCATGGCAAGCAGAGGGTCTTAAGGTAGGTTTTACCAATGGCTGTTTTGATTTACTCCATCCAGGTCATTTGCATGTGCTGAAGAAAACTGCCAATGCGTGCGACAGGCTGGTAGTGGGCTTAAATTCAGATAGTAGCATTGCGCATCTGAAAGGTGAGGACAGACCTGTGCAGTCACAAACATTACGGCAAGCTATCCTAGCTTGCCTTCCTTATGTTGACGAGGTTATCCTGTTTGATGATGACACGCCTATTGCGCTTATCAACGCGTTACAGCCTGACCTTCTTACCAAAGGCGGTGACTATCACGCTAAGGATGTCGTTGGCTATCAAGAAGTTTCCGCAACGGGGGGTAGTGTAACAATTATTCCGTTGCTCAAAGGCTATTCAACGACATCCTTTTTACAATCGCATCAGCTAGGCTGAGTGGCTGACATATCATTATCTTTGCTTAATGTGATCTGACGTTCAAATTCACGCAAACGCTTCCAAACAGAGATAAGCTCAATAATCGTGCCCCAGCTTTTCACAAGAAATTGAAGCGAGCCCTCAACCCGTCCAAACGCCCTGATAATCTGTTGCACCACGCCAAGGGTGACTGTACCAGCAACAATGGTTGGGGCAAGTGCAATATAGGGTACAATCACCATGCCCTGAAAATACGACCATTTGCAGACATTGAAATACAGATAGTGAAAATAGCTCTTAAAATGGATAATCCGTACCTTGTTAAATAATGCTGCGATTGTTGGCGGCTTCATAAAGGCAGAATTATCTTCACCTAGCACAAGCTCTTTTCTATAGGCTGCCTCTTCTTTTTGCAGGTCATACTCAATGCCTGGCAATTTGATACCAACTGCCGCAAGCAATGCTGTGCCGCCCAAAGCAGATAAAATCGCTACCCAGATAAGCGCATGATCAACAGGCCCAATCCATGGCAATTCAGTCACCTGTTTTGACAGCCCATATAAAATAGGCAAAAAGGCACCCAAAGTCATAATGCTATCTAGCAAGCCTACGCCAAGCGTTTCCATGATACGGCTAAATTTGATGGTATCTTCTTGAACACGCTGTGCAGCACCTTCGATGTTGCGAGCATATGGCCACATTGAATGATAATATTCAACCATACTGGTACGCCAGCGAAACAGCCAGTGGCTTACAAAAAACCCTGTAATAACCGCGATAATAATCCAAAGGCTAGCGACCTTCAAAAAGGTAAAGAGATAGCCAATAAATTCATCAAGCGTAACAGAGTTTGGCTCGGCTAGCGCTTTTTGCAATGTGTCATAAAAATCACCAAACCATTCATTGATTTTCACATCAAGCTGAACTTGGTACCAGGTGGAAAGCAGGATAATTGCGCCCCCTAACAAGCTCCATAACATCCATTTTGGTGTCGTAAAAAAGTAGAACATTTGCAATTATCCTTTTTTGGTTTGACTGACTAACTGCGTACTAGCAATCTCTATTTTAATAAATCATTATCCGATAAATGACTATTAACAGCGGCATTGATTACCATGCCCAGACCGATAAATACTGTCAACATGGCTGTTCCGCCATACGAGATAAGCGGCAATGGCGCACCTACAACAGGCAAAATACCTGTCACCATGGCCACATTTACAAAAATATATAAAAATAGCATTATCGAAACCCCAATAGCCGATAATCTGCAAAATCTGCTGTTACATTTCACAGCAACCAAAAGTATCGACATCAGAATAATAAAATAGGCAAGCAAGATAGCCACATTTCCAACAAAGCCAAATTCCTCGCCTATCATTGTAAACACAAAATCTGTCTGTTTTTCAGGCAGGTAGTTTAACTGACTTTGTGATCCTTGCAAAAATCCTTTTCCAAATAGACCGCCTGAACCAAGTGCAATTTTAGACTGTGCAATTTGATAGCCTGCGCCTAGCGTATCGCTTTGAGGTTGCAGAAAGGTGAATATCCGTTCTTTTTGATAATCATATAGCTGAGACCATAATACAGGCAGCATCAATAGCGCCACCCCCCCAAGAGTTGCAATAAAGCGCTTTGGAATACCAGCTACAAAAATCACTGCAATACTACCCATAAGCAGCATTGCAGATGTACCTAAATCAGGCTGAATGATAACTAGCCCGAACGGCACCGCAACAAAGGCTAGCGGCAAAATATGGGCAATAACAGATTGCATATTTTCAGGGCTTTGTGAGGTATAATATCTGGCCAATGCTAAGATAATCGCTATTTTTGCAGGCTCAGAGGGTTGAAAATTAAATGGCCCTATCGCAATCCATCTTGTTGCCCCTGCACCTATCCCTATCACTGGCAAGGCGAGTAATAATATTATCGCACCAAACAGCATGACATAAGACCAGCTATAGATCCATCTTACTGGAATAACCGCGATAAACACCAAAAGCAATGTGCCTAAACCAGCACGATATAATTGCCGCTCAGCCCACGGAGACCAGCTACCTTCAGATGCCGAAAATAAAGCAAGCGCACCCACCATTGCCAGAAACCCTGTTGCAAATACCAGCACCCACGGCACTTTGAATAGCCAAGCAAGTACCGAATTCATATTTTCTGCCTTTGTTCAGATGCAAATATATATTCAAAAATATCATGGGCAATAGGCGCTGCCATTGACGAGCCACTGCCGCCATGTTCCACCACAACACTGATAGCGTAACGCGGATTATTCACTGGCGCATAAGCTACAAATAATGCGTGATCTCTTTCTTTCCATGGTCTGTCAATATTGTCTATAATGCCTTTTTCACGCTGTTCTTTTGTGATGCGTTTTACTTGAACTGTACCTGTCTTGCCTGCAATACCGCCATATTTCGCCAGATCATATTTACGGGCTGTGCCAAATGATCCACTCATCACCTTACGCATACCCTGTTTCATCATCGCTAGAATATCATCACCTATTTCAAGATCCGCAAATTCAGGCTTTTGTCCAGATAGGGATTGCCCAGAAAGTGATTGCATTGTCGGAATGACGGCCTTTTTGCCATTTGCGATTCGCGCTGTCATCACTGCTAGCTGAACAGGGGTTGTTAGCACAAAGCCCTGACCAATGCCTGCTACCACAGTTTCACCTGGCGTCCATGGCACGCCCTTATTTTGTTGTTTCCAGTCTCTATCAGGGATGATCCCTGCCCGCTCAGAGGGCAGACCAATATCTGTTACTTCTCCCAGCCCTAACCGCCTTGCCATATCATGTATTCGGTTAATGCCTGTTTTCAGCGCTATCTGGTAAAAATAGATATCACAAGAGCGTTCGAGCGAGCTTATCATATCAACAAAGCCATGCCCATTTTCATTCCAGCAGTGAAAGGTTCGCTTACCAAACTCAAAACTGCCTTCACATTTAATCTGATTTGATGGGCCTATCACCCCTGCTTCTAATGCAGCAGCAGCGACTATCATCTTGAAGGTTGAGCCTGGCGCATAAAGACCTGAAATTGCCCTATTGAGCATGGGCGTGCGGGGATGTTCATTCAGCCGCTTCCAGTCACGCAAGGATAGCCTGCCAGAAAATAGATTCGGATCATAGCTTGGCACAGATACCATTGCCTTGATTTCACCTGTATGAATATCCATCACTGTAACAGCGCCAGATTCTGGCGGGACAAGCCGCCCTCTCTCATCTCTTAGAACAAGGGTATCGCCTGTAGTGACATGCGCCCTAAGCTCATCATTGTGAAGAAGCGCCATCTGCACTTCCTGATTTTGTAATGGCACAATTTCTGATTTACCCCGCCTAAGCCGCTCAGTGGCAAATGCCTGAAGTTCAACATCAATGCTCAAATTAACATCAATGCCAGCCTCAGCTGGTTTATCTTCTAGCACACGCACTGGTTTGCCCCGTGCATTTACCTCAATCCGTTCAATCCCAAGCTGTCCAGCAAGATTGGGCTCTAGGGTATGTTCAACACCAGAGCGCCCGATACGCAGACCTGGCAAATAGCGTAATTGTGGATTTCGGCTAACATCTCTTTGATTGGCAGGCGATACATAGCCTGTTATATGCGCTGTCATCCAGCCTTGCGGATAGATGCGCCGAAAGGATTTATGAAATAATGCCCCTTCAAGCACAGGCGATAAGATAGCCACCCGTGCCAATTCACGCTGTGTAAGCGCTGATTTCACTGTAACTTCCAGAAAGTCTGGCTGATCAGCAATATCCTGTTTTATCCGTTCAATATCATCTGGTGATAAATCAATCAGCTTTTGGACATTTGCAAGCCATTGGTCAAGATCAGCCACACGTGCGGGAAGCATATTTAGCTCAAACACTTCAGAATTGCCTGCTAGCAATCTGCCATGACTATCAAATAATCTGCCGCGCGGGGCAAGCACTCGGCGTTTATCAAACTGGTTTTTATCTGACAGAAGCTGATAATTTTCCGCTTGTGCAATCTGTAACTGATACAGCCTGCCAACCAGCCCTGCCCCAAGCAGAAACTGGCCTGCCCCTACCAGAAATAATCTGCGGGTAATAATGGATGACAATTCTCTTTGTTCTTTGCGTTTTTTCACATTAACAACATTGCCTATCAGGAGTTATTGCCAAAAATCTGTGATACAGATGCCGATATAGATGACATTATCACAAAAAAGAACGGAAATAGAAACATCGTGATCCCTGCCTGAAAAAATACCGCACGCCAATCAGGAAAGGTAAAATAAAATACAAAAAATACAGCTAGCCTGAACAGAATATATACCAGCACAATAAGACAGAAATTAGACCATAATTCGGTAAATTCAACATGCTGTTGGCTAGATAAATTTAGCTGAGATAGCAAGGCGACAATCATTAACCCTGTTGCCCGTGATCCAAGCATGTCAAAAAACATCATCTCACCAAATATGCCCATCAGCAAAATTACTGGCAAAGATAGCAGATGCGGATAGTTAATGCGCATATAATAGATAAATGCAATGGTGGGCAATGGCACTGAGGCATAGAATATTGACCATGTTGATAATGAGCCTTCTAAAAACACCAAGAACAAACCAGCAAGCGCAATCAGTATCTGCGTTGGCAAGGTTGAACGCAGATCAGCAGGACTATCAAGGGGGCTATTTACACTCATCTATTTGCCTATTGCACAATATCTTTGGTAGTGAACCCTTCTAACAGACGGCCACCATCTTTTTCAGGCAATGGATTATAAAAGCGGTCAAAGCCTTTTACGTCTGCCTGTGCTGAGCCTTCTGGACGCACAAGGATAGACACATAAGATACCTTTTGAAGTTCAACTACAGGGCTAAGGGTATAATGCCCGCCAACATCACCTCTATTGACCCGTCCTACAGGCAAGCCTGGAGGCAATACATCACCATGACCAGAGGTCAACACAAGCTCATTTTCGCGAGGTTGCGCCTGTAATGGCAGAAACCCTAGCTCAAGCTCAGAAGAATTGCGGCCAATCGCAAGGCCTGGCCAAGATGAGGATGATAGCAAAACAGGAATACGTGAATTCACATCACTGATTAACAGCACCCATGAATAGCCGCGCCCTACATCAATAATATAGCCCACCAACCCATCAGCAGTTACCACAGGGTCCCCACGCCTAATGCGCCGTTCTGCGCCATGACGAATCAATAATGTGTGCGAAAAGCTGTTTCCTGGTGTTGCGATTGCTCGGGCTGTCACAGCTTCCCTATCTGGCGGAATAACTGCGCCTAGCACAGTGCGCAATTCTCTATTTTCGCTTTCCAGAATTTCAGCGCGCCTTTGCCAGCGTTTCAGACGCTCATTCTCAGCCCGTAATCTAATGGTTTCTTCGCGCAAAGACGCAGCAGTTCTCACCCCGTCCACCATTGTCTGAACAGCGGTAAGCGGGGTTGTCATCGCATCAAATAACGGAGCAAGCACACCAGAGGTAGAGGTTTGAACCGTGCGCACGGCAAACAAATCAATTTTGGCAACAAAGATCAGAATAAAGCCAAGAAGAATGATCAGAATGTTAGAAAGTTTAGCGGCCTGTCCGGCTCGTTTCGTCGCGGACCGCTTTTGCATTCTCTATTAGGCTCCTATTAGCACATGACGCAATGTCTTTAATTCTTCAAGACAACGCCCTGTGCCTCTTACCACGCAAAATAGCGGGTCTTCTGCAATAGAGATAGGCAGGCCAGTTGCTTCACGCAACACTGAATCCATCTCTCGAAGCATCGCTCCACCGCCTGTCAGCACAATACCTTTTTCGACAATATCCGCTGCCAGTTCAGGTGGTGCCTGTTCAAGCGCCATTTTCACGCCTTCGACTATCTGCTTAAGCGGGTCTGAGATAGCATCTGCCACTTGGGCTTCGGAAATAGAAATTTCTTTGGGCACACCATTTACCAGATCGCGCCCTCGCACTTCGATGCGAACGCTCTTTGTTTTCTCAGGGCGGCGCGCAATACCAATCGTCTTTTTAATACGCTCGGCAGTTGCTTCACCAATAAGAAGATTATGGGTACGGCGCATATAGCCAATAATCGCTTCATCAATCTTATCACCGCCAACCCGAACAGAATGAGCATAAACAATATTGCCAAGCGATAAGATAGCCACCTCAGTTGTGCCGCCACCAATATCTACTACCATAGAACCAGACGGCTCAGTTACAGGCAAATCAGCACCAATAGCAGCTGCCATTGGCTCTTCAATCAGAAATACCCTGCGTGCCCCAGCAGCTTCAGCAGATTCCTGAATAGCTCTGCGCTCAACAGCCGTTGAGCCAGATGGCACACAAATAATCATCTGAGGGCGGGCAAGTGAAAATCGACCATTCACCTTTAAGATGAAATGTTTAATCATCTCTTCAGCGACTTCAAAATCGGCAATTACACCATCTGCCATAGGGCGAATAGCTTTAATATTTCCTGGTGTTTTACCCAGCATCACTTTGGCTTCTTCACCAACCGCAAGCACTTGGGTTTTGCCTCTTACCTGTGCCATAGCAACAACAGATGGCTCATTCAGCACAATGCCTCTACCTTTGACATAAACCAGCGTATTAGCGGTACCAAGATCAATACCTATATCAGCAGACATAAAGCCAAAAATCGAACCAAGCATGGGTGTCCTACCTTTGATGAAACTATTAGATGCAAAATCTTTGCACAAAATTAACGATGAAGTAAAGAAGAGGCTTCAAAAAAGCCTCTCCAGAATATCATATTTACAGACTGCCAACCTTATTAGTTTTTATCCGTATCGACCAGTCTATTCGCACCAATCCATGGCATCATAGCCCGCAGATTTGCGCCTACCTCTTCAATGTTATGTTCGGCATTGCGGCGTCTTGTTGCCTTAAAGCTTGCCTGATGTACTTTGTTTTCTAGCATCCAGTCACGGGTAAAGCGGCCTGACTGAATATCTTCTAGCACACGTTTCATCTCTGCTTTTGTCTCAGATGTCACAATACGCGGACCTGTGACATATTCGCCATATTCAGCTGTATTCGAGATTGAATAATTCATGTTGGCAATACCGCCTTCATAAATCAAATCAACAATCAGCTTTACCTCATGCAGACACTCAAAATACGCCATTTCAGGGGCATATCCAGCTTCTACCAATGTTTCATAGCCTGCCTTGATCAATTCGACCAGACCGCCACATAGCACAGCCTGCTCACCAAATAGGTCAGTTTCACATTCTTCTTTGAAGCTTGTCTCAATGATGCCAGAGCGCCCGCCACCAACAGCAGACGCATAAGACAGACCAATATCATGAGTATTGCCTGATGGGTCTTGATGAACCGCTAGCAGACATGGCACGCCGCCGCCCTTCAAATACTCGCCTCTCACTGTATGGCCAGGCCCTTTTGGTGCCACCATAAATACGTCAATATCACTACGCGGCTCAATCAGATTGAAATGGACATTCAGACCATGCGCAAAGGCAATGGCTGCGCCTGTACGAATATTAGGAGCAACTTCTTCAGTATAGATATCAGCCTGCAATTCATCTGGTGTTAGCATCATAATAACATCTGCCCATGCAGAGGCATCGGCAACACTCATCACCTCAAAACCAGCAGCTTCAGCTTTTGCACGAGAGGCAGACCCGTCACGCAATGCAACGGCTACCTGTTCAACGCCACTATCTTTCAGATTTGCAGCATGCGCATGACCTTGCGAACCATAGCCAACAATAACCACTTTTTTTGATTTAATCAGGCCAATATCAGTATCCTGATCATAATAAACGCGCATTTCAGTCTCCTTATTTTCAAAATTCAGCTGTGTTAGTTGTTTCTGACCGATCTATCTTTTGCCAAGACGATGGGAGAAATTCATAGAAAAAATGTAACTCGTGATAGCCTTTATAACCGCCAAGTGCAAAGAAAAAATCCTGTTTGCCTGTTAGATAAGGTCGAGATGATTGCCTCTGGTGATGCCACATACCCCTGTACGCGCTACCTCAATATCACCAAGAGAACGCATCAATTCAACAAAAGCAGTTACTTTTGAGCTATTACCTGTCACCTCAAACACAAAGCTGTCTAAGGTGCTATCTAGTGTTCTGGCTCGAAAACTATCAGCCACCCGCAAGGCTTCAATTCGGCGATTGCCTGAATTGATAATTTTAACTAGGGCTAATTCACGTTCCACATGCGCTGGCGTTAGGGTTAAATCACGCACCTGATGCACAGGCACTTGACGTTCTAGCAATTTTTTAATCTGTTCAATTACCATAGGCGTGCCACTTGTCACCACTGAAATCCGTGATGTTTTCAGCGTGCTGTCTACTTCGGACACTGTCAGGCTTTCAATATTATATCCGCGTCCTGAAAACAGACCAACCACACGTGCCAGCACGCCTGGCTCGTTATCAACCAGCACTGAAAGCGTATGTGTTTCAATTTGTGATGTATCTAGCATGATCTTTTATCCAAGCAATTCATAGTCAAACAATTTTCTCGTTTCAGCAGATGCGATACCGCCTAGCCTTAAACCAGAATTTTACCTTCATCAGAAACTGTTTTACTGGCCTCATCTTCAGGGCCTAATATCATATCATTATGCGCCGCGCCTGATGGGATCATCGGAAAACAATTTTCTTCTTTTTCTACCATGCAATCCACGATTACAGGCCCGTCATATGCCAGCATATCAGCAATCACATCATCTAGCTGGTCTACCGTTTTAGCCCGAAGCCCCTTCATACCAAATGTTTCAGCCAGCTTTACGAAATCAGGCAAAGACGCAGTGTAACTCTCAGAATAACGAGAGCCATGATTAAGTTCTTGCCATTGGCGCACCATCCCCATCCATTCATTATTCAGAATGAAAATTTTCACAGGCAAACGATATTGCGAAATGGTTGAAAGTTCTTGCATATTCATCAAGAATGACGCTTCACCAGAGATATCTATCACTAGAGATTCTGGATGGGCTAGCTGAGTGCCGACCGCCGCTGGCAAACCATATCCCATCGTGCCAAGACCCCCAGATGTCATCCAGCGATTAGGCTCGTGAAATTTGAAATATTGCGCCGCCCACATCTGATGCTGACCAACTTCTGTTGTGACATACACATCCTTGCCATGCGTAATCTGATACAAGCGTTCAATCGCATGTTGAGGCTTAATAATATCTTTTTTCTGTTTATATTTCAGACAGTTACGCGCGCGCCATTCATTTATTTTTGCCCACCAGCTTTTCAAAGACTTCTGATCAGGCGCAAAAGATTGCGCTTTCATCTCAGCCAGTAAGGCAGATAAAAAAGCATGCGCATCACCAACAATTCCGACATCTACATGAACAACTTTATTGATAGATGAGGCGTCAATATCCGCATGCACTTTCACGCTATTCGGAGAGAAATGCTGCAGATTGCCAGTAACCCTGTCATCAAATCTTGCGCCAATATTCAACATGAAATCACAATCATGCATCGTCATATTGGCTTCATACGTGCCATGCATGCCAAGCATGCCAAGAAAATGCTCATCAGACGCGTCAACTGCGCCAAGCCCCATCAGGGTCAGGGTAGCAGGCCAGCCAGTCAAGCTAACCAGCTCACGCAAGCGTACTGAGGCATCAGGGCCGCTATTGATAATGCCGCCACCAGCATAAATCACAGGCCGTTTTGCTTTTTTCATTAACCCAACTACTTTTTTTACCAGCTTAGCATCTGGAGCTGTTTGTGGCTGATATCGGATTGGCCTATCTGAGACAGACTCTCTGTAGGGCGCATCAAGAAGCTGGATATCTTTTGGCAAATCAATAATTACAGGACCAGGACGTCCAGAACGTGCCACATGAAATGCCTCTTCAAGGCTTGGCTGTAAGTCAGCACTTTTCTTCACCAGATAATTATATTTGGTGCAGGGGCGCGTAATCCCAGATGTGTCTGCTTCTTGAAACGCATCAGTGCCAATAAGATGGCTAGGCACCTGACCAGATAGGCAAATAATAGGCACTGAATCCATCAGCGCATCTGTAAGGCCTGTCACCGCATTTGTTGCACCTGGCCCTGAGGTCACCAGCACCACACCGACTTTACCTGTTGAACGGGCATAGCCTTCTGCAGCATGCACAGCGGCCTGTTCATGGCGCACCAGCACATGACGGATTTTATTATTCCTGAAGATAGCATCATAAATCGGTAAGACAGCCCCGCCCGGATACCCAAAAATCACCTCAACGCCCTGATCCTCAAGCACTTTGAGAATGACGTCTGCACCCTCCATCATGGTGGGGGCTGATTTGGTATTGCTGTGTTTCATCTCTGACATAACCTTTACCTTGCGTGCTATTTTGCCGTATGCGTCCCATCGCCTGAATTTATCTTGCCCACCCTGCTCTGAATGGCGCCGACTGCTAGTGTGTTTCTAACTAGAATTCTATATCCCAGAATCCTATAGCCCAGAATCATCTTCACAGCATACCTGACCCTGTCTGGCATAATACCAAGCTGGCCATGTTGCTGTGAATCACGTTAAGCAAGAAAAAAATCTATCTTGTGAATAGGTTGTTAGCACATCTAATACAGAGATGTCAACAATGGTCAAGAATTTTTGAAAAGATTTTTTCGAATAAACTTTCAGAATATAACTCATTATTCTCAATTTTTGAAATAAAATTATTTCTTAACCATGTCATTTGACGTTTGGCATAGCGTCTTGTGTCTCGTTTTATAAGCGAAATAGCGTCTGCATCACTGATACGGCCAGCCTGAGCCTCACTAAGGCTTTTTACCCCTAGCGCCTTCATCACTGGCAAGTCAGGGTCTAGCTTGCGCGTTAGCAAGCGAGCCACCTCGTCTAGCGCGCCTGCTACTATCATGTGATCAACTCTACGTTCAATACGGTCATAAATATCTTGGCGCGGCGGTAGATGAAGCATCGTTATCGGCTCTGCCTGTATCATTGAAAGGCGTGGTTTCTTCTGCCATTCGCTTAGCGCTATGCCTGTATGGCTAAACACTTCCATTGCCCTTAATACCCGTTGTGTATCTGTTGGGAACAGCCGTGCGGCAATCTCGCTATCACAATCTGCTAGCAATGCATGAAAACGCTCAGCGCCTAATCTTTTATGTTGCAGGATAACCTGTTTGCGCACCTGTTCAGGGATATCGGGGATAGGGGAAATCCCCTCTACCGCAGCGTTTAGATACATGCCTGTACCGCCAACTAAGATTGGCATTTGATCTTTCTGCCATGCCGCTTGAACCGCCTGATGCACTAGCTCTAGCCATTTGCCTACTGAAAAATTCGTTGCGCCATCTATTACCCCATACAGACGATGTGGCACTATGCGCATATCATGCTCGGATGGGCGAGCCGTCAGCACAGACAAATCACGATATATCTGCATTGAATCTGCATTGATGATGACACCATCCAACTTGCGCGCTATATCTATAGCCATTGCCGATTTACCACTTGCGGTAGGCCCTGCAATGATAAGGTAGCGTTGATGTTTGTGATGATGTGGTGTTTCGGTCATAATCAAGATTCAGGTTACGAAGAACAGAAATAGTGAGATAGTGATGCATACTAGCTTTTTGCTTACCAGTTCAGCACCAGATGCACGCCATCTTATATCACAATTTTGCTCAACCGAAATGCTAACTCTGAAAACATGGCTATCGCATCTCAATAGCTCTGCACAAGCAGCCCATATTTCAGCCCCTGAGACGCAGCCGTTGGAACTATTGCGAGCTAGCGCCCGACATTATGCCCTAGATATCAATCTGGTTACGCAGCATAATTCGCTAAAGCAATTATTACTAGCAGATATGGATGCCACCATTATTAGAGGCGAGTCTCTTGACGAGCTTGCTGCACTATGCGGCAAAGGCGAGGCGATAGCTAAAATAACAGCCAAAACAATGGCAGGTGATATTGACTTTGCCACTGGCCTTGATATGCGCCTGAGCCAGCTTGCTGGCCAGCCTGAAACGCTGTTGCAACAGGTGGTTGACCAAACCGAGCTTACACAAGGGGCAACAACATTGATTGCCACCATGCGTGCGCATGGGGCGCATTGCTGTTTGGTCTCAGGCGGATTTACCTTTTTAACATCTCATATTGCTAGCATGGTCGGCTTTAATGAACATTTCGCAAATCAGCTAGGATTGGAACATGGCGCACTTACAGGCAAAGCTGTACCGCCATTACTAGACAAACACTCAAAAAAGCAGATTTTAATACAGAAAGCAAAGGCGCTAGGCATTTCTGTAGATGCGGCTATTTGTGTTGGAGATGGTGCAAATGATGCTGAAATGCTATCCACAGCAGGGCTAGGTGTAGCCTTTGAGGGCAAGCCAGCGCTAACACAGCTAATATCCAACCAGCTTGATCATACTGACCTTACTGGCCTGTTATATTTGCAAGGGATAAAGGCTGATAATTTTTCGACCAAAATTTAACTAGCCAGCCGAAATAATCCAGCTGGCTAGTAGATGGGTTTTAGATGCGTTCTATGTTCAAAGGCTATTCAAAGCTGACCTGAACAAAACGGCGCTGACCGTCGGTATCTTCGACCAGCATTAAGATGCCCTTACGCTCTGCTTCACGCGCGGCGCTAATGCCGTCATCAAGCTGATCAATTGAGGTGATCGCTGTCTGGTTTAGACGCCTGATGATCTGCCCCTCTGCCAGCCCTTTTCGGCTTGCAGGGCTATCTTCGGCCACATTGGTGATGACCACCGCATCCTGTTCAGCCTCAAGGCTATATTTCTGCGCAAGTGCTTCGGTAAGCGGACTTACATCAAAGCCTAATTCAGCAAATGAGCGGCTATCTCCAGATGACGGGCTATTTGAAATCAGCCCATCATTTTCAGCCACTTCCAGCTCGCCAAGCGTCACATCAAATTGTTGTTCATCCCCGTTTCTCATCACAATAACAGGCACGGTTTTATCAACAGGTGTCTCTGCTACGATACGCGGCAAATCACGGCTTCTTTCAACCTTGACGCTGTTAAATGAGGTGATAACATCGCCTGCTTCAATACCTGCTTTGGCGGCAGGGCCTTCTTCACTGACAGAGGCAACAAGCGCGCCTGACACTTCTTTCAGCCCTAGCGAATCTGCAATATCTTCTGTCACTTCTTGGATGAATACACCTAGCCAGCCGCGTCTTGTGCGACCAAAATCACGCAATTGGGTCACTACCTGTTCTGCCAGATTGGCTGAAATCGCAAACCCTATCCCGACAGACCCGCCAGATTGCGAGAAGATAGCAGTATTGATGCCTATTACCTCGCCATCAAGGTTAAATAGTGGCCCGCCTGAATTACCCCGATTTATCGAAGCATCTGTCTGGATAAAATCATCATAAGGGCCTGAGCCAATATCACGGCCACGCGCTGACACTATCCCTGCGGTTACGGTGCCGCCAAGTCCAAATGGATTACCAATGGCCATAACCCAATCACCAACTCTCAACGTGTCTGAGTCGCCAAATGTAACAGCCGTTAGTTCTTTGCCTTCAGGGTCAAATTTGAGCAAGGCAATATCTGTTTTTTCATCACGTCCTACGATTTCAGCCGAAAAACTATCATCATTTGACAGATAGATAGTGATTTTATCAGCATTTTCGATAACGTGATTGTTGGTCACCACATATCCACGTTTATCGACAATAAAGCCTGAGCCTAAAGATTGTCCCTGACGCGGGCGTTCCTGCTCTTCAAAATCACGGAAAAAATCCTCAAATGGCGAGCCTTCAGGGAATTGCGGAAGCGGCGTTCCCTTCCCTCTGGATTCAATCATGGTTGTGGTTGAGATATTTACAACTGACGGTGTCAGCGCTTCAGCCAAATCGGCAAAACTCTCAGGTCTGTCTGCTGCCTGTGACTGTCCAAAGCTTAACAGCACAGCAAATATAACAAGCGAACCCGCCATGATATATTTTACGCGGGATATCTGATGGCTAACAATAAACGCTAGCGATCTGTGATTGGCAATATAGTTGGGGTGATTAAGCATCTTACATTACTCTCCAGCATTATATTTTTCGCTGATAACGCCATCATCTGCTTTGACATCATCCAGAGATAGTTGCTGGATAGACGCAAGGTATTTGATGGTGCATCATGGTCAAGATGGCAGTGTTGTTTGACAATTTTCAGGCAGGAAAAAGGCCAATTAAGGCCTTCATCCCAAAAATTTAGATACTATTGTTGATCTCTTCCATTCTTGTCATTGAAATAGCGGAAGAAGCTAGAATTTGGCGATAGCACCATTGATGTACCAGACTCACCTATAGATTTCCGATAGGCTTCCATTGACCGATAAAAGGCGAAGAATTCTGGGTCTCTGCCAAAGCTTTCAGCGTAAATCCGAATAGCTTCACTATCTCCTTGACCTCTTAATTCCTGCGCTTGCCGGCTAGCTTCAGCCACAATCACTGTTCTGGTTTTCTCAGCGTCAGCTCTAATTTTCTGAGCCTCTTCTTCACCTGTTGCCCGAAACTCTTTCGCTTCTCTCTCACGCTCAGATTTCATCCTGTTAAAAATATTCTGCGAGGTTGCTTGGGGATAATCCGCACGGCGCAACCGCACATCAATAATTTCAATGCCAAGAGATTCCACAGAGGCATTTACCTCATCCCTGATAGACCCGTTAATTGATTCACGCTCGCCTGTAAGGATAGAGGCAAGTGTTTCACGACCAAGCACGCGTCTAACAGACGAATCAATGATTGATTCAAGCCTTGCTCGTGCGCCTAATTCATTCCGTACTGTCTGGAAAAACAATAGCGGGTCTTCAATCCGATAACGCGCATACGCATCTACCTGAAGTCGCTTCTGGTCAGCCAAAATAACTTCTTCAGCATCCTGCGGAATCAGCGAAAGCACACGTCTTTCATAAAAGACTGCATCCTGAATAAACGGAATCTTGAGTGCAAGTCCTGGCTCTTGGATAATGCGTTTTGGCTCACCTAGCTGAAGCACCAACGCTTGTTGCGTCTGGTTGACGGTAAACAGAGCAGAATATGCACCAAAAATAAGTGCTGCGATGATCAGTAAACTGATATTACGTGTCATTTTCATCTGTTATTCTCCTGCCTGCTGTGTGTTTCTGCCAAGTTCTTTCAACGGAAGATACGGCACCACAGACTGGCCATCTTCATCAATAATGATTTTCTCGATATTGCCAAACACCTCTTCGATCGTTTCAATATAGATTCGCTCTCGGGTGACATCTTTATTGGATTCATAAGCTGAGAATACTTGATCAAAGCGTGATGCATCACCTTTGGCTCTATTCATCACCTCTTCAAGATAGGCTTCTGCTTCTGCGATTAGCTGGGCAGCCTGACCTCTGGCACGTGGTACAATGTCATTGCGGAACGCTTCAGCCTGGTTTTTCAGCCTGTCACGGTCCTGACGCGCACGCTGAACATCGTTAAAGGCGTCGATCACATCTGATGGCGGGTCAACAGCCAAAAGCTGAACTTCACGAACCCGAACCCCTGAGCGGTAATCATCAAGCAATTCTTGTAATTTTTCACGCACCGCAAACTGAACATTCTGACGTCCTTCGGTCAAGGCTGTCTGAATAGCTGTTTGCCCGATAATCTCTCTCATAACAGCTTCAGCTGCTACTTTGATGGTTTCGTCTGGATCAGCAAGATTAAACAGATATTCGCCAGCATCCGAAATGCGCCAAAATACGACAAAATCAATATCAACAATATTTTCATCGCCTGTAATCATCAGGCTTTCATCTGTGATGTCACGCCGAGTTGCGCTACTACCTGCAATATCGCGAAAGCCGATTTCAAGCCGATTATCACGTGTAACATCTGGAGTCATTACCTGTTCAACGGGGAAAGGCAAATGATAATGCAGTCCTGGACCAGTTGTTCTAATCCATTCGCCAAATCTTAACACAACACCTTGCTGTTGGGGATTTACGCGATAAAATCCTGTTGCCGCCCACAGCCCTAACAGGACAATCAGTCCGATTAAGATAAGCCGTTTTGGCGCACCACCCCCTGGCATTTTGCCGCCAAAATTATTTTTCAGGTCATTGATGACCTTATCAAAGTCAGGTGGATTTGGTCGACCAGAGGGGCGTTGTGACCCTCCTCCCCATGGGTTGCCGCCATTATTGCCACCATTATCTCCGCCGCCCCATGGGCCGCCATTATTATTGCCTTGATTGTTCCAGGGCATGTATCAGGCTCCTATTCGCCGCTGTGCAAAAAACTATGCCAATTTCATAATCTTCATCACCTCTGCACTTGTAAAACAAGCTGTCAATGATTACGTCAAGATAATAGCATAACCCTTATTATATTTGACCATTGATCAGGAAATTCAAGAATGTCAGACAAAATAACTGAACAAAAAATATTATCTAGCCTGTCAGACGTAAATTTACCTGTCAAAAATGGCGATTTTTCGGGAAAAAACCTTATTGATGCAAATGCTGTTTCTGGTGTTGCTATCAAAGATGGTAACGTGATTTTTACGATTGAAATTGATCCCGCCATCTCAGAGCATGCAGATAGCCTGCGCACCAAAGCTGAACAGGCCGTTGATTCACTTGAAGGCGTGTTATCTGTAACCGCTATTGTGACTGCTCACCGCCAAGCCAGCACACAGCCCGCATCTGCCCAAAATCATGGACATAGTCACAGCCATAGCCATGCTGGCGCACCTTCAGCTGTAGAACAAATCGCCTCGCCAGCACGTCATATTGTGGCAGTTGCATCTGGTAAAGGTGGTGTTGGCAAATCAACAACCGCGATAAATCTAGCACTTGGCTTTGCTGCGATTGGCAAGAAAACAGGCATTTTAGATGCTGATATTTATGGCCCCTCTTTGCCGCGCCTGCTAGGGATTAACCAGCGTCCAGAAACAAAAGATAAAAAGCTCATCCCAATTGATGCATGGGGATTAAAGGCCATGTCTATCGGGTTTCTGGTAGAAGAAGATAGCCCCACCATCTGGCGAGGGCCGATGGTGATGTCTGCCTTGCAACAGATGCTAACAGATGTAGCATGGGGCGAGCTTGATGTATTGGTGATTGATATGCCGCCTGGCACGGGTGATGCTCAGCTAACCTTGTCGCAACGTGCCTCTTTGGCAGGGGCTGTTATTGTTTCAACCCCTCAGGACCTAGCGCTAATTGATGCACGCAAAGGACTTAATATGTTTAGGCGTGTTGATGTGCCGGTGCTTGGGATTGTCGAGAATATGAGCTATTTTCTTTGTCCTGACTGTGGTGGACGGGCTGATATTTTCGGCTCAGGCGGCGCTGAAGCAGAAGCGGCTAGAATTGGGGTACCATTCTTAGGTCATGTGCCGTTGGAAATGGAAATCCGCAAAACATCTGATGCTGGCACGCCTGTAGTGGCAAGCGCACCAGATGGACCTCATGCGCTTATCTATAAGCAAATTGCCGCTGCCGTGAATAGCCAGCTTGATGCCCAGTCAGATGAGATGCCAGCCATCATTATGGATTAGGCTTTGATATCTTGAGATCAAGCAAGGCAGTTGACGGTATTTTCCGTGTCAATTTATGATAGCTGAAGGCAGGGTGAGAGTCTGTTTTTGCGAATTGTTCTAGCATGTCATCATGCCATTGATCTGAATCTAATTCTGGAAAGCGGACGCCTTCTTGGCTATCATCTTCAACGATAGTAGCATCAATTTCATTACAATATTCCAGTCCAATCCGATAAATCTCGCCGCCGCCAAACAGGATGATGCGGTCTTCAGCTATCTCACTGTCACGATATTGCTCGGCTAACCATGCGTTGGCGGCTATCAATGCTTCTTGAAAAGAAATAACACTAACAACCCCTTCTGCTGAAAATGCAGCATTCCGTGTCATCACAATATTTAACCTGCCAGGAAGCGCTCTTCCAATTGACTGATATGTTTTGCGCCCCATGATAAGCGGACAGCCCATTGTGAGGCGCTTAACGCGCTGCAAGTCACCTGGTAAATGCCAAATTAGCCCTGTACCATCACCAATTACATAATTTTGTGCCATCGCAACAACACATACCAGCCTGTTCTGTATGGCATCCATCTTGATATCACACAGCTATTGGCGCAGGAATGGACGGGTCTGCCTGATAATCTTCAATTGAGATATGTTCAAACTTAAAATCAAACAAATTATCTGGTGGCTGTGTAAATACTAGCTTTGGCAGAGGTGATGGCGAGCGGGTAAGCTGCATTTTAGCTTGCTCAAAATGATTATGGTATAGATGGGCATCCCCTAGCGTATGCACAAAATCGCCTACTTTCAGGCCGCTTACATGCGCAATCATATGGGTAAATAGCGCATAAGAGGCAATATTGAACGGCACACCCAGAAAAATATCGGCAGAACGCTGATAAAGCTGACACGATAATGTGCCATCCGCCACATAGAATTGAAACAGACAATGACATGGCGGAAGTGCCATCTTGCCAACATCTGACGGGTTCCATGCGGTAATAATATGACGCCGAGATTCTGGATTGTCTGTTAGCCCTGCCAGTAATTCGGCAAGCTGGTCTATCACCCTCCCGTCTGGAGTGTGCCAAGAACGCCATTGCTTGCCATAGACAGGCCCTAACTCACCTGTCTCATCTGCCCATTCATCCCAGATAGACACACCATTTTCTTTAAGATAGCCAATATTGGTATCCCCTTTGATAAACCATAATAATTCATGGATAATCGAACGGGTATGCAGTTTTTTTGTGGTCAGAAGCGGAAAGCCGTCAGATAGATTAAACCGCATCTGATACCCAAAGACAGAGCGTGTGCCTGTACCTGTCCTATCGCCTCTATCTATGCCAGCTTCCAGCACATGCGATAGCAAATCAAGATACTGTTTCATCACTGCTCCTTTGGCCTGACTGTCTGAAGTATTTAGTTCTTGAATTAGATAGCTTGCACATTACCAAGACACAGGCCAAGCGGTAAATAGATAAATCACAGGAAATGAGATGAATGACAATTTGCTTTGCCTTAACTCAAACAGGGTTTATACTATAGCTGTTAGGCTTGTCCTGACTATGGCGATAAACGTGATACGGAATAAGCAGGGCGGACCCGGGGGCGGTACCCGGCGCCTCCACCAATTTTGGGCTAGTGACTGGCTTTGCACAGTGTTTATGCCCATATACACCACGCTTTTAGGTGTATTTTTGGGGGCGAAATAGGATCGACGCATGTAGTAAAGGTGTTATTTTCGCTCGGTATGGTAACCGCCGATATCGGGCCAATGTAGTAGTTGCAAATGACAACACTGCTCCGGTTGCTGTAGCTGCGTAACGCAGGTAAAGCACCATTTTTAAAGTCCAGTCCGCTTGAGCTCGGGCTGGCGGGGTTGGGAAGCGCACCTGGCAACAGAAGCGTTTCCACTTAACCAAAGCGAGCATAAGGGCGCTGAGAAAGCAATGAGTGAAAGCACAGATGAAGACGCCATAAATTACGAGCTTTTAGTTGAAGATTCGCTTCGTACAGTTGTCAGAAGTGCATTGGCGCTAGTGGCACATGAAGGTCTGCCTGGTGATGCGCATTTTTACATTTCTTTCAAAACAAATCATCCAGATGTAGATATTAGCGATAGTCTGCGTGACGCCCATAAAGATGAGATGACGATTGTACTTCAGCATCAATTCTGGGATTTAACTGTCACTGAACAGGGTTTTTCAGTTGGGCTGTCATTTTCAGGCATCCAGCATAATCTGAAAATCCCTTTTGCGGCGATTACACATTTCACTGACCCATCTGTTGGGTTTGGCCTGCAATTTAGCAGTGCAGAAGATGAACAGCCTGCCCACTCATCTGAGCCTGAAGCGCCCACATCTACATTAGATATTGCCAAACCAGCCAAAGAACAGGCTGACCCCAAACCAGATGGCGAGTCTCAAGATAGCGCTAAAATTGTGTCTCTTGACCATTTTCGGAAACATTAGATCGCTAGATACTCGCTGTATGAATCATATCGTCTGTTCAGCAATGATACCTAATGCGCCGTCTATCTAACCATTTTCAAGCTTGCCTAACTACATGGTGAATAACATGACTGAATTTTTGTATAGCCCTCTTTTATCTGTAACCTCTGATGATACTGAATATCGCAAGATTTCATCTGACTATGTATCTGTGAAACAGCATGATGGTATGGATGTGTTACATGTCGATCCCAACGGATTAACGATGCTAGCAGAACAGGCAATGGCCGATGTATCTCACCTGCTAAGAAGTAGCCATCTTGCCCAGCTTAAGGCCATTCTTGATGATGATGAGGCAAGCAATAATGACAAGTTTGTTGCGCTTGAAATGCTGAAAAACGCTGTTATTTCAGCAGATAAGGTACTGCCCATGTGTCAAGATACAGGCACAGCTTTGGTAAATGCAACCAAAGGAGAGCGTGTGCTAACAGGCGGCAATGATGCAAAATCATTATCGAAAGGCATCTTTAATACCTATCAAAGCCATAATTTGCGGTTCTCACAACTTGCGCCGCTAAGCATGTTTGAAGAGATCAACACAAATAACAATCTGCCTGCACAGATTGATATTGCTGCAGGCGATGGGGATGAATATCAGTTCACCTTTATTCAAAAAGGTGGCGGGTCAGCAAATAAAACCTTCTTGTATCAAAAAACAAAGGCTGTTCTGAATCCAGAGGCACTTCGGGCGTTTCTGCATGAAGCGATTATCTCGCTGGGTACAGCTGCCTGTCCGCCTTATCATCTAGCGATTGTCATAGGCGGTACATCTGCTGAATTTAACCTGAAAACTGTGAAAAAAGCCTCTGTGCGAGATTTAGATAATCTGCCAACGTCTGGTGATAATACGGGGCGCGGCTGGCGTGATCTGGAATGGGAAGCAGAGATTCTTCAGATGACACGTGAGCTAGGTATCGGCGCACAATTTGGCGGTAAATATTATTGCCATGATGTGCGTGTTATCAGACTGCCACGTCATGGGGCAAGCTGTCCTATTGGGATTGGTGTTTCCTGTTCGGCAGACAGGCAGATTAAAGCCAAAATCACCAAAGACGGCCTATTTCTTGAACAGCTAGAAGCCAACCCTGCGCGCTTTTTGCCTGAGGTAGATATTTCCGAGACTGAGGTAGTGAATATTGATCTTAATCAGCCAATGCCAGATATTTTGAAAACCTTGTCTCAATATCCCGTAAAGACACGGGTTAATCTGACAGGTCCAATGATTGTGGCGCGTGATATTGCCCATGCGAAATTACGTGAACAGCTAGAACAGACAGGCACATTACCAGATTATATCAAAAACCATCCTGTCTATTATGCAGGCCCTGCAAAAACGCCTGAAGGCCATGCCTCTGGCTCATTTGGCCCTACCACTGCTGGCCGCATGGATAGCTATGTTGATCAATTTCAGGCGGCGGGTGGCTCAATGGTAATGCTGGCCAAAGGCAACAGATCGGCCAGTGTAAAACAGGCATGTGCCAAACATGGCGGGTTCTATCTCGGCTCAATCGGCGGCGTAGCGGCAAAATTGGCGCTTAATTCAATCAAGAAGGTCGAAGTGCTTGAATATCCAGAGCTAGGCATGGAAGCTATCTGGCGTATTGAAGTTGAAGATTTTCCTGCCTTTATCGTAACAGATGATAAGGGCAATGATTTTTTTACCCTATAGGCGAAAGCTAATTCTTCTGCCTCTTGGCCTGTGCGATAGCCTTTGGCGTTGGCCCGCCATATGCCCAATCAAGTAACTGGACAGTATGGCATATTGGCATATCTGCTGAGCTAAGTTGATTGATACATCCTAGATTTCCTGCGGCAACAAGGTCAGCGCCTGTGGCGTTAAGTGCGGCCTGCTTACGCGCCTGTAGCTGTTGTGATAAGTCTGGCTGAAGCACATTATACACCCCTGCCGAGCCACAACAAAGATGAGCTTCAGCGGGATTTACTATTGTAAAGCCAGCCCCCTTCAGAAGCTGTTTAGGCGCATCAATGACCCGTTGGCCATGCTGAAGCGAGCACGCCGCATGATAGGCTACAACCAACCCGTTAGAGGCGTTTTGCGGCAAATTATCCAAGCTGGCAAGCAATTCTGAAATATCCATTGAAAGCGCTGAAATCTGTTTGCCTATATCTGCATAGTTAGGGTCATCGGCCAATAGACCAGCATAATCTTTAAGCTGGGTTCCACAGCCAGATGTATTTACGATAATCGCATCAATCGTGCCTGCCTCAATTTCCTTGCGCCATGCATCTGCTGTCTGACGCATTGTCTGTTTTGCCTGATCATGCGCCGAGATGTGATGCGCCAACGCACCACAACAGGCTGCGTTTTGCCTTACCACAACATCAACACCAAACCTGTTTAGAAGCCTGACAGTTGCAGCATTTATTTCAGGGTCAATCGCTCTTTGCGCACAGCCTGCCAACAGCATTACACGCCTGACTGGGGTTGTTTTATTATTAGCATATAGGCTGTCTGTTTTGCCTATCGGATCAAGCCGATACGACGTTGCAGGTGCAAGTGATACCATTGCTTTTAGCCGTTTTGGTAGCATGAATGAGAACGGCTTTGCCAGCCGTGCCGCATGCAATGCCAGATGAAACCTGCTTGCTTGCGGGACAGTCATGCGCAATAGCCATCTGATAATGCGATCTGCAAGGGGGCGCGTTGTATGGCTGTCTAGCTTTTCGCGTCCAATATCTACCAGATGCATATAATCTACCCCAGATGGGCAAGTTGTCATGCAAGAAAGACAGGTTAGACACCTATCAAGATGATATTGCAGGCGGCTATCAGCAGGGCTATCTTGTTCCAGAAAATCACGCATCATCCAGATTCGCCCTCTTGGGCTATCTCTTTCATCGCCCGTTATCACAAAAGTAGGACAGGTTGCAGTGCAAAACCCGCAATGTACGCATTTTCGCAAAATATCATCTGCGTGTTTTATGTGCGGATCTGCAAGCTGTTCTGCTGAAAAATGGGTTTGCATGACTATTCTGCCTCCAGCGTTTGAGCCAGCTGCTCATGCCCCATAATATCCCGATTTAGAATATGGAGCGGATCAAAGGCTGTTTTAATTCGAGACTGAAGTTGGGAGATTTGTTTTACTTGCGGCTGGAATCTGGTGATGGCTGAATGTGCCTTGCCACAGACAAGATGGGCATATCCACCGCCATGATCAGAAATCGTATTGCGGATGATATTGCCAGCGTCCAAATGCTGTGTATTCAGCCAAACAAGCCCCCCTGCCCAATCTGCAAAATAGCTAAGCTCAATCTGCCCCGATAGATGAGCCATTATTTGAGGCAAGCGTGACGGCACAATAGATAATTTCCAAATTTGCCCTGAAACAGGCGCAAACTGTTCGACATTGGTAACAGACTGCCAAAATGTCTGGCTTTCAGCCTCATCCAAAATGGTAATAGCACCATCAGCATGCAGAATATCTCTCAATGCAGTCATCCTGTCTGCTACAGACACGGCTACCCCTTCGATTCTAACATAGCTGGCAAACTGATCTGAAGCAGGCAGAATTGCCCCGCCAGATGGCTCAACAGAAGACCTAAATGCCTTGCTTACAATGGCTTGAGCATTTACCAGACTATCAGTTCTAACACAAATAGTCTGCACTGTCTGAGGGCGCGGCAACACCTTTAAGGTAAGCTCAGAGAGTACCGCCAGACGGCCATATGAGCCGCACATCAATTTTGATAAATCATAGCCAGTAACATTCTTCATCACGCGGCTACCAGATTTGAACTGGTCACATCTGCCAGAAATGGCATCAAATCCAAGCAGATAATCACGCGCCGCCCCTGCTGAAATACGGCGAGACCCTGATATATTTGTGGCAACCACGCCGCCAATAGTACCGCTATGCTCGGCGCCGAGAAGCGCTGAAAAATCAGCAGGCTCAAACGCAAGCATCTGGTTATGTGTTGCCAGAAGTGCGTTAATCTCATCAAGTCGTGTGCCAGAGCGCACCACCAAAACCAGCTCTTCAGGTTCATAATCAATAATGCCTGACATGTCGGCCAGCGATAGCTGTTCTTCGGCAAACACTGGCTCATGCAGTGCAGATTTTGTTTGTGTGCCTGTAATCGCAAGTGGCCTATTTGATGCCATTGCATCTGAAATTATGGCCTTTATCTCATCATTATTTCGGGGGAATTGTGTCATTAGGATTGTCTCTGGCATGACGTTTGGCTAAAACGCCAAACGTTAGAATCTTGGAATTTCAGGATGAGGCAATTTACCATGATGCACATGAAGCCTGCCTAGCTCGGCACATCTATGCAAAACTGGAAATACTTTGCCAGGATTCAACAAATGCTGGGGATCAAACGCACATTTCAGGCGCTGTTGCTGTTTCAGATCATCTTCGGTGAACATTTCACCCATCAGGTCACGTTTTTCAATCCCAACCCCATGCTCGCCTGTCAACACACCGCCAAGCGCTACACAATTGCGCAAAATCTCGGCACCAAATTCTTCTGCCCGTTCAAGCTCGCCTGGCTGGTTGGCATCAAACAGAATCAGCGGGTGCAAATTACCATCTCCCGCATGAAATACATTGGCTACCCTAAGCCCAAATTTCTGGCTCATTGAGGCCATACGGGTTAGCATTTCAGGCAAGGCTTTGCGCGGAATCGTGCCATCCATACATAAATAGTCTGGCGAAATTCGCCCTACAGCTGGGAAGGCAGATTTACGCCCTGCCCAGAACTGGTTTCGCTCTTCTTCTGAGGTGCTGGCACGAATTGAACTCGCCCCTGCTGTTTTCACAATCTCAGATACAGCCTCAATCAAATAATCCACCTCTGCTTCAGGGCCGTCTAGCTCAACAATCAACAAGGCTGCGGCCTCTCTTGGATAGCCTGCCCCAACAAAATCTTCAGCCGCATTGATGGCAGGTCCATCCATCATTTCCATACCGGCTGGAATAATGCCTGCGGCAATTACATCACTTACGGCCTGACCACCCTCTTGAGCGCTTTCAAAGCCAACCAGTAAGGCGCGCTGGCTAGCTGGCTTGCGCAAAATTCTAACCGTTACTTCTGTGACCACGCCAAGCAACCCCTCAGAGCCTGTCATCACACCTAAAATATCAAACCCGTCAGTATCAAGATGGCTACCGCCAATCTTCAAAATCTCGCCATCCATTGTGACCATCTCGATGCCAAGCACATTATTGGTAGTCAGCCCATATTTTAGACAATGCACCCCGCCTGAATTTTCAGCAATATTACCGCCAATAGAACAGGCTATCTGGCTAGACGGGTCCGGCGCATAATAAAACCCCTCATCCTGAACAGCTTGCGTGATGCCAAGATTAGTAACACCTGGCTGAGCAGTCACTGCCCTATTTTCGTAATCTATCTTGGTAATTTTATTGAATTTACCAAGCCCCAAAAGCACCCCATCTGATAGTGGAATAGCGCCCCCTGAAAGAGATGTGCCTGCCCCTCTTGGTACAATTTTTACAGCATTATCACGACACCAGCGCATAACATCTGCTACTTGCTGGCTGGTTTCAGGCAATACCACGACCAATGGCTGGTTGCGATATGCAGACAGCCCGTCTGTATCAAACGCACTCATGCTTTTTTCATCATCAATGACACAATTTACAGGTAATAAAGATGTCAGCGCGGATACAATTTCGGCACGTCTATTAAGAATGTTGGAATCTGTGGGCGGCAAATGCATAGCGTAATCCTGTAGAGTTGGCGCAAAGATGGCGTTACCAATCAATTACAGCCTTAACTATCTTTTTCAATAGGATTGATCTTGAAACTGCCACTATCAGCCGTGAAGTGGCACGAATAACACTAGGCTTTTCGTATCGTGGAACATGCTTCCGCAAATTGAAAAAGCCGCATATCCAAGATAGATGCGGCTAATCAATAGTGATGAATCACACTGTCGGGCGGCTAATTAGCCCTGACGTGCTTTCATTCTTGGGTTCTTTTTGTTTATCACATAAAGACGGCCGCGACGACGCACCACTTGACAGTTACGGTCGCGGTTTTTCAAGGTTTTAAGAGAGCTTGCAACTTTCATGATCTTTACTTTCGCCCACATGCCCATAACGGGCTAATTCAATTTGAGACCGCACCATAGCCAACAGACCGGCTAAGGTCAAGTCTAAAGGCGAAAATCAGCTGAAACCTGACAGCCTGATAATCCGCAATATCCATTTGGGTTTTTATGAAGATATTGCTGATGATAATCTTCGGCATAGAAAAATGCGCTCTCAATAGCAATTTCTGTAGTGATAGTGCCATATCCAGCGCTTGCTAGTGCTAGCCCAAACTGACGGGCTGTCTGCTGTGCTATCTGCAATGAAGCATCATCGGCAAGATATAGTGCTGATCTGTATTGTGTGCCTCTATCATTGCCTTGCCGCATCCCTTGGGTTGGGTCATGTTCTTCCCAAAATAGTTTTAGCAGTGTTTTGAGTGCTATCTTTTTGGAATCAAACATAATCATCACAGCTTCGGTATGGCCAGTCTGGCCAGAACATACTTCTTCATAGGTTGGATTTGGGGTGATTCCACCAGCATATCCTACCGCCGTGCAATAGACACCATCTAGTTGCCAGAATAGCCGTTCTGCCCCCCAAAAACATCCCATGCCTACAACAAGCCTGCTTAAATCTTCTGGAAATGGCGGCGTAAGGCAAGTGCCTAGCACAGTGTGGGGGCGCAATTCGGCAATAGGCATATCTCTGCCAGGCAGGGCTTCTGCAGTTACAGGCAGTCTGGTTTTGAACGGGTTTGTGAAAAATATCATGTCTCTTCTTTATGCAGAATCAGGGAATCAACTATTACACTGTTCCTTTATTAAGAGATGAAGGCTAGTGAAAATTTTTCAACCCTCTAATGCTTCTATTCCAGGTAGTATTTTTCCTTCAATCCATTCCAGAAATGCGCCACCAGCAAGAGATACATAGCTAAAATCATCCCGAACGCCTGCCCCGTTCAGCGCAGCCACTGTATCGCCGCCACCAGCAACAGATACCAACCCCTTAGCCGTGGCACTTGCAACATGCTGTGCAAGGCTGAAGGTGCCTGCATCAAAGCCAGCAAGCTCAAACGCGCCCATAGGCCCATTCCATAACACGGTATGTGCAGAATCAATGACCGAGCTAAACGATGCGCATGTTTGCGGGCCAATATCTAGCATCATCTCAGTGCTAGCCAGCCCCTCAGAGAGTATAGCTGTTCTTGAGGGCGCGTTGGCTGAGAACGTCTCAGAGACAATGCCATCTTCTGGCAAGTGAATTGTGCATCCATTAGCGTCTGCGCCCGCTTCAATCTGTTTTACAATATCACGCATGTCTGGTTCTGCCAGAGAGGCGCCCATCTCGTGCCCACGCGCCAATGCAAAGGTATTTGCCATGCCGCCGCCAAGCAAAATATGATCTGTTTTCTGAACAAGATGATTTAGTACCGCAAGTTTGGTCGATACTTTTGCGCCGCCTACCACGGCTACAACAGGGCGCTTTGGTGCTTTCAGCACTGTGTTTAATGCGGTTACTTCGGCATTTAGCAACGCACCAGCATAGGCTGGCAACAGCGATGCGATAGCATGGGTTGACGCATGCGCCCGATGCGCACATGAAAAGGCATCATTGATATAAATCTCGCCAAACCGTGCCAATTGCCTAGCAAAGCCAGCATCATTTGTCTCTTCTCCAGCAAAAAACCTTAGATTTTCAAGCAATATGATAGGCGGCTCTGCTGGAATCTCTGAATCTGGTATATCAGGCGAGATTAACGGCACCGACACCCCAAATATCTGCGCTAGATAGTCAGCGACTGGCTGAAGCGAATATTCAGGCTTCACCTGCCCTTTGGGACGCCCTAGATGAGAACATAGCCTTAGCTTAACACCAGCCTCCAGCAATGCCTTCAGCCCGTCAATCGTTCTGTCTATTCGGGTTGTATCTGTGATTTTACCCTGTTCAAGGGGGCAATTATAATCTACCCGAATAAGACAGCTTTTTGCTGAAATATCACCAGATAGCAGGTGTGTAATAGTCTTCATCATGTTCCCCGACAGTAATTTGTCTTTCTCTGGTACAAAATTCAACGCAAATATGCAATATAGGCTTATAGTGGCCATGTAAGGAATCCCAATATGACACCGCCCAGCTCTGCTTTCGCTGAATTTAAGTCAGGACTGCTAGATGAATTGCCACTTCAGGCAGGCATTATTCCGTTTGGCATGGTCTATGGCATTTTGGGCATTGAAAGCGGCATGTCTGCGCTTGAGACATTTATGCTTTCTTCGTTGCTGTTTGGCGGTGCAAGCCAGATAGTCTTTACCCAGCTAGTAAGCACAGCTACCCCTGCCCTTATCATCATCAGCTCAATTGCGGCGATAAATGCACGCCATATGCTCTATTCAACCTCAATGTTGCCATTTCTTGGCCATCTATCGTTAAGATGGCGTATAGTGTTGAGCTATTTGTTAACTGACGAAGCCTATGCAGTCAGCATCAGACGCTATATGAATGTGCCGCATAATCCGCATATGCATTATCATCTGCTAGGAAGCGGGCTATTGTTATTTATTGTCTGGCAACTTTCAACATTGGCAGGCATTCTGCTTGGCACAGCAATTCCAAAAGAATTAGCGCTAGGCTTTGCTATTCCGTTATCTTTTATGGCGATTATGATCCCGCTATTAACCTCAGCTCCCCAGATAATAGCCGCTCTCAGCGCCGCTATAATTGCGCTGTCATGCCAGTCTTTGCCGTGGAATAGCTGGCTAATTCTGGCAGCGCTTGGCGGCATAGGCGCAGGAATTATCACTGATAGATGGTTTGGGGATCGCTCATGATTTGGTTTATTATTATATGTTGTGGGCTAGCAACCTTTGCGGCACGGTTTCTGCCCCTTAGTGGTATTCTGCCTGCTGAATTGCCCAAACCCGTGCAACGCGCGATGAAATTTGTGCCAGTATCTGTACTGATGCCAATCATTTTATCTGGAATTTTTGTATCATCCGAAGGGCAAATAGAGCTTATTGACAATATGCGAATTTATGCCGCCCTTCTTGCAGCAGCTGTTGCGATTGTAACCAAAAATGTGATTTTGACGATTATTACAGGGCTGTCCTGTTTATGGGCGCTGGAATTTCTATTATGATAGTTTGCCAAGAAATCTGTTAACTCGCCCATCCATTACCAATAGCCCTATAGCTACCAGCCCAAAGCCTATCATATCTGAATAGCTCACAAATTGCTTTAGCAAAATAGCATCGATAATAAGCGCAAATACAGGCACAATAATCGTGACAAGCATCAGATTAGAGGCACCTGCAAGCTCAAGAATACGGAAATATAATGGATAGGCTAGCGCTGTTCCAAACACCCCAAGCCCGATTACCAGCATCAGCATATCAATAGGTGCAGACAAAAGCCCAAGCTGAGGCAGGCCAGATACCAGACTAGCTAGAAACACTGAAATAATAGCAGAACATATCAGCATCACAACCGCGCCATGAAGTGGCGGAAAGGCAGACAATTTCAGCTTCCCCCACACCCCTGCCAGCGCATATGAGATGGTGGCAAGAATAATCGCAATCTGCCCCCATAATACACCATCTTCTAAACTGGCTGATGACAGATTTTCAATCCCAATCGCAATAACAACCCCAAAAATTCCGATAATCACCCCCAAAATACGGTGACCTTTGGCAGGTTCAGCTACCAAAAACAGCCCTGAAATAATTACGCCCATAAAGGCTGTATTTGCGTTCAGAATGGACGCCATACCGCCTGTGACATATTGCTGACCAATGGCGATAAGACTAAAGGGGATAATATTATTCAACAGCCCCATCACCCATCCAGCCTGCCATAATGTGCGGCTTGGGGCAGGCATCTTTCCGCAAACTGATAGCCATATTGTTAGTGCGGCTGCGCCTGTCACCAGCCGAACACTTACCAGCCAGAATGGATCCAGACTGTTTAGCCCCACTTCGATAAAATAGAATGAGGCGCCCCAGATAACCGATAGCAAGAGCAACAAGCCCCATGCAAAAGATGACATAATCTGCTCTATGATAAGTTGATCGCTTTCATCTGGACTTAATTCATAAAGGAAGTCAATGATGCATAACCAAGCCTGACACCCATAAAGGTAAATAATAACAGCACCAGCTTACGAAACCAAACAGCACTAATAAAGGGGCGCATCTTCTCGCCAATGCCAAAGCCAATAATTGCGGTAATGCTGCCTAAAACCCCATATCCCAAAATCCCAACATGAAAAATTGAGGTCATGCTATAGCCAAACATAATCGGCACACATCCGAGCGTTATCAGAAATCCCGTTGCATCAATAAATTGTCTTGGCGAGACATTCTTCATCACCAGATAGATTGTAATCGGCACACCCCATGTTGAGGTTAGCCCTCCAAAAATCCCTGCAAACCCGCCCAGAATATATTGAAATAGCGTGTCAAGACGGGGCGGCAGATACAATGCGTGCCCAAATAGTTGGTTCAAAGCAAAGGCCAGAATTGAAACTGCAATCATCAATCTGATAACATCATTGCCGAGCGATGCTGCCAGAAGCGCAGAACCTGTCATACATATCATCATGATAGTGGCAAACCGCCAATAGCTAGAAACAAGCAACCTGATATTTTCAGCCCTGTATAGCTGATATAAATTGGTAATCACCATCGGCATCACATTAAGCCCAATAGCCTCAAGCGGGGTAACAGCGAGTGTGAGCAAGCTTAGGGCTGTTGTCGGCAGACCTATACCGATAACCCCTTTAATAATCCCTGCAATAAAAAAAGTGACACTGACTATGACAGTCAGTTCTGCTGTCATCAGGCTAATCACAAAATGCCTGCTTGTCTGATGCTTGCCTGAAGATGCATGGCCTGAGCAAGGTCAATATCCAGCTTGGTTACACCGCCTGCATCATGGGTTGTAAGCCGTATCGAAACACGATTATAGACATTTGACCATTCAGGGTGATGATTCATCTTGTCAGCGATGATAGCTATCTGCATCATAAAGCTCATGGCACTGGCAAAACTGTCAAACCGATAGCCTATTGATAATGCATTATCAGCATCATCAAATTGCCAGTCTGGCAAGGATGATAAATAGGTTAAGATTTCCTGTTTTGAGAGGACAGACACAAAATGCTCCTTATCAATGGTTTAGCTAGTTTTCGAGACGAACAAGCCTATCTCATCATAGGACAGGATGCGCGATATTGAAATCTCTACTTTTTGTATCACATACCCCCTCGGACAATACTACTGCACTTGCTAGCCTTGCAAAAACAGCCATTTGTGAATATGCCCCATCGCTTCAGCTTATCGCAAAACAGCCTCATCAGGTACAGATACAAGATGGGCTGGCATGTGATGGCATCATTATTGGAACACTTGAGAATATCGGCTATATGTCAGGCATGACCAAAGATATGTTTGACAGATGCTATAATGGATGGCTTGACAAGCAGGCAGGGTTACCTGCCCTTATTTATATTCGCGCAGGCCATGATGGTACCGCCACAAACCATGCCATTACCGCCATCTCAACAGGCCTAAAATGGCGACTTATTCAGCCGCCTATTATGCTGTCAGGGCGTTATTCAGACGCATTTGGCACTTTATTGTCTGAGCAGGTAGCTGGATTTGCGCTTGGGCTTGAGCAGGGTATTTACTAAAAGAATAGGGTCAGAATTTTATGCGTATCATGTCAATGGCAAGTGAAATTCTGCCCCTAATTGCTTTTTTTATGGGCAATCATTTCGGCAATATTTTTATTGCGGCGAGTGCCGGCACTATCACAGCTGCGATTGTAATACTGATGACTAGATTTACTGAGAATAGATGGGCATATTTTGCACTATTTTCGGTGCTTATGCAGGCTATTTTTACCTTATTTGCGCTCATTCTGGCAGATAGCCTATTTATCAAAATCCAACCAACGCTGTTTAATGGAATGTTTGGAATTGTCCTGCTGGCAGGCTGGTCTCGCAGTAAGGCTGTGATGAAGCTATTTTTCAGCGCACAATTCCAGCTTACCGACCAGACATGGCTTACCCTTTCGATGCGCTGGGGCATCTTTTTTTGCTGTAACGCAATTTTGAATGAATGGGCATGGCGGCATTTAAGTGATGATGGATGGGTCTATTTCAAGATATTTTTTGTAGCGCCAGCAAGCTTGCTATTCATGCTGGCACAAATCCCGGTCACATTAAGGGGCAGAACAGATAAATAAGCTAGCTCTGTGATATTTCTGTGCGCATGCCCCGTAAATCAGCAAGAGAGCTAGCGCCAAGCTGGATCATTGTGTTTTCTAGCTCATCTTTCAAAATAGCAGCCACATGCTCAGCGCCTGACGTGCCTAGCGCTGCCATGCCAAACAAAAAGGCGCGGCCACACATCACAAAATCTGCACCGCAGGCAATCGCACGCGCAACATCTAGCCCTGAGCGAATGCCGCTATCAAACGCGATAGGCACATCGCTACCTGCCATTTTCCGAATATCGCCCAGCATATCAATACTAGCTGGCACCGCGTCAATCTGGCGGCCGCCATGATTTGAGACAATCAGCCCGTCAACACCTGAAGCAAGCGCACGTTCTGCATCTGAGACAGATAGCAACCCCTTCACCAGCATAGGGCCTGTCCATTCTGCTCTAATCTCGTCAAGATAATCCCATGTCAAAGAGCCATTGAGCTGGCTGCCAATAAATTCGCTTATATTCCGCAATTCAGATTTTTGGGCATAGGGTTCTAAATTCTTAAATCTAAATTTACCGCCATTTCCAAGTACAGATAATGCCCAATGCGGATGAAGCATTGCTTGCAAGAATACATGCGGGGTTAATGCCATCGGGTTACGAGAGCCTATGGGCGCACCTGCCAGACGCATTGCTTCACGCCTTGACGGACCTGGCACATCTGCTGTAACGATCAGCGTCTTCATACCAGCTTTTTTTGCCCTGCCAAGCAAATCTGCCATTATGTCACGGTCATTCGGGGCATAAAGCTGGAACCAGCTTGTATCGCTATTGACGGCGCAAACCTCCTCAATTGAGGCGCCCGCGACTGTGCTGAGGCAATAGGGAAAATTAAATTGCTTTGCAGCACGGGCAAGCGCCCTCTCAGAGCCTGGCCAGATAAGAGACTGAAGCCCGATAGGCGAGACACCAAATGGCAAAGAAAAATTCTGAGACAGAAAATTGCATGAAGTATCAGGTGATACTCTGCCACGCAAGAAACGGGGGGTAAGATGAACAGCAGACAGCCTATCTTGATTTCGGCTTACTGCCTGCTCTTCGCCTGTACCGCATGCCATATAGGCGTGAACAAAGGGCGGCAATTTACGTTTTGCCACCGGCACCATATCGCTGATACGCAACATCTTATCTGGGTTAACCATCCTACTTCTAACCGCCTAAAATCACAGCTATAATGCTAGTTGCTAAATTGCTTTAGATAGGCAATGACATCTGCTCTATCCTGTTCTTTTTTCAGCCCAGCAAAAGCCATTTTTGTGCCTTTTAGATATTTCTTTGGTGCTGTCAGAAAGCCATCTAGCGTTTCTTCATTCCAAATAATACCAGAATCTTTGCTTGCTTTAGAATATTTCTTATAACCGTCTGCTGTGCCTGCTTGTCTGCCAAACAGATTTACCAGATGAGGGCCGGTTTTATGCTTTTCAGCTTCAACAACATGGCATGCTTTACATTTCTTGAAGATTTTTTCACCTGAAGCGGCATCGCCTGCAAATGCCGAGCTGCTGAAAAAAGCGCAACACATTATGCTTATTGACACCATAAATTTAGATTTCATAATATTGTTCCTGTTACATGATTTCTGTGCATATTATACCATTGGCTATTAGCTGAATCTGTACCTGTTTTTATGCTGATGCAACCCCATTTTCCACCTAGCGCATAACAGGCTAGCCAATAATCCGAATAGGCTTACCTGCTAGCCATGCTGATAAAGACTCAAGTGTTTGGCCATAGAAAACCTGCATTGTCTCGTTTGTGACATAGCCAATATGGGGCAATAATATCAGATTTTTCACCCCCCTTAACTTGTTACCAGCAGGAAGCGGTTCTTGATGATACACGTCAGTTGCCGCGCCTGCTATCTGGCCTGCTGTGAGCGCCTCTATCAACGCATCTTCATCAATGATAGGCGCACGAGAGGTATTTACAATATAGGCATCTGGCTTCATCCAGGCCAGCTCTTGCGCCCCTATTAGCCCTGTTACCCTGTCAGATAATTTCAGATGGATTGAGATAAAATCAGACTGTTCAAAAAACTGCTGTTTGCTAGCATAGCCGACACCAACTTCTGCGGTGCGTTCTTGTGTTAGATTTTGAGACCATGCAATGATATTCATGCCATAGGCTTTGCCAAGTGCTGCGACTGCTGAGCCAAGCCTGCCAAGCCCCAAAATACCCAATGTTGCCCCTCTGAGATCGCGCCCTGTTGCCACTTGCCATCCGCCTTCTTGCATAGCGTTGGCAGAGGGCACAATCTGGCGTGCCAGCGCCCCTATCAGGCTCATGGCAAGTTCTGAGGTCGCATGGCCGGGCGATTCTGTGCCGCACACCATAATGCCTCTTGTTGCAAGACTATCTAAATCTAAGGCAGCATTCCGCATGCCAGAGGTAACAATAAGCTTCAAATTCGGCAATTGTTCGATAACATCTGCTGAAAATAGCGTACGCTCACGCATCACAAGCAATATATCGAATGGCAACAGCCGGTCTATCAGCGGCTGGCCTGAGATAGTGTCAGAAAAAAACACCAGCTCATGCGTTGCCTCAAACGGCGTGAAATCTGCAAATTGACGGGCATTTTCTTGCCAGTCATCCAGAACAGCTATTTTCATTAGAATATCCCTGAATGCGATGGAATAGAATTAGTGCATAAGGGCTATAAGCTTAGCATAGTCATCTTACCTTACGCAATGTTTGCTATCTGAGATTAGCTATATTATCACCATTCAGGATGATGCATTGCAGAATAGATAGATAATCATGAAAGACAGGCACAACATGCTAAAAGCGATAATTTTTGATAAAGATGGCGTATTACTTGATCTTGAAGCCACATGGCTAAATAGCGCAATCGCAATGACACATTTTGTGGCCTCTTTGACAAATGGCAAACATAACGCCTCTGCCTTTCAGCAGATTATAGGCATTGATGAAGAACATCGCTCAATCGACCCAAACGGGTTGTTTGCAGCGGGCACAAGCAAAGGCCAGATTACAGCATTTTGCGATTTTGAACCTGAATTAACCCGCTATCTTGAAGATGATTCTGATACAAGGGCGAAATTGCGCGCAATTTTTCTTGAAGAACGGCAAACCACAATGCAACGTCATGGCACGGTTGCAAATGGCGATATCATCACCCCAATAACCGCATTGAAGGATGCGGGATACAGGCTGGCTGTGCTAACCAATGATTCGGAAAGCTCAGCCAGACAAGGCTGTGAAGAGATTGATATCCTAGACATGATGGAACAGATTATTGGCTTTGATAGCGGCTTTGGGCACAAGCCTGAACCATATGGGTTTCTTGAGATTTGCAAGCGGTTTGATATCGCCCCAAGCGAGGCTGTAATGGTAGGTGATACTGTTGCAGATAAACAGGTGGCCATCGCCGCAGGCGCTGGTTGTTTCATCGGTATTTCTGCCCATGAAACTGTTCCTATTGCGCTTCAGGATTGCCCCTACCTCATCCCTGATCTAACTTCTCTACCAGCGATTATATCTGCGCTTAATAGATAGCAGTCCGCTATCCAACAAAAGCCTTTTCAAGCACAAAGTCTCCTGGCTGGCTATTCGCCCCTTCAACAAAGCCTGCTTGCTCGCAAATCGCTTTCATATCTTGGTTCATCGCAAGCGAGCCACAAATCATCACCCTGTCAGTTTGTACCGACAACGCTGGAATAGCGAGGCTGTCAAATAACCTGCCTGTGCGGATTAGATCAGTTGGGCGGCCTGTTAGCCTGCCTGTCACCTTGTTGGTATCCCTAGTGGTTGACGGCACATATGTTAGCTGGTGTTTTGCCTGCTCGCCTATCAGCATGTCTGATTGCGCCGCACTGATAATCGACTTGCCATATTCAAGCTCGTCAGCAAAACGGCACGTATGAATCAAATAAATCTCATCAAAACGCTCATAGCTCTCAGGATCACGAATGATAGACGCAAATGGCGCAATGCCAGTACCCGTTGACACCAAAAACAGCCGCCGCGCAGGGGTAAGCGCATCAAGCACCAATGTGCCAGTTGGCTTTCGCTTCATGATGATAAACTCATCTTTTTTGATGTGCTGTAACCGCGAGGTCAGAGGCCCGTCTTGTACCTTTATAGAATAAAACCCGATTACCTCATCCCAAAATGGCGAGGTGATAGAATAGGCACGTAATAGCGGCTTACCCTCATCTGTTAGCAACCCTATCATCACAAATTCACCTGATCTGAATTTGAACGATGCTGGCCGTTCTACCTCGAATGAGAATAGCCTGTCAGTCCAATGCTTGACAGATAACACCCTTACAGAATCCTGCGTCTGTTCTGTTATCATGGCAATCTCGCTCATATCGGCAACCCTTTGAGAATGAGGATATATAAAGACACCTGTTTCATACGCATTGGCTAAGTTTTTGTCTAGTCTGCTGACCTAACACTATTAGACAAATAGTCAAACTTAGCATTGACTAACTTACTAAGCACACTATATTTGAGTTGTATCAGCCAAATAGGGTTAGCATAGTGCAATCTTCGGACATCATTCAGCCTGCTTCAGCGGCCAGACCTAATTTCTGGTTTGCTGGCATTATTGCATCTGTTGTGTTGCTGATGGCATTAGACCCTTCGGCAATCTTAGTTGTAGTTGAGGCAATTTCAGAGGCCTATCTTGCTGTGTCTACCTTTGTGGCTGGCACATTACTGTTATTTTTTGCTGTTGAGCGATATTTCCAAATAGATTTAAGTGACAAGCTAAAACATGCTGGCAAATGGCAAGTATTGATCGCTGCCTTTTTAGGCGCATTACCTGGATGTGGCGGCGCTATTATTGTGATGACACGATATGTTAGCGGCTCTTTAAGCTTTGGCTCTGTGCTTGCCACATTAACAGCTACCATGGGTGACGCGGCCTTTTTATTGATCGCAAAAGAGCCGCTTACAGGGCTGATGGTCATTACATTAGGCTTTAGCGTAGGGGCGATCACAGGCTATATTGTTGATTATATTCATGGCCCTGATTTTATGCGAGATGACGTCTCAGCCCAAAATGAACAGGCTGTTTTACCCGAAAGTGAGGAACATGCTGATCTGTCTAGCCGGTTTCTTGACAGGCTATGGCTTATTCTGATGTTGCCTGGCCTTGTTATCGGCATCATGCAGGCATTCCAGATAGATATTGATGGCCTGTTACCATTTGAATTTTCAGTATCGCCTATTATTGTGCTTGGCTTTGCAGGCGGCATTTTATGTTTTTCAATGTATATGTTGCCACGCTTGTTTCCGTCACTGCCTAGAAATCATAATTCTGGCACAGGTGATACTTATTCAGCCATCAGACGCACTATCTCTGACACTAATTTTGTAACAAGCTGGGTGATTTTTGCCTTTATTGCGTTTGAGCTAACCATCCATACAACAGATTTTGACCTTCAGGCCATGTTTGAGGGGATAGCGATTTTTGCGCCATTACTGGCTATTTTGGTTGGTTTGTTGCCAGGATGCGGGCCGCAGATTATCGTGACCAGCCTATATCTTTCAGGGTTTATTCCGCTATCTGCACTTGTTGGTAACGCTATCAGCAATGATGGCGATGCGCTATTCCCTGCGATTGCGATCGCACCACGTACAGCCATAGTGGCAACATTATATTCAACTATCCCTGCCCTGCTGATAAGCTATAGCTGGTATTTCCTAGAGCGCTAATTCCGCATTTCGATGATGTTTTGGCTGGCCAGCTCTGCAAGCCTGTCATCACTAATCTTCAGCACATCTGAGAGCACCTGATGGGTATCAGCGCCTAATCTAGGGGCAGGCCCACTAGCCGCAAGCGGTGTTTCAGACATTCTGATAGGATTAGCGACCATTGGGTGACTAAATCCATCTTTTTCAGGGGTGGTTCGCATAAGCTGGCGGTGCAGTGCCTGTGGCTCGTCAAACACACGTGCCAGATCATTAACAGGCCCCGCAGGAATACCATGCTTACCAAGCAATTCAAGCCAATCATCTGTTGTTTTTGATTTCAACAATGGTGATAACACCGCAATAGCCGCCGCACGATGCCGAACTCTATTCTCGTTAGTCTTGAATTTTTCATCTGCCGCAATCTCAGGCTTGCCAGCAATATCGCAAAAGCGGGCAAACTGAACATCATTACCGATTGCCAGAATAATATGGCCATCTGCTGTTTCAAATGCCTGATAAGGCACAATATTGGGATGGGCATTTCCCATCCGTTGTGGCGGAATACCTGTTGCCAGATAATTTAGTGCCTGATTGGCCATACTGGCCACAGCCACATCAAATAACGCAAGATCAATATGCTGGCCAACACCGCTATTTTTGCGATGTTCAAGGGCTGCTAGAATAGCAATGGTAGCATTCAAACCTGTTAGAATATCTACCAGCGCAACACCTGCCTTTACAGGCATGCCGCCTGCGTCTGAATCAGGAAAGCCAGTAACAGACATTAGACCGCTCATTGCCTGAATCATAAAATCATATCCAGCGCGATGAGATTCAGGGCCATCCTGACCAAAGCCAGTTAAAGAGCAATAAATCAGGTGCGGGAAGCGTTTTTGCAGACTGGTATAATCCAGCCCGTATTTTTTAAGCCCACCTACTTTGAAATTTTCAATCACAATATCTGCTTCACCTGCTAGCTGGCAAATCAGCTCGGCTCCCTCAGCAGAGGTAAAATCTATTGCCAACGACTTTTTGTTGCGATTAGCACTGGCAAAATAGGCAGAAATACCAGGTTCATCAGCGTGCGGCTCCCGCAAATAAGGCGGCCCCCATCCACGTGTTTCATCACCGCTAACAGGACGTTCAATCTTCCATATTTCAGCCCCCATATCACTGAGGGTCTGAGTTGACCAAGGGCCTGCTAGTACACGGCTTAGATCAAGGATTTTGAGATGTCCAAGAGCAGAAGGTAGCTGATGAGAGGGCATAGGATTGTCATGCATCAGGCAAAAGCCTGAAGACCAGTTTGCGCACGCCCAAGAATAAGCGCATGCACATCATGCGTGCCTTCATATGTATTTACGGTTTCAAGATTGAGCATGTGACGCATCACATGATATTCTTCTGCAATCCCGTTGCCGCCGTGCATATCGCGGGCTAGCCGTGCAATATGAAGCGCTTTACCGCAACTATTGCGCTTGATAAGCGAGATAAGCTCAGGCGCACAGCTATGTTCGTCAAGCATCCGCCCTACCCTAAGCACCGACTGCAAGCCAATGCCAATTTCTGTCTGCATATCTGCCAGCTTCAGCTGAATAAGCTGTGTTGCGGCAAGCGGTTTGCCAAATTGTTTTCGCTCAAGCGTATATTCCCGTGCCGCATGCCAGCAAAATTCCGCCGCACCAAGCGCACCCCAGCCAATGCCGAACCGTGCCTTATTCAAACAGCTAAACGGCCCTTTCAGCCCTTGCACATGCGGCAGGATAGCGTCTTCGCCAACCTCAACCCCATCCATGCTGATCGAGCCTGTAACAGAAGCGCGCAAGGATAATTTGCCTTGTATTTTATCAGCAGAAAGCCCCTTCATACCCTTGTTCAGAATAAAGCCTTTAATTTGGTTATCATGCGCTTCAGATTTTGCCCAGATGATAAATATATCTGCCACTGGCGCGTTTGATATCCACATTTTCGAGCCTGAAATACGATAGCCAGATGCTGTTTTTTCAGCGCGGGTGCGCATGCCGCCTGGGTCTGAGCCTGCATCTGGTTCAGTTAGCCCAAAACAGCCGATTAGCTCACCCTGTGCCAATTTAGGCAAATATGTCTTTTTCTGCTCTTCCGTGCCAAAGGCTTCGATAGGATGCATCACCAATGAAGATTGCACACTCAGCATTGAGCGATAGCCTGAATCAATCCGCTCAATGGCACGTGCTACCAGACCATAGCTCACATGATTTGCGCCTGCCCCGCCATAGGCGGCATCTACGGTGACGCCCAACAGCCCTCTTTCACCCATTTCACGGAAAATAGATAAATCTGTTTTTTCTTCACGATAGGCTTCGATAATGCGTGGTGCCAAATGCTCATCTGCATAGCTACGCGCCATATCAGAGATCATCCGTTCTTCTTCAGTCAGTTGGCTATCAAGTCCAAATGGGTCTGCCCAGTCAAATACAGCTTTTTTGGGCTTTGTGGTTATATCCGCACTAACGCTATCCATGATAACTCCTGTTAATGAGCGCATGTCGCGCTTCATCTTCTGTTTTTATTCGGAGTTAGATAATAGCGCGTTTTCTGAACATATCAATTATCTATTCATGGAATTTAGAGAACGCATCCCAGCCAGCAAAAAAATAATGCGGCTAGCAGGGCTGTTTATACAGCTATGGCTAGTCTGTGGTCGCAGTATGTTTGGTTCGGCGCCACAAATATAGCCCTGAAATCACAATCAACCCTGCCCCTGAAATTGTTGCTGCATTTGGTATTTCTGCAAAGAACAAAAACCCCCATAACATCGCAAATACCATCGTAAGATAATTCATAGGCGCTATTTCTGTAGCTTCCACCCGCATAAGCGCCTGAATAACACAATAATGCCCAAGCCCTCCAAATAAGGACATGCCTGCCATCAATAGAATTTCAACACCAGTTTGCGGAGCCTGCCAGATAAAGGGCAGAATGATAGAGCTGATAATAGCGCCAAAACCAGCTGTATAGAACAAGGTTGTATTTGCAGATTCACCTGGTTTTACCAGCCGTGTCAGCACTGAATAGCTAGCATAGCAGGTAGCGGCCAACATAGGCAGGAAAGCTGAAAGCGCCAGAAAATCAGCTTCTGGCTGGATGATTATCAGCGCCCCCACAAACCCGCCAATCAAGCTAATGATACGCCTGACGCCAATGCTCTCTTTCAAAAACACCACCGCCATCAGCGTAATAATAACAGGGGCAACCTGAAATATCGCAGCCACCTTGCCAATATCCATATAAGATAAAGAGGTGAAGAAGAAAAATGTGCCCCCAAAAAGCGCAATAGACCGCATCAGTTGCAATAGCGGCTGTCTGGTTTTCACCACAGCGCCTAAATTTCTTGAAAAAATCAGAAAAATCAGCAGGAACTGTCCTGTATAACGTGCCCATACCACCTGCATTGCAGGCTGAGTCTGAGATAAATATTTCGCCATAACATCCATTGTAGGGAACGATATGACCGTCACAAGCATCAGGATTATAGCTACCTGTCTATTGCTGAAATGCCTATCCAGAAAATTCACAAAAAACATCATGCTACTCAAACTGCGCTAAAAGGCTGGCATCTAGCTAAAAAATAGGGGGTTGCCTGTTTTTTTATACCAGTCTTTATTATGCTAGGCTGAGACGGTTTCAAAACAGACTGCTAAATGATAGAGTTAGCACATAAAGGCGCGTAATAATCAATCTAAATTTACAAAACGCTAAATTTACAAAGAGCAACGTCCCAAAGTGGTGAAGATGATGGCTGATAGCAACAAATCTGATGTACAAACATGGCAACGCCTAGCCCAAAAGGAAATTCGGGAAAAGCCGCTTTTAGAGCATCAGAAATCAACGCTTGAAGGCATTGATATAAAGCCGCTCTACACCGAAGCTGATCTTAACGGGCTAGCGCATCTTGGAAGCATACCAGGCCAAGCCCCGTTCTTACGTGGCCCTCGCGCCACCATGTATACAGGCAGACCATGGACTATCCGTCAATATGCAGGCTTTTCAACCGCATCAGAGACAAATAGCTTCTTCAAATCTGCATTAGACGCTGGCCAGAGAGGTTTATCTGTTGCTTTTGATCTAGCCACCCATAGAGGATATGATTCTGACCATCCGCGCGTATCAGGCGATGTTGGCAAGGCGGGTGTGGCGATTGATACTGTTGAAGATATGAAACAGCTATTTGATGGAATACCGCTTGATAAGATGAGCGTTTCCATGACTATGAATGGCGCTGTTCTGCCTGTTCTGGCAGCCTTTATTGTGGCAGGTGAAGAACAGGGCGTTAGCCAAGAGGCACTATCTGGCACTATCCAGAATGATATTTTGAAAGAATTTATGGTGCGCAACACCTATATTTATCCGCCTGAGCCCTCAATGCGAATTGTATCAGACATTATCGCCCATACCGCTCAAAATATGCCGAAATTCAACTCAATATCCATTTCTGGCTATCATATGCAAGAAGCAGGCGCAAATCTGGTTCAAGAACTTGCCTATACCCTGTCAGACGGGCTTGCATATGTACAAGCGGCCAAAGATGCAGGGCTTGATGTAGATAGTTTTGCCCCAAGATTATCGTTCTTTTTCTGTATTGGCATGAATTTATTTATGGAGGCCGCAAAGCTTCGTGCGGCGCGTTATTTATGGTCTGTGTGGATGCAAAAGCTGTTTGCGCCATCTGATCCACGCTCAACCATGCTAAGAACACATTGCCAGACATCTGGTGCTAGCCTGTCAGAACAGGACCCTTATAATAATATTATCCGCACCACCATAGAGGCGCTTGCCGCCACATTGGGAGGCACGCAATCTCTGCACACAAATTCTTTTGATGAAGCGATAGCCCTGCCAACCCCCTTTTCAGCGCGAATTGCCAGAAATACCCAGCTTATTCTGCAACATGAAGCGGGTATTACAGATACTGTTGACCCGCTTGCAGGCTCGTATTATGTAGAAAATTTGACTGCTGAGATGATCGAAAACGCAGATAGGTTGATGACTGAAATTCATGAAATGGGCGGTATGATTAACGCTGTTCAAGATGGTCTGCCAAAGCGTGAAATTGAGAAAATGGCCACAATTCGTCAGGCCAATATCGATTCAGCAGAAACAGTGATAGTTGGGGTGAATAAATATCAGCCTGAACATACAGCAGAGATTGATATTCTGGAAATCGACAATCAGGCCGTGCGCGCCCAGCAACTAACCTGTCTATCTGAAATCAAAGCCAGTCGAGATACTCATCAGGTTAACAATGCACTTGCCGCTCTAGAAGCAGGGGCAAGGTCAAACCAGAATTTGCTTGCCCTATCCATTGAGGCAATGCGGGCGCGCGCTACTGTAGGCGAGGTATCAGACGCATTAGAGAATATCTTTGGAAGATACAAGGCTGAGCCAGAGCTAGTAACAGGGATTTATGAAGCACATTATGGCAAACCAGACGAGCTAGCAGGGATAAAACGCTCGCTTGATGCCTTTAGGGCTGAAACAAATGATGAAGCCCCAATATTATATCTTGCAAAGCTAGGACAAGATGGCCATGACAGAGGCGCAAAAGTCATCGCCAGCGCCTTTTCCGATTTTGGTGTTGATGTAAGAATAGGCGATCTGTTTGAAACCCCAAAAGAAGCCGCAAACACTGCGCTTATGCATGGAGCACATATTATCGGTGTATCCTCGTTAGCCGCAGGTCATAAAACCTTATTGCCAGAGCTGATTGCAGAACTCAAGGCACAAGGCGCAGAAGATATTATGGTAATTTGTGGCGGCATTATCCCCCAGCAAGATTACCAATTTTTATATGATGCAGGGGTGGCTGCTATTTTTGGACCAGGCACAGCTATACCGAACGCTGTCTGCCAGACCATCGACAAAGCAACTGACCATATGCGCAGGATGCATAATTACCGCCAAGCCAGACTGGACTCATCTAGCTAGCTTATGTCTTTGCCCCACTAATCTCAGACAGTGATTTTGACGGGGTAATTGCATCAACCGAAATATCCAGCTCGATAATCCCGCCTGTATCAGACCCGCTCACAGCCCTAAAGGCGGCGGCAAATGCGTCTGTGCTACCGACTTTTTCACCTGCCATACCATAGGCTTTGGCAACAGCCACAAAATCAGGATTTTCAAGGCTAGTGCCAGATATTCTGCCAGGATAGTCACGTTCTTGATGCATTCGGATTGTGCCATATGATCCATTATTTAGCACAATAATGGTAAACTTTGCCCCTGATTGCATCGCTGTACCAAGCTCAGCAATGCCCATCTGCACATCCCCATCTCCTGCAAAACAGACGACCTGCCTGTTCGGATAGGCAAGGCTAGCCGCAATCGCCGCAGGCAAGCCATAGCCCATTGCCCCTGACTGAGGCGCAAGCAGACGCTGTTTTGCGCCATAGCAAAAAATTTTATTTGGCCAGAGCGCAAAATTTCCTGCCCCATTGGTAATAATGACATCATCATCCAGATTTTCCTGAAGCCAGCCCATCACCGCAGACATATCTACAGGGCTATTCTGAGCGCGCGGCTTCAACGAGGCTTCATAATCTGAGCGAGCTTGTGTTAGCCATGTTTTTTTTGCCTCACTATGTTGATTATCAAGCTCAAGCGAAGCAAGCGCATGGGCAAACTGGTTTGGCCCTGCATGAAGGCTTAATTCTGGCTGATAGATTTTACCTAATTCACGGTCACAGGGATGCACATGAATGATTTTCTGCTTTGGATAAGGCACATCAAACAAAGTCCATGCTTTTGTTGTTGCTTCGCCAAACCTGCCATTTATTACCAGAATAACATCAGCTTCTTTTATCCTACGCTCAACATTTGGCGTCATCCCCACACCCGCATCGCCGATATAGCATGAATGGGTATTATCATATACATCATGATATCTGAATATCGCAGATACAGGAATATGATAGCGTTCGGCAAAATCGCGCAAGGCTGCTTTTGCGCTATCCTGCCAATAGCTTCCACCTGCCATAATCAGCGGACGCTTTGCTTCAGCTAGCATCCTGCCTGCTGTTGCCAATGCCTGCATATCTGTTGCTGGTTCAGGCACATGCATTGGCTTTACTGCTGGCATATCTGTTTCAGTGGTTAGCATATCTTCTGGCAAGGCAATAACCACAGGGCCAGGTCTGCCAGAAAGCGCAACATGCCATGCGCGTGCTACCATCTCTGATACGCGGTCAGCATCATCAATTTCAATGACCCATTTTGCGACCGTGCCAAACATGGCTTTATAGTCAATTTCCTGAAAGGCCTCTCTTGCTTTATCCCCAACCGCTACTTGGCCTACAAATAATATCATGGGCGAGCTATCCTGCATTGCCGAATGCACCCCGATAGACCCGTTAGTCGCGCCTGGCCCTCTGGTGACAAAACAGATACCTGGCTTTCCTGTTAGCTTGCCCCATGCAGAAGCAGCAAAGCTAGCCGCGCTTTCATGGCGACACAAGGTGAAGTCTATATTGGCATCAAACAGCGCATCAAGAACCGCAAGATAGGATTCTCCTGGCACGCCAAAACAGGTTGTAACGCCTAAATTCTGTAGTGATTTGACAAGCAGCTCGCCGCCTGTACAGCTTTGTGAACCTGATACCATAATATCTTCCCCTTCAATAAATTTTCTAAATTAAGAATACCCAAAAGTACGTAACACTCAACCAATTAAACCAATTTCCTTGATAAAGCTATCTTCTCAGCGGTCTTGAAATAACGCGAGCCACTTCTTACATATCTGGTATGCAAACACTGCATCTGGCGTGTGCTTCTTTAGGTGAAGGCAATGCCAAACAGTGATGGCAAAACAGGCGCCTATCGAAAAAGGGCCTGTCGGCATCAGTGAGATATGATGCCACCCCTTTGAAATTAGCAGGCAAGCTTCACGCCATTTATGGGTGATGCATTGCACAAGATAAGGAGCCAAAACATGAAAAGTGAACAGTTTACAGCATCATTAAGACACAGCATTTCAGCCGCCCAGTCAAAGGCAATTTCAAACCAAAATCAACAGCTATCAGATGTGCATATCCTGTCTGCTCTGCTTGATGATGATACCCAGACAACTGCGCGTCTAATCTCACGCGCTGGCGGAAATCTTGAGGCTGTCCGCTCAGATACACAAACCGCTATCTCAAAGCTTGTTCAAGTAACAGGCAATAGCAGTGCCGAGCTTCGGGTTGAGCCTGAGCTATTACGTATCCTGAATGCCGCAGAAGCCTATGCCAAACAGCGCAAAGACAGCTTTGTCTCTACAGATGCGCTGGTAATGGCAATCGCCTCAAGCACTGGCAAGGCAGGCAAAATCCTGTCCAATGCAGGGGTTAAGATTAACGCGCTTGAAACAGCGATTGACGAAATCCGCAAAGGCCGCACCATTGACAGCGATAATGGTGAAGAGCTGATGGACAGCCTGTCAAAATTTTCAACTGACCTGACTGCAGATGCAATGCGCGGCAAGCTTGACCCTGTTATTGGCAGAGATGAAGAAGTTAGACGTGCGATCCAAATTCTGGCAAGACGGACAAAAAATAACCCTATTTTAATCGGAGTGCCTGGCGTTGGGAAAACAGCGATTGCCGAAGGGCTGGCGCAACGTATTGTCAATAAAGATGTGCCTGAAGCACTACAGAACAAACGCCTGCTTAGCCTTGATTTGGGCGCGCTGGTTGCTGGTGCAAAATATCGTGGCGAATTTGAAGAACGGCTAAAATCCATTCTGGATGAAATAGAACAAGCAGATGGCGAGATCATCTTATTTATTGACGAGATGCACCAGCTTGTTGGAGCTGGCAAAACAGATGGCGCGATGGATGCATCAAATTTGTTAAAACCCGCCTTGGCGCGTGGCCAGCTTCATTGTATCGGCGCCACAACATTAGATGAATATCGCAAGCATGTTGAAAAAGATGCTGCACTCACCAGACGGTTTCAGCCTGTATATGTGGATGAGCCTTCAGTTGAGGACACCATTTTTATTCTGCGTGGTCTGAAAGAAAAATATGAGCTTCATCACGGCATAAGAATAACAGATGAAGCGCTAGTAGCTGCCGCACAGCTATCTAATCGGTATATCAATGACAGGTTTTTGCCTGATAAGGCGATTGATGTGGTTGATGAAGCAGCCAGCCATATTCGTATCCGCTCAGATAGCAAGCCAGATGCGCTAGATAAAATTGACCGCCAGCTTATGCAACTCAAAATAGAGCAGGCAGCGCTGATGCGTGAAAATCAAGGGGATAGCAATACCAAGCGGCTTGAACAGATTAAGGCTGAGATTCAGGCTGCCGAGCAGGAATCAGGCACATTATCTGACCAATGGAGTACTGTGAAACAGCTCATGGCAGAGGTCAAAACACTTCAGCAACAGCTTGAAGATGCCAGACATAGTCTTGATGTCTCTCAGCGAGAAGGCAATTTAGAACGTGCGGCTGAATTAACCTATGCGGTATTACCTGAAATCAGTGCTTCCTTAGAAAAGGCAAAAGCTGAATTATCAGAAACAGAGCTTGTTGATGAACAGGTGGCTGCCCGCCATATTGCGCAAGTCATTAGCCAGTGGACAGGCATTCCTGTTGATAAGATGAGCGCAGGCGAGCAAAGCCACCTGCTTGAGATGGAAGATATTCTGTCACAACGGGTAATTGGCCAAAAAGAGGCTATAAAGACCATATCAAATGCTGTCAGGCGTGCCCGTGCCGGCCTGAATGATCCAAACCAGCCATTAGGTAGTTTCCTGTTTCTTGGCCCCACAGGTGTCGGTAAAACCGAACTGGCAAAGGCGCTTGCAGGCTTTTTATTTGATAATGATGACGCCATCTTGCGGCTTGATATGTCCGAATATATGGAAAAGCACTCAGTCTCTCGGCTTATCGGGGCGCCTCCTGGCTATGTTGGCTATGATGAGGGCGGCGCATTAACTGAGGCGGTGCGCAGACGGCCTTATCAGGTGGTACTGTTCGATGAGATTGAAAAAGCGCATTCTGATATTTTCAATATCATGCTTCAGGTGCTAGATGATGGACATTTGACAGATTCTCAGGGCAGGCATGTAGATTTCAGAAACACCATTATTCTGATGACCTCAAATTTGGGGGCAGATGCATTGCTTGAGCTTGGCGAAGATGAAGATGTTGAACATGCCAGAGAACAGGTTACAGCGCAGGTTGAACAGGCATTTAGACCAGAATTTCTGAACAGGCTAGATGGACAGCTTTTATTCAAGCGGCTATCAAAAGAGCATATGGGTGATATTGTCTCTATCCAGATTGATAGGTTAAAGGCACGACTGGCTGAGCAGAATTTCACACTTGAGATCAGTGATAATGCGATTAGCTGGTTAGCTGAAAAAGGATATGACCCTCGGTTTGGAGCGAGGCCGTTAAAACGGGTTATCCAGAAAGAATTACAGGACAGGCTGGCAACAGCAATCCTTGACAATTCAGTTGATGTTAATCATCCTATAGTTGTAGATAAAACCGAAGTGCCTGAAGGGTTATTTATCTCTTCAGGACAATCAGTCAGAAAACAGGCCTCCTAGCCCAAAAGGCGGTCTGCATCAGGGGGTATTGAGATATGCAACTATCTGGAGCGCTGAGACGAGGCCAGAACACTAGCTATATGGCTCGAATATGTGCCTATATCCCCCTGATTATCATGGCGATAATGCTGTTTTCATATCCTGCGAGCGCGCAAAAATCCTTTGCGCTTACGACCGACACACGGATTGACTATAAACAGGGTCATATTGATAGTGATGCTGGCTATATACAACTTTACTCTGCACAGCTGTTTTTTGAGGATGAGCTTATCTTCACCGCAGATGAAATCAGGGCAACGGTTGAAAACAATCCTGATGATGGTATTCTGCCTGATGGTGGTATTCTGATAGTACGGGATTTGACTATTAAACAGCTAGCCTCAACCCAAGATGAGGTTGATGTGTTTATATCTGAAGTCACGGGAAAAAATCTGGTATTAAGGTCCAACTTTCCGCTTACCTCAGCCTCTGATCCTGAAGATATTATCAGCTATCTAAATCAGCAAGATGATAGCCATTTCAAGATGAGTAAAATTGACTTTCAGGTAGAAGAAGAAGGCTTTGCCTTTTCAGTTGACGAGATAGTTATCCAGTCAAACGTCATCAACCCTCAAGATAGCTCGGCAGCCGCATCAAAAGGTAGCATTAACATCACAAATGCCGCTTATACGCCATTCGGCAATAGTAATGATGCAAACCAGCTAAGATTTATGCTGGCTCAGATAGGCACACAATCTCTTGATTTCAATATTAACGGCACCTATCAATCAGCCTATCAGAATAGGCGGATAGCCACGACACTCCGTAGCGAAATTGAGCTCTCAAAGCTGTTTGATTTATCCGTGCTAGCAGAGCTATCTTTTGGTCATAGCCTATTTGATCTGAGCGCCTATCTGGCATCTCAAATGGCTAATGATAAGCCTTTTGACGATGACTCATTTGATGATGAAGAGCTGAAACGGCTGGCCATTCCTGTTGTAGGTGACACATTATTGCACAGATTGACCCTAACCCTTGATGATAAGGGCGTGCTGGCGCTAGATCAAAGCCAAGAGGCATTATCACATTTTGCAGATAAATCTGAAGAAGATTTGCCAGCGCCAATCGACGAATTATTCAAACAGCCTATGGCTGATTTCATCAATGAGGGCGGCAGTCTCACACTAGATATGCAGCCGCCGACAGCCGCAAATTTGCTTCAGCTAAGCACTATTGCATTATCCCCTGAACTGGCTGTTCCTTTGCTAGGGCTATCAGTCTCCCATCAATGAGGGGTGGGCGTCTAGTGTGCTAGCCCACGCTCCATCAGCCGTGTCATGCGGCGGGTAAATTCGGTCAGGCTGTCTGGGGTTTTGCCTTCTAGAATTTGCGCCTGATCAAACAGCATCAAACAGGCATCTTGCACCAGTTCGGGGTCTGAATCATGTGCCAGCTTTGTCTGGATAGCTTTTATCAGCGCATGATCTGGATTTAGCTCAAGTACGCGCGGCATCCCCACGAAATCTTTATTATGCGCCTTCATCAGACGTTCCATCTGAATATCCATACCATCATCATCAGCAACCAAGCAGGCAGGGCTATCCACAAGGGTTTTAGACAGCCTAACATCCTTTACCTGCTCGCCAAGCTTTGATTTCAGGCTAGCAATAAGCGGGGCGTAGGTTTCATCCTGATTGTCTGATGAGGTATCTGAATCATCTTTTTTCGGTGCGATCTCATCCAGATTCTGCGAGCCTCTGCTGATTGATGTAAAGGTTTTTTCTGCGTAAGCACCTACCGCCTGAACCCAGAATTCATCAACAGGGTCTGTTAGCAACAGCACATCAATGTCACGCGCCCGATACCCTTCTAAATGCGGGCTTGTATTGGCTTGCGCCACTGATTCTGCAGATAAAAAATAAATCTTATCTTGCTGTTCTGCCATCGCATCACAATATTCTTTCAGGCTAATCTGCTGTCCTGTTTTAGCTGAGGTAAACAGACATAGCTCTAACAGCTTGTCACGATTATCTAAATCCTCATACAGCCCTTCTTTCAGCACAATACCAAACTGTTCCCAAAAGCCTTGATAGGTCTCCCTATCCTTTGTCTTTTTCTTATCTAGCTCAGTTAGAATTCGCTTCACAACAGCCTTACCAATTTTTACCACCGCTGGATTATGTTGCAACATCTCACGGCTAACATTCAGGTCAAGATCAGGGGTATCAATAACCCCTTTCACAAAGCGCAAATATGGCGGAACAAATTCTTCACATTCATCTGTAATAAAGACTTTATTGATATAGAGTTGCATCCGTGATTTTCGATCAGGATTGAATAAATCCATCGGGCGCTGAGAGGGAATAAATAACAGGCTGGTATAGTTTAGCGCGCCTTCAGTGCGATTATGCAACGTCATAAAGGGCGTATCATAGCCTGCACCAATCTGGTGATAGAACTGAGTATAATCCTCTTCTGAAATTTCTGACTTCTGACGCGTCCAGATAGCTGAACCTGTATTTAGCTGGCGCGCATCATCAACCTGTGCGGGTTGCCATAATACAGGAAAGCTGAGATGGTCTGAATATTTCTTCACCAGATAGCTTATGCGCTGTTCTTCTAGAAACTCTTTACAATCCTTTTTCAGATATAGGGTGATATCTGTACCAGCCAATGATTTCTCGGCAGGGGTAATATCATAGCCAGACACCCCATCAGATGACCATAAATGCGCTTTTGTCTCGCCTGCCTTTAATGACAGCACCTCAACTTTATCTGCGACCATAAAAGCAGAATAAAACCCAACGCCAAACTGTCCTATCAAAGATAGGTTATCATCTTTAGCGTTCTTGGCATCCTTTGCATTCTTGGCGTCCTTTGCATTCTTTGAATCTGCTGATTGGGCTAATTGCTCAACAAAGGCTTTTGAGCCTGAGCGTGCAATCGTTCCAAGAGATGAGACAAGATCATCATGTGACAACCCGATTCCATTGTCAGAAATGGTAAGGGTCTTGGCCTTGCTATCTGCCCGAATAGTAATCCCCAGCCCTTCTTCAGCAAGCAGACTACTATCTGATGCGCCCAGATAATTTCGTTTATCCAGCGCGTCAGACGCATTTGAGATAAGCTCTCTTAAAAATATCTCCTTATTGGAATAAAGAGAATTTATGACGATATCTAAAATTTTGCCAGTATCGGCTTCAAACTGATGCATTGTTGTAGACATAATATCAGGCTCTTATCTAATTGTATTTTCAACAGGTAATTTACAAACAGGCAGGGTTGCGCCCGTGCTATGACAGTCATGTGGGGAAACGTCTTGCTGATTTCAAGACCTCAGGGATATGGTTTTTTCAGTTTTCAGCACTATCTATATTCTGATAACTATAATGATAGCGCCAACTCTCTTCATTTACAGGCAAGACCACTGTCCCTTCTTGATCACACCCCGCAACAACAGCAAGCCATTATCCTTCATCCTGAATTGACGTCATCGCAGATGCGCGTCAAGACAGGGCGAGATGCGCATGCCAAGCTAGAAGAAGCAATAGGGCTGGCACAGGCTATTTCACTTGATATTGTTCATCAGGAAATTTTGACGATAAACAGGCCAAAAGCCGCCACAATAATGGGTTCAGGCGTGCTTGAACGCCTATCACTGCTTGCAGACTCGTTTGAACATCCGCTTTTTATCATCAATATATCGCTTAGCCCTGTTCAGCATCGTAACCTTGAAACTGCGCTTGGCTGTAAGGTGATTGACAGAACAGCGCTGATTTTAGAGATATTTGGGGCACGTGCCAACACTCATGCAGGGCGGCTTCAGGTTGAACTTGCCGCACTTAGCTTCCAGCGTTCTAGGCTAGTGAGGTCATGGACTCACCTTGAGCGGCAACGTGGCGGCGGCGGATTTTTGGGCGGGCCTGGTGAAAGACAGATTGAGCTTGATAGGCGGATGCTAACAGATCAGGTCAAACAAATTAAATCAGAACTTGCCAATGTCAGCCGTACCAGACACCTTCAGCGCCAAAACCGAGCGCGTTCTGAAACCCCTACTGTAGCGCTGGTTGGCTATACAAATGCAGGCAAATCAACCCTGTTTAACAGCCTTACAGAAGCAGGGGTGTTATCTCAGGATATGCTATTTGCAACACTTGACCCAACCATGCGGAAACTTACTCTGCCCTCTTCTCGCCAGATTGTATTAGCTGACACGGTTGGTTTTATCAGCGACCTGCCAACAGAATTGATTGAAGCCTTCAAATCTACGCTTGATGAGGTCGTGCTTGCCGATTTGATAATACATGTTCAAGATATTGCTTCACCTGTGAGAGAAGAAGAAGAAAAAGATGTCAATCACGTGCTGGCAAGTCTTGGGCTAGATGAAGATGCCAAATCACGTATTATCACGGTCTATAATAAGGCTGATCTGGTAGATGCAGACTATATTTCTGACCAGATGCTGGCAGATGATTCACTTATAATCTCTGCTCAGACAGCCGAAAATCTCTCATCACTTCTAAATGCCATAGAAACATTCTTTGCAGTGGATGAACAGCTATTTACTGTGTGTTTAGCGCCGTCTCAGTCTGATGTATCTGCATGGCTATATCGCCATGCTCAGATATTAGACCAACAGTATGATGATGCAGGCACACAGCATCTATCCATCAAAATTGATAGGGCATGGACTGCACGTTTTGCGAAATACTGGCCAGATATTATGCTGACGCCCAGCTTATAACAGCTGCTTCAATTGCGGCCTTTTCGATCACCTCATTGACCAAACCATCGACCAGCACCTCACCATAAGCGGTATTAGCAATCGAGATCGCAAAATGGTCTGAGCCATAGCTAGGCACATCAATAAAGGCAAAGATAAGCCTGTATTCAGGAGGGCAAATCTGCTCTGCAATCACCTGCAATTCTTCTAAACTATCGCGCGACCAGCCAAGTCCAACACATACATGATATTGTTCTTGACCCCGCCCTTTCACGTCCATAACCACCTGCCAGCTAATTAGAATATCTGCCCCTTGCGCCTGTTTGAATTCCAAAAGCGGCAATGGCGCATCTTCCATAATCTCGTCTAGCCCGATAATAACGCTAGAGGGCTTGTGTTCAGAATCTGTCATAATAGTAACTTTCCAATTTTATCTTACTAGGGCAAGCAGCTCATTGCGCGTCTGTTTTGCGATATAATAATGCCAGCAATCCAGCCAGCAACGCAAAGCCAGAGCTTACTCTTAATATACTCTGGATAGATTCTGCAAATAATGCCTTTAATTGCTGGCTGATGTCTTGCTGAATATCTGCTGGCCAGCCTGTTTGGATAGGAATTGCCGCCATCATCTGGCGCATATCCCACAGATAGGTTTTGATGTCATCTGGCAGTGCCGAGCTATCCAGAAATAGCTGTAGAGATGAGGTAAAACTGCCGCCAATCCAAAAGCTAAATATCGCGATTGCCAACAATGGTCCTATCCGCGAGACAGCATTATTCACACCACTTGCCAGCCCATCTCTGCCAGGCCCTGCTGCTACCATCGCAACGGTTGTCAAAGGCGCTGCGAACAGCCCAACAGACACCCCCATCACAATCATGCTAGGCAATACAGATTTCCAGTAATCCCCATTTGTCATGCTAAGCCAGAATAACGCCAATGCCATTAGCACAGACGAGCAGCATAACAACAGTCTTGGACCATATTTCACCACTGCTCTACCCATGGCGCGTGATATTAGCGCAACTACAATAGATATTGGTAGAGTCGCCGCCCCTGCCTGAAGTGCGCTATAATCATATGACTGAATATATAGAAAGCTTAAAAAATACATCGCTGACTGAAAGCCTGCAAATAATACCAGCGTCTGAAGTGTCACAATTAAAAAGCGTCTATCTTTCATTAAAAATAGCGGCAACATTGGCGCCTTTTGAAGATGCTCAACGACAAAGAACAACACAAACAGACATAAGCCAAGCCCTAGAAATACTAGCTCATGCAGGCCAAACATCCCTAGTCTACCAGATTCAAGAAGCCCATAAGTAATCAGCCCCAAAGACGCTGTAATGGTAATAGAGCCAAGTTTATCAAGCGGCTGTCCAACAGGCGGCTCAAACGGTGGGCGCGGCAATATTGCCAGCAAAATCAGCATGATAATACAGATAGGAATATTTAGCAAAAACACCACATGCCATGAAATATAATCAACAGCCACCCCGCCAACCAGCGGCCCCAACGGGATAGTAAGCGCCACAATAGATGACCATTTGCCAATAGCTTCGCCTCTATTTTCGGGCGGAAATGACGCATTTATCAGCGCAAGTGTAGCAGGGATCATTAAGGCCGCCGAAATCCCTTGAAAGGCACGAAATACTATTAGCATTTCTGCCGATTCTGATAAAGCGCAACCAAGAGAGGTCAGGCCAAACGCAATCACTCCCCATCTAAGCGGTTTACGCCTGCCCATAGAATCGCCAAGCGCGCCCCCCGCCATCATCAGGGCAGCCAGAAATAATAGATAAATCTCAAGTACCCAATGCACATCAGTAGCAGAGGCATTTAACGAGCTTTGAATAAATGGCAAGGCAACATTCAGTGCAGTTGCATCAATAAAGCCCATTGACGTGCCTAAAGAGGCGATAATTATCGTAATTCTACGATGGGTTGGGCTAAAGTCTGTCATAAGCTAGTATGCAACACCATTATGACGCTATCAGGCGTGCGATTGCGCTACCGCATTCAGAGGTGCTGGCTGTGCCACCCAGATCGGCCGTGCGCAAGCTGTCATCTATCAGGCTGTCACAAATAGCGCGCACAATATCATCTGCCGCCTCATCATGGCCGAAATGTTCCAGCATCATTGCCCCTGCCCAGATTTGCCCTATCGGATTGGCAATATTCTTGCCCGCAATATCAGGGGCAGAACCATGAACAGGCTCAAATAAAGACGGAAATTTGCCTTCAGGATTGATATTGCCAGAGGGCGCAATACCAATAGTGCCTGTGCAGGCAGGCCCAAGATCAGACAAAATATCACCAAACAGATTAGAGCCAACCACCACATCAAATTTATCAGGATTCAGCACAAAATGGGCGGCAAGAATATCAATATGATATTTATCAACCCTAATTTCTGGATAATGTTTCTGCATCTCTTCGACACGCTCATCCCAATAGGGCATAGAAATAGATATGCCATTAGATTTGGTAGCAGAGGTCAGATGGCGTTCAGGCCGCTTTTTGGCAAGCTCAAAGGCATATCTTAGGATTCTGTCAACGCCGGTGCGGGTCATCACAGTTTCCTGAACCACAAATTCCCTGTCTGTGCCTTCAAACATACGCCCGCCAACAGAGCTATATTCACCTTCGGTATTTTCACGCACAATCAGAAAATCAATATCACCAGGCTTACGGCCAGCCAGTGGCGATGGCACACCTGGCATCAATTTTACTGGACGCAGATTCACATATTGATCAAATTCACGCCTGAATTTTAGCAATGACCCCCATAGTGAGATATGATCAGGGATTTTGTCAGGCCAGCCAACTGCCCCAAAATAAATCGCATCATGGGCGTTCAGACTGTCCATCCAGTCATCTGGCAACATCTGGCCATGCTGTTCATAATACGCGTAAGATGAGAAAGGATAGTCCACAAATTCCAGATTGATACCGAATTTCTGGCCAGCCGCTTGCAGGCATTTCACCCCCTCAGGCATTACTTCCGTGCCGATACCATCGCCTGCGATTACCGCGATTGAATATTGGTTTTTCAACATTATTACCCCTCCTCAGCTTACGTGAGATAACCATACAAATATTGAGAATATTGCGCAAATAAATTGCCCTAATAGGCAGGATTTTCTGCTGAGTAATGTGTGCCGAGCCTAGGGGGTATTTTAGACTAAGCAGTTCTTCGCAAAGGACAAGCTGAACGCATTATTCAAGCAAGACACTCCCCTAGCCTATATTCGTACATAAAGTGCAAAATTTGTTTTCCATGATTCAGCTCAAGATTTAACACTGCGCTATAGGCACTAGCATTTCATTATGATAATCTGACGGGAAGGCAGAATGCGCCCCCTGATCACTTAAAAAGAGGCAGACAGTCATATGGTTAATAGACTGATTAACGGTTTTACAGATTTCAAAAATGAATTTTTCGAAGATGACAGCGTATTTTTTAGCCGTCTGGTATCCAGAGGTCAGACACCTGAAACAATGGTTATTTCTTGTTCTGATTCACGTGTTGATCCTGCCATCTTATTCAATACTCGGCCAGGCGAGCTGTTTATGGTGCGGAATGTCGCCAATCTGGTGCCGCCCTATGCGCCTGATAACGGGCATCACGGGGTAAGTGCAGCGATCGAATTTGGCGTGAAAGACTTGTTGGTCAAGCATATCATCATTCTTGGTCATGCCCATTGTGGCGGCATTTCAGCCTTGTGCAAGCATTGCCTTGATACGCCGCTAGAAGATAGGGATTTTGTGAATTCATGGATTCAGATAGCCCGCCCTGCCATTGAAAGCCTGTCAGATATCACCACCATAGAAGATGCCCAACACCCTGCCGAAAGAGCGTCTATTGTCAATTCATTGCAGAACCTTGCAAGCTTCCCTTGGGTAAATCAGGCCATCTCGGATAACAGGCTGGCCATTCATGGCTGGTGGTTTGATATGGATGAGGGAAGTTTATGGGCATATGACCCCAAAGCTGGTGAATTTCAGAAACTTGACTAGGATATTTGGCTGATACGCCCTGTTCGTCTGGTTGCGTTTTTTGCGCTATCATGTTCTGGTGAACAAGACAGTATCAGAAGAAGGTGGCTATAATGCATAATGTGATGGATCAAACAAATTCAGGATTTATGGATAGGCGAGAGGCAAACCATATACCGCTTACGCCCCTGTCATTTATCGCCCGCACTGCGGCAATCTATCCAGATCGTGACGCTGTGGTCTATTATGATAGGCGCTATAGCTGGCGGCAGACCTATGAGCGCTGCGTCAAGCTGGCAGATGCCCTTATCAAAGCAGGACTGAAGCAGGGCGAAGTGGTAACCATTATGTGTCCGAACACCCCTGAGATGGTAGAAGCACATTTTGGTGTAGCAATGGCTGGCGGCGTTTTGAACAGCATGAATACCAGACTAGATACAGACACAATTAGCTATATTCTAGATCATGCTGAAACCCGTTTTCTGCTCACAGATACTGCCTTTTCTCAGCAAATGTCCCAAGCCCTTTCTCAGGCTGAAAATAAAGATATTACCATCATTGATATTATCGACCAGTTTGATGAAGATTCCAAAAATGGCACCCCGCTAGGCGCACAGGATTACGAAGCCTTTATCGCGACTGGTAGTGCTGATTATGCATGGGAAATGCCGAAAGATGAGTGGGATGCGATGGCGCTTAATTATACCTCTGGGACATCTGGCAAGCCCAAAGGTGTTGTTTATCATCACAGAGGCGCCTATCTGATGGCGATGGGCACTATCCCTGATTGGGGATTGCCGCGTCATCCGCGCTATCTGTATATCGTGCCGCTATTTCATTGTAATGGCTGGGGTCATGCATGGATGATGGCAATTGTGGCTGGCACGATTATCTGTTGCCGCCGAATTGCCGCAGATAATATATTCAGTCTGATTAAAACGCATAAAGTCACGCATTTTGGAGGGGCGCCCATTGTACTATCATTGCTGGTAAATGCGCCTGATGAGATTAAATTTTTACCTGATTGGCCTGTTCAGGTTATGACAGCTGGTGCGCCGCCCCCTGCCGCTATTTTAGAAAAGGTAGAAGCAATGGGACTGACTGTGACTCAAGTCTATGGGCTAACAGAAACCTATGGCCATCTTAGCCATTGTGCATGGAATGATAGTTGGGATCATCTGAATTTCTCAGAAAAGGCACAAATCAAAGCACGGCAAGGGGTGAATATGTCCCATACCGAAGCAATTCAGGTGCTTGATCAGGACACTGGCGAGGCTGTGCCATATGATGGGGTGACGATGGGCGAGGTCATGTTCAGGTCAAACTGTATTATGAAAGGCTATCACAAAAACCCAGAAGCCACTGAAGAGGCATTGGGCGAAGGCTATTTCAAATCTGGCGATCTGGCAGTATGCCACCCGAACGGCTATATCGAAATTAAAGACAGGCTGAAGGATATTATCATCTCTGGTGGCGAGAATATCTCATCAGTCGAGGTTGAAGGCATATTATATCGCTATCCAGGTGTTGCCTTTGCCGCTGTGGTTGCCAAAGCAGATGAAAAATGGGGCGAAACCCCGTGCGCATTTCTGGAAATGAAAGATGGCGAGAGCGCCACCCAAGAAGAGGTGATCGCCTTTTGCAGGCAACATCTAGCAGGGTTCAAATGTCCAAAAACTGTGCTTTTCACCGAAATCCCGAAAACATCAACAGGCAAATTGCAAAAGTTCAAATTGCGCAGCCTGTTAGATACCTAATTAGATAGAAGACTGGACATGGAACATTTTAAGATTGCCACAATACCAGGTGACGGCATTGGGGTTGAAGTCACAGAGGCTACTTTTGCGGTTATTGAGGCCGTAAGACAACAGGTTGGCGGCTTTTCATTGCGCCAAGATATTATCCATGCAGGCGCCGCCTATTATCGTGACACTGAACAAGATATTGAAGCAGATGGCGAAGAACGGGCAGGTCATGCAGATGCTATCTATCTTGGGGCAATAGGCCTGCCATCTATCCGCGCAAAAGATAATACTGAAATCTCTCCTCACCTCAGATTGAGAGAGAAATATGAGCTTTACGCAGGGGTGCGACCTGTAAAGGCCTATGCAGGCGCGCCCATGATGCTGGCTGATCCAAAGGCCGCAACGCTTGATATGGTGATTATCAGAGAATGTACCGAAGGGCTTTTTTATACCGCCGCTGTGCATAATCGAAGCCCAAAAACAAATGCAGATGAAGCTCAAGAAACATTACGAATTACGCGGTCTGTGTCTGAACGTGTGATAGATTTTGCCTTTAAGCTGGCGCAAAGACGTAACGCAAAGCGTGGTCATGGACATCTTACTTGTGTTGATAAAGCCAATGTATTTCAGGCATTTGCCTTCTTCAGGAAAATCTTTGATGAGCGCGCTGCATTATTTCCCGATATTGATACTGGATATTCTTATGTAGATGCCGCCGCGCTTGAGCTGGTTAGAAAGCCATGGCAGTTTGATGTGCTTGTGATGGAAAATATGTTTGGTGATATTTTGTCTGATCTGGCAGGTGGGCTAGTTGGCGGTATGGGCATGGCCGCCTCTGCTGAAATTGGCGATCATCACTGTCTGTTCCAACCTGCGCATGGCAGCGCGCCTGATATTATGGGACAGGATAAGGCAAATCCGCTTGCCGCCATCCTTAGTGGTGCGATGATGCTAGATTGGCTTGGCCATCAATCAGGTAATAGCAAGATGATTACCGCCGCAGAACTTATTGATAACGCAATAACAACAGGCTTTGCAATGCACGCATTACGCCCGATGGAATTTGGCGGTGATATGGGGCTGAAGCAGATGACACAGGCATTGCTGGAGATAGTGAGCGATCAACGCGGATAATCTGCCCAGCCTAATGGCCCGCCTTTGAAACGCGGAAAGCCAATCCCCATGATACAGCCAATATCTGCCTCATCTTGTGAAGATACTATCTGTTCTTGCACAGCTGAACGGCATTTCTCAATCAATGGCGCCAGAATATCAGACGCAAGCGCATCTAGCTCATCTTGCGGATATTGGCTACGAGGGCGCACGGCTTTTTTACCATCCCACTCATAAAATCCAGATTGGGTTTTTCTGCCTTTCTTGCCTGACGAAATTAAGCTTTTAAACCGCTTTGCCACTTGTTCTGGTATGCCAAGTACATGGCCAACATCAAGACAGACATCCAGCCCTATCTGGTCGCATAATTCGATTGGCCCCATTGGCATCCCGAAATCAAGCAATGCTTGGTCCATTTTATCTGCGCTTTCACCCGCTTCAAGCACCGCCACAGCATGAAATAAATAGGGCAATAAAGCGCGATTAACCAAAAACCCTTTTACTGACTTCACCGTGATAGGCATTTTGCCAAGCTGGCCTGAAAACCACATTGCGCGGTCAATAGCAGTGCTATTACTATGCGTGCCAGCGATTACCTCAACCAATGGCATGACTGGCACAGGGTTA
>CBFHYU010000011.1:0-64329 GCA_965660165.1 Puniceispirillaceae bacterium (SeqCode)
CGACAAGATTTCCTAGCGTTAATCAGAATGCCAAACACGGAAGATTAGTTATTACGGTTAATCTATAAATGCCCATACCCTACCTTTGGGGCAGAGATAGTCTATGCGTATTAACCTTTTTGACAAAATCGGTTTTTCCTTGGGCGTTTGATAATACGTTTGGGGTGTTTTGCATATTGTGATAATAAAATACCAAAATAGTCTACTTTATGTTGACTTTCTTTTTTTGGTGATTATTTATAATGAAAGTGATAATCATTCTCAATACCAAGAGAGGCTGTTTGCCTGCCTCAGAGGCGTTGGGATCATTCAAATAAAGGATTTGGCGAATATGGTAAGGCTGTTGTTGATATCTATCGTTTGGCTGGTAGTAACATCGGGGGCTAGCAGGGCTGAAACATTGGGAATTTATACCCATCGCCAGCCATTTTTAATTGAGCCTATCTTAAACGCATATACCGAAAAAACAGGGGTGCGCTTTCAAACTGTCTATGCCCCTAAAGGGCTGGTTCAGCGATTGCAGGCCGAGGGCACAAGGACGCGTGCTGATTTGGTGCTAACAGTTGATATTAGCCGTATTGTTGAGCTGACTGACGCTGAGTTACTTGCTCCGATTGGCTCGCAAAAGCTAAATGCTCAGGTGCCATCACATTTGCGAGATGCAGATGATACATGGACTGCGCTATCGTTGCGTGCCAGAATAATTGCTATTTCCAAAGAGCGTGTTGATGCAGGCGCTATCAAATCCATTGAAGAGCTGGCAACCCCTGCATGGAAAGGGCGTGTGTGTTCCCGCAAAGGAAGCCATGTTTATAATCGGGCGATTCTGGCATCGCTGATTGCGCATCATGGCGCAAATGAGGCGAAGAAGTGGGCGGCTGGATTTGTGGATAATTTGGCCAGAAAACCGCAAGGCAATGACAGGGCGCAAGCAAAGGCTATTTTCTCTGGTGAGTGTGATGTTGCGTTGATGAACAGCTATTATTACGGTCAGATGAAATTTTCAGAAGATGAGCCAGAACAGAAATTATGGGCTGATGCGCTTGATATGACGTTCTTTAATCAAGAGGGGCGCGGTCAGCATGTAAATATCTCTGCTGCTGGTATTATCAAAGAATCTAAGCAAAAAGAGCTGGCACGCGATTTTTTGGAATGGGCAACCTCTGAAGAAGCGCAAGCGCTCTATGCGGCAATAAATTATGAATATCCAGTAAATCCAAATGCGGCGATTAGTGATGAGCTGTTATCATGGGGAACATTCAAAATTGATCAATTGCCATTGAATGAGATTGCCAAACATAGTCCAAAAGCCCAGATGATCATCCATGAGACAGGCTGGTAGGCTACCCCTTCTATTTTGGGGGCAGATTATGTGCAATAAACTTGCCTGCGTGCGGCCATTCTGCCTAATATTAGGGTGCTGAGATTTGGCATTCATAATAGTGAGGCAAAATGGCCGTTAATGTTACGCCAGAAATGGTTGAAAAATTTGCCAAAGATGGCGTGGTGCTGGTCACAGGACTATTTACCTCTCACCTTAACCTCATAGAAGAAGCGATTGAGCAAAATTTGGCTAATCCTGGTCCCTATGCGGCTGAAAATGTGCGGCAAGGTGAGACAGGCAGGTTTTTTGATGATTATTGCAACTGGCAAGATATTGATGCCTTGCGAACGCTTATTTTTACCTCAGAGGTCGGGCAGGTTGCCGCCCAGCTTATGCAGTCCCAAACAGCACAGCTATTTCATGACCATATTTTGGTGAAAGAGGCTGGCACCTCCTCAGCGACCCCGTGGCATCAAGATAGCCCCTATTATTTTGTTGAGGGGATGCAGACAATTAGCTTTTGGACTGTGGTTGAGCCTGTTACAGATGCCACGTTGCGATGTGTGAAGGGCTCGCATTTATGGCCAAAACCTGTAATGCCAAAGCGCTGGCTTTCAGACCAAAATTTCTATCCAGACGCAGATAATTATATTGATGTGCCTGACCCTGATAGGGATGGGCTGGATATTGCCGAATGGCCGTTAATGCCAGGCGATGCGGTAGCCTTCAATTTCAAAATTCTGCATGGCGCACGGGGCAATCATAGCGCCAGCAGGCGGCGTGCCTTATCATTAAGGCTAGTTGGGGATGATGCTGTATATTGCACCAGACCTGGCAGAACCTCTCCACCTTTCCCAGAACATAATATGACAGCAGGTCAGAAATTGCGTACTGACTGGTTTCCGATAATTTATCCGCAGGAGCCATCAGCATGATACACCAAACACGCCCGTTTCTCTCGCCTCTACAACACCGTTCAGTGCATGATATTTTTATCAATATCAGCCATTTTATCGACCATTTCATCATGCTTATTTTTGCCAAAGCGGCCTATGATGCGGGGCGGTCTTTTGGTGTGGGATATGATGAAATTATTAGCTATGGCACGCTTGGATTTGTGCTGTTTGGCGCTGTAGCACCAGTGGCCGCACGGCTAGCAGACAGCTTTTCACGTTCTTTATTGATGGTATTATTTCATTTTGGCGTGGGTATAGCCGCAATTATTACCGGCTTTGCACAAAGTTTAATTCAGCTTATGTGCGGGCTTGCGTTGATTGGCGTATTTGCCTCTATCTATCATCCTGTTGGTATCGCTATGCTTCTGAAAAACAGTAAAAATACTGGATTAAGGCTAGGCATAAATGGCGTATTTGGCAATATGGGCGTTGCCTTTGCGCCTTTGGTGATGGGCATTGTGCTGATATTTGGTGACTGGCGTTGGGGGTTCTGGATGTGCGGTAGCCTATGTCTGGTTTACGGGGTTATTTTTATGCTTAGCCTAACTGACGGGCTTGAATCACAACCCAAAAAGGCTGAGAAAATCGGGCAGGGATTTGCTGTAGGCTGGCAACGAGCATTATTTGCCCTTGCACTGGTAACATCAGCAGGCGGTTTTGTGTTTGGCGCAATGACTTTTTTGGTGCCGCGCTATTTTGATATAGCAATGGGGGGCGTAACAACATCTGTTGCATTGACAGGCTTGCTGGCATCTGTGGTTTATGCCGTTGCCTCATTTTCTCAGGTAGGGGTGGGCTGGCTGATTGACAGGGCGTCAGCCCGTAATGTGTTGTTGGTAATGGCAACAGGTCAGGTGTTATTTATTGCTCTTTCGGCTATGTTTACTGATTTAACGCTGTTTTTTGTGATGATGGCGGCAATGTGTTTTGTATTTGGCCAAATTCCTATCACAGACGCCATTATGAGCCGCTATGTACCAGATTCATGGCGTGCGCGTGTGCTAAGTATAAAATTTCTGCTAAATCTTTCTATTGGGGCTAGTGTTTTGCCATTATGCGGTATTCTGTTGCAATCTGGCTTTCAGATGTATCATCTGTTCTTTTTGATTAGCATTGTGGCCGTGCTGATCTTGCTTGCAGCCATGATACTGCCATTACAAGCTGCGCTGTCACGCACAGAACACTAGCTCATATGCAGAACAAACAGCCTATCAAGCCAGTTTTTGAAGCAGATTTCGTGATTGTCGGGGCAGGGTCTGCTGGGTGTGTGCTGGCAAACAGGCTTAGTGCTAACCCTGCTAATTCTGTGATTTTGATTGAGGCAGGCGGGGCAGATACGCACCCCTTTATCCATATGCCAGCAGGCTTTGTGCATTTGATGAATAATCCTGCGTTAAATTGGCTATTCACAAGCGAGCCTCAGCCTCATCTTGATGGGCGAGAAATGGCTATGCCACGCGGTAAGGTGATGGGCGGAACATCCTCTATCAATGGCATGTTATATGTCAGAGGGCAATCAGCAGATTATGATGGCTGGGCGCAAGCAGGCAATCTTGGTTGGTCATTTTCTGATATTCTGCCCTATTTCAAGAAATCTGTCCGCAACCAAATTGCGCCAGAATTGCTGGATGCAGAACTTCACGGATTTGAAGGGGAGATGCAGATTAACGCACCTGCTACAAAATATGCAATTTTAGATAAGGTGCTAGAGGCTGCTGCTGAGCTGGGCTATCCATCTCCAACAGACTATAATGGACATCACCAAACAGGTTTTAATTACTTCCAGCTTACCCAAAAACACGGCAGACGACATTCAAGCTATCAAGCCTTTATAGAGCCTATAAAACATCGAAATAACCTAAAAATTATTAAGAAAAAACAAGTCCTAAAACTGGGATTTTCAAGTGAAGATTCACGCAAGGTTAGCGGCGTGTTTATCTCATCTGGTGGGGGTCAAGACTTCATTGCAGCGCATCGTGAAGTGATCGTATCAGCAGGGGCGTTTGGCTCGCCTCAAATATTGGAATTATCAGGTATTGGCGATGCAAAAAGATTGCAGAATTTAGGGATAGAGATAGTGGCCAATCTGCCCGCAGTGGGCGAACATCTTGCGGATCATTTTCTTACCCGACTAAGCTATAGGCTAACGGTAAATGATAGCCTTAACAGCCTTATTTCAGGCATTGGGTTAGGCAAAGAGCTTATTCGCTATGTCACATCTGGTACAGGTGCGCTTACCATGCCCGCTGGGATTGTTGGGGGATTTGTTGCTAGCCCCTATACGGAGCCAGATTATCCAGATATTCAGTATCATATCGCTCATGCCAGCTTTGCTAATCCAGCCAAGCGCATATTTGATAGATTTCCTGGCCTGTCTATCGGCCCCTGCCAGCTAAGACCGCATAGTAGGGGGCATGTGCATATTGCCTCTGGAAATCCGTTTGATGCGCCAAAAATTCAGCCAAATTACCTTGCTGATGAACGTGATAGACAGGTTTTGCTAGCAGGTATTTCAATCGCAAGAAAGTTGATGCAGACCGATGTGATGGCGCCTATTATTGACTCAGAAGTGCGGCCAGGCGATGAGGTGTTGTCAGACGAAGAATTGATGGCGTTCATCAGAGAAACTGGCAATACAGTCTATCATCCTGTATCTACCTGCCGAATGGGGCCAGCAGATCAGAAGCATCATGTGGTGACACCTGATTTGAAGGTAAGGCAGGTTCGGAATCTGCGTGTGGCTGATGCGTCAATTATGCCATCTATTCCGTCAGGTAACACCCATGCACCAACCATGATGATAGCAGAAAAAGCAGCAGATATGATTTTGGCTAGCCACCAGCTTTAATCGCTAATAAAGGAGCGCTAAGATGTATGTAATTATTTTTGAAATGTGTCCGAAACAGGGTAAGACAGATGATTATTTTGCATTGGCAGGCGAGTTAAAGCCTGTGCTTGAAAAACAGCCTGGCTTTATCGCTGTTGAAAGATTTCAGAGTTTGAATGATAGCGGAAAATATCTGTCAATTTCATCATGGGAAAGTGAAGAGGCGATTAAAAACTGGCGCGAGAATATGGCGCACCAGCAAGCCCAGAATGAGGGCAAAGAGTCAATTTTTGCCCGCTACCGTATTCGAGTTGCTGAAATTGTGCGTGATTATGATTTTACCGCAGATTAAGAGACCAGTTGAATACCAACAGCTATCCCTATCCCGAACACAATATGGGTGAGAAGCGCAAGAACGCATATCTTGATCGGTGTGGGTGTATTTCGTGCCAGCATACCTTTTCCCATAAAGGGCAGGAACATAAACCATGGGACTACAACACTTGCCACCCCAAAGATAAATCCATCAACAATAGATGCGGTGAGCAGGCCAGACTGTATCAGATACAGATAAATAACTGCATATCCGCAACCAACCACATAGTGAAAGACCCACCCCAGAGCCAGCTCATGGGAATATGCAGGGGCATCATCAATATCTGCATGTATCAGCTTGGCTTTGGTCACAAGCTGATATAGCCAGCGCCCAACCATATTCCATGCGGAAGGTGGATTGCCAGAAAGCGCATAAAAGATACGTTGCCAAACATCCATAAACAGACAGCCTGTAACACCGCCCACAATTATCTGAAGCATGATTGTTTCCTGCATCTTGTCCATTTCCCCCAAAATTAACGCTATAATTCGCTACATATATTGGCCGCCGCCATCCATATCTATCACTGTGCCAGAAAGATAGCCGACCCCCTCAGAACAACACATTGCTGCTAGCTTGGCAACCTCGTCAGCCTGTTTCAGACGGCCAAAGGGTAGGCGCGATGTATCAAGCATATCCTGCCATTTATCAGCATCCCCATATTTAGACAGGGCGCGTTTCTGATATAGGGTTTTCACCCTATCGGTTTCTGTTGCAGAGGGGTTAATGCCAAAAATTCTAACCTGATCTTGCTGTAATTCTGCGCCAAGAGATTGAGTGAATGCAATGAGCGCGGCATTTCCTGTTGACCCGCAAATATAATCCGCCCGAAAGGCACGCCCTGCCATCCCTATAATGTTAACAATCGTGCCGCGTTTTCGGGTTTTCATCATCTGGCCATAAAGCTGGCAGAGATGGATATAGCCAAATACCTTCAGCTCCCAGCTTGCTCGCCAATCATCAAGGCTCATGTCAAACAGGCTACCGCCCTGAATTGCCCCTGCATTATTGACCAAAATATCAATATCTGAATGTGCGTCAAAAAGCTGTCTTCTAGCAGCTTCATCTGTCAAATCTGCACAATATGTGATTGGGGGTGTGCCTGTCTGCTGTGTAATCCTGTCTTGTGCTGCGTTAAGCCGCCCAGTATCTTGCGAGACCATGATTATGTCTGCGCCTGAGGCCGCAAACTGGCTAGCACACGCATACCCAATGCCGCGTGATGCCCCTGTTATCAAAGTTTTTTTATTCTTTAGGCCAAGTTCCATGATACAGTCCCACACAATGAAATTAGCGGGCGGCCTGCAAACAAGGCATGGCACAACGCCCTGTCTTAGGCTATAACCAAATCACGCCAAAGCCAAAAGGTTATTTGGTATTTCGATAACGCTCACTGTAACGACCCCATGTTAGCTAAACACCATAAGATAGATAGCGATACCCAGATGCTAGGCAGGTCTGTTGCGCGCAGCAAAATACTGCAAATAGGGATATTATGCCTGTTATTTGCGCTATTGGCCTCTCCTGTAATGTCTATTGTGATAGTTGCTTCAGGCAATACTAGCCAGCTATTTAATCATCTATTTCAGACTGTTCTGCCGCGCTATATCTTCAATACCCTAATGTTGATGGTCGGGGTGGGGATTATCGCAGGTATTATTGGGGTGCTAACAGCGTGGCTTGTATGCAGATATAATTTTTGGGGGCACAGGATTTTTGATTTTCTGCTTGTGCTTCCTGCCGCTATTCCAGCCTATATCATCGCTTATGCCTATACTGATTTTTTAGAATATTCAGGGCCTGTTCAATCAGGCCTTCGGGCGATTTTTGGATGGCAAAATGCCCAACATTACTGGTTTTTTGAAATTAGGTCATTAGGCGGTGCGATGGTGATGATGGGGCTGGTGCTGTATCCTTATGTCTATTTAATGGTGCGGACAGCGCTTAGGCACACATCTTCAGGCTTTTTTGAGGTCGGCATGTTATCAGGTAGGGGGGTATTTAGCTTGATTGCCTTGCCGCTAGTAAGGCCAGCGATTGTAGCAGGGCTTGCGGTAGTGCTGATGGAGGTAATTTCTGATTTTGGCACGGTGGATTATTTTGCGGTTGAAACGCTGACATTGGGTATTTTCAATGTTTGGATTGGGATGGGCAGTATCGAGGCGGCCGCTCAGCTAGCATTATTAGCATTTTTCCTGATTGGCCTGTTATTATGCGCCGAATTGCTGGCAAGGCGCAGGGGCGGCGTGTCAAACGCATCTTCAGGGCGTCTAGGCGTGCCAGCTGTAACCCCATCTCCAATTATGAATATTATCTGCATGGTTATATGCGCGCTTCCGATAGGGTTTGGCTTTGTGTTGCCAGCCCTTATCTTGATAAGCCATATTTCGGCAGATGCGATTGATGCGCTTCATATCCCTTATGCAAAATTGATTTTTCATTCGTTGATGCTAGCATTTCTGGCGGCCTGTCTTGTGATGGCGGTTGGGTTTTTATTGTTGGCATTTTCGCGGCTTGGGCAGGGCAAGATAGCAAAAATTCTGTCTGGTATTTCAATTATGGGATATGCATTTCCAGGTACAATTTTGGCGATTGGGGTGCTGTTTGTTAGCGGAATGCTAGATGATTTGTTTGATATTCTGTCGATTGATATATTTGTGACTGGCAGTCTGATAACCTTGCTATTTGGCCTGCTTGTTAGATTTCTTGCGGTTGGGTTTGGCTCATTAAACACAGCAATTGAAAAAATGCCGCCTTTTATGATGGAATCAGGCCAGATGCTAGGTCATAGCTTTGGCTCTATCTTGCGTCAGATTATCTTGCCACAACTAAAACTGCCGTTACTGGTAGGCGCGATGCTGGTATTTGTGGATGTGATGAAAGAATTGCCGCTTACTTTACTGTTAAGGCCATTTGCATTTGAAACCTTTGCCACTATTTCCTATGAATATGCCAAAGATGAGATGATCGAGGTTGCGGCATTACCAGCTTTGTTTATTATCATAGTAGGCGTTGTGCCTGTGTTTGTTGCAAATTACATGTTAAGAAGTGATAGAAAATAACCATCAATAAGCCAGCTTCAGGAGAGCAGAACATGAATAAAATGGCATCTGCAAACGAGTTTAATAGACAGGGCATAGCAGACGCTATCTCTGTTCTAAAACAACAATTTGGCGAGCGTTTATCTGAATCTGAAGCTGTGCGCTCTCACCATAGCCACACCACAACCAGAATTCCTCAGCAATTGCCAGATGCGGTTATTTTTGCAAAATCTACCCAAGAGGTTAGCGATATTGTTACAGCGTGCCATCACTATGGATGCCCTGTAATTGCGTTTGGTATTGGCTCGTCTTTGGAAGGGCATGTAAATGCACCATTCGGCGGAATATGCATTGATACCAGTGAGATGAATAGCATTGTAAATGTAAATGCTGAGGATTTAGACGCAATTGTTCAGCCTGGCGTTACCAGAGAAGCCTTAAATGAATATCTACGAGATACAGGGCTGTTTTTCCCGATTGATCCTGGGGCAAATGCGTCTCTTGGCGGGATGGCGGCAACACGGGCATCTGGCACAAATGCGGTGCGTTATGGCACAATGAAAGATAATGTGCTGGCTTTAGAAGCGGTTATGGCAGATGGGCGGATTATCCGTACAGGCTCTCGCGCTAAAAAGACAGCGGCAGGCTATGATTTAACCCGCCTGTTAGTAGGCTCAGAAGGCACATTAGGGATAATTACCGAACTAACTTTGAAATTATATGGTGTGCCTGAGATGATTGCAGGCGGAAGCTGTTCATTCCCGTCTGTTGAAGCTGCGTGTAATGCGGTGATTACCACCATTCAATATGGTATTCCTGTATCCCGCATCGAATTGCTTGATGAGGTTCAGGTAAGGGCTTGCAATGCTTATTCTGGGCTAGATTTGCCTGAAAGCCCGTTATTACTGCTAGAATTTCATGGCACTGAGGCTGGCGTTGCAGAACAGGCTGAACTATTCACCTCAATTGCAGCTGATTTCACTGATGCTAGATTTGCGTGGACAACAGATGCTTCAGAACGCAAAAAGCTGTGGAAAGCGCGGCATGATGCCTATTTTGCCACAATGAATCTATTACCAGGCGGCACGGGCGTATCAACAGATGTCTGTGTGCCAATATCACGGCTTGCAGAATGTGTGAATGAAACCCATCAAGATATTCAAGATGATGGATTGCTATCAACCATTGTTGGGCATGTAGGGGATGGCAATTTTCACTGTATGCCTTTGGCAATGCCAGATGATGACGAGATGAATGCGAAAATTTCAAAATTCATCAGCCGTCTGTCTGAACGTGCTATTCGGATGGGCGGCACCTGCACAGGCGAGCATGGCATTGGGCAGGGCAAACAGGAATATCTGGTTCAAGAAATGGGCGAATCTGTTGAATTTATGAAAATGATCAAATCATCTTTTGATCCAAAAGGGATTATGAATCCAGGAAAAATTTTTCCTCAAACATAATCCCCTAAGTCATAATTCAAAAATCACAATTCAAAAAAATTATAATTTTTGCAACATGTTAACAGCGTCATCTATTAAATCAGATGAATGTTCTATCCCTGTATAAAACCGCAATAAATGACCGTCTGGCAGTTGCGGGTCATGTTGCCGCATAGCGGGGGTAAGATGTGCCTGTTTTATCAAGCTTTCATAGCCGCCCCATGAATCGCCAATTCTGAAAACAGTCATCTCTTCAACTGCCTTATCGATAGCGGCTTGCGGAATATTTGCATCAATCACAACCCCAAATAGCCCACAAGACCCTGAAAAATCGCGGTTATAAATGTCATTATCCTGACTAGATTCTAGGGCAGGGTGCAATATTGCCTTTACCTGCTTAAGATCGGCAAGGGCGGTCGCTAGGGCAATACCATTGGCGGCAGACTGTTCAAGACGCAGGCGCAAAGTGCGTAATCCGCGCAATCCAAGATATAAATCTTCAGGGCCAGCACATATGCCAAAATTACGGGCAGTCTGGCGAAGTTGGATAGCATGCTCGCCACAGCCAGCGGCAATACCCAAATTGGTGTCTGAATGCCCCGCAATATATTTTGTGCCAGCTTCTATAACAATATCAATGCCATAGGATAGAACAGGATAGTGAAGGGCTGTTCCCCATGTATTATCACATAAGGTGGTAATATTGTGGTTTTTAGCGATTTCGATGATTTTTCTGATGTCTTGAAGCTCAAAGGTTAACGATCCGGGCGATTCGATATATATTACAGAGGTGTTTTCCTGAATAAGGGATGTAATTTGCTGATTTATGCGTGGTGGATAAAATGTAATCTCTACACCAAATTTGCTAAGGGTTTTCTCAACAAATCGGCGCGCTGAACCATATAGAGAGTCAGGTACAAGAAGATGACTTCCAGCCTCGCAAGCGCTTAGTAGGGCAGTTGAGATAGCACTTAATCCAGAAGGCGTTGAGATACAGTCATCAGCGCCATAAAGTGCTGCGACAGACTGCTCAAAGGCTGCGGAAGTGGGGGTGCCAATACGGCCATAATCATAGGGTTTCGGGGTTTCGTGGCGATGTTGCGCCATAGAGGATGATAAAATAGTCGAGGTTCGATAGATTGGCGGATTTGGAATACCAAAATTATCATCAGGCGACAGACCTAGATGCTGAAGACGGGTATCAATATGATGATCAGAATTAGCCATAATGCTCTCAATTTTCAGGTCAAGGTGAAACACAGCCGAACACATAATCTGTAAGTCAAATGTTAATAAATTTCAACAAACAGGGGTTTCATAGCCGCAATGTTTGAATTTTTATCGTGTTTTGGCAATAATAATGTTTCATTTAGGGCAAAATTTCTTTATCATTCTCAGAGATGTTCGGTGTGGGGATATAGGCTGAAAAATCAGATGTACCCGAACGGCTCTTTTGAGAGTGTTCTTCCAACTATTAATCAGGGAATGAAAAAATGAAAAAACTATCAATCATGATTGCCGGTGTTGCAGGTCTTCTGGCTGCTTCAGCTGCGCAGGCAGGTACACTTGAAGATGTACGTGCTAAAGGCCACGTTCAGTGTGGTGTGAGCCAAGGTCTTCCTGGCTTCTCAAACGCTGACGATTCAGGTAATTGGACTGGTATCGATGTAGATGTATGTCGTGCCGTTGCTGCTGCTGTGTTTGGCGATGCAAACGCAGTTAAATTCACTCCACTTTCAGCAAAACAGCGTTTCACAGCTCTGTCATCAGGTGAAGTTGACATTCTGTCACGTAACACAACATGGACAATGACTCGTGATACCCAGCTAGGTCTGAACTTTGCGGGTGTGAACTATTATGACGGTCAGGGCATGATGGTACCAACAGCTCTTGGTGTGTCATCAGCAACTGAGCTTGATGGTGCGAATATCTGCACAAACACAGGCACAACAACTGAGCTGAATATCACTGACTATTTCCGCGAAAATGGCATGTCATTCAACCTTGTTGCGTTTGAAAAAGCTGACGAAGTTGTAGCGGCATATGATGCTGGCCGTTGTGATGTGTACACAACAGACCGTTCAGGTCTGGCTGCACAGCGCACAAAGCTAACCGCACCTGACAACCATGTTGTGCTTCCTGAAATCATCTCAAAAGAGCCTTTAGGACCAGTTGTTCGTCAAGGTGATGACGTATGGTTCAACATTGTTAAGTGGACATTGAATGCGATGATCAACGCTGAAGAAATGGGTATTTCATCAGCAAACATCAATAAAATGACTTACAATGACGTAACACCAGCTGAAGCTCGCTTCATTGGTAAAGAAGGCAAGTTTGGTGAAGAGCTAGGTCTAAATGCAGACTGGGCATACCAGATTATCCGTCAGGTTGGTAACTATGAAGAAAGCTATGAAGCTAATGTAGGACCAAACACACCGTTGAAACTGGATCGTGGTGTGAATGCACTATGGAGCCAAGGCGGTATCCTGTACGCACCACCAATTCGCTAATTGCAACGCATAATTAGCAGAAACTAGAGATTAAAGGCGCCCCTATCGTTGATGATATTATCGGGCGCCTTTTTTCAAACTATAAACAGATCAAAAAAGTAGAGACTTCGAGATGGCATCCAACAAGACATCTTCCTCTTCATGGTTATATGACGCCCAGATACGTAGCTATTTTTTCCAAGCATTTTTGCTACTAGCGATTATATTCGGAGCATGGTGGCTTGTTGATAACACGCTCACAAATCTTGAGGCACAGGGAAAGAATCTTGGCTTCGGGTTTTTAACTCAAAATGCTGGGTTTCAGATTGGTAAAACACTTGGCACGTATGTTCTTGGATATAAGGTAGGTGAATCTAGCTATCTTGATGTCTATTTTATTGGTATTATCAATACATTTTTAGTCGCCGCATTAGGCATCTTGATGGCAACCATATTTGGCTTTGCTATTGGAATTATGCGGCTATCATCAAATTTGGTGATTAAAGGATTTGCGACAATTTATGTTGAAGTGTTGCGGAATGTACCGCTGTTACTTCAGCTATTTTTTTGGTATTTTGCAGTATTGCGGGCTTTGCCAGACAGGCGCAATAAGCTTGAGATTGCAGGTGAGTATGCGGGCATCAATATCACTGGCCTGTATCTGCCAGCGCCGCTTCCGCAATCAGGGTTTTCGATTGTGCTATTGGTGTTTATTGCCACGCTAACAGGGTGGTATGCGCTGTCTAAATGGTCACAGAACCGCCAGATGAATACAGGTCAGACATTTCCTGTATTCTGGACAGGGATTGGGATTGTGGCTGTGGGCACAGCCTTAGCCTATTTTATTACAGGACAGCCGCTTGACTGGTCTATCCCTGTATTTAAGGAAACAGGCGCAGTATTGCGCAGAGGCTTCCAGTCAGGGCAGGGGATGGTGCTTATTCCTGAATTTATTGCCGTCTGGCTTGCGCTGTCATTATATACCGCTGCCTTTATTGCCGAGATTGTTCGTGCGGGGATTGTAGCGATTGCCAAGGGACAGACAGAAGCATCCTATTCATTGGGATTGCGTCCTGGCATTACCTTGCGGCTGATTATCATTCCGCAAGCCTTGCGGATTATCATTCCGCCTCTAACGTCTCAATATTTGAATTTGACCAAAAACTCATCTCTTGCTGTTGCGATTGCCTATCCAGAGCTTGTGTCAATTTTTGCTGGCACTGCGCTTAATCAGGTTGGTAAAGAGATTGAAATGATTTTCATGATGATGGCGGTCTATCTTACCTTTTCGATTGTTACCTCAATTTTCATGAACTGGTTTAACGCACGCGTAAAGCTAGTGGAGCGCTAGGATGGCAAAAAAACCTACCAAAACATCCAGTATCAATAATGACGTTGCATTTGTTCGTAATGAAGATGCCCCTTTATTGCCGCCCCCTGCCTCTCAAGCAGGGATAACTGGCTGGCTGTGGCAGAATATATTTGCGTCCATGTCTGATTTCTCTTCAGTTGGCGCATCTATTCGCTCGTTGATGGTAGCGGCCTTGTCTGTATTCTTGCTCTATTTTGGCGGCTTGCAGATTTATACCTTGATAGATTTTGCCTTTCTTTCTGCGGTATTTTCTGACCCTGAAACGATGAAGCGCGAAGTATGCTGGACAGAACAACAAGGCGGGTCTCTGCCTAATGGATGGCATGCCGCCTGCTGGCCATTTGTGGTGGCAAAGCAGAAATTTATCATGTATGGCGCCTATCCTGCTGAAGATTTATGGCGGGTTAATCTAACCGTGATAATGGGATTGCTTGGGCTTGGCTGGGTGTTAATCGAAAAAATGCCATATCGTGCGCAGATGGGCGCGTTAATGTTAACAGCCTATCCTGTGATTGCGTTTATCCTGCTGACTGGCGGTAATTCTGATACAAGCTCTGTAAATATCGCCACTTGGATGGTGATCGGGCTAGGCTTTATTTCAATTTCGCGGCTAGGTAGCCGAAATTATCTAGGCTCATTCTTTGCAGAGGTGGCCTCTATTTTCAGTATTATTGGCTGGGTTGTGATTTCATTTACTGTTATCCGCGGGGTAGCGGCGATTGATTTTGGCCTTACTTCGGTTGATACCCGAGATTGGGGCGGGTTGCTCATCACCCTTGTGGTCGCTGTCACAGGGATTGTTGCGTCCTTGCCGCTTGGTATTATTCTTGCGCTTGGCAGACGCTCACAAATGCCGATTGCCCGAATTCTAAGTACGGTATTTATTGAGTTTTGGCGAGGTGTGCCGCTGATCACCGTATTGTTTATGGCGTCAGTAATGTTGCCATTATTCCTGCCAGAAGGTGTGAATTTTGATAATTTGTTACGTGCGCTGATTGGGGTGATGCTGTTTTCAGCCGCCTATATGGCAGAGGTGGTGCGAGGCGGGCTTCAGGCTATTGATAAAGGCCAGTATGAAGGTGCGCAGGCAATGGGGCTTAGCTATTGGCAGTCCATGCGTTTGGTGATTTTGCCGCAAGCCTTAACCCATGTGATTCCAGGCATCGTAAACACCTTTATCGGATTATTCAAAGATACGACTTTGGTATCGATTGTAGGCATTTTTGATCTGCTTGGTGGCGGGCAGTCTGCGATTGCAGATGCAGCATGGTCATCGCCTGTGCAGGCAATTTCTATGTATGTCTATATCGCCTTTATCTTCTTTGTGTTTTGCTTCGCTATGTCCCGTTACTCAATGTATATGGAACGCAAGCTAAGCACATCACGCAAACATTAACATTGAGCCATCTTAGGGGATTTCTACCATGGCAAAGCAAAAAACATCAGCAGCCAAAACACCAAAAACAGGCATGAGCATTGGGGATGAAGTGATGATCTCAATGGATAATGTCAATAAATGGTATGGCAATTTCCATGTCTTACGGGATATTAACCTGACCGTAAATAAAGGCGAACGGATTGTGATTTGCGGACCATCTGGTTCTGGTAAATCTACCTTGATCAGATGTTTGAACAGGCTTGAAGAACATCAGGCAGGTCATATTACGGTTCAGGGTATTACGCTGAATAATGACTTGAAAAATATTGATGAGATCAGGCGTGATGTCGGGATGGTGTTCCAGCATTTCAATCTGTTTCCACATCTTACTATTCTTGAGAATTGCACGCTTGCGCCAATTTGGGTGCGTAAAATGCCGAAAGCAGAGGCAGAAGAAATTGCAATGACATATCTTGAGCGTGTGAAAATTCCAGAACAGGCGCATAAATATCCTGGTCAGCTTTCGGGTGGTCAGCAACAGCGTGTGGCAATTGCACGTTCATTATGTATGGAACCAAAGCTGATGCTATTTGATGAGCCAACATCTGCACTTGATCCAGAAATGATTAAAGAAGTGCTGGATACGATGGTATCTCTTGCTGAAGATGGCATGTCAATGATTTGCGTAACCCATGAGATGGGCTTTGCACGCAAGGTTGCTAATCGGGTGATTTTCATGGATGAAGGCCAGATTGTTGAACAGAACGAGCCTGAAGCCTTTTTCAATAATCCGCAATCCGACAGAACAAAGCTGTTCTTAAGCCAGATTTTAGATCATTAGGAAATTTATGGAGCTATTGGGTGGTCTGAAGCGCCCCATTCTGACCATGAACCATCATACAGGCTAATATCTGTTTTTCCTGTGATGGCCAGCGCAAAAATAAGCCCGCAAGCTGTTATGCCTGAACCACAGCTAGTGATGGCAGGCCTGTCATACGCTACGCCAGCCGCATCAAATATCTGTTTCAACGTATCCTTTGGCTTAACCTTGCCAGTCTCAGGGTCAAGCAGGCTGGAAATAGGCACATTGAGTGCGCCTGGAATATGTCCTGACCTCAATCCGGCTCTAGGCTCTTTGGCAAGGCCTAAAAATCTATCTGATGCTCTGGCGTCTATAATTTGTGGGCATGTGCCAGCCGCAATCCAGCTCACCATCTCATCCATAGATACAGATGTAAAATCAGATTGAGCTGTGGCAATAAAATCAGCAGGCTGTACCGTTGGCATTCCGCTCTCAGTTGCGCCCCCTTCTGCAAGCCAGCCCGCATAGCCGCCATCTAAGATAGATATATTCTGATGCCCATAATATCTGAACATCCACCATGCCCGTGCCGCTGAAAATAGCGGAGACCTGTCATAAAGAATAATATGATCTGTATTTTTCAGCCCTAATTTTCCCATCTCTGAGGCAAATAATGCGGGTGATGGCAACATATGGGGTAGGTGGGACTCAGGATTTGATACAGCTTCTATATCAAACAGAACTGCATCTGGTAGGTGTGATTCCAAAAATTCTGCCGACGCATCCCGACCCATAGTGGGCAAAAAGAAGGTGGCTTCAACAATTTTGATAGAGCCTGACGTTGCCCCTGAATCTGACATAGCCTGTTTTAGCCATGCTGCACTTACAAGATAATCAACCATGTATCTACTCCGTTATAAAAGCCAAGATGGGACAGGCAAATCTTTTGACCTTAAAAATTCAGGATTCCAGATTTTTGACTGATAACGCTGGCCAGAATCACATAATATTGTGCAGATAGTATGGCCTGGCCCCATCTGTTTTGCCATTGCCACTGCGCCTGCAATATTGATCGCACTTGACCCGCCGAGATATAATCCTTCCTCTAGCATGAGATCATAAATAAGGGGTAATGCCTCATGATCAGATAATCTGAACGCCATATCTACTTCTGCATGTTCAAGATTTTTGGTGATCCGGCCTTGTGCAATACCTTCTGATACAGAATTGCCCTCTGATGCTAACGTGCCATGCTGATAATAGGAAAACAGCGCAGAGCCATGAGGATCAGCTAGTCCAATCTGGATATTTTTATTTTGTTCTTTTAGATATTTGCTTACGCCAGCCAATGTACCGCCTGAGCCTACTGCACAAATAAATCCGTCAATTTTCTTATCAGTTTGGGCATAAAATTCAGGCCCTGTGCTGGTGTAATGGCCGTTCATATTGGCTGTATTATCGAACTGGTTTGCCCAAATAACGCCGCCACCATGCTCATCATTCAGCTCTTGCGCCAACCGTTCAGAATAGCGCACATAATTATTTGGATCACGATATGGCACGGCTGGCACAAGCCGTAAATCTGCACCACATAATCTAAGTGCATCCTTTTTTTCTTGGCTTTGCGTTTCTGGCATTACAATGACAGTTTTATATCCTTTTGAATTCCCAATCAGGCTTAATGATATACCTGTATTGCCTGCTGTGCCCTCTACAATGGTGCCGCCTTGCTGTAATGCGCCTGTTTGTTCGGCATGTTCAATAATCGCCTTTGCCGCCCTGTCTTTCACAGACCCGCCAGGATTCATAAATTCTGCTTTGCCATAGATAGAGCAGCCCGTTATCTCAGATAGCTTGCGAAGCTTTATCAACGGTGTGTTGCCGATCATCTGGCTTAGGGTATGAAAGCGATTATTCATTATATATCCTTGCTGAAATGGTATGTGAATATACCCATCTATCTATCTTCTTGTGCCAAAATCCTAGCGTATCTGACGAGCAAAATCATTCAAAATCATTGTCTTTTTTTGCCAGCTATCTGATACTTGCAAAATGATAAAAATTATAGCGTGAAAGGGGAGGCGCTCATGTCAGAACGTTATGTGGATAAGGCTAATCTTGCATTGGCATTTTTTGACATGTCCTCAGCACATCCAGATAAGGTGCTTCTGGTGGATAAGCGTAATGATGTCTGGCAAAAACAAAGCTATCGTGAGGTTGCTGAACAGGTAAGGGCGATATCTGCTGTCTTGCATGAAATGGGTGCAAAAAAGGGCGACCATATTGTTATTTGCGGCGAGAACAGGTCTGAATGGGCAATAACAGATTTAGCCGTGATGTCTATAGGAGCTGTCTCTGTGCCTGCCTACACCACAAATACGGTTGAGGATCATCATTATATCGTTACCCATTCTCAATCCTCATTCGTGTTTTGCTCTGGCGGCATTATTGGGCAGAAAATGCTTTCAGCACTTGCCAAAATCAATCAGAAGATTCCCTTTATCTGTTTTGACAGTTTAGTTTCGATAGATGATCCCAAGCTTGTCTCAACCTATAGCGCTGGCTGTTTTGAATTTGAAACACTTTGCCATAATGCGCCCGAATTTAACGGGTTTGAGGCTGCATTAGCTGATCAAAATAGTGATGATATATGCTGTATTATCTATACATCTGGCACAGGTGGCAGACCCAAAGGGGTAAAGCTGTCCCACAGGTCAATTCAGGCAAATATAAACGCTGCGATAGAATTATTGGCTGAAGGCGATGCGATTGAGGATGCTAAATTTCTAAGTTTATTGCCGCTATCACATTCTTATGAACATACAGCAGGCATGCATCTGCCATTCCAGATAGCCGCAGAGGTATGGTATTGCGAAGGCGCAGATAAAATCTCTACCAATCTGGTTGAGGTGCAGCCAAGCTTAATGACCGCTGTGCCGCGTCTTTATGAGGTGCTACATGATAGGATTGTCAAAGGCGTGAAGGCAAAAGGCGGGCTCTCAGAAAAACTGTTTTTCATGGCGGTTGAGCTTGGCACAAAAAAAGCAAAAAATAAGCCACTATCACTGATTGAGACTGTTCTGGACAGGCTGGTTGAAACGCTGGTGCGCGCCAAAGTGCGCAACAGGCTAGGCGGCAGGTTAAAATTTTTTGTGTCAGGTGGCGCGCCGTTAAATCCAGATATTGGCTATTTCTTTCTTGGGCTAGGGGTTAATATTCTGCAAGGCTATGGCCAGACAGAAGCATCACCTCTTATCTCAGCAAACAGGCCAAATCAGATCAGGATTGAGACGGTGGGGCCTGCTGTTGGCGGGGTTGAGGTTAAGCTAGCCGAAGATGGCGAATTGCTGGCAAGAGGTGACTGTATCATGGCTGGATATTGGCAAAATGATAAGGCTACAGCTGAAACCATTAAATCAGGTTGGTTGCATACAGGTGATCTGGCCGAAATTAGCGAAGATGGGTTTATTACTATTTCAGGCAGAAAAAAGGATATTATCGTAAATTCAGGCGGAGATAATATTGCGCCGTCACGCGTAGAAGCCTTTTTATCCATTGAGCCAGAAATAGAACAGGTGATGGTTATTGGCGATAAGCGCCCCTATTTAAGTGCGATTATCGTGCCTGCTGAAGATAATGACATCTCACAGATAAAATCTGCGATTGATAGAGCCAATTTGCGGTTATCCCAGATAGAGCAGGTGCGTAAATTTATCATTGCTGATCAGCCCTTTACTGTAGATAATGGTCAAATGACACCGACGTTGAAAGTAAGACGGCATATTGTTCAAGATATCTATGCTGAAAATATTGAGCATCTATATAAACGGTAATATAAGGTGGTTTTTGTAAGCCATCGGAATAAGTATGGTACAGATAAGAGATAGAGTCTTTCAGCTTCTTGAAAAAGCCCAGCCTGGTGATAAAGCCTCGCTTTTCATTGACAGGATGCTTGCCTTTTTGATTGTTGCCAATGTAGTTGCAGTCACATTGGAAACTGTTGATGAGATTTATCAAGCCTATCAATTTTTTTTCACGCTGTTTGAAATAGGTTCAGTCTGTATTTTCACCATCGAATATATATTACGTATTTGGGTAAGCGCCTCTAATAATACTAGCCGTCATGAAACCTCTCTAAAACGGCGTATTAGCTATATACTAAGCCCGTCTGGCCTGATTGATTTGCTTGCTATTCTACCTGCCTTCCTGCCATTTTTTACCTCTGTTGATTTGCGCTGGTTACGTATTTTACGGCTTCTTAGAATGTTCAAAATATCTCATTATTCCAGCGCATTAGAAGATTTTTTTTCTGCCATATATCATGAAAGAAGTGCCTTTGCAGGGGCGTTATATCTGTTTTGTATTACATTATTTTTATCTAGTGCATTTATGTATTTGGTAGAACATTCCACTCAGCCTGATGTGTTTTCCTCTATCCCTGAGACATTATGGTGGTCGCTTATTACCTTGACCACTGTTGGCTATGGGGATGTTGCGCCTGTTACTGCTATTGGCAAGGTAATCGGCGGAATTACTGCGATAATGGGCGTTTGTGTGGTGGCCTTGATGACAGGTATTGTAGCAACAGCCTTCTCTGCTCAGATTGCTAGACGTCAGGATTTGTTGGAAGCTGAGATTCTGATGGCGCTGGAAGATGGCGTGATTTCAGAAGATGAGTTAGCAAAAATTAAGGAACTTCAGCTTCAGCTTAATCTTGAAGATCATCATCTAAAGGCAATTTTGGAGCTGGTTGGCCAGAGAAACAAACATGCTAAATCTCAGAAAAAAGCGTAGCGGTTGAATGTGATGAACCTTATTCGGTTTTTGCTTTATGGTATTATCTGGCTGGTAACAGCGATTATTGAATTGTCATTATTATTTGCAGGTCTGATATCGCAAGGCCATGACAGAGCTAAGCTGATAATAATTGCGTTGGTGATTGTGTGTTTGCCAGCGCTTGCTTATGGGCTACATAGGCTGGTCGCGATTATCTTTGCTGATAAACCTCCTTCTATAAAGCCATGAGATATTAGATTGTGCAGAAAAATACACATTATGATGTGATTATTATTGGTGCAGGGGCGGCAGGTTTATTTTGCGCCGCCAATGCGGGCGCGCGCGGCAGGCGTGTTATCGTGATTGATCACCGTGAAAAAATTGCAGAAAAAATCAGAATTTCGGGCGGTGGTCGCTGCAATTTTACCAATATTCACTGTAATGCAGATAATTTTATCTCGCAAAATCCGCATTTTGTAAAATCAGCGCTCAGCAGCTTTACCCCATATGATTTTATCGATTTGGTAGACGATTATAATATTGCCTTTCATGAGAAAACGCTAGGCCAGCTTTTTTGTGATGAGTCAGCCCAGCAGATTATTGATATGCTGATAGATAAATGCGAGCAGGCTGGTGTTAAGACTCATTTTGGTGAGGCTATAAAATCAGTTCAAAAAACTGAATCAGGGTTTCGTGTATCAACCCAAACTGCGCAGATTGAGGCTGAGAAGCTGGTTATTGCAACAGGTGGGCTATCAATCCCTAAAATAGGGGCAACTGGCTTTGGATATCAGATAGCAGAGCAGTTTCATCTGGATATTATAGCGCCGCGCGCAGGGCTTGTGCCGCTTACCTTCACAGATAAGATGAAAATATTTTGTCAATCTTTGACAGGGCTTTCTGTACCAGCACATTTATGTAACGAAAGAGCTGAATTTGCAGAAGGTCTGTTATTTACCCATAGGGGGCTTAGCGGGCCATCAATTTTGCAAATATCATCTTACTGGCAAGAAGGTGAGGCGGTAGGGGTCAATCTTTTGCCTGAAGCGGATATGGCAACGATATTGATTGACGAAAAACGACAATCAGGGCGAATAGAGGTGCATAGCTGCTTGGCAAAGTTTCTGCCGAAACGGCTGGCTAGCGGGATATGTGATATGCAGAATTTGCACGGCAAGCTAGCTGATTTAACAGATGCCAAGCTGGTTGCGCTAGGCAAGCTGGTTAATCACTGGCAGGTAACGCCAAATGGATCAGAGGGCTATCGAACTGCAGAAGTAACAGTTGGCGGGGTGTCAACAAAAATGCTGTCCTCAAAAGATATGCAGGTGGTATCTGTGCCTGGTCTGTATTTTATTGGCGAGGTGGTTGATGTCACAGGGCATCTGGGCGGACATAATTTTCAATGGGCATGGGCATCAGCCTATGCAGCCGCAAAAACATTGTGACAGCCATAAAAAAAACCTCACTTATCGTGAGGTTTTGGCTCCCCGGGAGGGATTCGAACCCCCGACCGATCGGTTAACAGCCGATTGCTCTACCGCTGAGCTACCGAGGAACAGTCGCGAACGATGACACGGTTATACATGAAGAATTGCAATATGCAAGCCACTTTCATCTAAATCGCGGGAAAATTATCTTCTTTTTATGCCTTTTGGGCAAGTGCAATAATGTCATCGGCAGTTCTGGATATTTCAGTCTGGTCAATCTTCTGCATGGATATAATCCCTGTAACAGGGCGCTCATGCCGAGTGACGGATTGGTCATAGGCAGGGTCATAATGCTGTTCTAGCAAGCAATGCGATAGCGATAACCAGTCATTCTGTGCCATCAGCGCGCGCCATTTCTGTGTTTCTGCATGGCCATGCCGATAAATCATCCCGTCAATCAGCCTGTTCAAATCTGTTTGATCTGACAAAAGATGTGGGTATTCATCAACCAAATAAGCCGCTCTTATATCTCTATCTATCTCAATCATGATCACAGGTGATTGTATCATCTCGCGCCATAATAATTTTGGGATATGAAGATCGCCAATACGTGAGCTTTCTGATTCTACAAAGACAGGTCTATCTTTATCAAAGCTTGATAGCTGGTTAATCAGGCGGGATTCAAACATCTTTTGAGAAGGCTGGTCGCCTGTCATCCTGCCGAGTAACGAGCCTTTGTGATTGGCAAGTGCTTCAAGGTCAAGAATTTGCTCTCCTTTTTGCGCAAGCGCTTGTAACAGCTTTGTTTTGGCCGAGCCAGTCCTGCCAGCAATGATGCGATATTTGAATTGTTCGGGAAGTATGTTCAGATTATCCAGTATCTGGGTTCGATAATATTTATATCCCCCCTCAAGTATATAGCAGGTCCAACCAATCTCGCTACAAATCTGGGCAAAGGCACGAGAGCGTTGTCCGCCACGCCAGCAATGAATCAGCGGAGTGAATTCAGGTGGCTTTTCTAGCAAAAATGCTCGAATATGGTCTGAAATATTTTTTGCCGCCATATATCCGCCAATTTTACGGGCTTCAAAGGCTGATTGTTGTTTATAGATTGTGCCTATTTCTGCGCGTTCTGCATTATTTAGGCTAGGCATATTCACCGCCCCAACAATGTGATCTTCTGCAAATTCGGCAGGCGATCTTACATCAATTATCATGTCATATGTTGCTGACTGCCAGTCAGCCGTTCTGTGAATGGGGGCGCCCATAAAATCTAACCAGTCTGAAATGTGCGCTGGCTAAATATCCAGCCTGAAACCGTGTCTGAGGCTGTTCCAATGGACGCAGCACTCACTGCCCCTTCATGATGAAGAGAAGCAAGACATGCTTTTACCCTGTTTTCTGGCACTAAGGCAAGAATGCCGCCTGAGGTCTGAGGGTCAAATAGCAAATCAACCACATCAAGATAGGTGCTATCTGTGATATGTTTATGATCAATCTGATAGCTGATAGCGGCCTTGTTTTGCGGAAAAATAGATGAAGATATACCCCTTTGGGAAAGCGCCAACGCACCCTCAAGAACAGGAATATTATCCAAATATAGATGCGCCCCTGAAAACTGTTTCTGGGATAGCAGGCTCTGCCCATGTCCAGCCAGCCCAAAGCCTGTAATATCAGTCATGCCAATTGCACCATTCGAACGCAAAATTTCTGCTGGCAGTGCATTTGATTCTAGCATAGATGCATGAGCCGCAAAAACGGCTTCAGCAGGCGCGCCGCCTTTCATCTGGGCAGCAAGAATAACGCCTATCCCCAGCGGTTTGGTTAATATGAGGTGATATTTTTTACCACACTGCGGTACTGAAGAAAGTTGTTTTTCTGCTTGTTTAGATAACATACCTGTTACGCTAAGCCCAAATGAGGCATCTTCACCCGCAACGCTGTGGCCACCAGATAAGGCGCAATGATGGGCAGAGGTTTCTATCATTGCGCCAGCGAGCATCGTGCTAAGGTCACGCCGTTGAAGCGTTAAACTTGAACGTTGCACAGATATATGTGCCATAGCGGTTAGCATCTGACCGCCAGATACAAATATATCGCTCATCGCATGAAGTGCTGCAATTCGCCCAAAGGTAAACGGGTCTGAAATATGTTGTGACAGCGTGTCTATGCTTTGCAGTAATGTTGTGTTTTTTGGCAGAGTGATAGCCGCACTATCTGATAAATTTTCGGGTTCTGGCAGATAAGCAGGGTTTGCCCCCTTATCAAGGGCTATTTGGCGTGCTTCAGAGATAGCCTGATATAATATCTCAGAGCCTGCCTTGCTGCCACAGCCAGCGCAATAGATAATATTAGATGCTGATTGAGGCTGTATTCGCGTTATATAATGAGGATAGTTCGGTTTATTAACAGTCATTTGCGGCAATTTATTAAATCTATCCATAAATCGTTTATCAATCCAGCATTTTAGCGCCCATAGAAAGCCAGCCTTTGCTGACCATCGCCCTCTAATGGCAATAGCGTGGTTATTTGCAAGGCCTATTAGCGCAAGATAGCGGCGTTGAGGCGTGTAGCTATAAAGCTGTTTTTCATCTAGCAATAGGCGAATATTTTTTGCCAGAACCGGGCCTGCCCTGACTGCGAATACGCCAGCTTTAGGGCGCTCATTTTGTACAATCTGCGCTACATCTCCTGCCGCAAATATCGTGTCAAACTCTAATAGCTGAAGCGTAGGGCGTGTTAGCAAAAAGCCGCTTTCATCATGCTGCGCTTCAATCTTTTTAATCCAATGTGCTGGTTTTACTGCTGTCACCAGAAAATGATGGTCTGAGGCTATCTTCTGATCTGTGGTAAGAATGCTGTCAGCTGTTACTTTTTCAACCTCACTATTATGGTAGGTTTGGATATTTCTAGTCTGGCATATTTCTTCTAACCAGTTAGATACAGCATGCGGTGCAGATGGCATTAGGCGGTTTTGGCGGTTGATAATGGCGATATGCGGCATTATTCCTTTGTGTTGATAGCGTGTTCTGAAGGCAAGAGCCAGCTCTACCCCTGCCGCACCGCCGCCAATAATGCTTAGCTTTGTGTCATTATTGATGTTTTGAGGTATTTTTTTGATAAAATGCGAGATTGGTTTTACTGCAATGCCATATCTATCTGCGCCGTCAATAGCCTCTAAATCTGGTTGCGCCCCTGAATTTATAGATAGTAAATCATATTCAATCGGGGCTGCATGTTCTATCTCAATGCGCTTGGCCTGAACATCAACTGCGCTAACACTGCCATGAATTAGTCGGGCATGTGCAAATTGGCAAAGCTGGGGCAGATTGATATGCATATCTTCATATGACCACACCCCCTCTACATAACCAGGCAACATACCAGAATAGGGCGCATCAAGTACATCTGAAATTACTGTGATTCTAAGGCCAGATACAGGGTTCATGCCAAAGGATCGCAACACGCTTACATGGGCATGACCACCACCTATTAGCACAAGGTCAATTTGTGGTCTGGCTGGTGAGATCATGCGCGGCAATTCCGTGTGTTTAAATGCGTTAATAACGCTAGCATCTTTATCTTCGTTTTTTAACCCACTGTTCTGGTATGACATCAGCCATCAACACTGCGCCAAAAATCAGCGTGCATCCTAACAAGCCTGCATTGCTAAGATACTGGTCAAGCACAATCCAGCCAGCCAGTGCCGCAAATACAGATTCCAAAGACAATATAAAGGCCGCAAGCACAGTGCTAGCATGAGCTTGGGCAATCAGCTGAAGTGTATAGGCAAGGCCAACTGAAAGGCAACCAGCATAAAATAATTCAGGAGCTACAGGTATCAAATCTGCAAATTCAGGCTGTTCTATTGCTAGCATTGGGACTGCGCCTAAAAGCATGCAAATAACAGATTGAAGCACAGCTATTTGAAAGGGGGCATTTAGCTTACGCATTACAATGCCTATCACAATGATATGGCCTGCCCAGAATAGCGCCCCTGTTGCAACCAGAAAATCGCCCCATTGCTGCAGAATTTCTGCATTGCCGCTCAAAAACCACGAACCAGCAAGCGACATGATTAACGCTAGCCAAATTCTGGTGCCAATATGATTACGCAAAAAAAGCCACATGATAAGCGGCACAGCAGGCACATAAAGCGCAGTTAAAAAGGCAGCATTAGCAACATCAGTATATAGAAGGGCTGTTTGCTGAAGGCTAATCCCCCCAAACATAAGACAACCAAGCCCTATGGCTTGAAAGCCAAATGTTTTATCTGTTTTCATATGCGCCCATAATGACACACGCCGTGCTTCGATTACGGCAAGAGGCAAAACGCTTAATGCACCAATCAGATAGCGAACTGAGGTAAATGTCATAGGGCCTATGGTTTCCATGCCTGTAGTCTGGGCAATAAAGGTTGTTCCCCATACAAAGGCGGCAATAAGCATTAGGCCATGTGCTGTTGTTTTAGTCATTATGTTGCTTGCTGTTTGGGTGTTTCTTTCCAATAACAGGATATTTTACATTTTTAATTGTACGCGCAATAAACAGACTAGTTCTAGGGATATAGAAATATTTTGATATATTGGCGATATTGGGACGCCGAATGGAACGATAAACAGTATATCCCATAAGCAATGCATGCATGACAGCGAAATACAGAAACAGGCTGTCAGGTCCGAAATAGTCTATCAGATAACTTGCAATAATAGGCGAGATAATCGCCCCAATTGCAAAGGTGAAAATCAATGAAGCACTCAATGCAGCCATCTGCGCCCGTTCAATTAGATTATTGGCATGAATGGCGCAAATAGAATAAAGCGGCATGGTGGTTGCCCCAAAGATAAATACTAAAATAAGCGGTGTTTTTATCCCGAACATAACATCTATCTTAACAAGGCTAAAGCCAAGGCTAACCAAAATAGTAATCGCGCTTAAAAACCCAAGCATCTGGCGAGTTGTTATCTTGTTTGCCAGATAGCCAATAGGCATCTGAATAATCATACCGCCAAGCATAAATAGCACCAAAAATATGCCAATTTCTGATGTATTGAAATTTAGCTCATAGGCAAAAAGTGGGCCTATCATTCTGATGGCGCTACCTGTTGCCCCCACTATCAGCACTCCCAAAGCGGCAAGAGGCGAAATGGTAAAAGCAAAAATAGGTGAAAAAATCTGGTTGTCTGGTAATTCTGGCTGTACTGAACGTGTTAACCCAAGCGGTAATAACGATAAGGTCAGAAAAATCGCTAGCACTGAATAGGATAGATATATTGCAGGCTCTAGAAATATGATGAGACTTTGGGCAATAAGCCCGCCTGTCATATCAACAATTCTGTAGATCGAAAAAAATTTGGCTCTATTTGAACGCTCAAGCTTTGCATTTAGCCAGCTTTCAATCGCAGTATAGGCACTTGCAACCGCAATACCATTCACTACACGCAACATGCACCATACGATGAAATGAGGCATTATCGGATGCAGCAATACCGCAACAATAGAGGCCGCAACCACAACACCATATGATCTGGCATGCCCAACCCGTCTGATAAGAGCAGGCGAAATCAGACACCCTAAAAGAAACCCAATAAAATGTGATGCCCCCAGCACGCCTATCTGAATATTGCTAAATTCAAGCGTTACAGCGCTTAATACATCCAGAGGCCCTAATGCAGTGGTACCAATCTGCATCAACATAATTGTCACCAGAAGCGCGGAAATAGAAAGCAGTATCTGCATAGCTTCAGTCTTTATTATAATTACCTGTCACTGAATAAAATGATGACCTGAATTTTTTCGAGTGATATATCACAGGTGAGCCATTTTCAGCTAAAGGTCAATCATAATGTGCCATATCTCGCTATCATTCCAGTAAGGGTAAGTTCCAGATGCCAACTCCGTTTCTGAAATGGGTAGGGGGAAAACGCCAACTAGTCCCTGAAATTAGTAAATTTATTCCCTCTGGCACCCAACGGCTGATTGAGCCCTTTATGGGCGGCGGCGCTGTGTTTTTTGCAAGCAATTATCCGCAAGGCTGGCTAAATGATGTCAATCCTGAGCTGGTGAATTGCTATCAGATAGTTAAAGACCAGCCAGCGGCATTGATAGAAAGCCTAGCACAGCATATTTACGAAAAAGCCTATTATCTCAAAATCAGAGCCCTTGATAGAACGCCATCAGGCCTTAACGCACTATCTGCAGTAGAACGTGCCAGCAGGTTTATTTATTTGAATCGTACTGGCTTTAATGGGATGTATCGGGTAAATGCCAAAGGGCAATTTAATGTACCTTTTGGGCGCTATACCAATCCCAAAATTTGTGATGCAGACGGGCTTTATGCCTGTTCAGCTCATTTGCAACAGTGCCAGTTAAGCTGTCTTGATTTTGAAACAGTTATGGATAGCGCGCAAGCAGGTGATTTTGTTTACCTTGATCCGCCCTATATCCCATTATCAGACACGGCCTATTTTACCTCATATTCAGATGCAGGATTTAGCTTTGCTGATCAAGAACGGCTTGCTGATGCCACATGCAGGCTAGATAGCAGAGGGATTAAATTTGCCCTGTCTAACAGCTTTAGCCCACAGCTAAAGGCGCTATATTCAGGGTTTCAATTCCATCACGTTGAAGCCGCTAGAAACATCAATGCCAAAGCGGATGGGCGTAAGGCAATTCTAGAATATATCATAACAAATTCTGATAGTTAAGAAATTTTTTTTATGCTAAAAATACAGTCTGGATCAGAACAAAACTGATCATGCCTGCGGCGATTGCCAGCGCCAGTTTTCTGAACAAAATCATCACAGTAAGGGCAATCGCAAAGCTTAGCAGACGATAGCTTAATTCTGTAGAGGCAAGGCTGCCAACAGGATAAACCAGAATAATCGTCATCACGCCTGCTACCATTGCATGAGCGGCGGCATTTACCCACACCATCAACAGGCTGTCAGGATTGACATAGCGCGCAATCGCAATGCCTGCAAATCGCCACATGAAGGTTGCAAACGCGCCAGCGGCTACTACTACCCAGATATTTATCATGAGCTTCTACCTTTTTGGCTGTTTTTGTGTTGGTATTTCGTCATCAATACCGCCAGTGAGGCGCCTATAAAGCCTGCAATGAAAATCGACCAATCCGAAAATATTGGATACAGAAGAGGGCAGATAACACCCCCAAAACACCCAGCCCATTTATTCACAGTCTGTTTAGCATTCACCAGCAATAGCAGAATATAAATGGGCGTGATAAAAATAATTAGCGGTTTGATATGTGCAGGCACCAGATCATCAAGCATAAACCCTATCATAGTGCCACTTACAGCAAGCATAAATAGCATCGCTGTAAAGCCGATATAATATTGTCTAAGCTGTTCTTTGCTATAGTGAGATTCACGATAGGTTAGCTGTGCCCATCCTGAAATCGCAAGAAATTGAATATAAAATAGCTTTTTTATAAAAGGCATTTTTTCGGTATTCAGCCCTAGCATATCTGCCCCTGAGATGCTCATTAGCATCATTCTCATATTGGCGAGAGCTACTGCTGTAAAAATTACAAACAAGCTACTGCCGCCAGCATAAAGGCTAACCATAGCGACCTGACCTGGCATGCCCCAAATCAATAAGGTTGAGGCGGTGGTCTGAAAAAAATCTAAACCTGCTTCACGTGCAATCGCGCCAAACCCTATCGCTGTGCCTGATAGCGCGATGCCAGGTATCCCTATTCCTTCTACTAACCCTGTCCGAAGTGGGGCGTGATGTTTCGCGTGTGATGTGTGAGGCAATGTGTGCAGCCATAGTGAAAAAATTGGAGGCCCGGACCGGAATTGAACCGATGTACACGGTTTTGCAAACCGCTGCATAACCACTCTGCCACCGGGCCTCAATAACAACTTATATTTGCCGTTATTAACGGGTTGTTTACGTCAATATAAGGGGGTTCGTCAATGCCTTGTCGTATCTCAGTTAAAGATTTGTATCAAATAGCACTATTCACTGATTGAAATGACAGCAAAGCCCTATTATACAGAGGGTACAGATTTGCTTGATTTGTTCAATTTTGGGGGCATGACATGAATAATGTGGCGTTTAAGAGTTTGCGCAAAGCAATGGTAGATAGCCAGATCAGGCCAAATAAAGTGTTTGATCTGGATGTGATAAATGCGTTTTCTGCTGTGCCTAAAGAAATGTTTGTCCCAAAGCATTTGCAAGATATTGCCTATATTGACGAAGATATCACTTTGACGGGTGGGCGATGCATCATGGAAGCCATGATTATGGGACGGTTTTTCCAAACCCTAAACTTAGCGCCAACAGATTCAGTGATGACGATTGCCTCTAGCACAGGCTATGCGGCAGCGGTGCTATCTCATTTGGTTGCGTCTGTTATCGGTATTGAAAGCCGTGCAAATATGGTCGAAAAAGCTCAGAATAATGTAAGCTCTCTTGGCATTGGCAATGTAGCTTTTGTGAAATCGCGTCTTCAGGACGGGCTGGCATCTGAAGCACCCTATAATGCGATCTTTATTGAAGGCGGGGTTGAAGCCATCCCTGATAGCTTGTTCGCACAATTAGCAGAAGGCGGGCGCCTGGCCGCTGTTTTGCGCTCGAATGACCAGCAGGTAGGTCAAGCAACTATTTGGACAAAGTCAAATAACAGCATAAGCCAAACAGCATTATTTAATGCGCAAATTCCGATGCTAGAGGAATTTAAGGCAAAACCAAAATTTTCGTTTTAATCTATCTTTGTTACAGACGTTTAGATAGAATTATAACGGTCAGTTCGACTTAACACTTGGATAGTAGCATGATATTTTCACAGAGTTCTGAGGCAAATCTATTTCAAGGGGTAATGCAAACGCCTATGAGAGCCATAAGGGTAGGCCTTGCGGCAGGGGTTGCATTGGTGTTTACTTCGCTTACGCCTGTTTTTGCGACAACAATTGAGCAAAGTATTGAAGCGGCGATTGGCCAATCCCAAAAACTTGAATCAGAACGTCAGAAATATATCGCAACTCGCCAATCTTTAGGTCTTGCAACGGCATCTAATGATTTACAGGGAACGATTACCCTAAGCGGTTCTAACACCAACACAGATCGCAATAACAATAACACCAGCAATTCGCGCACTACTGGCACAATTAGCCTTTCCAAGCAGATTTATGATTCAGGCGAAACAGAGGCTAGTCTGAAAGCAGCGAATAATTCTATTCTGTCTGCTGAAGCAAATTTTGTTACGGTAGAACAACAGCTTATTTTTGATGTGATTTCTGCGCATTTGGCTGTGCTTACCTCATATGAAGAATTTGACATTCAGAAGAAAAATCAAACACGGCTTCAGGCGCATACCCAAGCCGCACGTATTCGCTTGGAAAATGGCTCATCCACGCCGACAAGAGTGGCTGAAGCTGAAGCTAGGTTGGCACGCGCGCAATCAGATTTAATCGAAGCGGAGGCTGCATTAGCATCTGCAAAAGATACATTTACCTCACTTACTGGTCTGCCAGCGAAAAATTTGAAACGCCCGCAAATGCCAACAGGCTTGCCCACATCTCTATCTGATGCAGAGCAAAAAGCCAGAGTTCAGCATCCTGCTATCACAGCGGCAGAGCTAGCTGTAAAAGCAGCTGCAAATGAGTTTGATGTGCTGAAACGCTCAGTATTACCAAAGGTAAAGCTTAGCTTAAGCTATGCCCAAACCAGAGAAGAAACCTCTTCTAATGACAAGAATGAATTGAGCTCGTCAATTGAATTACGCACACCGTTTTTGGTCACAAATGCGGTTAAAGCAAAAGATAGAGAGCTTGCGGCAAAATCAAAACAGATGAAATTCAAACGTGATGATGTTGTGCGAACAACAATGCTTAATGTGCGCACTGCTTATCGCTCATACCGTGCCTCTGTTGCCCAACAAAAGGCAGTTTCCCTTGAATATGATGCTGCGAAACTGGTAGATGAAGGCACTGCCTCTGAAGTTGAGTTTGGTATTAAAACCTTTCTTGACCAGCTTGATTCTGAAAAAGCATTGCTTGATGCCTCGCTTCGGGTGCTGACAACAGAACAATCTGTCCAGCGTTCTGCTTATCAGCTTTTGCTGGCGATGGGTGAGCTAACTACCCAAAGATTATCATTAGAGCTAAATTTTTTGCCTCTGGACTTAATCTCGGATCCTGAAAGCCGTTATACCTTACCAGTGCCTATCGCACGTGGTGAATAACATTATTTGCCATTGCTGACAGGCGAGGGGAATCCTCCCTGTCAAGAAGGTATGGCAGATTATGACAATTTTTGATCCTGAAAGCATAGCAGATAGCACCGCTGGTACAAGTGCTGTAAATAACGCGTCAATTTTCAACAATATCAAAGCGCTTTATGAAGATGCGTTAGGCTATGAGCTGGCGCATAAACAGCTTTCTGCTGACCAGAATATCATCTCGCTTGATCAGGTGGTTTGGCCTGCTGAAAATGCATGCCCTCAGCCCCCGTCTGATGCTTCACCCAAAGTGCCTTCTAAACCCACAGATACATCTGCACCAGATCAGAATATTTCACAGCACAGAGATAAGACGCCAGAACAAGATACAGATGATGAATTTGATAGGCTACTGTTTCGCTTGATGAAAGATATGAACAGGCTAGAGCATCCAACACATAAAATTCATCCGTTTCGTGGCCAATCTGCAAGGCAAGAGTCTGTCCGTGCCTCAAAGTCATCGCACAAAAAGACAGGTAAGCAAGCGCCTTATCATTCAGCTTTGCGTGCGGGTAATGTCGCAATGGCCGAAACACAAATTGTTGAAGATTTGTCTCCCACGCCAGCAGAAGGCTTGCCAGATGCAATAAGAGCGCCGTTGTCTGAGCTGGTCTATCAGCAAATAGAACATAAAATTAAAGGCTGGATTGATAGGAATCTTGAACAGATTGTCGAAGATGCCTTGCGTTACGAAGAAACAGGCAGTAGAGATAGCTCATAAGTTTACGCATCTGCGCCAAATATTGTGATGATCAAACTATCGTTATGATGTTGTGGCCAAATTTTTTGCTATCTCATGCTAGAAAAAACATATACACCCGAAGATATTGAACGCCGTTGGTATGAAGCCACAGAGAAGGCTGGTCATTTCAATGCCAAGCCAGAAGGTGATAATACCCCCTATACCATTATGATGCCGCCGCCAAATGTAACAGGCTCGTTACATATGGGGCATGCGCTTACCTTTACCCTTCAAGATATTCTGATCAGATATAACAGAATGAATGGTAAAGATGCATTGTGGCAGCCAGGTATGGACCATGCTGGCATTGCAACCCAGATGGTGGTTGAACGTCAACTTGCCGAACAGAATATTAGCCGCCGTGATATGGGGCGCCAATCATTCATCAACAAAGTTTGGGAATGGAAAGCAGAATCTGGCGGCATGATCGAACATCAGCAACGTCATATTGGTGTAAGTGCTGATTGGCCTAGAAGCCGCTTTACAATGGATGACGGGCTGTCTGAGGCAGTGCGCAAAGTATTTGTAACATTATATAAAGATGGGCTGATTTACCGTGATAAACGACTGGTAAACTGGGATCCAAAACTGCTGACAGCTATTTCTGACCTTGAGGTTGAGCAAAAGGAAGTTGCTGGTAACATGTGGCAATTGCGCTATCCAATAAAAGATAGTGATGAGCATATTGTGGTGGCCACAACCAGACCAGAAACCATGCTCGGTGATATGGCTGTGGCTGTTCATCCAGATGATGAACGCTATCAGCATTTAATTGGTAGTATGGTGATATTGCCGATTGTCGGACGTGAAATTCCCATTATCGCAGATAGCTATTCAGATATGGAAAAAGGCACAGGGGCAGTGAAAATCACCCCTGCACATGACTTTAATGACTTTGAGGTAGGGCGCCGTCATCACCTTGAGCTATTGAATATTTTTGATGAGCATGCCTGTCTTAACGAGAATGTCCCCAAAGCCTATCGCGGACTTGATAGATTTGTTGCACGCAAAGCCCTGCTTGAAGAGATGGATAAGCTTGGTTTGTTAGGCGAGATTGAAGAAAACACACATTCTGTGCCTCATGGAGACCGCTCTGGCGTTCCAGTAGAGCCATGGTTGATGGATCAATGGTATGTGAATGCAGCTGAACTTGCGAAACCTGCGATCGCGGCAGTAAAGGATGGGCGCACAAAATTTGTACCGCAAAGATGGGAAAAAACCTATTTTGACTGGATGGAAAATATCCAACCATGGTGTGTTTCACGGCAATTATGGTGGGGGCACAGAATACCAGTATGGTACGGGCCAGATGGCACACCTTTTGTTGAAATAACTCAAGCTGAGGCGGAAGCCGCCGCCGCCGCCCATTATGGTGAGGCCGTTAAGCTGGTTCAGGATGAAGATGTACTAGATACGTGGTTTTCATCCGCATTATGGCCATTTTCAACGCTAGGCTGGCCTGAAGATACAGCTGAGCTAACGCGCTATTATCCTGGAGATGTACTGGTAACAGGCTTTGATATCATCTTTTTTTGGGTTGCCCGAATGATGATGATGAGCATGTATTTTATGAATGGGGAAGTGCCGTTCAAAGATGTCTATATTCATGCGCTTGTGCGTGATGAAAATGGGCAGAAAATGTCAAAATCTAAAGGCAATGTATTGGATCCGTTAGATTTGACAGCCAAATATGGCGCAGATGCGTTGCGCTTTACCCTTTGCGCTATGGCGGCGCAGGGGCGCGATCTTAAACTGTCTGAAACACGGATTGAAAGCTACCGTAATTTTGCAACAAAATTATGGAATGCTGCTAGATTCCTTGAGATGAACGGCTTAACAGACAATGTAACGTCTACCAGCCAGATAGCGCTACCAGACAGGCTAGAATTGCCTGTAAATCAATGGATTTTGAATGAATTAAATACTGCAAATGATACAATATCTAAGGCAGTGGCTGGCTATCGATTTAATGAAGCTGCAGATTCCCTATATCATTTTATCTGGAATATCTTTTGTGACTGGTACCTTGAATTTATCAAGCCGATTATGAAAGATTCAGATGAAACCAAGCAGGTTGCGAATTATGTGCTCTTTCAGGCATTGCATCTGTTAGCGCCCTTTATGCCCTTTATTACTGAAGAGCTAAATGAAAAGGTTTTTAAGCGTACAGAGCATCTAACAGGCGCAGGCTGGCCTACAAAAACAGATCTGGCAAGCGCTGATACAAATATTGACATAGTAGTAGATATTGTCAGTGAAATCAGAGCGATACGTTCTGAAATGAATGTACCGCTTTCAGCAAAGCCTACGCTTCAAATTGCAGGTTCAGATGCTGATAAGCGCACTGTCCTTACATCAATGGCACCTGCTATTATGAGAATGGCACGGCTTGATTCACTAGAGTTTATGGATGGTATATTTGCAAAAGGTACAGCACGCACTAGCCTGCATGGGCTGGAAATTGGCTTGCCGCTTGACACTATTCTGGATTTTAATGAAGAACGTGCAAGATTAGATAAGGAAATAGCCGCCTGTGAGGCCGAAATGAAAAAGCTATCGGCAAAACTATCCAATCAGGGCTTTTTGGCAAAAGCGCCAGAATCTGTGATTGAAGAGAATAAGCGTCGCTTTGCCGAAGAACAGCAACGTTCAGATGGATTAACAGCGGCACGCAACAGACTTGATTTATAGACCGCACTATTTAGCAGAAAAGGTTGATATTATGGCACGATTTGACAAATCCAAACTACCTAGCAGACATGTATCTGTAGGCGCAAAATCTGCGCCGCATCGTTCATATTATTATGCGATGGGGATGACAGAAGAAGAGATCAACCAGCCGCTTGTTGGCGTTGTTACCACTTGGAATGAAGCTGCGCCCTGTAATATTGCGCTTGCACGTCAAGCGCAGGCGGCGAAAAGAGGGGTAAGAGAGCATGAAGGTACACCTCGCGAATTTACCACCATCACTGTGACAGACGGAATTGCAATGGGTCATGCAGGGATGAAATCATCTTTGGTGAGCCGTGAGGTTATTGCTGATTCCATTGAGCTTACGATGCGGGGGCATTGCTATGATGCAATGGTTGGCCTTGCAGGGTGTGATAAGTCATTGCCAGGTGTAATGATGTCTATGGCTAGATTAAATGTGCCCTCTGTATTTATGTATGGCGGCTCAATTCTGCCAGGCCAGTTCAAAGGCAAAGATGTTACGGTTCAGGATGTATTTGAAGCTGTTGGTGCTCATGCCGCAGGGAATATGTCTGATGAAGATTTGCACGAGCTGGAATGTGTTGCTTGTCCGTCTGCTGGCTCTTGCGGTGGCCAGTTCACGGCTAACACAATGGCCTGTGTATCAGAAGCTATCGGACTAGCCTTGCCAGGTTCAGCAGGCGCGCCAGCACCATATGAAAGCCGTGATGAATATGCCTATCATTCAGGCCGTGTGGTGATGGATTTAATTGAAAAGAATTTGCGTCCGCGTGATATTTTAACCCGTGAAGCGTTTGAAAACGCAGCGACAGTGGTTGCCGCATCTGGCGGGTCTACCAATGCAGGGCTTCATCTACCAGCATTGGCGGCAGAATGTGGCATTGATTTTGATTTGCATGATGTTGCTGAAATCTTCAAACGCACCCCCTATATCGCTGATTTGAAACCTGGCGGTAAATATGTTGCAAAAGATATGCATTCGATTGGCGGCGTCCCAATTTTAATGAAAGCGCTGTTTGATGGCGGGTTCCTGAATGGTGACTGTATTACCGTTACGGGCAAAACCATTGCTGAAAATTTAGAAGATGTTGTCTTTCCTGAAGATCAAAAGGTTATTTATCCTACCTCAAATCCGCTATCCCCAACAGGTGGTGTTGTGGGCTTGAAAGGTAATCTGGCACCAGAAGGAGCAATTGTTAAAGTAGCGGGGATGAGCAGATTGCAATTTACAGGGCCTGCTAGATGTTTTGACTGTGAAGAAGATGCCTTTAAGGCAGTTGAACAAAGAGATTATAAAGAAGGCGAGGTGCTGGTAATTCGTTATGAGGGGCCGAAGGGCGGGCCTGGCATGCGTGAGATGCTGGCAACCACAGCAGCGCTTTATGGACAGGGCGCTGGTAATTCAGTAGCGCTTATCACAGATGGCCGCTTTTCTGGAGCTACCAGAGGCTTTTGTATTGGTCATGTAGGCCCAGAGGCCGCCGTAGGGGGGCCTATTGGTTTGCTGAAAGATGGAGATATGATTTCAATCGATGCAGAAGCAGGGTCTATTTCTGTTGATCTATCAGAAGAAGAGCTGGCAGAGCGCCGCAAATCTTGGCAACCGCGTGAAACAGATTACCAGTCAGGCACATTATGGAAATATGCTCAGACAGTAGGGTCTGCTGAAAAAGGCGCTACTACCCATCCTGGCGGCAAGGCTGAAACCCATATATTTGCAGATATTTAGGCTATCTGGAAACGCTATTAAAAAAGCCGCTTTTTGTTATGAAAAGCGGCTTTTTCTTAGGCCAATTCACACCAGACAGGCGTGTGATCAGACGGGCGTTCCCATCCGCGAGGCGCTTTATCTATCCCAGCATATTTAATGCAGGAGGCAGCTTCAGGAGATAGCAACATATGGTCAATTCTAATGCCGTTATTTCGTTGCCATGCGCCTTTTTGATAATCCCAATAACTATATTGCTCACCAGTGGGATGGATAGCACGGATTGCATCTGTATAGCCAAGATTACATAGGCTGAAAAACGCGGCACGGCTATCTTCATGCCATAATGCATCCCCTGTCCAGCTTGTCGGATCATAGCAATCAACCGCTTGCGGCATCACATTATAATCACCGCATAGCGCTATTTTTTCTTCGGTCGCAATCAGGGCTTTGGCATGGGCATGAAGCCGGCTAAACCAGCGCAATTTATAATCAAATTTAGGGCCAGGACACGGGTTGCCATTTGGCAGGTAAATACAGCCAACACGAATGTTGCCAATATCAGGCGTATCTATCTGGGCTTCTATATAACGGGCATGATCATCTTCATGATCTTCTTCGGATAATATGGGCAGGCCGCGCATTACATCTGAGATCGGGTAGCGTGATATAATCGCCACCCCATTATAGGTTTTCTGGCCATGTGTTTCGACATACCAGCCCTTATCTGAAAAACTATCTGTTGGGAAATTCTCGTCCGTAAGCTTTAATTCTTGGATAAGCAAAATATCGCATTTATCAGAATCAAGATAGTTAAGCACATGCTCATGGCGGGCTTTTAGAGAATTGACATTCCAGCTAGCTATCCGCATTCAGCACAGACCTGTCGTTAAATCGAAAATGAGGTGCCACATCCGCAATTCGCTGTAGCATTAGGATTATTCACAACAAAATAGGCGCCAACCAGCTCTTCTACATAGTCAAGCTCTGCATGTTCTAAAAAGCCAATAGACATATCATCGACAAGAACTTTGATACCATGCGCAGAAAATTCTAAATCTGTATCAGTTTTTTCAGTATCAAAATCAAATTTATATTGAAAACCAGAACAGCCGCCACCATCAACAGCTACTCTGAAAAACGGTTTTTGTTCTGCTTCTAGTAGAAAGGCTATTCGTTTGCTTGCAGAGTCAGAAATTGAAAATGCTTTCATCATTTCTGGCTGAGAAGGGGTGTTATCATCACTATGTAAGTGCGTCATAACGCTAATCATCCGCTAGTTCGTTAGAATTTCAGTCATCCCATAACCATAATATGACTATCCACGCCCATGAAATCAAGTTTTACAATTGGCTAGAAATGCTGTTTATTTTGCACCTTAGCAAAAGGGCTGTTAGAGTAGGGGCTATTATCAATCAGCTATCGATGCGCCATGCCAACTTCTGACTTTTTTGACTATGCTGTATTTGCCTGTGTCTCAAGTGATGGGCGAATTGTGCCTGAAGCTGACGAGACAGGGCTATTTGCGCGCTCTTCATTTCAGCGTGATAGAGACAGAATTATTCATTCGGTGGCTTTTCGGCGCTTAAAACATAAAACACAAGTTTTTCTGTATCATGAGGGTGATTATTTCAGAACGCGCCTTACCCATTCTTTAGAGGTTGCGCAAATTGCACGCACTGTTGCGCGCGCGCTCAGGCTAAATGAAGATTTGGCAGAAGCTGTTGCGCTTGGTCATGATTTAGGTCATCCGCCCTTTGGTCATGCTGGCGAAGATGCCTTAAATCGCGTTATGGCAGCATATGGCGGCTTTGATCATAATGAGCAGACCTTGCGTGTATTATGTGAGCTTGAAGAGAGATATGCTGAATTTGACGGGCTGAATCTGTGCTATGAAACCCTAGAGGGGATTATCAAACATAACGGCCCTGTTTATGAAGATAACATAAGGCCAACCATTGCATCATTAAATAGCATTTATGATTTTAGACTGGCCAAATATCCTGTTTTAGAAGCCCAAATCGCCAATTTATCAGATGACATTGCCTATCTTTCACATGATTTTGATGATTCGTTACGTGCTGGCCTGCTTCAAATTGAACAGCTTTATGAATTGCCTGTGGTCGGACAGATTTTAGACCAGATTAACAGCAAGTATGGCCAGCTTGAAATGGGACGACTTACCTATGAGATGAGGCGGCATCTGATTAGCTATTTTGTTCGCGATCTTTTGCAGATGACATCTCAAAGGCTCACTGAATTAGCGCCTACTTCTTGTGATGATATCAGAAACCATTCAGCATTCACTGCCTGTCATTCCCAAAAAGCATCTGAGGAAATTGCCGCACTAAGACAGTTTTTATTTACCGAAAGCTGGCGTCATTACAAGGTTAACAGGATGACGTCAAAATCAAAGCGAGTGCTTGAACAGCTTTTCACCAGATTGTTTGATGAACAAAATCTGATGCCTACATCATGGCGAAAAAAGCTGGCTAAATGTGATGATGCGCAAAAAGCGCGCATAATTGCTGACTATCTGGCTTCCATGACAGACCGCTATGCGTTATTAGAATATGAACGTATTTTTGAATTAGGGCCTATACTTGTCTGATATGACCATCTTTACATCATTACACACACAAATCATTGCTATCTGTACAGATAGCTTTGCTGATAACCAGCTTGATGTTAGTCGGGTAGTTGTTGAATTGCCGCGTGATGAAGCGCATGGTGATCTGTCAACAAATGCGGCTATGGTGCTGGCCAAACAGATTGGTATGCCGCCTCGCCAGCTTGCAGACATTATATCAGAACAGCTTAAACAGCTTGAAACAATTAAATCGGTTGATATAGCAGGGCCTGGCTTTATCAATATCCAGCTTGCAGATGGGGTATGGGCATCTCAACTTGAAGCCATAATTAAGGCTGGCAAGGATTTTGGGCGGATATATGCTGAAAATCCAGAGGCTGTGAATGTAGAATTTGTCTCAGCCAATCCCACAGGCCCGCTTCATGCAGCCCATGCGCGTGGCGCTATTTTTGGAGATGTGCTTGCCAACTTGCTTAGCTTTGCAGGGAAAGCAGTTACTCGGGAATATTATATCAATGATGCAGGCGCGCAGGTAGATGTGCTTGCCCGTTCTGCCTTTTTACGTTATTTGCAGGCGCTTGGTCATGACGATATAGAGATAGCAGAAGGCCTATATCCTGGCGAATATCTGATTGAGGTTGGTGAGGCGCTTCGTGCGGAATTTGGCGGCAGTCTTGCAGAAAAGCCAGAATCAGAATGGCTGGCACAGGTGCGTGAATTTACCATCAACGCTATGATGGATGGCATTAAGGCAGATTTAGACGCGCTAGGCATCACTATGGACAGGTTTAGCTCTGAGAATGAGCTGGTTACCTCTGGAAAGGTTGATGAGGCAATTGCATCACTCACATCAGCTGGATTGGTATATCGAGGGGTGTTAGAGCCGCCAAAAGGTCAATTACCAGAAGATTGGGAACCTAGAGAACAATTACTGTTCAAAGCGACTCAATTTGGAGATGATGTAGACAGACCCTTGCAAAAATCAGATGGAAGCTGGACTTATTTTGCGTCAGACGTGGCCTATCATGCAGATAAATTCAAGCGCACAAATGGCAAGCTGATAGATGTGTGGGGCGCAGATCATGGCGGCTATGTAAAGCGGATGAAAGCGGCCAGCTATGCTGTTTCAGGCGTAGATGATGTGCTTGATGTAAAATTATGCCAGCTTGTATCTTTGCTGGATAAGGGTAAGCCTGTGAAGATGAGCAAACGGGCAGGCACCTTTGTTACCTTAAATGATGTAATGGCGGCGGTTGGCCCTGATGTAATGCGCTTTATTATGCTGACGCGCCGAAATGATCAAACGCTTGAATTTGACTATGCAAAAGTGACTGAAAAAAGCAAAGACAACCCTGTTTTTTATGTACAATATGCCCATGCAAGAGCCTGCTCTGTTATTCGCCAGAATGCGCATCTGAGACCTCGAATTTCTGCGGGTATCACGCTTGATAATATCAATGAGGTGAGGATTATCAAACATCTTGCCTCATGGCCTAGCCTTGTCTTATCTGCGGCAACTATGCATGAGCCTCATAGAATTTGTTTTTATCTGATAGAGCTTGCTAGCCTGTTTCACAGCCTTTGGACAGCAGGCCGCGAACAACCCGAACTGCGCTTTATTGTTGAGCATGATGAGGCGTTAAGCAGTGCAAGAGTGGCGTTGGTAACGGCTGTGGCACAGACCATAAAATTAGGGTTAGAGCTATTATCTGTAAATGCTGTTGAGGAAATGTAATGTCTGAGACGCCTAATTCATCTGCAAAAAAACAGCCAAAATCTGCTGGCTCTAGTGGCCTGATTAAATTCATATTGTTGCTAACAATTTTGGCTAGTGGGGGGCTGGCATGGCTGTTTATGTCATCATCTAATACAGATGAAATAGCTGTGATAAGAAGCCCTGAAAACCCAATAAGGGTAAAGCCTGTGAATGAGGGTGGACGGGATATTCCGCATCAAAATTCACGCGTGCTAGATATGATAGATGATCTGAATAACAAAGATGATGCTGTCGAAACTATTGTGCTTGGTGATGAGCAACCTGAAATGCCGCCAGCCCCTCTGCAAGACAGCCCGCAATCTATTATGATAGCAACCCCTGATGAAGATAAGCTAAATGCAGAAACTGTCAAAAATGCTGATCAAAATATAGCTGACAATAACTCCAAAGATAATGCATCTGCGCCAAATCAGACTACTGCCTCCAACACACAAGATAGCCCGTCTGATAGACAGGAAAATCCTGATGCTGACACTGTCTCTGATACTGCTGATGCCCAAGATAATCCAGTTGATCTTATGCCAAAACAACGGCCAGTTCAGCCAACCCGAAAATTAGATTCAAATACGGAAATCCAGCTATTCACAATTCAGGTAGCAGCGTTTCGGTCATTGGAAAAAGCTGAAAAAACAGCCGCATTATTGAATGAAAAGCATAAAGATAGGATGAATAATATTTCGCTTGGTATTGTCAGAGCTGATAATAGTAATGGCGTGACTTATTGGCGTGTTACCTCAGAGCCTGTGCGCAAAGAAGATGCAACTGAAGTGTGCTCGAAATTAAATAAGGCAGGTCAGGATTGTATCGTTAAAAAGGCAGGGGAATAAATATGGCAGAATTTGTTAGCCAAGATGACGATACCCAATTATCTCTATTTGTGAATCTTGACGGATTTGAAGGACCAATTGATCTTTTGTTGTCTCTGGCTCGAGAGCAGAAGGTGGATTTGGGAAAAATCTCGATTCTTCCATTGGCAGAACAATATTTGGCCTATATTCAATCTGCACGCAAAATTGACCTTGAAATTGCCGCAGATTATCTGGTGATGGCGGCTTGGCTCGCCTATCTAAAATCCAGATTGTTATTGCCTGAACTTGAGCCTGAACAGCAAGAAGAAGTGATTGATATGTCTGATGCGCTTCGCTTTCAGCTATTGCGGCTAGAAGCCATGCAGTCAGCCGCCAAAAGACTGGCAGATATGCCTATGCTTGGGATCAGCCGATTAAGCCGTGCCGTATCGGATAAAATTGAAAAAACCGAACAGATTGAATGGGAAGCAAGCCTGTATGATTTGCTGTCTGCTTATGGCGACATCCGCTCATCTGCCGAAGCAAGCACATTAACCGTAGCTGCCACCAGATTATTTTCGGTGCAAGATGCGGTAGAACGGCTTAGAGGTCTGATAGGCAGAAGTCCAGATTGGACAGTCCTACAATCCTTTTTGCCTGCTAATCTGGCATCACCTCTTGACAGACGTTCGGCAGTTGCGTCTCATTTTGTGGCGTCTCTTGAGCTGGCAAAGCAAGGCATTTTGACAATAAGACAAGCAAATGCCTATGCCCCTGTTTACATTAAATCAAAGGAACAAACCGTATGACAGATACTCAGTCATACCATGAAATAACCGACACCATTGAAGTGATGATGGATATTCATCAAATTGCTCGCATCATAGAGGCACGTATTTTTGCGTCTCCTGAACCTGTGAGCGCAAAAGAGCTGATGGTGTATCTTAAAGATGACAGTCAGCTTGAAACGGTTATAAACATGATTTCTGAGCGATATAATTCAGAGTCAGGCATTGAGCTATCTATCATGGAAGGTGGGTTTTATGCCTTTCGAACAGCAGCAGATATTGCGCCCCGTCTCAATATTGAACGTCAGGTAAAACGCCCCTTATCACGCGCCGCAATGGAAGTGCTGGCGATTATCGCCTATCACCAACCCATTACACGGTCAGAAATTGAAGAGGTTAGAGGTATCAGCCTGTCACGTGGCACGGTCGATATTTTGCTAGAATTGGGATGGATTAAACCAAAAGGACGACGCAGAACGCCTGGAAGACCGCTTACGTGGGGAACAAGTTCCGCGTTTCTAGATCATTTTGGGCTATCATCCTTATCAGAATTGCCAGGTATTGAAGAGCTAAAATCTGCTGGTCTGCTCAGGAAAGGGCAAATTCTGGCAGGGGTTAGTGAGATGATTAACCCGCTTGAGCCAGAAGATACAGTTGATGATATCCCAGATGATGATTTGCTAGCTGAAGATTTTTTAGATGAAGAAGCAGGGTTATCAAAAGATGAATGGCCAGAAGATGAATGAGGCAAAAGATGAATGAGGCAGGGATGACAAATAACACCCCGTCAATGGCGCATAGTCAGCCGCTCATTAGCTTTGATAACATTTATCATCAATATGGTCGTGTAAAATCAGTTGAAGATATTTCCTTTCAGATTCAGAATGGCGAAATTGTAAGCCTGCTTGGGCCTAGCGGGTGCGGGAAAACCACCATGTTACGTCTTGCTGCGGGGTTTGAAACACCATCATCAGGGATAATCAAAAAACATGATGTCCAGATTTCAACCCCTGATACGATTACGCTTCCAGAGCATCGTAATATGGGGATTGTGTTCCAGTCCTATGCTTTATTTCCGCATATGACGGTTGAAAAAAATGTCTCTTTTGGGATTAAGCCAGCGAATTATAAAGACACTGCCCTAAAGGAGCGGGTAGCAGATATTCTAAACGAGCTAGATGTGCTTGAATATGCACATTATTATCCGCATGAGCTATCAGGTGGCCAGCAACAACGCGTTGCTGTTGCACGTGCGATTGCGCCGTCACCTGATTTGATTCTGTTTGATGAGCCTTATTCAGGGCTAGATAGCCGTTTGCGTGAGCGTGTGCGTGACAGAATGCTTCATATGCTGAAATCTGAGAAAATTGCCGCGCTTATCGTAACCCATGATGCAGAAGAAGCTATGTTTATGTCTGATAAAATTGTGGTGCTAAATGAGGGAAAGATAATGCAGCAAGGACGGCCTATTGACCTATATTGCCGACCTGAAAATGCGTTTGTTGCTGAATTTTTTGGCGAAGTAAACCAAATACCTGCAGTGGGGATTGGGGCAGGCAAAGTCAAAAGTATTTTTGGAACACTTGATGCGCCCCATATATCTGGCGATGAGCAAGCAGTTATGATTTTGCGATATGAAGGCATAAATGTGCATACCCAATCTAAAACCGCTGTTAAAGGCGAGGTGATGAGCTCGCATTTGCTAGGCAGATATACGCTGGTGCATGTTGAGATAAGAAAACCTGAAGAAAATATCGATTTACACCTTCATGCCAGATTGCCTGGCTTGAATTTTTTACATACTGGACAGGAAGTATTTATCGAAATTGATCCGTCACAGACGTTTATCTATCCTGCCAGCAGGTAAAATATAGCGATTTGACTGAAATGACGTATTGCCGCCAGCTTTATGCAAGTTTATAGTGCATGCGTCATATATTAAGATAAGTTATGGTAATTGTTTTAACGCTAAATATTTATTGAAAGAGGAGTTAGCAATGGGTTTCACAAGCATTTGGCACTGGATAATTGTGCTTGCTGTTGTGCTGATTTTATTTGCACGTCCTGGCAAAATTTCTGGAATCATGGGTGATTTTGGCAAAGGCCTTAGAAATTTCAAAGAAGGCATGAAGCCAGGTGAAGCAGAAGATGACGCTGAAGAGCCAGAAGTTATTGAAGAAAAAGCTGCTGTGAAGCCTAAAACGCCTGCAAAGAAAGCCGCAAAAACAGCATCAAAGAAAACCGCTAAAAAGGCAGCTAAGAAAAAAGCAGCTAAGAAAAAAGCGGCTAAATCTAAGTAGGGTTTCATTCATAAACACTTAGGATGCTACGTGAACCATGTTGTGTTCTGAGCTGTGATATGTTGCCACGCCACTATGGATATCACTTCATTTGGGGGTGCATGGCGTGGCTTCGCAAAATGGTGTCTTCCTATCTTATATGATTATGAGAAAAGAATATGTTCGATTTAGGCTGGTCTGAATTTCTGATTATTGGTTTTGTGCTGATGATGGTCGTTGGCCCAAAAGACCTGCCTAAAGTTCTAAGGATGTTTACCAAGCTCACATCGCAAGCACGCTCAATGGCACGGGAATTCACATCATCGTTAGAAGAGGCTACTAAAGATTCCGATATGGGGGATGTAAAAAAATTCGTTACTGACCTGAAAACGGGCAATCTAGAAGATATGGCCACTATCATTGATGATGATACCAAAGAAGAGCTTAATAAAATTAAATCTTCTGCGTCTGTTGATGAGATTAGTGATGATGTAAAACAACTTCAAAAAACAGCCAAATCAGATATATCTAAACCCGCCTCACAGGCTACGTCAAAAGCCACCTCAGATGATAGTAAAAGCGAGAAACTGTAATGGCTGAAACAGAACAGCTTGATGAAGGCTCAATGAGCCTGATTGACCATCTTACTGAATTACGAAATCGGATCGGTTTTGTGATGCTTGGCTTTGTTTTTGTGTTTCTAGCCTGTTTTATCCGCCCGTTTGGCAGTGATACACAGAATATTGCCGAAATTGTCTATCTGTTTCTACAAGCTCCTCTTGCTGAGCGGGAAGAGGTCGCCCGCATGATCTTTACAGCTCTGCATGAAGGCTTTTTCACGCAGGTTAAGGTAGCGTTTTTCGTATCTATTTCGCTAACCTTTCCATTTATGTTGCTTCAGGTATGGCGGTTTATCGCGCCTGGCCTTTATAAAAATGAGCGCAGAGCGATTTATCCGTTTTTGCTAGCCACCCCTGTGTTGTTTTTTTTGGGGGCGGCAATGGTATATTATGTGGTCATCCCGTTAGCATGGGATTTTTTCCTGTCATTTGAAATGCAAGGCGGAAATGGCACGCTTGCGATTGAGGTTGAGCCCCGCATTAGTGAATATCTTAGCCTTGTGATGCGCTTGATGTTTGCGTTTGGGCTGTCTTTTGAATTGCCAGTATTGTTATTATTGCTTGTTCGGGCAGGGTTAATGACTTCGTCAACACTTAGTGGCGGCAGAAAATATGCTATTTTGCTTGCCTTTATTGCGGCTGCTATTTTGACTCCCCCTGATGTTATTTCTCAAATATTGCTGGCTGTGCCTGTGATTATTTTATATGAAATTTCCATCATAGGTGCGCGGATTATTGAGCCAAAAGAAGATCCAGACGCCCATAAAAAATAGGCAAAGCATGAGATGTTTTGCCATACCTCTAGCAAAGGCCTGCTGTTATGCATGATATAAAATTCATTCGTGAACATCCTGAAATATTTGATCTTGCGCTCGGGCGCAGAGGCATTGAGCCACTTGCACATGAAATTGTGGCGCTTGATAAAACAAGACGTGACATTCAATCAAAGCTTCAAGAAAAACAGTCCCGCCGTAATGATGCTAGCCGTCAAATAGGCCAGATTAAATCGCAAGGTGGTGATGCAGATGCACTGATGAAAGAGGTAGCTACCCTTAAAGTAGATATTCCAAAGCTTGAAGAACAGGATGCAGAATTAGACGCGAAATTGCAGGAATATCTTATTTCATTGCCAAATATTCTAGATGACGCTGTACCTGATGGCGCGGATGAAGATGAGAATGAATTATTGCGTGAAGTGGGCAGTAAACCAAGCTTTTCCTTCACCCCAAAAGACCATGTTGATATTGGCGAAGGGTTGGGCGCAATGGATTTTCCGCTTGCGGCCAAATTATCTGGCGCAAGATTTGTTGTGCTTAAGGGGCAGCTTGCAAGGCTAGAGCGTGCGCTCGCCGCTTTCATGCTTGATGTTCATACAAAAGAACATGGCTATCTTGAAATTCTGCCGCCAGCTTTGGTGACTACTCAGACAATGACAGGTACTGGCCAGTTGCCAAAATTTGCAGATGATCTGTTCAAGACAACAGATGATAGATGGCTTATTCCTACAGCAGAAGTACCCCTAACAAATTTTGTGGCTGACCAGATAGTGCCTATGGATGAATTGCCGATGCGGCTAACAGCCTTTACACCATGTTTTCGCGCTGAGGCAGGCTCAGCGGGCAGGGACACAAGAGGGCTAATTCGTCAGCATCAATTCTCGAAAGTTGAGCTGGTTAGCATTGTGCCTGCATCTGAATCGGCAGCTGAGCTTGAGCGCATGACAAGCTGTGCAGAAACCATATTACAACGTCTTGGACTTGCCTATCGTGTCTTGCGATTATGTTCAGGCGATACTGGATTTTCAGCGCAACAGACGCTAGATATTGAAGTCTGGTTGCCAGGTCAAGATGACGGGAAGGGGATGTATCGCGAGATATCATCCTGTTCAAACTGTGGGTCATTTCAGGCACGCCGCATGAAAGCTAGAACAAGAAGCAGTGCTGATGCGCAAACAGATTTTGTGCATACATTAAACGGCTCTGCCTTAGCGATAGGTAGATGCATGATAGCGATTATTGAAAATGGACAGCAAGAAGATGGCTCAGTGATTCTGCCAGAGGTGCTTCATAGCTATATGGGTTGTGACAGGCTGGGCTAACCAGCTGGTTTCGCAAAGTGATTGATGCATATTCTACTTACAAATGATGATGGTATTTCTGCATATGGGCTAACTGTTCTTGAAACGTTGGCAGGTCAATTTGCGTCAAAAATCACAGTGGTGGCGCCTGCCGCCAATCAATCTGGTACAGGGCGTTCAATCAGCCTTCATAAAGATATTGCCTTTCACCAAATTGATGAAAATCGCTATCAGGTGGGCGGTACGCCTGCTGACTGTGTGATGTTGGCAATGAATATTCTGTTTAAGGAAGAAAAGCCTGATTTGGTGCTATCTGGGGTTAATCATGGCATGAATGTTGGCGATGATGTCGGCTATTCAGGTACAGTAGGGGCGGCATTTGAAGCGGCTATAAATGGTGTGCCTGCTATCGCGCTATCACAGCAACATGCGCGTGAAGAAGCTGATTTTGAGCCAACCATAAATTTTGCGCCAATAGCGCTGAGATATGCCTTGTCTGTGTCTATTCCCAGCCGAGCAGTATTGAATATCAATATGCCTGGCAGGAAAAATGGCGCGGTAAAAGGTATTCGCAAAGCTAGCCTTGATACCCATAAATTCTGTGATGAAATTTTTGACGGCACTCAGCCTGATACATTCCGAATTGGCCCGCTTGTTACAACGCCTGAAATGCTAGATCAAAGTGATAGATTCTGGCTGGAACAAGGCTTTATTGCCATGACAATGCTTACGATGGATGCCAATGACAGCGCATATACCAACAAGCTGGATAATACAGATTTTTAATGTTTAGCGTTAGGGGATGATCGGCATATTATGGATGATTTTCTGCTACATAAAGCAAATCTAATCATGCAGCTTCGTTCCCAATCAATTACAGATAAAGCGATTCTTTCTGCAGTTGAAAAAGTGCCTCGTGAGGCATTTGTTCCTGAAAGTTTAAGACAGCACGCATATGAAAATGCCTCGTTGCCAATCGCTGGCAATCAGACTATCTCACAGCCTTATGTGGTTGCCAGAATGACAGAAGCACTTGCACTAAAACAGTCTGACAGGGTGCTTGAAATTGGTACAGGCAGTGGGTATCAGACTGCTATTCTGTCCTGTTTGGCACGGCGTATTTATACGGTCGAGCGAATAAGACCATTGCTGGTATCGGCAGAAAATAAGCTAAAAACACTTAAAATATCAAATGTGCTATTCCGCCATGCAGATGGCCATTTGGGATGGCCAGAAGCAGCGCCTTTTGAAAAAATAATTGTTACCTGTCAGATTAAGAAGATTCCAGATACACTAAAATCTCAGCTAAAGGATGGCGGTATTCTGGTTGCGCCTGTGGGTGAAGCAGGCAAAGAAGTGCTAGTCACATTGACACGAAATGGTGATGAATTTACCTTAACAGAATTGATGGCTGTTCGGTTTGTACCAATGGTTGCAGGAACAGCGTCATAACGATACTGTAAGGGTATTGGCAGATACATCGCAAAGGAATGAGGCGCTATGATATTTATGCAGCGTAACTGGCTAAGCTTGGTAATTGGCATGGTGCTTGTCACAGGGTTAGGCGCATGTTCTGTCACTGAATCGATTGAAAAAAACCTGTCATTTACCCGTGATACACCAGCTCCTTTGGAACAAGCGCCATTGCGGATTTCGATCGAGAATCTGCCTCCGTCTGGCCAGATAACCGTGCGTGAAGGTGATGATTTATTCACAATAGCCAACAGATATCAGGTATCACCCCTGTCTATTATGATGGATAATGTGCTTGATAATGCTGAAGTGACAGCGGGTCAAATTTTGATTGTATCGCCACGACGATTCCATGATGTTGAGATTTCAGACACGCTTTATACGATCTCACAGCGTTATGCGGTAAGCGAAAGCCAGCTTGCAGACCTTAACGGGCTGACACAGCCCTACCAGCTAAGCGAAGGCCAAAGGCTTATCTTGCCTGATTCAATCGATTTGTCCGTGCTGAACATAGAAGGGCTGGATAGCTCGACAACCTTGCCAACTGCAGCCAGAGCGCCAGCCACGCAGGCTAGCATTGCCGCAACACCGCGCAAATCTTTTGTTGCACCATCGCTAGGCAGCGCTGGCTTTAGCTGGCCTATTTCAGGTGAGCTAATCGTTGAATATGGACCGGCGGGCAAAGGGGTTCATAATGATGGTGTTAAAATAGCGGCAAATGAAGGCACAAACGTTCAGGTAACAGCTCCTGGCACGGTTGCTTATGTTGGCGATAATCTGAAATCATTTGGCACGCTGGTGCTGGTAAAGCATGAAGGCGGCTATATTTCAGCCTATGCCCATCTTGGGTCTGTATCGGTTGCTGAGGGGGATGTGCTATCTTCTGGCATGATGATTGGTCAAGTTGGCCAGACAGGCAATGTCACCACCCCACAGCTTCATTTTGAGATTAGACGCGCACGCCAACCTATCAATCCTAGAATTTTGATCGCAAGCTAGACAGGCTAGATAGATATCTTAAATTCCATCGCAAGATGGACGATAAATTGATGTGCTGTGCGCCCTGAACGATTGCCACGCGCCATTGCCCATTTTAGCGCTTCTGAACGCACATATTCCTGTTCGGCAGGGATATTATAATAGCTGACATAGCCATAAACCATTGCCAGAAAATTCTCTTGGTCAACAGAATGAAATCCAATCCAAAGACCAAATCTATCTGACAGCGAGATTTTTTCTTCGGCTGCTTCAGATGGATTGATGGCTGAGCCTCTCTCATTCTCAATCATCTGGCGTGACATTAAATGACGTCGATTTGACGTTGCATAAAATACAATATTTTCAGGCCGTCCAGAAAGCCCGCCTTCCAATACGGCTTTAAGCGATTTATAACTAATATCATCATGCTCAAAGGCCAGATCATCGCAATAAATCATAAAACGTCTATCTATCTGAGATAGCGTGTCCATCAATAGCGGCAGGTCAGATAAATCTTCTCTTTGAATTTCAACAAGTGCGATTGAGAAGCCCTCTTTGATAAGCTGGCCATGAACAGATTTTACCAATGATGATTTGCCTGTGCCTCTAGCGCCCCATAGCAATGCATTATTAGCTCTTAGCCCAGTTGCAAAGGCACGGCTATTCTCAATAAGCTGGTGTTTTTGTGGATCAATACCGATAAGCGTTTCTAGCGGCAAACGTTGAATATCGTTGATACCGCGCAGAATATTGTCACCTGACTGCCAAATATAGCCTTCAAAGGCCGCCATATCATCACTAGTAGCAGCTTCAGGCGAAAGCCGTTCCAATGCAGAGGCTATCCGCTCTAATTGCTGATTGTCCAAACTAAACTCCCTAGCTAATAACGCTGTTTTTGCTAATCCTGTGACAGCTTATGCCCCTATCTCTATCCGAATTTGCCCAAAAAGTGAATAGGATGACTTTTTTGCCTAGCCAATCACTAGTTTGCTGTTGCCGCCTGTTCATCTGGCAGGTATGGTGCGAGCAATAACAAATAACAGCCGCCTATGACAGTATGATGCTATCGAGGGCGGTATGTTACAGACTGAATATAAGGAGATATTCATGCTTATCAGCCCTGCATTTGCACAATCAGCTGCTGGCGGTGGCGGTGGTCTTGGTTCATTATTGCCATTCGCCCTTATTTTTATCGTATTTTATTTCTTTTTGATCCGCCCTCAGCAGAAGCGCGCAAAAGAACATCGTCAAATGGTTGAATCTGTCTCAAAAGGCGACAAGATTGTAACGTCAGGCGGAATTACAGGCACTGTGACAAAATCTGTCGCAGAACAGGACACAGTTGAGGTTGAGATTGCAAAAGATGTGCGTGTTAATGTAATGCGTACAATGATTGCTGATGTGCCTCAGAAGAAAAATGCACCAAAGCCAGCCGCAAATGATGAGAAAAAATCAGGTGGGTTGTTTGGATTCGGCAAAAAGAGCTAATCCTCTTTTTTAGTGAACTCTGAAAAGAAGTATTGTCATGCTGCCATTTGCGTTATGGAAAAAACTGATTGTGTTTGGCGTGCTGGCGCTAGGCTTGGTATTTGCAGCACCAAATCTGCTTAATACTGAAGATGAAAGCGGAAGCTTTCTGCCTGGCCAGCCTGTCAATCTAGGGCTTGATTTGCAGGGCGGCTCATATCTGCTTCTAAAAGTAGATATGGAAAAGGTAGAAACCGAACGATTATCTGATATTGCTGAGAATCTGCGGAGCTATCTAAGAAGCCAGCGGGTCGGGTTTAATGGGCTTAAAGCGGCTGATAAACAGACTGTTTTTAGAATTAGAAAAGAAGAAGATAAACCAAAACTTAATCAGTTTTTCAACGAGTTAGGCGCAGAATTTGATGTGGTAAATAATAATTTATCATATCAAATTGCCTTTAATGAGCAGGGGCTGTTTGCGCTTGCTGGCAGAACGGTTGAGCAATCTATTGAAATTGTGCGCAAACGCCTTGATCCTGATGGCACGAAAGAGCCGCTTATCCAAAGGCAGGGCAGAGATCGCATTTTGATCCAGCTACCAGGTGTTGATGATCCTGATCGTATCAAGCGTCTTATTGGGCGTACAGCAAAGCTTACCTTCCAACTTGTTGACCCTCGTATTTCAGCCAATGAGGCTCGTAATCAAGGGCGTGTGCCCCCTGGCAGTGCATTGTTAGATGGGCTGAAAGAGGGTGACCCTGCCTATGTGGTTGAAAAGCTGGTGATGGTAAGTGGTGAAGACCTTGAAACAGCATCTGCCAGCTTTGATGAGAATAATCGGCCATCTGTATCCTTTCAGCTTACCGCAACTGGTGGTCGTAAATTTGGTCGTGTAACAGGCGAGAATATCGGCAGAGCATTTGCGATTGTGCTAGATGGCAAAGTTGTATCCGCCCCTGTTATTCAATCTCAGATTTTCTCATCAGGCCAGATTACAGGCAATTTTGGTGTTCAGGAAACTCAGGAACTTGCGCTAATTTTGCGGGCAGGGGCATTGCCAGCGCCGCTTATCGTGCTTGAAGAGCGATCTGTGGGGCCAGGTCTTGGCGCCGATTCAATAGAGGCAGGTAAAATTGCTGTGATTGTCGGCTTTATTCTGGTGATGGGATATATGGTGTTAAGCTATGGTTTGTTTGGGGTATTTGCTGATCTTGCGCTAATTGGCAATGTGGTGTTAATGCTTGGCGCATTATCTGCCTTGCAAGCGACCTTAACCTTGCCTGGTATTGCAGGTATTGTGCTAACAATGGGAATGGCGGTTGATGCTAATGTGCTTATTTTTGAGCGTATTAGAGAAGAATTAGGCAAAGCAAGCAAGGTAAGAGCTGCCATCGAAGAAGGCTATGCCCGCGCTATTTCAACCATTATTGATGCGAATTTGACCACGCTATTTGCGGCGCTATTTTTATTTGCTTTTGGGTCTGGCCCTGTAAGAGGGTTTGCTGTGACATTATCAATAGGTATTTTCACCTCAATGTTTACAGCTATCATGCTCACCCGTCTATTTATCGTATTATGGGTGAATAGAAAACGTCCAACATCACTGGTGCTGTAGGAATATTGCTATGTTTAGATTGAAACTTGTTCCTCAAAAAACCGCCATTGATTTTATGTCAGTTACCAAAGTGACATCTATATTTTCAGCCTTGCTGATAATCTTGTCGATAGGGCTGTTTATGGCAAAAGGGCTTAATCTTGGAATTGACTTCAAAGGCGGGATATTGATTGAAGCTCGCTCTGAACAGCCTGCTGATATTGCGTCTCTCAGAGGTGATTTAGGTGCGCTTGGTCTAGGTGAAATCGCGCTTCAAAGCTTTGGCAAAGATACTGATATTTTGGTCAGAATCCAGCGACAAGAAGGTGATGAAACTGCCCAAATTAAAGCAATTGAAAAAGTTACAACCGCATTAGGTGATAGCTTTGAGATACGCAGAACAGAATTTGTAGGCCCAACCATTGGTGCCGAGCTTGCCAAAAAAGGGGTTTTGGCTGTGCTATGTGCGCTTGGGGCTATTATGGTCTATATTTGGTTTCGGTTTGAATGGCAGTTCTCTATTGCGGCAATTATTGCCCTTAGCCATGATGTCATATCTACTATTGGGCTGTTCACTATTACAGGGTTTGAGTTTAATCTAGCTACTGTAGCGGCTGTGCTAACCATCGCTGGGTATTCAATCAATGATACCGTTGTTCTGTTTGATAGGGTAAGAGAGAATTTACGGAAATTCAAATCTTGGAATCAACAAGATATTTTGAATAAATCCGTAAATGAAACGCTGTCTAGAACCATTATGACATCAGTGACGACAGCACTTGCGCTGATTGCGATTATTCTATTTGGCGGCGCTGTGCTTCGTGATTTTGCAATCGCTATGTTATGGGGCGTTGTGATTGGCACCTATTCATCTATCTTTATTGCCATTGCTATGATTAACAGGTTTGACCTGAAAAAAGCGCAAGATGAAACACATGACATATCAGTTCCAGAATATGAACGAGAGCAGGATAATTGATGAGGCCAACGACTGACCTGAACAATCCGCTTGTTTCTATCAAGGAATTTTCCGATGACGGCAAACTTCAGATTGTTCATGCCTATGGGAATGGCGGGTTTCGTATTGCAAAACAACCCTATCAGGGGCATCAGCTAGTAGCTATGCGCCAGACATTTACATGGGATGTTGGCTCAGCAGAGGATATTACACTAGAATCGCTCAACCCTTTGATAGAAATGGCGCCTGAACTTATCTTATTTGGACTAGGCGAGATAGCGACCAGCCACTTGCCAGATATCCGCACTGCACTTGCAGAACATCAAATCAAAATGGATGTGATGAATACAGCTGCTGCCTGTAGAACATGGAATGTGCTGTTGACTGAGGGGCGTAAAGCCGCCGCCGCTTTGATAGCCATAGAATAAAGATGAGCAGTCTTTCTGCCTTAAGGGATAGCGCACCAGTCATGGCAAAATGCCTTGTATTTGCGCCTCGCACCCACATTCTGCATTTAAGTGATTTATGGCAATTACATCTAGCGTGTGAAGCAGCCTTTTCAGCAGCATCAGAGCCGCTTTTGGCCGCTATGCGCTTGCAATGGTTCTATGACGCACTTACTACAGCTAACGTGCCTCATGGCCATGAATTACTATCACGGCTAGCAAAATATGATGATAAGACCAGCTTTATTAAAATAGTAACTATCTGGCAAGAGGCGCTTCAGCAGGCGGGTATATCACCGCAAGTTCAGTGCGAGACATGCTATAGCGCCTGTTTTGTAGATATGGCCAGAATATGCACTATCCCTATGACAGATAATGCCATCCAGATTATTAGGCAAATTGGGGTGGCTATGGCACAAAGCAAAGCGGGGTTATCGCCTGATCTTCTTCACTCAACACAGGAAATAAGAACAGCGTGTGGTAGCAGTGCAAATTGGCTTATTGCTATAAATGAAACAGTCAACATGGCCATTGAAACAGATGTTTCGGCAGATAATTTGCTTATTTTCAAATTATTCTGGAGAGTTTACATCGCGAAATAAAGATAATCAGCGCTTAGGATGACCAAGCTTCCATTTGGTGTAATGCACGGCGTGCATAGGCCATTTTTCTATCTCTGCCTTTTAATGGCCTGCCTTTTTCAGTTGTTTCGGTAAGGGGCGGAAATAGTCCAAAATTAACATTCATAGGCTGGAAACTATCTGCCATTGCCCCGCCCGTAATATGACGCAATAACGCACCATGTGCGGTACATTCTGGAGGGGGAGTCCAATTTTTACCATGCATTTCAGCTGCTACCATACGCCCAGCCATGCCGCCAATCGCAGCAGATTCAACATAGCCTTCAACCCCTGTTATTTGACCCGCAAATCGAAGATGCGGTGCGTTTTTGAGTCTGAGCTGGCTATCTAGCAGGCGAGGGGCATTGATAAAGGTGTTTCGATGAAGCCCGCCTAGACGTGCAAATTCTGCTGCTTCCAGTCCTGGAATTGTTCTGAAAATCCGAACCTGTTCTGCATATTTCAACTTTGTTTGAAAGCCAACCATATTAAATAATGTGCCTAGTGTATTATCCTGCCGCAACTGCACAACTGCATAGGGGCGCGAGCCATCATGCCCATTGGTGAGTCCAACAGGCTTCATAGGCCCAAATCGCAATGTCTGAGACCCTCTTTCTGCCATCACCTCTATCGGCATACAGCCATCAAAATAAGGGGTATTTTCTTCAAATTCCCGAAATAATATTTTTTCACCTTCACGCAAATTGGCAATAAAACCATTATATTGGTCTTCATTTAGCGGGCAATTTATATAATCTTTCCCATTACCTCCGTTTGTGGCCTTGTCATAGCGTGACTGAAACCACGCTATATCTGTATTGATACTGTCAAAATGAATTATGGGGGCAATCGCATCAAAAAAGGCCAAATCATCTTCGCCTGTAAGCGCACTAATCGATTCTGCCAATGCGGTAGAGGTAAGCGGACCAGTTGCAATAATCACATAAGGCCATTCTTCAGCCGAGGGCAAGCTCGTGATCTCCTGACGCTCAATACTAATAAGCGGATGCGCTTGAAGGGTTTCTGTTACCTTGGCTGAAAAAATATCTCTGTCAACGGCAAGCGCGCCGCCTGCTGGTACAGATGAGACGCTGGCCTGCGCCATGATGATAGACGATAGCATACGCATTTCTTCATGAAGCACGCCCACTGCATTTTGGGTTTTATCGTCTGAACGAAATGAGTTTGAACAGACCAGCTCAGCCAACCCATCGCTTTGATGTACATCTGTTTTGCGGACAGGGCGCATTTCGTGGATAATGACCTTGCATCCAGCTTGCGCGCATTGCCATGCGGCTTCTGCGCCAGCAAGCCCGCCCCCAATAATATGCAATACAGCTTTAGTCATAATATATCCTAAATCAGTAAACTGGCGCTCAGCCAGCTTTTCGGTTATGCGCTTTTGATAGAATTGGCGCTAAGTACGTGCCTGTATGAGAGCCTTGTGTTTGCGCAACATCTTCTGGTGTGCCCATAGCAATGACCATGCCGCCGCCATTACCGCCCTCAGGCCCCATATCAATTACCCAATCTGCTGTTTTAATCACATCTAGATTATGTTCGATAACAATCACGGTATTTCCGCTATCAACTAGCTCGTGTAATACCTCTAGCAATTTTTCGATATCTGCAAAATGAAGCCCTGTTGTCGGCTCATCAAGAATATAAATCGTTTTTCCAGTAGCCCGCTTTGACAGCTCTTTCGATAGTTTTACACGTTGTGCTTCACCACCAGACAGGGTTGTGGCCTGCTGGCCAATCTTGATATAGCCAAGCCCAACCCTCAACATGGTTTGTAGCTTGTCCCTGATTGACGGAACTGCCTTGAAATAGTCAACACCTTCTTCAACTGTCATATCAAGAATATCTGATATAGATTTGTTTCTCCATGTTATTTCCAGTGTTTCTCTGTTATATCTTTTGCCTTTGCAGCTGTCACAGGTGACATAGACATCTGGCAGAAAATGCATCTCAATTTTGATAACGCCATCCCCTTGACAGGCTTCGCATCTACCGCCTTTGACATTAAAGCTGAAACGTCCAGCATTATAGCCTCTGCTTTTTGCTTCAGGCAGGCCAGCAAACCATTCTCGGATAGGGGTGAACGCGCCTGTATAGGTGGCAGGATTCGATCTAGGGGTTCTGCCTATTGGGGATTGGTCAATATCCACTACCTTATCAAGCAATTCAATACCGTCTATTTTCTGATAGGGGGCAGGGATTTCACGAGCCTTATGCAATTGTCGTGATAAGGCTTTCCACAAGGTTTCAAGCACTAAGGTTGATTTGCCACTACCAGAGACACCTGTAACACAGCACATAACCCCCAACGGAAATTCTACAGATACATCCTGCAAATTATTACCAGAGGCCTGTGTTACCTTAATCATCCGCTTTTTTGTAATTTTTCTGCGCGTTTGCGGGATTTCAATTGCCCTTGTGCCTGCCAGATATTGACCAGTAATTGAATCTTTATTTGCAATAATTTGATCTGACGTGCCTGCGGCGATAACCTTGCCGCCACGCACACCAGCACCAGGCCCCATATCAATCACATAATCTGCGGTGCGAATAGCATCTTCATCATGCTCTACCACCAACACAGTATTCCCTAGATCACGCAATCTGGTAAGGGTGGCAAGCAATCTGTCATTATCACGCTGATGAAGACCAATAGATGGCTCATCAAGCACATATAACACGCCCGTAAGGCCAGAGCCAATTTGAGAGGCCAGTCTAATACGCTGTGATTCCCCACCAGACAAGGTACCAGAATATCGAGATAGATTGAGATAATTCAGCCCAACATTCGCCAGAAACCCAAGCCGCTCATTGATTTCTTTCAAAATTGGCGTGGCAATAATATTTTGCTGCTCGCTCAGGTGGGCAGAAATATTGGCAAACCAATCAACAGCATCGCCAATTGACAAGGCTGTAATTTGGGCAATATCAAACGCGCCAATTTTAACCGCTAATGCTTCTAGTTTAAGCCGTTTTCCATTACATGCCTCACAGGGATGGCTTGCTCTGAATTTTTCAAGCTCGTCCCGCACCCAGTTTGAATCTGTCTCTTTATAGCGGCGGGTCAAATTAGGCAAAATACCTTCAAACGGCTTTGTTGTGCGATAGGAACGCAACCCATCATCATATCTCATTTCAACGGGCAGTTTACCGCTACCATTTAGGATAATTTGCTGAGATTGGATGTCGAGATCTGCAAAAGGCACATCTAGCGAAAAACCAAAATGTGCCGCCAGACTTTCAAGTGTCTGCAAATAATATTTTGAGGCGCTGTTTGCCCAAGGGGCAAGCGCACCACCCCGCAATGATAGGCGCGCATCTGGCACAACTAGCTGTGCATCAAAATGAGCTGTCACCCCCAGCCCATCACAATCAGGGCAGGCGCCAAACGGATTATTAAAGGAAAATAAACGCGGTTCAATCTCATCAATCGTAAAGCCAGATACAGGACAGGAAAACCGCGCAGAAAATACCGTGCGCTCATCTGTATTAGCATTATCGGCAAATACCAGACCATCTGTTAGTGAGAGCGCTGTTTCAACTGAATCAGCAAGTCGGGTGGCCAGCTCATCATTATCTTTGCGAATAATAATTCTATCTACCACAATCTCAATATCATGCTTTTTCTTCTTATCAAGCGCTGGCACGTCATCTAACTCAAAAAATTCACCATCAATACGGGCGCGGCTAAATCCTTTTTGCATCAGATCAGCAAGGTCTTTGCGATATTCGCCTTTTCTGCCGCGCACAATCGGAGCGAGCAAATATAGCCGAGTGCCATCTTCCATATTGAGCAGGCTATCAACCATCTGGCTTACTGTCTGAGAGGTAATAGGCAGACCTGTAGCAGGGGAATAGGCAGTGCCAATACGTGCCCATAATAGGCGCATATAATCATAAATTTCAGTAACTGTTCCAACTGTTGAACGCGGATTTTTAGAAGTTGTTTTCTGCTCAATAGAGATAGCAGGTGATAGCCCCTCTATAAGGTCAACATCTGGCTTTTGCATCATTTCAAGGAACTGACGCGCATAAGCAGATAACGATTCAACATATCGTCTTTGGCCTTCGGCATAGATGGTATCAAAGGCAAGGCTAGATTTCCCAGAACCAGATAGCCCTGTGATTACTACCAGCCTATCGCGCGGAATATCAATATCCACATTATCTAAATTATGCTCTCTTGCACCTTTGACCGAGATCATACGCGGCTCTGATACAGAAGAAAAAGGCGTCGTCATCATAATTTCCTGTGCAAACTGGTAAAATCGCTTACGATTCTAGCCATAAAATATGGCATCACCATTCGTAATGTTTTTTATATAGTGCGATTTAGAAGATTCAACCATCTTCACTGTTATTTTTCAGATAAAATTACAGCATATAATAATGTATTGTGCTAGGCTTGGCTTACATTAAACATGTCAAAGTGAATATAAGGAGCATCCCTCATGGCAGGAAGCGTGAATAAAGTTATTCTTGTTGGAAATCTTGGCCGTGATCCAGAGGTTAGAAGTACTCAGGATGGAACCAAAATTGTAAATCTATCTCTGGCAACATCAGAGCGCTGGAAAGACAGAAATACTGGTGAGCCTCGCGAAAGAACAGAATGGCATAGGGTTGTTATTTTTAATGAACAGCTCGCTAATGTTGCTGAGCAATATCTTAGCAAAGGCAGCACAATCTATGTTGAAGGCCAGCTTCAGACGCGCAAATGGACAGATCAGCAAGGGGTCGAAAAATACACAACAGAAGTTGTGCTTCAACGTTATCGTGGCGAATTGACCATGCTTGGCGCACGCGGTGGTGCTAGCGGGGGCGATTCTTTTGGCTCATCCGCTCCTGCACAAGGTAGTATCAGCGCAGGCACCACGCCGCCGCCAACCCCAGCAGATGCAGGAATTGATGATGATATCCCATTCTAGGGAATTGCGCTAAATTAGCACGCAAAAGGCTGTCTAAAAAAGACAGCCTTTTTTACTATATTTTGTGTTTTATCTCTGTTTTCTGCTATAAATATGGTATGATGTGTTAATATCACATAGGCATATGCCCCGTTTGCGTTAGGATAGATATTTTGACTGATTCGTTACCACCGCAGCCATCAGAACATATGATTTCAATTTCTGATGAGATGCGTAAATCTTATCTAGATTATGCGATGAGCGTTATTGTATCTCGTGCATTGCCAGATGTTCGTGACGGCCTAAAGCCTGTTCATAGACGAATTTTATATGCAATGATGGAAGGCGGTTATGACTGGTCAAAGCCGCCTCGTAAATCTGCCCGTGTGGTCGGGGATGTGATGGGTAATTATCACCCGCATGGTGATAGTTCTATCTATGAAGCTATGGTCAGAATGGCACAAGATTTCTCAATGCGGCTGCCTTTGGTAGATGGGCAGGGAAATTTTGGCTCGATTGATGGCGATCCTGCGGCCGCCATGCGGTACACAGAATCGCGTCTTGCCCGTTCTGCTGAATCATTGTTGCGGGATATAGATAAAAACACTATCGATTTTGTCCCTAATTATGATGAAACTCAGGAAGAACCATCAGTATTACCAGCAGAATATCCTAATTTGCTGGTAAATGGGGCAGGGGGTATTGCTGTTGGAATGGCAACAAATATTCCGCCTCATAATCCAGGTGAGGTGATCGCTGCCTGTCAGGCTGTTATCAAAAACCCTGATTTAACAGATGAAGAGCTGATGGAAATTGTAACGGGCCCTGATTTTCCAACTGGCGCGCTGATAATGGGTAGGGCAGGGATACGTGATGCCTTTACCACTGGCAGAGGCTCTGTGGTGATGCGCGCACGCTCTGAAATCCAGCAAATAGCAGGGGACAGAGAACAGATTATTATCACTGAGATTCCATATCAGGTTAATAAATCACAGCTTTTAGAGCGTGTTGGCGAGCTTGTGCGCGATAAAACTATTGAACATATTTCGGATATTCGGGATGAATCAAACCGTCAGGGTATGCGTATTGTGATAAAAATCAAACGTGAAGGCTCTGCTGATGTTGTGTTGAACCAGCTTTATCGCCATACACGTTTTCAGACTAGCTTTCCTGTAAATATGCTGGCGATGCATAATGGTCGCCCACAGCAATTAAGCTTGCGGCAAGTTATTGACGCCTTTTGCGAGTTCAGACAGGAAGTGGTTGTAAGACGTACACGGTTCCTGCTTGGTAAAGCACGTGACAGAGCCCATATCCTAGCAGGCTTGCTGATAGCGCTTACCTCAATAGACGAAATTATCGAGCTTATCAGATCAGCCAAAACAGGCGAAGAAGCCCGCCAGAAGTTAATGGATAGGGTGTGGCCAGCGGCAGAAGTGGCTGGAATTATTAAACTTATTGACGATCCTGGACATGAAGTAGTTGATGATAGCTATCGTTTGTCAGAAACTCAAGCTAGAGCAATTTTGGAATTGCGCCTGCAACGATTGACAGGTATGGAACGCGAAAAGCTCGCAGACGAGACCTCTCAGCTTGCAATAGATATTACCTATTATCTTGAAATTCTGTCATCACAGGACAAGCTAGTGTCGGTGATATTAGAAGAATTGCAGCAGGCATATGACAGGCTGGCAGAGCCAAGACGCACAGAAATATCGGATGCGCTAGCAGACCAAGATGATGAAGATTTAATTCAGCAAGAAGATATGGTGGTTACCGTTAGCCATCGCGGCTATATCAAGCGGGTGGCGCTGGCTGATTATCGGGCACAACGGCGTGGCGGCAAAGGCCGCACAGGCATGAAAACCCGTGAAGAAGATTATGTCACTCGTCTATTTGTTGCCAATACCCACACGCCAATTCTATTTTTCACCTCAAAAGGGATGGTGTATCAGCTAAAATGCTACAAGCTTCCAGTGGCCTCGCCGCAATCTATTGGCAAGGCTATGGTCAATTTATTGCCGATTGATCAGGATGAAACTATCCAAACAGTGATGCCAATGCCATCTGATGTAGCTAGCTGGGATAAATTAAATATTTTATTTGCTACGGCCAAAGGCACTATTCGCCGTAACTTGCTATCTGATTTCACAAATATCATGCGAAACGGAAAAATAGCTATGAAGCTTGGCGAAGATGACAGGCTGATTAGCGTCTTGCCGTGTCAGGAAACAGACCAAGTGCTTATCGCGTCACGTTCTGGCAAGGCTATTCGGTTTAATGTGGATGAAGTTAGGCTGTTTAGAGGCAGAAATTCAGTTGGTGTACGCGGTATCAGGCTTAAAGATGCAGATGAAGCTGTGTCTATCTGTGTTATCCGTGACCCTGACAGAGAATATGTGCTGTCAATCACTGAAAATGGCTATGGCAAACGCACGGCCGTATCTGAATATAGATGCACATCCAGAGGCGGGCAGGGTGTTGCCAATATTGAAACCTCTGAGAGAAATGGCAAGGTAGTCGCATCATTTACCGTATTTGCCGAAGATCATCTGATGCTGGTAACTAATGCTGGCAAAGTAATTCGAATTCGTGTTGATGGCGGTGATGGAGATACTATCCGTATTGCTGGCAGAAAAACACAAGGGGTTAGATTGTTTGAAATCGACAAGTCTGAGTTGGTGGTTTCTGTTGGCATTATCAGAGACGTAGATGATGATGACGCATCAGATAGCGATGATAGCGATACTGGCAACTCTGGCGATACTGGCTCCTCTCCTTTAGAAGAGGCAAATGTGCCGTCCGCAGATTTAGAGGGGCAAACCAAAGATGATGCAGAAGGCAATATGCCTGAATAACCCTGCAATCTAGCAATATGGGCAGAAAATATGATAGCAGCGATTTATCCAGGTACTTTTGATCCGCTTACATTTGGCCATTTGAATATCATTGCCCGTGCCAGCTTGATTTGTAATCGCTTGATTGTTGGTGTTGCCGAAAATAGCGGAAAAAACCCCCTATTCTCGCTAGAAGAGCGGCTTGAAATGGCGCAACAGCAAATCAATAAAATGCGACAGGCTGGTGATATTCAGCAAGACATTAAGGTTGAGGCATTTACTGGCTTGCTAACAGATTTTGCTCATAAAAACAAAGCGCGCATGATTATTAGGGGATTAAGAGCGGTTGCAGATTTTGAATATGAATTTCAAATGGCATCTACAAATAGACGATTAAAGCCTGATCTAGAAACAATTTTCCTAACAGCCCCTGAACAACAGCATTTTGTGGCGTCTTCTTTGGTTAAAGAGGTTGCAAAATATGGCGG
>CBFHYU010000012.1:0-54217 GCA_965660165.1 Puniceispirillaceae bacterium (SeqCode)
GGCCGATTGCCGCTGAATTGAAACGTGCGTCTTCCTGTTTGTTTTTGGGCAGAGGCAAGCTCTATCCACTTGCGCTTGAAGCTGCGCTGAAGCTCAAAGAATTAAGCTATATTCATGCAGAAGGCTTTGCCGCAGGCGAGATGAAACATGGGCCTATTGCGCTTATTGAAGAAGGCTTGCCAGTTATCTGTTTTGTAGATAATGACCCGCTTTCTGAAAAAACTCTATCCAACCTGAAAGAAGCAGAAGCACGAGGCGCGACAATCATTATCATTGCCAGCAAATCTGTCTCTGAGCAGATTGAATTTGCAGATTATAAAATTATAATAGATGATTGTGATCCGATACTCTCACCACTGATTATGGCCGTTCCAGCCCAGCTGCTAGCCTATTATACCGCTTCGGAAAAAGGCACAGATGTTGACCAACCTCGAAATTTGGCAAAATCTGTCACGGTAGAGTAACCATTCACACTTATCGTCATTATGATACAAACAAAGCCACCAACATGATAACAGCACTTGATCACCTTGTTATGACAGTTCTTGATATTCAGGCTAGCATTGCGTTTTATGAGCGGGTGCTTGGCATGAAGGCTGAGAGGTTTTTGCCTGCTTCGGGTGGTGATGCCAGATATGCGCTGTTTTTTGGCGTTCAGAAAATCAATCTGCATGAGGCGGCCGCGCCGTTTAGCCCGCATGCAGGCTCGCCGCAAACTGGCAGTCAGGATTTATGCTTTCTATCTGAGCGTTGCGTTGCCGAATGGCAGGCGCATCTAGCAACATGTGATATTGAAATTGAAGAAGGCCCTGTAATGCGTTCAGGCGCAGTTGGGCAAATTTGCTCGCTTTATATTCGTGATCCAGATAATAATTTGATTGAAATTGGCTGTCCTGTAGAAAAGGTGTAGCTATGACATCGCAAAACTGGTCAATCTGTGACTATCAGCCTGATGACGAAACGGGGCTGGTGGCATTATGGAAGCAGGCGGGTATTTATCGGGCGTGGAATGATCCGCATCTGGATATTGCGCGCAAAACACAGCAGATGGCGCAGACTGGCTATGGATTGTTTCTTGTGGTGCGTGCGCGCCCTAGCCAGATTATCGGCAGTGTGATGGCAGGATATGACGGGCATCGAGGTAGTGTGAATTATCTGGCTGTTCATCCTGACTGGCAAATGCGTGGCATTGGCCGCGCGTTGATGGGGCAGGTCGAAAACTGGTGCGAGGCCGAGGGCTGTCCTAAAATCAATCTGCTGGTGCGCACCGATAATGAACAGGTAAAAGCCTTTTATGACAGGCTAGGCTATCGGGTGGATGAGGTGGTAGGATTATCAAAATGGCTGATTGAGGATTAGCCGATTCTCAGTTGTGGGCAGTCTAATTCTTAGGGAATAAGTTTGACTGGCTTATGGTGCCGAGATATTTGAAGGTCAGATAAAGCTGTATCTGGCTTACCTTTTTTACATCTCGGTCGGCAAATGGGTCTCTTTCATAATCTAATGACAGGGTCAGACAATCTTGAAAGCCGCCTGTCCAAAGTGCAGAAAAGACAGATTGTTCTTTCTTTGTTTGATTATTGCTGAGATTCCATACTTGGTTAGCAGAAATCGTCAAGCTATTGGTTATTTTCTGGCTGGCAGATAGTGAGGCTTGTTCTCTGTCATTATCTGCAGCAGTGAAGAAGCTTTTGCCTATCTGAGTATGGTTTAGGTTAAGCTGCGTGCCTTTATAGCCATAGCCAATAGATGTTCGAGATTCAAGAATTTCAAAATCTTTTGAATCTGCACGCCCTGCCCATGATAAATTTATATGATATGGGGTGTTAATATCAAACGAGGCAATATAATCAGAATATTTTGAATCTGTGGTGGTGTGACGAGAGGTATTTCTGCCTGAACTAGTATAAGAAATCCCTGCAAAGGTTGAAATATCACCAATCATGGTTGTTTCGGTGTTGAACATGACACCTGAATCAAGTCGGCTTCCAGGTAGGATATAATCACGCCCCTGAAATCTGTTGTTCAGGAACATATTTGATTCATCTAGCCTGAAATCAGAGGCATCTCTATTTGGCACTTCATCCGTTCTATCGCTGCCTTCAATGGCTGTAAATTTTACTTTTGGCATGACGCTGGCTGGCGTGCGTGAAATCATAGTTGGGATAATGCGGTGCCAGCCAATTGAGCCTATCACATTACCGCCACCAAACTGATTGAGCGCCTGGGGTGCATCATCCCGATGCTGAATATCATAATAGCTCACCAGCCCGTCTATCTGGTTGGTAACCACCCCTCCGAACAGATTTGATTTATAGGTATAATTCTGAAGCGCTGTCCAGCGCACCATGTCATTATCTTCATCATTATCTAGTTGCAGTAATGAAAATTCTGTTTTTGAGGTAAGATTTGGAACAGCTTCATCTCTTGTTTTTTCATAGAAAATATGCGGCAGAACAACAGGCTCTCTCTCAGGCGTATCATTTGCTCTTAGCCCTTGATAGTCTGAGGCTTCTACAAGGTAATATCTATTGCGATCCAGCTTTTCTGCCACAATAGTTGAGCGAAGCGCATAGGTGTTTTCATAGCCATAGCGCCGCAAAAATGTGTCTTGAGAGCTTCTGCGAGCCTTTACCGTTACATCCCATCCTGTGCCAGCCTTAGCGGTTAATGTGGCATCTATAGCGCCTACATTCTCACGGCTTTGCTTATAGGTTTCCAGCTTTCCTGCAATCACATTTGCATTCAGATCAGCTCTATCCCATTTTTGACGATAGACCGTCTTTACCGCCTGTCCTCTAAATTGATAATTCGATAGTTGATATTCAATATCATTGCTAGGCCCAAGCACCTGAAAGTACGGAATGGTTGAGGTAAGCCCCTTATCATTTGAATAGGCAAGCGTTGGCGATAGAAAACCGCTACGCCGGTTCACTGTCCAGTCAGGATGCGCCAATCGTGGCAGATAGAACACAGGCAATCCAAAAATATGCATTCTTACATTTGAATGGGTTATGGTGCTGGTTTCTAAATTATGATTGGTTGAGCTTGCCCGTAAATCCCAGATAGGGCTTTCACCTTCATCATAATTGCATTTGCATGGAGAGAACCTGCTTCTGTTAAAAACCGTTCTGATATCCGCCCTGTGATCGGCACTATTAGCTGAAAATCTGGTGCCATCGCTAAATTGGCTTATGATGGGGGTGGCGATTGCATGGGTGAAATTTTCATCCAGCATCATTTCATCTGCGCGATGTTCAATCCCGTCTGCGGTTAGATAGATAACATTGCCAATCGCATTTGCTTCATCGGTAATCTGGTTATAAATTACCTTGTCAGCAGTTAGCCTTTCTATCCCCCTTACAATCACAACATTGCCCGTTGCGGTCAGGATATTATCATCGCGATTAACGGTGACAGTATCTGCTTCAAAATCTACTTCTTCTGATGTCTGCGCAAACGCGTTCCAGCCAAATAATAATGCGCTCAAACAGTACACAGCAATACCCGCATAAAAAAAGCGCTTAAATGCGTCATAAAACAGCGTTAGATTAGAAGTGTTTGGAACCATAAGCATGACCTCAGAGCTACCTTATAATCTAGCAGATGTAAATGAATTTATCAGTTTTTCTCGTATGTTAACGGCATTTTCTGCCATCGTGTGAGCATCATGAACGTAATTATCCCATGCTGCTTTTTGCAATTTCAGCCGTTTTGATGTGTCTTTAATCAAATTATCACAGGCTTGTGCCAGCGCCGCGGTAAATATGGGATAGTCATAATGCTCAAACTCATCATGTCTATCAACCGTCACGATGACAGCATTATCATCAATATATTCAGCTGAACCGCCTGTGCCTGTTGTGATAAGCGCAGCCCCTGCTGCCAATGCTTCAATATTGGTAAGGCCAGCAGGTTCATCCCATAAGGACGGTACAATAATAATTGAGGCGCTTTGCTGGTATCTGCGCAGGCTAGCCTTATCCATAAACCCATGCAGGGTTATTTGCGAGGGCATATCCTCACATAACCGTGCAAGGGCGCGCTCATAGTCAGATATAGTGCTTTTGGAAAGACGTTTGCCCCCGATAATGTGAAGATGCCAGTCTGGATGGGTGCTTAATACCGTTTTCACAGCCTTACATGCAGGATAAATACCCTTTTCAGGCACCATTCGGCCTGCAATTAAAATGCTTTTATCTTTTTTGGCAGGAACATCTAGCCAGCGATTAACACCATTTCGGATAGTGACAATCTTTTGGCTATCAGCAATCGAAAGGCCTGTTATGAATTTTTGTCTAACAAACTCTGAAACACAGAAAATACCCGCCAGATTATCAGCTAGCCATTGCCGTTCGGTAATTGTTTTTGCGCCTTTCATCTGAGTTGGGTCATTATGCAAATATAAAAAAGTCGGAATATTTGGCTGATTTGTTGCGATTTTTCGGGCTATCTGGCATCTGCTATGGATTTCGATGGCGCGCGGCAATCCAATTTTTTTGATTTGGGTCAGATAGGTGCTGGCAAAGGCTAAATTCTGTCCGCCGTGCAAAACGGCAAGACGTACCTTTAGACCGTGATAAGTAATCTGCTCATCAATTTTCGCAGAAGATGGTCTGCCAAAGACGCGAAAATCAGCGGCATTGCCTGAATAGGTGATAAGGTCATGCACAATGCTAGCAATTGCGCCCTCATTGCCAATCGTCATATTTTCTTTATAAGGCAAGATGATATCGATTGGAGGGTTTGACATAGTGATATTATTTCTTGGGTGTCGTTTCTGGTCACATGCGGGATGATGATGCTATATCTCTATCAAATTTGAAAGGTAAAGTCAGTTGCAGACTGGTATATTCGTTGCCACTATTAAGAAAAAATCGCTAGCGTGGCGGATAGCAAGATAATGAACATGGTTAAAAATGAAAAAATTCTGATCCTGAAGCATGGCGCGCTAGGTGATATTATTCAGGGGTTTGACGCATTTGCTAGTATCAGAGCGCATTTCACAGATGCGCATATCGCTGTTCTCACTAGTTCTGCCTTTGCGCCTTTATTATCTGCTTCAGGCTGGTTTGACGAGGTTCTGATTGATAATAGAGAGCCGTTTTGGCATTTTTCCTCTACAGCACGAATAGTGCGTATCATGCGGGACGGCTGGAGCAAGATTATCGATATGCAATGCTCGCGCAGAACAGCACATTATGCCAGATTTGTGCCTGCCTCTAGCAGATATTTCGGAACTGCCTCTAGTGCATCTGACCCGCTTCCTGATTTTACAGGTGTGAATAATGCAAAGCGTATGCTGATAACAGCTCAAAAGGCAGGCGCTTCAATCTTGTCTGCACATCTTGACTGGCTGGTGTCTGCAAGACTGCCTCAGCCAGCCAGCCATCTAAACCAGCAGAGATATGCGGTGCTATTTGCAGGCTGCTCACTTGCAAAGCCTCAGAAACGCTGGCCTGCTAAGCAATTTTCTGACATTGCCCGTTTTGCAACAGAGCAGGGCATTACCCCAGTGCTTGCAGGCACGCAAGATGATAAATCAGCCAATGACGAGGTAAAGGCTTATTTCCCTGATGTGCTTGATCTTACAGGCCAGACAGATTTGATGTCACTTGCAGGTCTGTTAGCATCTGCCAGTTTTGTTGTTGGCAATGATACAGGACCTGTTTTTCTGGCCGCAAAATGTGGCACACCTACTATTATGGTAATGGGTGAGGATACCAACCCTGAAATGTCAGCGCCAATTGGTGATAAGGCAGATTATCTGCGCCATATCCCGCTTGCTAGCCTTACAGCAGATACGGTGATCAAAAAGCTGTTAGCAATATCCCTGCCTTAAAATGAAGAATTAGGCTGAGACAGAAATTCTATTTCTTCAGCAGAAGAGGGGCGGCCTAAAATTGCGTTTCGATGCGGAAAATGGCCAAATCTCGCAATAATATCTCGATGCTTCACAGCATAGTCAAACGTCTGCTCTGAGGTATATTGCTTAAATATTGGCAAAGATCGTTCCTGAATATCAATATCTTCAGCATGCATCATAGGCATTAGCAAAAATTGACGTTTTGCAACGTCTTCTTCAGCGTCAAGTTGGCCGTCTGAAATAGCCTTTAGGCAAATTGCCAGTGCCATGTCATCCCCTGCAAAGGCGCGAGGTGTATCACGATAAATATTGCGGGTAAATTGGTCTAGCAGAAGAATGAGTGCTAGCCTGCTTGGTCTCTCAGCTATCCAGCTATCTAGTTGGGCAAGCAATGCACGTTCAACCAATTCACCAAAGCGTGTATTGATTTTACTGTCAAAGGCATCATTTTTGCTGAACCAGTCTTTTGGTGCCGATTCTGTAAACCAGAATGTTAAAATAGCCTCAGAATCCTGTGTCATCTGGTGCCTCCTATGCCAATATTTTCCCTGGATTAAGAAGCCCTTTTGGGTCTAGGCTTGTTTTAATTTGACGCATCACCTCAAGTGCGACAGGGTCTTTTACCTCAACCAGCTGGTCTACTTTCATCTGCCCTATTCCATGCTCGGCACTAATAGAGCCATTTACCTTAGCAAGCGCATGATAAATGGCGTGTTTTACAGCATCACGTTTGTTAGGCCAGTCAGGATCACCGCCCTCACGCTCCAGCACATTAAAATGCACATTGCCATCACCAAGATGACCATAGCCGCAAATTCGTGCATCTGGATAGACGGCCTTTACCTCTTGGGTGGCATCCATATAAAAGGCCGCAAAATCAGATCTGGTAACCGAAATATCTGTATTTACAGGCCAGCTTTCTTTTTTAGTTGATTCAGGTGAATTTTCACGAATATCCCATAATTGCTGGCGCTGTGCTTCATTTTGGGCAATTACAGCATCTGTCACCAAACCTGTTTCAAAATTATCTGCCAGAAACTGTTCCAGCAAACAGGTTAACGGAATAGCGCCATCAGCATCAGGCTGGCCATCTTCATCATTTGTGCTTGCGATTTCCATTAGCACCATAAATTCAGGAAGAGGAGATAGTGGTATCGGAATATTCGGGAATTGTTTTGCCACGATTTTAAGTAATGTATCTGGCATAATTTCAAACGCTTCTACTTTTTCGCCTGATTTTTTCTGCAAACGACCTAGCAATTCAACGGCCGCATCTATATCACGAACCCCAACAAGAGCAGTAGCGCGCACTGAAGGCAATGGGAATAATTTTAACGACGCAGCGGTAATCACCCCAAGCGTGCCTTCAGAGCCGATGAATAAATCTTTTAGGTCATAACCTGTATTATCTTTGCGAAGGGGGGTCAGCAGATTCATCACTCGCCCGCCCATCAACACCACTTCAATGCCAAGACATAAATTTCTGGTAGTGCCATATCTCACAACATTTAAGCCGCCTGCATTGGTTGCTAGATTGCCGCCAATCGTGCAGCTTCCCTTTGCAGCAAGGTTGAGCGGAAAATACAGATTTTGCGCTTCTGTCAATGAATGAATTTGTTCAAGAATGCACCCTGCCTCTGCTGTCATAGACAGGTTGATGGCGGAAATATCCCTAACCTGATTCATTTTGGCAGTAGACAGGATAAAGGCAGTACCAGATTTATCTGGAATAGCGCCGCCAACAAGTCCAGTATTTCCGCCTTGTGTTACAATTATCTGATTATGGGTTTCTGCATGGGCAAGTATTTGGGCAACATGCTGTGTAGAACGCGGCATTAAAATAGCCTGTGCCTGACCTGAAAAATTACCACGCCAATCTTCAAGATAGCCGATTTTATCTTGTTCTGCTGTGATGATGTTTTGGCTACCGATAATCTGCTCAAATGATGTTATGTCATCCATGATGAAAACTCTCTATACGTGTCACCCCTTAAAACGATAGACTGATTGCACAATGCTGGAAAGCTAAAAACAACTGTTTTTTCAGCGTGGCGCTGCAGCACGTCTTAGCCTGTCATTGATAGCCCTGCCAAGCCCTGTCTGCGGAATTGGCGAGACCGCAATCAGATTACAGCCTAGCGCGTCAGCCTGATGAAGACAGCGGAATAAATTTGCCGCTGCTTCTTCTAAATCACCTGCCTCAGATAGGCTTAGATGTAGCGGATTATCAGTGTTAGCAATCCCAAAGCTGATATATACAGCGCCAGAAGGCGGGGTTGTTACCTCTAGTGCCACTGCGGCATTTGGCGCATAATGCGATGCTAGCTGGCCTGGCGAGACTGGCGCATCACTATCAGATTGCGGCAAGATAACAGGGCGCGCCAGAACCTGTTCAATATCAGATTTTGTTACAGGGCCAGGACGCAACATCATGATATTATCTGGGTCTCTGCAATCAATAACTGTTGATTCCAGACCAGCGTTACACCAGCCGCCATCTAGGATAATCTCTAGCCTGTCTGACATGGCGGCCTCGACATGTTCTGCACAGGACGGGCTGATTTTGCCACTTGGATTGGCAGAGGGGGCAACCACTGGAAACGGGCATTGTGATAACAGCTTTAGCGCAACGGGATGGTTTGGTACACGCACCGCAACAGATGACAGCCCTGCACTGGCAAGCTGGCTGATACGGCACTTAGCTGGCCGTTCAAGCACTAGGGTCATTGGTCCTGGCCAGAAATGATGTGCCAGTATCTGTGCTGTCTCATTGCCCTCAGTCTGTTCATAGGCAATGTCATCAAATACAGCATCAGCACTAGCATAATGCGAGATAAGCGGATTAAATTGTGGCCTGTTCTTAGCGGCATAGATTTTGGCCACAGCGCTATTATCACAGGCATTTGCCCCAAGCCCATAGACTGTCTCAGTAGGGAAAGCGACTAATGCGCCCTCGTGCAATCTTTGGGCGGCCAGTGCGATATGTGTGTCTGTCGCATCAAGAATTGGCATCAAAATTCCTTGCTATCTATGAAGTTTGTTTCTAGCGTGAAGTTGGCTGGGCGTGCAACTGGTTTTACCATGATAAGGAGGAGGCCAGAAATGTGTGGGCGATTCACCCTGACCACAACCAATGATGAAATGCGAGAGAGGTTCGGTGTTGTAATTACACAGAATCTAAAGCCTAGCTGGAATATTGCGCCCTCTAATGACAGTCTGATTCTACATTCTGATGGTTTGGAAAATAAAGCCTTTTTGGCAGAATTTGGGTTCACCACCAGCCAGCCATCAAAACGGATTATCAATGCTCGTTCAGAAACCTTAACCGAAAAGCCGACCTTCTCGCCCTTGATAGCGCAACATCGCTGTCTTGTGATTGCCTCTGGTTGGTATGAATGGTCGCCAGATAAAACCCCTTATCATGTACAGCTTTCTGATGGGCGGGTGATGGCAATGGCGGGGCTGTATCGTCCTCAAACCCGTCATCAGAAATGCCAGTTTGTGATTGTCACAACACAGGCAGATCAAGGGCTTAATTCTATTCATCATAGATGCCCTGCTATCTTGCCTATGACTTCGTGGCAAGCGTGGCTAGCAGGTGATAGTCGAAACGCACTTGGCCAGATAAATGTACCACCTGCAAAATATTTTAACTGGTATCAGGTAGGCAAGGATGTTGGCAAGGTAAGCAATGACCATGCAGGGCTGGTTGAGCCTGTTCAGCATCAAGCTCATGCTGAGAACGAAAGGGCTCAGCTAGATAATTCTAAGGCCGAGCAGAAACAATCTGATTTATTTGGCGGTGGCTAGCCTGTTGGGCGGGCATCACGCACCAGACAGGCATAAAGATGCCATAATAATAGCGCCGCCGCACCGCGATACGGCGCCCATCTAAGTGCAAGCATATCCATGTCTTTGTGGGTTGGTCTCTCATCAAGCGATTTCAGCCGCTTTACCGCTTCCATCAAGGCAAGATCATTGCCTGGCCATGCATCTAGATCAGCTAAACAAAATAGCCGATAATTATTGATCGTCCAGTCGCCAATGCCCCTATGGGTGATCAATGTATCTCTGAAGCTTTGCCTGTCTGCGGTGTTTAATTTGTTAAGGTCAAGCGTGCCAGATATAACTGCTCGGGCAAGGTCAATGATATATTCTGATTTTCTGCGAGATAGTCCTAATGCCTGTAAGGTCTCATACTCACAGCTACTTAGACTAGTTTCATCCTGCAAGCTATTTGCGTTCATCCGCTCCCACAGATGAGAGGCAACCGCACGCGATATTTGCTGTCCTAGAATAATGCGAACAAGGGTAGAGAAGGTTGGGCTGTCAAATCTGTCAGGTGGGTTGCCATATGTTGCGCGTGCACCTTTCAGATCAGGGTCTAACCTGTCTAGGGCTATCAATGCGGTTTCTAGCTGTTTCTTGCTCATGGTTTTTTCCAACCAGAATGGCGATTTATATACATTCTGCCATAGTATTGATGATTTAACGGTGAAATGCACGAAAATAGCTGAACGGCAAATCCTATGGTGGAAAAAACACCTAACTTCTGAAATAATCATATTCGAAATTACTCACAACAAGGTGTTCGCTATGGGAGAGCAGAAACAAGCTGTATGGGATCTGCCGTTAAGATTATTCCACTGGGGGCTGGTAATATCTATCATTGGCGCATTTATTACAGGCAAGGCAGAGTTGATGTCTTTGCATGAGCGTTTTGCCCTAACCGCATTAGGGCTATTGATTTTCAGGTTTTTTTGGGGATTTCTTGGCGGCAAGACAGCGCGTTTTTCGCATTTTCTGGCAGGCCCGTCTGCGGCATGGGCTGACGTTATTGCAATTAAAACGCGCCAAAAAACTCAACATTTCGGACATACTGCGCTATCTGGCTATGCCGTTATGGCCTTGCTGATAGTGCCGTTGATGCTGATTATCACAGGCATGTTTTCAACAGATGATGTGCTGTTTGATGGTCCATTGGTGCATCTTGCCCCTGATCTGGTGAAACAGGCAACAAGCTGGCATCATAATTTGCACCCTGTCATTGTTGGTTTATTCGTGTTGCATATGGCGGCTATGCTGACATATCGGATTCGTCTAAAGATAAATTTGGTGACCCCAATGATAGGTGGCACGAGCGCCAAAGCCTCTCAAGCACTTCCGCCCCTTTCAGCTAGCCGACTGAGGCTAGGGCTAGCGCTTATGGCAGCTTGTATTTTCCTTGCTCAGCTGATCCCGCTTTTACGCCCATCTTTATTCTAGCAAAAAGCCTAGTTTTTGAATTTCGAATGACAGGCTTTACAGCTTGCCCCTAATGTCTGGATAGCTTGCTGGATGGCTGCTTTGTCACCTGCCTCTGCTGACATTTTAACAGCTAGTGCGGCCTGTTGATTTTTCTGCGCAAGTGCAGTGAATGTCTCAAATGCTTGCCAGATATCATCTCTGGCACCTTCACTGCGAGAGCCTTCTGGAAAATAGCTGGTCATTTTGACTGCATAGCTGGCAATCTTGTCAGCGCCTGCGGCAATGCCAGCAAAATCGTCACTGCCTAGCTGGCCGCCCATAGCGCGCATTGCAGCGGCATTGGCCTTGAAGTTCGCTTTGCGCTCTGCAATTAGGTCAGTTGCGGATGCGGTGATAGAAAACAAAGTAACGCAAATTGCAAGAGATGTAAGAAGTTTCATGTGAGCCTCGTTGATGGAAGAAGTATCTAAGCTTTTACGAAACATATCTGCATTCCAGATTACACTAGTCATATGCAAAAACATAGCCTAAGCTGGTAGTTGGATAATGTCTGGCTATCATTCAGATAGCTGTTTTTAGGAAATATTATGGTAAAGCCAGCCTCACGCGTGTTCGGCCTGTCATTGATTCTTGCCTCAGTGGTGTTTGGCTTGATAACAGGTATCATTGTGAAAGATCTGGCAGATGAGTTATCTGTCATACTTACCTTATGGTACCGATTTTTATTTTCTCTGCCGTTATTATTTGGCGTTGCTCTGTTCCAAAGAGGGATGGCTGACTGGCTGAAAATAAATAATAAGCGTGTTATGATCATTCGCGTTATTTTTGGATTTTCTGGTATTGTATTCTGGTTTTTATCTGTGCGCTCTATCCCGTTGGGTCAGGCAACAGCTTTGTTTCAGTCATCTGTTCTGTTCGTAACCTTATTCTCGCCCTTTTTTCTGGGAGAAAAGGTAGGGATATACCGAAGTGCGGCGGTTATATTTGGGCTAATTGGGATATTTTTGATAACAGAAGCCTATCAGCAAGCCCCCTCATGGGGCATTATCTTTGCGATTATATCTGCGATTGCGGGCTCTGGGCTGTCAATTACCTTGCGCAAGCTTGGCAAAAGCGAAGTGCCTGCAACAGTTGCCAGCCTATATAACGGATCAGGCTTTGTTGTGATGTCTGTAGTGTTGGTACTATTTTCGGAATTTTGGATTATTCCGTCATCTGAACATCTGATGAAATTGATTTTATTAGGGGTGGTTGCATCATTATTGCAAATCTGCATGACCACTGCTTATCGGTATAGCGAGGCGGTTGTTGTATCATCATTGCGCTATTTGCAAGTGCTTGGTGCAGGTGTTTTGGGCTATTTTATGTTTGATGAAATTCCTAGTCAGGTTCAGCTATTCGGAGCCGTGATTATTGTTGGCTCATGTATGTATATTGTATGGCGAGAATTTCAACTCTCACGCAGTAAATCTTAGCATCTTTTAACAACAACGCTTGACAAAAAGCCAGCTGACTCGCTACCTGTGTGACACAGATTTTTGCCAAAAAAAAGAGAGCATCAGATGATTATCAGAGCGATGGGGGAAATGGAAATTCACAGCTTTAGCTGTGATGAATTGCCATCACAATGTCCGCCACATGACCAAATGCCAGATGATAAAGACAAAGCAGATATTATAAACTGGCTTGGCAGTAAGCTTGACGGGGCATCAGCACAAGATGTTATTGCAGATGAAGCTAGCCGCAAACTAGTAGAAGCGGTCGCCGCATATCTGGTATCTGATCTAGAACAGCCGCTAGCAGATGATGATTTTGTGCTATTGCTGATCTTGCGCGAGAAATGGCCAGTAGGTAGCAAAGCAAAATTCAAACTGAAGGCTGAACGAGTATCTTCTGAATTTACCTATCATTTCTTAGTGTGCCCGCCGCAAAAAGGTGCCTCGCTAGAGGATGATAACTCACTTCAGACAGCAGAAACACAATCACTAGCCGCGATGCTGCCAGTGCTAAAGGCAAATAGAAAGCGGTTTGCCGCCTCATCTGGGCTTCAGCAATTCCTTCAACAGGTAAGCCAGCAACAACGCTAGCTATAATCATCAATATGCATCAGGCAAGCTCTGGGCGGTTGTGATATTCTGCCAATGCCTCAGGATTTGCCAGTGCTTCGGTGTTTTTGATAGCTCTGCCATGCACAATATCTCGTACCGCCAATTCTGTGATTTTGCCTGATCGGGTGCGCGGAATATCTGTAACAGTTGCGATAACAGCAGGAACATGGCGTGGGCTAGCCTTTGATTTAATCTCTGCTTTAATGCGTGCCACAAGCGCATCTGTCAGGCTAGCGCCGTCAGCCAGCCTTACAAATAGCACGATACGCACATCATTATCATAATTCTGGCCAATAACCAGCCCTTCGGTGATTTCAGGAAATTCTTCAACTATTCTGTAAATCTCGGCGGTGCCAATTCTAACACCACCAGGATTAAGCGTGGCATCTGAGCGACCATGAATTACAATGCCGCCTCGCTGGGTTAATGTAGCCCAATCACCATGCCGCCAGATATTGTCATAGACAGAAAAATAGGCATCTTTATATCTGGTTTGGTTTGCATCATCCCCCCAAAAGCAGACAGGCATGGACGGGAAGGGGCTAATACAACATAACTCGCCTTGCTGGCCGTCAATTGCTGTTCCATCATCATCAAGGATTTGCACATTCATGCCTAGCCCTCTGACTTGAATTTCGCCCGCATGGACAGGCAATATCGGACATCCTAAGACAAAACAGGCCATAATATCAGTGCCGCCAGAGATTGAGGCTAGATGCACGGTGGGGCTAATCGCCTGATAGATAAAATCAAAGCCTTCTTCAGACAGAGGCGAGCCTGTGGAACAGAGCGTTTTCAACGATGAAAGGTCAGCTATTTCACCTGGCTTTATCCCTGCTTTGCGCACCGCATCAATATATTTTGCAGATGTACCAAATAATGTGACCTTCTCAGCTTCGGCAATTTGCCATAGACGTTCTGGGCCAGGATAGAATGGACTACCCTCAAAGACTAGAATTTTTGCGTCAGATAAAAGCCCTGATACTAGCCAGTTCCACATCATCCAGCCACAGGTAGTGAAATAGAACACGGTGTCGTCAGCTTTAATATTACAATGAAGCTTATGCTCTTTAATATGCTGAACCAGCGTGCCGCCTATGGAATGGGTGATGCATTTTGGCGCGCCTGTAGTGCCTGACGAATATAAGATATATAGCGGGTCATTGAAATTCATTCTGGCAAACTGCTCAACAGGGCTATGGCTGATGGCCTGCTCATAAGCAGATGCCTGTGGAATTGAGGATAAATCTGGCGTGTCATCTGCATATCCCGCTACCAAAACATGCGTTAATGTGGGCAAATTCTGGATCAGCTCAGGCAGGCTTGCCAGCCTGTCAATTTGCTTGCCATTATAGAAATAGCCATCAACTGTGATCAGTAATTTGGGCGTTATCTGGCTAAATCTATCAGATACTCCTGTAATCCCAAAATCAGGCGAACAGCTTGAAAAAATTGCGCCCAAAGTAGCTGTTGCTAGCATTGAGATAAGCGCAATATCACAATTTGGCACATAGCCGGCTACCCTGTCGCCCTTGCCAATGCCATGCGCTTTCATCCAGCCAGCTAGTTGCATTGATTTCCGTTTTATTTCGGCACGGGTAAGACGGGTGCAACGCCCATCTTCGCCATATCCAATAAAGCCAATCCGCGCATCAGCATTAGCCAGCATGTTTTCAGCATAATTCACACGCCCATCAGGGAAAAACAAGGTGCCAGGCATAGTGTCATTCACTACCAGACGGTCGCCCTTTTCGCCAATAATGCCATACCAGTCCCATAATGCAGACCAAAATTCTGGACTATTATCAACTGACCATTGCCATAGGGTTTCATAATTTTCTTGCCAATCAAACCCGTAATGTGCGTGCAGATAGCGTGCAAATTCATTTAAGTTGCTGGTCTCTAGCGCATCTTCTGGCGGGCTCCATAACAGGCGCCCTGAAATCTGGTGTTGTGATTGCATTGCTATTCTATCACCCCCTCATCTTTTTACTTTGATTACGTCTATTAACTAAAAAGTCTAGTGGCTAGTCAATGAGCATAGCTGAAATCTTTGTCTGGCTATAGCCATATTTGCTGATGGTGATATGGCCGAAAGTGAACTGTATTTGAACATGAGGGGTAATGGATAAATGAGAGCATTCAACATAAATGAAGTTGAGGCATATCTTGAGGGTAAACTCTATGATAATTGCGCAGAAAAATGGTTTTACTATCCTAGCTATCTTGGGGTAGTCGTTCAACTTGAACAGCTACTATCAGGTGATGTGTCACTTTATGCCTGTCTTCAAAAAGAGGGAGGAGGCTCATTTCTATCCTCTTTTTTGAATGTATTGATGGTCGAAGATGTAGGGTTTATTCCAGCACCTATTCACCATAACCACTCAAAAGGGCTTAAGACAGTATGTGGTAAACGCGGAGTTCTGCCATTATGTAAGGTCAGCGCGTCTGTGTCCATCAGCTATTATACGATTTTGCCATGTCGGCAAGATGATAATGTTGAATTATCTGTTTTGATCTACGAATTTACCCAAGCATTACAGGTGCATCAGCCTGTCACTATCCAGATGCCAGATGATACAGGCTTACAGACCAAAATTGCCTCTCTGGCAGAATCAAAACTTAGCTATATGATAGCTGATACCAATGACTAGCTAAATTGTTCGCAATATTAGGCGCGGCTTTGCCATTTAATATGAATAGGGCTATAAGGGCAGATAGATAGGCAAATTTGCCTGAAATTCGTTCACATAGCCGAGAATATATCAATGCCAGCGTCTCATTCATATGATTATGATCTTATTGTAATTGGTGCAGGGTCTGGCGGTGTCCGAGCCGCCAGAATTTCAGCAGGTCATGGCGCGAGGGTTTGCGTCATAGAGGCGGACAGGCCAGGCGGCACCTGCGTTATAAGAGGGTGCGTGCCTAAAAAACTGCTGGTATATGGGGCTAGCTTTAGCGCAGAACATCAAGATGCTGCAGGGTTTGGTTGGAATGTGGGCGAAACAACACATGATTTTGCCAAGCTGATCGCATTTAAAGATACAGAGATTATGCGGCTTGAGGGCATTTATCGAAATTTGTTGAAACAGGCAGGTGCTGACCTAGTCGAGGGCTTTGGTAAACTGCATAGCGCGCATCATGTTGCGGTCGCAGGCAAGGTGATAAGCGCAGAACGGATTCTGATCGCAACAGGCGGTACGCCCAATATACCAAATATCACAGGGCTAAAGGAATGTGCTATCACCTCTGATGAGGCGCTTGACCTGCCAGCCCTCCCTGAGAGGGTGGTGGTGTTTGGTTCAGGCTATATTGCGCTTGAATTTGCAGGTATTTTTAACGGTTTTGGGGCGGAAACCCATCTTGTTTATCGTGGCGAGTTGCCATTGCGCGGCTTTGACCATGATATAAGACAGCATATCGCCCAAGCGCTATCTGATAGAGGCATTATTTTACATGCGGGGCACACAATTTCTTCAGTAACAAAATCAGATAATATCTGTTCAGTGACGCTTGATAATGATGAAGTGATTAAATGCGATCAGATTATGGCGGCAACAGGGCGGGTACCGAATGTCTCTGGGCTAGGGCTTGAGCATGTTGGCATTAAACAGCAAAAAAATGGTGCGATCATTGTGGATGAACAGTCTGCAAGCTCGGTTGCGTCTATCTTTGCGGTTGGTGATGTGACAGACAGAATTAACCTCACCCCTGTGGCGATTGCCGAAGGCCATGCGTTTGCAGATAGTTTTTATGGCGGAAATAAGCGCACAATCTCTCATGATAATGTGGCCTCAGCCGTTTTCAGCCAACCCCCTATCGCCTCTGTTGGGCTGGCAGAAGCAGATGCCCACGCTAGATATGGTGCGCTTGATATTTATGAAAGCCAGTTCAGAGCGATGAAAAATACACTTTCTGGCAGGGGTGAAAAAACCTATATGAAGCTGGTTGTCGAGGCAAGCACCCAGATTGTGCGCGGAGTGCATATGATGGGGCCAGATAGTGCAGAGATTATGCAAGGCATGGCGATTGCGGTTAAGATGGGCGCTAAAAAGTCTGATTTTGACGCGGTTATCGGTATCCACCCTACTGCCGCAGAAGAATTTGTAACAATGAGAACAAAACGAAATAGCTAGCAGATAAAAATTCTGATAGAAGAACGGTACACAACACATTAGAATAATTCGTTAATAGGTTGCAAAATGGTTCAAAGAGGCTATTTTGAACGTGGAAATTAACTTCATATAAGAGGCAGATCTAAAGCCCAAAACGGGTTTTTCTGAAACAAGAATGACATGGCATCCTTCAAGCTGGCGTGACAAGCCTATTCTTCAGGTTCCTGAATATCCTGATCAGGCGCGCGTATTATCTGTTGAGAAGCAGCTTAGTGCAAAGCCACCTTTGGTATTTGCTGGCGAGGTTCAGAATTTGCGCAACCAGCTTGGTAAGGTTGCAAATGGCGAGGCATTTTTGTTGCAAGGCGGTGATTGCGCAGAGAGCTTTGCCGAATTTTCTGCAGATATGATCCGTGATAGCTTCAAAGTGTTTTTGCAGATGGCTGTTGTGCTTACCTTTGGGGCATCTCTACCTGTTGTGAAAATTGGCCGTGTTGCGGGTCAGTTTGCAAAGCCGCGCTCATCTCCTGTTGAAATAGTGGATGGCACGGAATTGCCGTCATATCGTGGTGATATGGTAAATGGTATTGGCTTCACAGAAGCAGAACGCATTCCTGACCCTGAAAGATTACTTCGTGTTTATGAGCAATCATCATCAACCCTAAATCTGTTGCGGGCATTTGCACAAGGCGGCATGGCTGATTTGCATGCTGTAAATGGCTGGCGTAGTGATTTTATTCAAAGTCGTGAACAGGCGGACAGATTTACCGAATTATCTGCACGGATCAACGAATGTCTTGATTTTATGGCAGCTTGCGGGGTGACACCACAATCAACGCGCAGGCTAAGTGAAACAGATTTTTTCACCAGTCATGAATCATTATTATTGAATTATGAAGAAGCCTTGACCCGTAAAGATACCATCACAGATGAAAAAGGCTGGTACTCAACCTCCGCACATATGATTTGGATTGGGGACAGAACACGCCAGCTAGATGGTGCTCATGTTGAATATATGCGCGGCATATCTAATCCTATTGGATTGAAGTGCGGCCCCTCACTTGAGACAGATGACCTGTTGCGGCTTATTGATAGGCTAAATCCAGACAATATTCCTGGACGGCTAACCCTAATCGCCAGAATGGGCGCCAAAGATGTCAGACAGAAGCTAGCCCCGTTATTAAAGGCAGTGCAGGGGCATGGCTCGAATGTTGTATGGTGCTGTGATCCGATGCATGGGAATACGGTAAAAGCATCTACAGGCTATAAAACCCGCCGTGTTGATGATGTATTTGCTGAGGTGAAGGGCTTTTTTGATGCGCATGATGAGATGGGTACCTATCCGGGCGGTGTGCATTTTGAAATGACAGGTCAGGATGTTACAGAATGTGTTGGTGGGTTGGTTGAGGTTACAGAACAGGATCTTGGTGATAGATATCACACCCATTGTGATCCGCGTCTTAATGCCGGCCAGTCGCTTGAACTTGCCTTTTTGATTGCTGATTTGCTGAAAAATAGACGTGATCAGCAAAATGGTTTGCGTAAAACAGGATAGATTTTTTTAGCAAGTACCGTTTCATGTCATAACGCTGCATGATAACCGTGCTTCTATTCTCTTTTTGAAAGTAGCGTGAGTGATGGCATCTGATAGCAATACACATAGTTTGACTGGCCAAACAGGTCCATCGCTTGCTGACCAGCCGCGCCTGACAGATAGCTATTTTAATCTGACACGCCAGATTATCCTGCATAATCAGGATTGTGATGTCACATATGCAGTGTTTATGCGCAGACCTGTTACGCTTGCGCCAAGACTGGCTGTTGAATGGCTTACTCAGATGATTGATGCGCGTGGCAGTGAGGTGAAGATTGAACAGCTCCACAAAGAAGGTGCATGGGTAGGGGCTGGTGAGCCGCTATTTTATATTACGGGCAAAATGTCCCAGCTTGTGGATATGGAAACGATCTTTCTGCAACGTCTAGGCTCTGCCTGTGTTGCTGCCTATAATGCCTATCAGATGTGTATTGAATTGCCTAATGTTGCGTTTTTGGCGATGGATGCACGGCATTGCGCAGGCGCAGAAATGGCAGAATTGATGGCTTATGGTGCGTCTGTTGGCTCGCAAAAGGCACAGCAAAAGGTAGGGGCTAAGGGCTTTGTTGGATGTGCGGCAGATGCTACGGCTCATTTCTTTGGTCAGAGTGAAGGCATGGGCACGATGCCACATGCGCTGATTGGTTATGCAGGCTCAACCTTAAAAGCAGCAGAGCTTTTCCATGAAAGATTCCCCGAAAAGCCGCTTACCGTTCTGGTTGATTATTTTGGGCGTGAGGTTGAAGATGCGCTGACCGTAGCGCGCATTATGGCAGATAAAGTGCCGCAATTATCAATTCGGCTTGATACGCATGGTGGCCGTTTTGTTCAGGGGCTAGATACCCAATCATCCTATGGTGTGCTTGACAAGCATGTGCCAGAGGCGATTAGAGGCTATCGTTCAGATAGCGAGCTTAAACATCTGATGGGAACAGGGGTGTCTGCGGCAGCTGTCTGGCATATGCGCGATGAGCTGGATAAGGCAGGGTTTGAGCATGTGAAGATTGTTACCTCTAGTGGGTTCAGCCCTGATAAATGCCGTGTATTTGCGCTGGCAAAAGCACCTGTTGATGTGATTGGTACTGGCTCATATCTGCCACAAAACTGGACTGAGACCTATGCAACAGCAGATATCATTGCATATGATGGCGAGCCACGTGTAAAAGTTGGTCGAGAGTTCTTACATCGCAAATAACGTAAGAATTGCTTCAGAACAGCATGTCATCATGTTCATGCTGGATTAGGGATTTAAGAATGGTCGAACACCAACAAGATGATAGTCATGCCGAGCTATTACACATAGCAATGATACAGGCTAATTCGCATTTGGGGGATATTGCTGGCAATCTGGAAAAGCTTATCCAGATGCGTGAGCGTGCCTCTGCATTGGGCGCTGATATTATCATCACGCCTGAGATGTTTTTATCTGGATATCCTGCTGATGATTTGGTGTTACGTAGTGATTTTATGGCGCGTATCAATGCGGCTATCCACAGGCTTGCATCGCTGACTTCAGATGGCGGGCCTGCGATTATTGTTGGTGCGCCTCATAGCGAAGATGGCGTGCTGACAAATGCCTGTTTTGTGCTTGATAACGCTCAGATAGTAGCACGGCGGGATAAGGTTAATCTGCCAAATTATGGCGTGTTTGATGATAAGAGGCATTTTGTGCAAGGCGCATTGCAAGGGCCTGTAAATCTGCGTGGGGTGCGCATAGGGCTAGCTATTTGTGAAGATATCTGGTTTGAGGATGTAGTTGAAACCGCTGCAGAATCAGGCGCTGAGATGATTCTATCCTTAAATGCATCACCCTTTGAATCTGGCAAAACAGACCAGCGCATTATCCATGCCATTGCCCGCATAACAGAATCAGGATTGCCGCTAATCTATGTAAATATGATAGGCGGGCAGGATGAGCTGGTATTTGATGGTGGCTCATTTGCCCTAAACAGAGGCGGTAGCCTTGCAGCTCAGCTACCTCAATTCGCAGAAACAGTATCATTGGTGACGGCTAGAAAAGATGCAGATGGGCATTATAGCTTTACAGGCCAGCTTACACCGCCAGATGAGCCGCTTGAGGCTATCTGGCGCGCTTTAAGCCTGTCTATCCGTGATTATGTGGTTAAGAATGGCTTTCCAGGTGTTGTGCTAGGCCTGTCTGGCGGGGTAGATTCTGCGATTGTGGCTGTGCTGGCAGTGGATGCGCTTGGCGCTGATAAGGTCAAGCTGGTGATGATGCCATCAGATTATACCGCAGATATCTCGCTAAGTGATGCAGGATTGCTTGCTGAAAATCTAGGAATAGCGCTTGATACTATCCCGATTAGACAGGGCATGACGGCCTTTGATGAGATGCTGTTTGACGCCTTTGATGGCAAAGACGCAGATGTTACAGAAGAAAATATCCAGTCACGACTTCGGGGTATGTTGCTAATGGCGCTGTCAAATAAGCTTGGTCATATGGTGTTGGCAACAGGGAATAAATCAGAATATGCGGCTGGCTATTCAACATTATATGGCGATATGTGTGGTGGATTTGCCCCGATTAAAGATGTCTGGAAAACAACTGTGTTTGAGTTATGTAACTGGCGGAATACGCATCTGCCAAAAGGGGCGCTGGGACCAGAAGGTGAGGTGATACCAACACGTATCATCACCCGCCCACCATCGGCTGAATTGCGGCCAGAACAAAAAGATACAGATAGCTTGCCGCCATATGACGTGCTTGATGCGATATTGATTGCCCTCACAGAAAAGATGGAAGATATCGACACCATTACAGCAAAGGGGTTTGATAAAGAGATTGTGGAAAAAGCGAGCCACCTGCTATTTAGGGCAGAATATAAACGCTTTCAGGCCGCACCAGGCCCCAAAATTACCAATAAAGCATTTGGTCGCGATCGGCGTCTGCCATTGACCTCGGGGTTCAGACCGCATGAAGTGGAAAACAAATGAGTAGTGAAAAAGTCCGTTTTGCGCCAAGCCCAACAGGCAGGCTTCATGTCGGCAATGTCCGAACTGCGCTGGTCAATTATTTATATGCCCGTCATCTGGATGGCGAGTTCATATTGCGCATTGATGACACAGACACTGAACGCTCAACTACAGAGTTTGAGCGCTCAATCAGAGATGATTTGGTCTGGCTAGGGTTGACATGGGATAGTGAAGATAGACAGTCAAACCGTCTTGATAGATATGATGATGCGCTTGCCAAACTGTGTGCAAGCGGGCGCGCCTATCCCTGTTTTGAAACAGCAGAAGAGCTTGGCCTGAAACGTAAAGCTCAGCTTATGGCTGGCAAGCCGCCTGTCTATGACAGAGCCGCGCTGAAATTAACGGCTGACGAGATTGAGGCGTTCAAAGAACAAGGCAAAACACCTCATTACCGATTTTTGCTGAACCATGAGCAGGTAAGCTGGAATGATCTGGTCAGAGGCGAGGTGAATTATCATATGTCTAGCCTGTCTGATCCTGTGCTGATGCGTGAAGATGGGCGCGTTATCTATACGCTTGCCTCAGTGGTTGATGATATTGATCATGGCATCACCACCATTTTGCGGGGTGAAGATCATGTCACTAATTCGGCGGCACAAATCCAGCTATTTGAAGCGCTAGGCAGTGAGGCGCCCAAAATGGGGCATCTGGCCTTGCTGGCTGGGATGGATGGTGAGGGGCTGTCAAAACGACTTGGAAGCCTGTCTATATCTCAGCTTCGTGAAGATGGGATTCAGGCGGCGGCGATTACCTCTCTGCTAGGACGTATTGGCACCTCCAGCCCGATTGAAGCATTTTCAGACATGCAGCCTTTAATTGCCAGTTTTGATATGTCGGCATTTGGGCGTTCAACTGCCAAATTCTCAGCTAGCGAGCTAGAACAGATTAACGCAAAACTGCTTCAGACATCTTCGTTTGACGCGGTGTCAGCACAGCTTGAGAAGCTGGATATCAATCATATCACAGCTGAATTCTGGGACGTGGTGAAGGGCAATATAGACAGGCTGGAAGATACAGATTTCTGGTGGCGTATTTGCCATCAGCCTATTACACCAGCTATTGAAGATGCAGAATTTATGCAGATAGCTGCCTCATTACTTGGCGATGCTGAATTTACCTCTGAAAGCTGGTCTGAATGGACACAGGCAGTTTCGGCTGAAACAGGGGCAAAAGGGCGCGCATTATTCATGCCGCTTAGACTGGCCTTAACAGGGCAGTCTCATGGCCCTGATATGGGCAGGCTTCTTGTGTTTATCGGCAGAAATACAGCATTGGAGAGGCTTCAGGGCAAGACCGCATGAGCAAGTTGCAACTCTATAATACGCTGACACGCAAAAAACAGCTATTCAACCCAATCAATCCTGAAATGATTGGTATCTATGCCTGTGGCCCCACTGTGTATGATAAAATCCATGTCGGCAATGCCCGCCCGCTTGTTGTGTTTGATGTGCTGGTAAGGTTGCTACGTTATCTTTATGGCACAGATAATGTCTGCTATGTGCGCAATATCACAGATGTAGATGATAAAATAAATCAACGTGCTAAAGCGCGTAATATCACTATCTCTGAGCTTTGTGAGCAGACAATCCATGCATTTCACCAAGATGCAGGCGCATTAGGCGTCTTGCCTCCGAATGTTGAGCCGCGTGCGACCCATCATATTGCTGAAATGATTGAGATGATTAACACGCTGATTAAACATGGATTTGCCTATGAAGCAGAAGGCCATGTGTTATTTGCAGTTGAAACTATGCCAGCCTATGGGGCGCTATCAGGCCGTTCTATTGACGAAATGATAGCAGGTGCGCGCGTTGAGGTTGCACCCTTTAAGAAACACCCCTCAGATTTTGTGCTATGGAAGCCGTCTGATGAAGATACACCTGGCTGGGAAAGCCCATGGGGCGTAGGCAGGCCAGGCTGGCACATTGAATGTTCTGCGATGTCAGGTAAATATCTTGGCAAGCAGTTTGATATTCATGCAGGCGGGCTTGATCTAATCTTCCCTCACCATGAAAATGAGATTGCCCAATCTTGCTGTGCCCATAATGTCGATAGTATGGCCAATATCTGGGTGCATAATGGATATGTCACTATTGAAGGTGAAAAAATGTCTAAATCATTAGGCAATTTCACTACCGTAGCAGATGCATTGTCTCAGCATCGTGGCGAGGTTATTCGGTATTGCCTGCTGGCAACGCATTATCGGGCACCGCTTGATTTCACGCAAAATCAGCTAGCAGATGCAAAAGCCAATCTGGATAAATTTTATCGTGCCATTGAACATGCAGATAGTGATGAGGGCGCAGAATGCGATCTGTCATCCCTGCTAAGCTCGCTATGTGATGATCTGAATATCCCCAGCTGTTTTGCTGCGCTTCACAGGCTGGCGGCAAAGGCCAATAAGGGGGATAAAGGCGCCGCAAATCAAATTTTGGCAATAGGCAATATTTTAGGATTGTTTCAGGATAAGGACTGGTTTACCCATACAGATAGTGATGGTCTGTCAGCAGACGAGATTGAGGCGTTAATTCAGCAACGCGAAGCGGCAAGGGCGGATAAAGAGTTTGCTGAGGCTGACAGGATTCGTGATCAGTTGGCACAGATGAACATCAGATTGCTTGACAGCCCTTCTGGAACCAAATGGGAGCGTGTTTGAGCTGATTTGCGCCAATGGTGAAAATCGTTTACAAGCATCCGATAGTTAGTTTGATAAAATGTGAAGAAAACAGAGAGTATGACTGGCAACAGAATTTGGCTATTTGATACCACATTGCGTGATGGCGGCCAGACAAGGGGCGTTGATTTTACGACTGCTGATAAGCAGTTTATCGCCTCTGCGCTGGATGAATTTGGTATTGATTATATCGAAGGTGGCTGGCCAGGCGCAAACCCTACAGATGATGCTTTTTTCAGCAAGCCGCACGGTCTAACGCATGCCGCGCTGGTTGCCTTTGGCATGACACGGCGTGGCGGCAGGTCAACAGATAATGATCCTGGCCTAAGAGCTATTCTTGATTCAAAAGCAGATGCAACCTGTCTGGTGGGCAAAACATGGGATTTCCATGTAACCACCGCGCTTAACATCGATCTGGATGAAAATTTGCAGATGATACGCGATTCTGTTGCCGCTTCAAAACAGGCTAACTTCGAATCTATGTTTGATTGCGAACATTATTTTGATGGCTTTAAGGCCAATCGTGAATTTGCATTATCCTGCGTAAAGGCGGCTGCTGAAGGGGGCGCTGACTGGGTAGTATTGTGTGATACCAATGGCGGTAGCCTGCCTGATGAGGTATTTGATATTGTGAAACAAACTGCCAGTGCCTGTCCTGAGATACGGCTAGGCATACATTGTCATAATGACTCAGGGGTTGCCGTTGCCAATTCAATAGCCGCTATTCATGCTGGTGCGCGCCAGCTTCAAGGCACATTAAATGGGCTTGGCGAGAGATGCGGTAATGCTGATCTGATCAGTTTGATTCCTAATTTAATGTTAAAGCTTGGCTTTGAAACAGCGATAGAAGAAGCCAAATTAACTAGATTGACCAGCCTATCGCGGATGCTAGATGATAGGCTAAATAGAACGCCAAATCCGCATGCGCCGTATGTTGGCGAGGCGGCCTTTGCACATAAGGGGGGGCTTCATGCATCTGCCGCCCAGAAAGACCCACGCACCTATGAGCATGTTCCGCCTGAATCAGTCGGTAATGAGCGGCATTATTTGGTGTCAGACCAAACAGGAAAATCAAATATCCTTGCTCGCTTCAAAGAGGTAGGAATAGAGGTTGATCCAAAAGACCCACGCCTTGATAGTTTGATTGCTCAGGTGAAAGATAAGGAATTTAGAGGCTGGGCCTTTGATAGCGCAGAAGCTAGCTTTGAGTTATTGGCACGGCGTTATCTGGAATCTGTACCAGAATTCTTTGAGTTAGGGCGCTTTCGGGTGATGGATGAGCGCAGATTCAATGCCAAAGGTGAGTTAATTGTTGAATCAGAGGCGACAGCTGCGCTTATCGTAAATAATGTTACCCATCACGAGGTGGCGGTTGGTAATGGTCCTGTAAATGCGGTAGATACCGCTATTCGCAAGGCACTGATCAGCGCCTATCCACAATTAGTTGATGTTGAGCTGATTGATTATAAGGTACGTATATTGCCGCCACATGATAATGAAAGTGGCACGGCGGCTGTCACCCGTGTGCTGATTGAATTTTCGGATAGCACATCGCGGCGCTGGCGCACAGTTGGGGTATCTACCAATATCATTGATGCCTCTGTGATAGCGCTTGCCGAAGGGCTGAGATGGCGGTTGTTCAAAGATAGCCAGACAGATATTGAGTAATGGCGGTTAATTCTGAGGCTGATGCTGGCCGTGATCAGGCAATGGCTAACCGCCCTATTATTATTCTTGCAAGACCACAAATGGGTGAAAATATTGGTGCGTGCGCGCGTGCCATGAAAAATTGTGGCGTGTATGAGTTGCGCCTTATCTCGCCACGTGATGGCTGGCCTAATCCGCTGGCACGTCCTATGGCCACAGTGGCAACTGATATTCTGGATAATGCGGGTGTGTTTGAAACGCTTGCAGAGGCGCTGGATGATGTGACATTGCTTTTGGCGACTACTGCTCGCCTGCGTGATATGGAAAAGCCTGTCGTAAATCCAAGACAGGCTATGGATACCATATTCCGCACTGCCAACGCCCCTGATAATACCAGCGATAACAAGGGCGGCCGTGTTGCTATATTATTTGGGGCTGAACGTTCAGGCCTAGATAATGATGAGGTTGCGCTTGCAGATATGATTGTTCAGGCTGATCTTAATCCAGAATCTAGCTCGTTGAATATTGCACAGGCAGTGTTTATGATGTGCTGGGAATGGCGCATGGCGGCATTAGCGGCTGACGCTGGCCAGAAACTAGCTGATAGCGCACTATCAGGGGTAAGCTTGCCTGCTGATCTGAAGGCACGAGACTATTTTTTTAGCAGAATGGAAACGCTTCTTGATGCTCAAGGGTTTTTTCCATCGGCTGATATTGCCCCCACTGTTAAGCGTAATCTGAGGAATTTTTTCACGCGCGGTCAACCAACAGAACAGGAATTACGCACACTTCATGGCATCCTTAGCCTGTTTGAGAGGAATAACCAGCAATAATATCTGCTTTGGACGGCGAAAATCTCGCTAATAGCTTGACAAATCTGCCACATTATATATCCTTGCGCCACTTCTGGGAAAGTGGACAGCTTACATAAGGTGGTTGTCCCGGCATAACGCACTACCGGAACAATAAAGGAAATAAAAATGGCACCTAAAGCTGAACATAAAAGACACCAATCCAAACATAAAATTGACCGCCGTCTGGGCGTGAATCTATGGGGTCGCACAAAATCACCTCTTAACACACGTTCATATGCGCCAGGTCAGCACGGCCAGCGCCGCAAAAAGCCTACTGATTTCGGTATCCAGCTAATGGCGAAGCAGAAGCTAAAGGGCTATTACGGCAATATTGGCGAAAAGCAGTTTAAGAAATATTATGTAGAAGCGGTAAGACGTCAGGGTGATACAGGCCAGAACCTGATTGGTATTTTGGAATCTCGTCTTGATGCTGTGCTATATCGCTCGAAATTGGCACCAACTGTGTTTGCGTCACGCCAGCTTATCAATCATGGTCATGTGATGCTAAATGGCAAAAGATGCAATATTGGCTCAGTGTTGCTGAAGGCTGGTGATAAGATTAGCCTGAAAGAAAAAGCACGCCAAATTCCAGCTGTTATGGAAGCGATCGCGTCTCATGAGCGTGATGTGCCAGAATATGTAGACGCTGACCATGAAGGGTTTTCTGCTGTGCTAGTGCGTGAGCCTTCACTTGATGAAGTGCCTTATCCTACACAGATGGAACCAAATCTAGTGGTCGAATATTATTCACGTTAATCGCTGAATAAGGACGTGATAATCTGAATAATAAAAGCGCCTTAAAATGGGCGCTTTTTTGTTATAACGTTATGATATGGTTGACTTAGATTGGTTAATTATCGCTTTCTATTATACACATATTGAAACATAGCAGAGAAAAAGCCTATGGTGGCAGGCTGGCCAACAACATATTATGCGGTGATTTTTACGTCTCAGCGCTCGGATGTTGAGCATGAGTTATATAATTATACCTCATCTCAAATGGTCTCACTGGCGCAGAAACAGCCAGGGTTTCTTGGCGTTGAGACAGTGCGTGAGGATGGCGGGCTAGGGATCACGGTATCTTATTGGACGGACAAGGATTCTATCAAAGCATGGTCTGAGCATGCTGAACATAAGATTGCTAAGCAACTCGGCAAGACAGATTTTTATAGCTGGTACCAAATACGTATCGCCAAGGTTGAGACCGAAAACGGCTTTGGCCTTGACGATATATAAGACTTTTGCGGCCTAGTTAGGCAGATTGCATTGGCTGAGGGTTTACATCAATCCCATGCGTGCTAAGCATTTCCATCAATTCGCCTGTTTCATACATTTCGCGAATAATATCACAGCCACCAACAAATTCGCCTTTAACATAAAGCTGAGGGATAGTTGGCCAGTCTGAATAGGTTTTGATGCCTTCTCTGATATTCTGGTCATCTAGCACATTTACACTTTTGAATTTGACGCCTAGATGACTAAGCACGCCTACAACAGCCGCAGAAAATCCACATTGCGGAAATACAGGTGTGCCTTTCATAAATAGCACGACATCACTCGCTGAAATATCGGCGGCAATTTTTTCTTTGGTTGCGTTATCCATAGCAAATCTCCATGTTTGAAAAAGGTTGATCAGTCTGGTGCTTTTGTCTGTAGTGCAAGCGCATGTAACACGCCGCCCATTCGCCCTTCAAGGGAATTATACACCATCTGATGTTGCTGAACCCGACTTTTACCGACAAAGGCAGATGAGATAACCTTGCATGAATAATGGTCTCCATCACCGCGTAAATCTTCGATTGTCACCTGAGCATCGGGAAATGCGTTAAGAATAAGGGTTTCAATTTCGTGAGCATGCATTGGCATTCGCTAAACTCCGTGCGTATCATGTGCCTATGACATTTGTTCTGAATAGATGTCTATCCAGCCATCATGTCAGGAATTACAGCCTCATTCAAAGTTGTAAGCCTATCTATAGATATGGGATCAAAGCCAGCCAGTGTCAATTCACCACTAGAATCTGTTTTACCTAGTGGCATTACGCTAACACCATAATGGGTGGCCTCTGCCAGAATATCTGTATCTTCGTCTACCGCAATGATGTATCTGCCTTGATCTTCACCAAAGGCGCGGCTATGCATCTCAAGCCCTGATGATGGGTCTATCTGCACGCCAAACGGGCTACCCATAAGCATTTCAGCAAGGCAGACAAGAATTCCCCCATCGCTAATATCATGCACAGCCTGAACTAAATGTTGTGAGATAGCATTTATAATAAATTGGCCATGCTTCTGCTCTGCTTCAAGCTCGACAGGTGGGGGCGCGCCACCTTCTCTGCCAGCGATAATCTTTGCATATAGGCTTGACCCTAACCAGCCTTCACCTTCAGGCTGGCCAACTACAAACAGGTTAAGACCTGCTTTGGCAATAGCTGTTCTAGGCGCTTTTTTCCAGTCATCTAACACCCCAATCATGCCAACAACAGGGCAGGGGTGGATGGCCATTGAATCTGTCTCATTATATAAGGACACATTGCCAGAAACAACAGGCGTGCCAAGCGCAGTACAGGCTTTTCCCATACCGCTAACACTGCCCACTATTTGTGCCATAATATCTTGTTTTTCAGGGTTGCCAAAATTCAGATTATTGGTAATCGCAAGCGGGGTTGCGCCTGTCGCACAAATATTTCTATAAGCTTCTGCAACGGCCTGTTTGCCGCCTTCAAACGGGTCGCTATTTACATAGCGTGGGGTGCAATCAGTAGATATTGCAAGGGCTTTGTCTGTGCCGTGAACACGTACCAATGCCGCATCACCACCTGAGCTGATGATGGTATCTGCCATTACTTCACTATCATATTGCTCATAAATCCAGCGTTTTGATGATAGCTCTGCTGAGCTTAGCAGGCGTTCAAGTGCATCAGGTACCGAGATATTTTGTTCTATCTGAGTTGCCTTCAGCACCGGCTGCATTTCTTCTGGACGATAGGGGCGATCATATTCAGGCGCATCATCAACAAGCGGGGCTAGTGGAATATCACAGGCTGTCTCACCATCCTTAAATAACACCAGCCTGTCTGTTTCAGTCACCTTGCCAATAGGCATGAAATCAAGATCCCATTTATCAAAAATGGCCTTTGCGGTTTCTGCCATCTCAGGGTCAATGACCATCAGCATCCGTTCCTGACTTTCAGACAGCATAATTTCATAGGCGCTCATACCATCTTCTCTGACAGGCACAAGATCAAGGTCAATTTCCATGCCCAGACCGCCTTTTGACGCCATTTCAACAGAAGATGATGTAAGCCCAGCTGCACCCATATCTTGAATAGACAGAACAGCATTTGCTGCCATCAATTCAAGACAGGCTTCCATCAGCAATTTACCAGTAAAGGGATCGCCAACTTGAACAGTAGGGCGCTTTGATTCTGTTTCATCTGAAAATTCAGCAGATGCCATCGTTGCGCCATGAATGCCATCACGCCCTGTTTTAGCGCCAACATAGATAACAGGGTTGCCTGCCCCTGTTGCCGCCGAATAGAAAATACGGTCACTATGGGCAAGGCCAATAGCCATCGCATTAACCAAGATATTACCATTATATGAGCTGTGAAAATTTGTCTCACCGCCAACAGTGGGAATACCAATACAATTTCCATAACCGCCAATGCCTGCCACAACGCCTGAAAGCAGATGAGGTGTCTTTTCATGTGAGAGATCGCCAAAACGCAACGCATTCATCAGTGCAATAGGGCGCGCGCCCATCGTAAATACATCTCTTAAAATACCGCCAACACCAGTTGCTGCCCCCTGATATGGTTCGATATAAGAGGGATGATTATGGCTTTCTATTTTGAAGATAGCGGCCATGCCATCACCAATATCAATAACACCTGCATTCTCGCCAGGCCCTTGAATCACATGGGGGGCAGAGGTAGGCAGTGTCTTAAGCCATTTTTTAGATGATTTATAAGAGCAATGCTCAGACCACATGGCCGAAAAAATACCAAGTTCACACTGATTTGGCGTACGTCCTAGACGGGTGAGAATAAGGTGCCATTCTTCATATGACAACCCCATTGATTCTGCATCTGCAAAGCTCATTTCCAGAGAGTGGCTCACGCTGAAACTCCTTCAATAATAGAGGTAAGAAGACGCCGCCCATCATCAGATGCATGGCCATTGCCCATCGCTCTTTCAGGGTGAGGCATCATGCCTAGCACACGTTTATTAGGCGATAAAATACCAGCAATGTCTCTGGCGGCACCATTCGGATTATAGGGCTGATATGCGCTATCTTTATGATAGCGAAAGGCTATTTGGCCATTCGCTTCAAGCGCATCTAATTCATCTTCAGGGGCAAAATAATTGCCTTCATTATGCGCCACAGGAATGGTAAGAAGTTGCGATTGTGCCTTAGCGTCCAGACCATCAAGCAAAGGCGAATTTGCATCCTCTACCAAAGCTAATTCAGTTTCACGGCAGACAAATTTAAGCGCTCTGTTTTTCACTAATGTGCCAGGTAAGATACCTGCTTCAAGCAATATCTGAAAGCCATTACATACACCCAGCACCGCGCCGCCGCGACTAGTATGGTCAAGCACAGCTTCCATCGCAGGCGAGCGTGCGGCAAGCGCGCCACAGCGTAAATAGTCACCAAATGAAAATCCGCCTGGAATAATCATCAGATCAACAGGGTTAATTTGGCGTTCTTTATGCCAAATAAGCGCAGGTCTACGGCCAGTAATAGATTCGATAGCGACCATCATGTCACGGTCGCAGTTCGAACCTGGAAACACGATAATTGCTACTCTCATTCTTCTTCTGCCACCTTGATTTCATAATCTTCAATGACAGTATTTGCCAACAGGCTTTCACACATTCTGGCAGCTCTATGCTGGGCACGGCTTGCATCTTCAGCATCAATATCAAGCGATATTTGGCGACCAATTCTGATATTGCCAGCATCTGTAAAGCCAAGATTAGACAAGGCTGTTTCAACCGCTCTGCCTTCAGGGTCAAGAACGCCGTCTTTTAATGAAATATTGATTGTAACTTTCATAACCTTTCCTTTTTTGGCTAGCTGGCATCAATGTTTGGAACATCCAAACCCAGACGGTTTGCAATCTCTGTATAGGCCTCGATAAGGCCACCAAGATCGCGCCTGAATCTGTCCTTATCCATTTTCTCGTTTGTGTCTAAGTCCCATAGCCGACAATTATCTGGGCTAAGCTCATCTGCCAGTATCACATATGTCATGCCATCTTCTTCAAGCCGTCCAAATTCTAGCTTGAAATCAATAAGTCTAATGCCGATTGCAAAGAACAGACCGCTTAGAAAATCATTTATACGAAGCGAATATTCTACAATCTGGTCAAGTTCGTCATCATGGGCAAGCCCCAATAGCCGAATATGCTCGCTTGCGATTACAGGGTCGCCAAGACTGTCATTTTTCAGGCAAAATTCAACTAGCGTGTGATCTAGCTTGGTGCCTTCTTCAAGGCCAAGCCGAGCGCAGATGGACCCTGCGGCAGTGTTTCTGATGATGATTTCTAGCGGTATAATTTCAACTGATTTTACCAGCTGTTCTCTGGCAGATAGCTGTGAGATAAAATGATGCGGAATACCCATCTCGCCAATCGCGGGAAATAGATGAGAGCTAATCAGATTATTTAGAATACCCTTACCAAGAATAGTGTCTTTTTTTTGTGCATTAAATGCGGTGGCATCATCTTTGAAATATTGAATTAAGGTGCCAGCCTGCTCACCTTTATAGAGCTTTTTTGCTTTGCCTTCATATAACAGCTCAGTGTTATTGGCCATCTTAATTCCCTCTTTATATGAGCCTGTTTTAGTCCGTAAAAACTCGATTAAAAATTGTGTCTACATGTCTGAAATGCTGATCAAGATCAAATAATGCGTCAAGCTCGTCATGGCTAAGATATGGTGCTATATCCTTGTCTTGTTTCAGCAATTCAAGATATGCTAGCCCTTCTTGCCAGACCCGCATCGCATTACGCTGAACAAACAGATAGGCATCTTCCCGGCTTGCGCCTTTTTGCGTCAGCGCAAGCAGGACTTGCTGTGAATGCACCAGCCCGCCTAGCTGGTCTAGATTTTTCTGCATTGTGTCTGGATAGATAAGCAGATTTTCCATCACAGAGGCCAGCCTATGCAACGCAAAATCTAGCGTGATGGTGGCGTCAGGGCCTATCATACGTTCTACAGATGAATGTGAAATATCGCGCTCATGCCATAATGCAACATTTTCAAGTGCAGGCACTACTGCAGATCGTACTATCCGCGCTAGACCTGTCAGATTTTCTGTCAGCACAGGGTTACGTTTGTGCGGCATAGCAGATGAGCCTTTTTGCCCTGAGCTGAAATATTCTTCAACTTCTCTTACTTCGGTGCGCTGTAAATGTCTAATTTCGGTTGCAAGCCGCTCAACAGAGCTAGCAATAACCCCAAGTACTGAAAAGAAGTAGCCATGACGGTCTCGGGGGATGATTTGGGTTGATACAGGCTCAATCGTTAATCCCATTTTATCGGCAACATGCGCTTCCACCGCAGGGTCTATATGCGCAAATGTGCCAACTGCCCCTGAAATAGCGCACGTAGCAATATCTTTGCGTGCCCGTGCCAACCTGTCTTTATTTCTGGCAAATTCTGCATAAAAGCTAGCCAGTTTAAGCCCAAAGGTGATCGGCTCTGCATGAATTCCGTGCGAGCGGCCAATGGTGGGCGTGAATTTATGCGCTTCGGCCTGACGTTTGAGGGCAGCAAGCACCTTATCAAGCCCTTCATCTAGTAAATCTGCGGCGCGGGATAATTGCACTGCAAGGGTAGTATCAAGCACATCTGATGAGGTCATGCCCTGATGAACAAAACGTGCTTCCTCACCGACATATTCTGCCAGATTGGTAAGAAACGCGATAACATCATGTTTGGTTTCGCGTTCAATCTCGTCAATGCGGTCAATGTCAAATTGCCCTCTTTCCCAGATTGCCTTTGCCGCGTCTTTCGGGATAGTCCCAAGAGATGCCATCGCATCACAAGCATGGGCTTCAATTTCGAACCAAATCTGGAATTTTGACTGAGGTGACCAGATATCGGTCATCTGCTGCCGTGCATAGCGCGGAATCATGGCGGGAGAACCCTTATGTATAAATAGAAAATTTATGAAATGCTTTCTATCATTTTTGGGGTAGAAAAGCTATAGTGATTCAAGCGTTGAACGTGCGAAACTTATGGAAAGCGAGTGATGATATTACGCCGATTATTATTCTCTGCTGTAAAAATGGCTGCAACCAATCCTGCTGTTCAAAAGCAGGCGGCGGAAATGGCTCAAAAAGCTGTGACAAAGGCGCGCCCAAATTTGCTAAAGGCAAGCCGCAGAGCAGGCGAACTTGTCAAAGCAACTTCCGATGAGCTAGCAGACGGTGTGCAGAAATTCAAAGCTGGCAAAAATTCCAAACATTCCAAAACCGTAGAAAAATAATTTTGTGTGATGTTTGGTGCGGCGGGGTACTAGCAGGCGTTACCGCCTATGGCTATTGCATAAGCTGTTGCGAGCGCAGGCTAATACATTTTGTGCCAGCGACAATTAAATGATCATGTAATGTAATATCTACAAGCTCAAGTGATTTTTTGATATGGGCTGTCATGTCTATATCTGCCGCGCTTGGTCTTGGATCGCCTGATGGATGGTTATGTACCAAAATCACCGCAGAGGCACCGTGATAAAGCGCAAGTTTGACAATTTCACGTGGGAAAATAACTGTTCTATCAATCGTGCCTTCAAACAGCACTTCATCTGAGATAATTTTATTCTGATTATCAAGGCATATCGCTATCAGCCGTTCAATTTTTGCATGAACCAATTCTGTGATGCAATAATGCTGAACAGCCTCCCAATTTGACAGGATAGGTTTTTCATAGGCCTCAGTCTTTGCTATTCTATGGCTGATCGATTCTAGTAATTTTATCAGCAGGGCAGAACGCTCGCCAATTCCCGGTATTTCTGTGATTTGCTCAATAGGGGCAGTGGTAAGCGCACCCAGCGTTTTGAATCGCCGCATCAGCATCTTTACCTGCGGCTTTACATCTCTGCGCGGCATGCTATGAAATAATAACATCTCCAGCCACTCTTCATCTGTAAGCGCTCGTGATCCCTTATCAATCAGCTTTTGACGCATGCGCTGTCTGTGGCCAGAGACAAAGTTTTTCGATGTCATGCCCCAATCCTTTCGCCTATCAAAACCAAGATATCAGGCAAAAGTTAATTTTAGATGAAGAAATCTAATTATATGGTGGCAGATGCAATGATTTTGCAGAATTTGTGAATATTTCAGCGCCTGTTTCAGTAATTCCGATTGAATGTTCAAACTGTGCAGACAGGCTTTTATCTCGTGTAACTGCCGTCCAGCCATCTGCCAGAATTTTGGTATCATAATGGCCTGCATTGATCATTGGCTCAATGGTAAAAATCATACCAGGTTTTAAGGTCATGCCTGAGCCAGCCTCGCCATAATGTAGCACTGTAGGGGCGGTATGAAATACCTGTCCAAGTCCGTGACCTGTAAAATCCCTTACCACCGAGAACCGATTATCGTGCGCATGGTGCTGAATAGCTGCGCCAATATCGCCAAGTGTATTTCCTGGCTTTGCGGCCTCAATCCCAAGCATGAGACATTCATAAGTAACACGGCAGAGATTCTGTGCTTTGATAGATGGCTCTCCAACCCAATACATGCGCGAGCTATCGCCATACCAGCCATCCAGAATAACGGTAATATCAATATTTAGAATATCCCCATTCATCAGCTTTTTGTCTGATGGTATGCCATGACACACAACATGATTTAGCGAAATACAGGTAGATTTGGGAAAACCCTTGTAATTTAGGGGGGCAGGAATAGCATTATGCGCCACAATATAATCATGGCAAATCTGATCCAACGCTAATGTTGTAATGCCAGCTGTGACGTGCGGTGTGATCATATCTAGCACATCAGCGGCAAGCGCACCTGCGTTACGCATGGCAGCAAAGCCTGCTTCATCATGTAATATTACGGGTTCTGTACGCATCTAACTTCAAATCTCTGAAAATAAACAATAGTAACATGATACTATAACATCAAATAGCTTCTGAACAGCTTTCAAATTTGCAAAAAAGCCTATATCAAAAGGCAATAGAATAAATTCAGTCTAAGAGGTAGATATGTCAAATCCAACTGCGGCCATTCTTGTTATTGGTGATGAAATATTATCGGGTCGCACTAAAGATAAAAATATTGGCTGGCTAGCTGATGAGCTTACCGCATTAGGTATTTTGCTGAAACAAGCCAGAATAATCGCAGATGATAAACAAACCATCATCAGCCATGTGACTGAATTGTCTAACAGCTATGATTATGTATTCACCTCTGGCGGTATAGGGCCAACCCATGATGATATTACCACCCAATCAATCGCTGAAGCCTTTGGCGTTGAGGTCATACGTCACCCAGAGGCAGAAGCAAGGCTGCTGAAACATTATCAGGGAACAGATATAGAGTTTAATGCCGCCCGCCAGAAAATGGCTGATATTCCAAAAGGGGCAGTTCTGATTGATAATCCTGTTAGTGCCGCGCCAGGTTATCAGATTGAAAATGTGTTTGTGATGGCAGGTGTGCCCTCAATTCTGCAAAGCATGTTTCATGGCTATAGCGCAAGGCTGGTGGGCGGGGTTCAGCCAAAAAGAATAACGGTGCAATGCGCAATTGGCGAAGGCACTATTGCAGATATTATGCAGTCAATATCAGATAGATTTGATGCGGTCAGCGTTGGCTCATACCCATGGTTTAAGCCAGGACAGTTTGGCACGGCGGTTGTGCTAACGTCAACAGACCCAGAGCTGGCGGCGCAAGCGGCACATGCGCTTATGATGGCTGTGCATAAGCAAGGCTTTGGCGCTGAGATAGATGATAATGCAAAATAGCCTTTAACCCCAAGGGCCTGATTTGCGTTTGAAGCTAGGCACTGAGGTTTTTTTGCCTGAACGATAGCGCTGTTTTGCTTCTGATTTAAGGTCTTTGAGGTCTATCGGGGTAGTTGACCAGCCTTTCGGGTTATCAGAAGCGCCGAATAATTTCACATCCCGTCTTATGAAGAAGGGAATGCAGACCATGCCTGTGATAAAGCCGCCAATATGGGCAAAATAGGCGATGCCGCCTTTCCCATCTAGCGCAGTTGGTACAGCAACAAACTGGGTCGCTATCCATACCCCTAGCACCAGCCATGCAGGCAGGCTAATAATCCTGATAAAGATTAAAATGATAAATAGAACACGCACACTTGCCCGTGTATGTATCATGATATAACCGCCAAGCAATCCAGCAAGCCCGCCAGAAGCGCCGATCATCGGAATAGTGGATGACGGGTCGATAACAGATTGAGACAATGCCGCCCCAATGCCGCACAGAATATAAAAACAGATAAAGCGCACAGGCCCCATCGCGTCTTCAATATTATCCGCAAACACCCACATATATAGCATGTTTGACAGCAGATGAAGCCAGCCACCATGCAAAAACATTGAGCTAATGATCGTGAACAGCCCATCCAGTGTAAATAATCCGCCATCAATTAGCAGGCGCTTTGGGATCACACCATAAGTTAACAAGGTCTGATAAGACTGGCTGTCAGTCATGCCAGATTGCCAGAAAAACATCATGACACATAGCCCGATTATCAGCCACGAAATTATAGGCGTTCTGCGTGTCGGATTATCATCAAATAGCGGAATAAAAAACAATAATATTGTCCTTGAAATTACCGAATATGTCTGTCTAGCATAGCCGCACCATATAGCCTGCATGCTATGTCATCATTTATCTTCATCAAAGGCGTTTTCAGTGCAGTACCAGTGCTATATCCTGGCCATTTTCTAGGAATATTCTGATACAGCCTATCAAGGCTCGCAAGATAGCCGCCTAATAGAATAATATCAGGGTCTAACAGATTACAAATTAAGGCAAGGCCACGGGCAATTCTATCTTCAAAAACCTGAACAGTTGATTCTGCCACAAAATCACCATTCTGGCTTCGCTGAATTATTTCTTTAATGCTGGCAGTGCCAGATGTAAGTCTCTTAAAATCAGCTTCAATCCCTGAACATGACACGAAATGAGCAAGACAGCCTGTTTTGCCGCACCAGCATATTTGCCCATCCAACTCAAACTCTACTGGCCATGGCAGGCTAATATGCCCCCAATTTCCAGCCAGCCCATTTCTGCCAACAGACAGCGTGTTATCTATTGCAATTCCTGCTGAAACATCTGCATCAAGATAAAGTGCAAATATGTCGCTATCTTCATGCTTATCTATTGCACCAGCACATAAGGTCTGGCCATGACTGGCGATAGATATGGTGCAGCCAAAATAGGCCTGTAAATCATGTTTTAGCGGCTTTTTATCTATAAGCGGCATTTGCGGGGCAAAAATACGCCCGTCAGAGTGAAGATATAGCCCACAAATAGATATGCCCACAAAGCTGATAGCAGCAGGGGTTGCAGTGCTTAGCGTATCAAAAATCTGTGATAATAGGGCAGGGTAGGTATCACAAATTGGTGTTGTCTCAGAAAAAACAAACTCGCCATTATCATTGACAATGGCGAGGGCGATGGTGTCGCTATCTAGTATGATGCCGCATTTCACTGCGCAACATTCCTGCGCATTACATTATTTGATTTTTGCTTCCTTAAACAACACATGCTTGCGTGCTTTCGGGTCATATTTCATCAATTCAAGCTTTTCAGGCTTTGTGCGAGGATTTTTCTTCGTCACATAGTAATAGCCTGTCTCAGCAGTGCTGACCAGTTTGATTTGTAATGTTGCTGGTTTAGCCATAACGCCCTACCTGTCTCATCAATGTGAATGCTGGCGCATGTTATGCTCTATTGAGCGAATTATGTCAAGTGATCAGTATCGCTCAGATAGCTAGCATATGTCAAAACAGGGCTAGCGGCGTCTTTTTGGGCGCGCACGCTGTTTTTTGGGATGGTTGTGGGTGCGTTTGCGTCTGTTTGGGCGTTCTGGCATCTTCTGCTCACCGCCTGCAAACCAGCGCAATGTTACCCCGCCAGAGGCAATATCAACCTTTAGAATGCTGGCTTCAATACGCATCCCAACAGTGAAGTGCCAGCCTAGATCCTTGCCAATTAGGCTCATTCCAGCATCTGCAATATCATAATAATCATCAGGCAATGTTTTGCGATGGATAAAGCCTTCTGTGATACCATCTTCAAGCCTTACAAACAGACCTGCCCCCACAATGCCTGTTATTATGACGTGCGCCTGACTGCCTTCTAGCTTATGTGATAGTAAGGCTGAGAACCGCGCCACAGTGCGGCGTTCAGCCTTTGCCGCACGTTGTTCTGTTTGCGAGATATGAATGGCAATATCTTTTGCTTGGTCTGCTAGCAGGGGCTGAGGTGTATTTTCGAGCAGGCTGATAATCGCGCGATGCACCATCAAATCTGCATAGCGTCTGATAGGCGAGGTAAAATGCGCATACCGGCTAAGCCCAAGCCCATAATGACCAATATTGGAAATATCATAGATAGCACGTGCCTGACATCTTAGCACAGCTTCATGTATCGCCATTTCTGCCTGACTATCTTTTACCCGCACTAGCAATCTGTTTAGAACTGCTGGACTGACTACCTGTCCTTTGGCAAAGGAAATACCCATTGATTCTGTCAATTCATATAGGGTGTCCAGCTTTTGTGGGTCTGGGCGATCATGAACCCGATAGACACAGATTTTCTGCGCCTGCTCTAGGGTTTCTGCGGCGCTGATATTGGCGAGAATCATAAATTCTTCAATCAGCTGATTGGCCTGTCTTTGAAATCTGCTTTCTACGGCGATGGGCTTTTGTGCCTCATCAAACAGAATGTTTGCTTCTGCAATATTTAATTCTAGCGCCCCTCGTTTATCTCGCGCGCTTTTCAGACAATGATAAGCGCCAATCAGATTATAAATCGTGCCTGATGGAACAGCTAAGTCAGCTTCATCATGCACACCATCAATCACATGTTGCACCTGCTGATAGGTTAGTCTGGCATGGGAATGGATAGTCGCGCGGAAAAACCGATGCGACTGTTTGATACCGTCAGAATTGATAACCATCTCAACACAAAGACACGCCCTGTCTTGATTAGGAAGCAACGAGCAAAGCCCGTTTGATAACGCTTCTGGCAACATCGGGATCACAGTGCCTGGAAGATACACTGAATTGCCACGTAAACGCGCTTCTGTATCAAGCACAGAGTCTGGTTCGACATAGGCGCTGACATCTGCGATTGCCACGATCAGCCGCCAATTTCCGCCTTTAAGCGGTTCAGCAAATACACCATCATCAAAATCTTTTGCATCTTCACCATCAATTGTGACAATCGGAATATTGGTGATATCTTCGGCTGTTTTCTGTTTTGATAGGCGGGCTTTTTCAGCTTGTTTTACAGCCTCTTCACTAAATTTATGCGGCAGATCATATTCAGCTATTGCTAGACTGGCAAATGCGTCAGGATGAAAGATTGAGCCTAAATTGCGTACTGGCTTAACACGGCGCACGCGCCCGTTACTACTATCTGCTATTACTTCGACGAGGCAGTTTTCTTCAAGTGATAATGCGGGCACATCTAATGCGCTGATGATTTGGCTTGCGCCTTTGTGCGCGCTCTCGAATAACCAGCCAGATTTTGAAGCGATTAGCCTGCCAAACATGCTCTGAGCCTGTGCGCCCAAGATACGCATTACCTCAACATAGCGCGTGTCATCCTCGCCAATAATGCGGCCAATAAAGCGTTGTGAGATAGCAGGGGTTCGCTGTGAAGATGACAGAGAAATTGGCAGGCAGACAGTATCCTCAGCTGAGACAGGCTGAGCCCATGCAATCCCCTCATCATCTATTTGGCCAACCGAAAATAGCAACATTGTGCCAGTATCAGTTTGCGTGCTATCTGTCTCAAAGCTGAGTTTAGAGAGCAGTTTGCGCAATGCCGCACGCCCGTTAGGCGGGATATTAAACTCACGTGCAATATCACGCAATTTCACACCAGATGGGGCGCTTGCCAGATAGGCATTAAGCTCGTCTATTTCAGGAAGCAACACCCCCTTAACAGGGGGGGGGACGCTATTCCGACGTGGTTTACGTGATGTCACGCTGAGGTGCTTTTCTTGCTAGCAGGGTTGCTTTGGGCAGTTTTGCTTTTGGCAGCTTTACGTTTCGTTGCCTTTTTCTTGGCAGCAGATTTTTTGGCTGGTTTTTTCTTAGCTGGTTTTGCGGCCTTTGCGGCTAGCCATTCAATTGCCTGCTCAAGGCTTATCTCTGCCATTTCTGTTCCTCTTGGTACAGGCGCACGCAATTTATTATGCTCGACATAGGGGCCAAACCTGCCCTTTTTCAGCTCTATATCGCCACCATCAGGATGTGCGCCAAGCACACGGCCTGCTGTTTTTGCGGCCTCTGCCAAAATATCAACAGCGCGGTTGATGCCGACACTAAGCACATCATCACCATCTTTCAGACTAACAAATTTGCCCTGATATTTCAGATATGGGCCATATCGGCCTAGTCCTGATTGAATCATCTCTTTGCTCTCAGGGTGTAGCCCAATATCACGCGGCAAGGATAACAGCCCAAGCGCATAATCAAGCGTGACATCTGCTATTGCTACACCTTTGGGAATGGCGCTTCGTTTTGGACGTTTTGTATCATCATCGCCCTGTTGCACATAATGTCCATATGGCCCACGTTTGAGCCAAATTTCCATCTCTGTCTGAGGGTCTTTGCCAAGCAGTTTATTCTCATCAAGCTGCTCGTCACCATCTTCTTCACTTGCAGTTGAAACCTGACGGGTGAATTTACATTCAGGATAGTTTGAACAGCCTAGAAACGGGCCAAATTTTCCTAATTTGAATTCAAGCCTGCCTTCGTTACATTTTGTGCATGTTCTGTTTATCTGGCCTGTTTCATCAGGTTTGAAGAATAGCTGTTCAAGCTCTTTGTCCAGCGTATCCATCACTTCTGGCACAGATAAATCCATCGCTTCGGCTACAGATTTGGAAAAGGGATGCCAAAATTCCCTAAGCAGGTCACGCCATGCCATCTGACCAGCAGACACTTCGTCAAGCTGGCCTTCTAGCTGGGCTGTAAACCCGTTTTCAACATATTTGGCAAAGAAGTTTTCCAAAAAGGCAGAGACAATTCTGCCTCTATGTTCTGGGATAAAGCGTTTTCTGTCTCTGCTAACATAGCCGCGTTTTTCAATGACCTGCATGATAGAGGCATAGGTAGATGGACGGCCTATCCCTAATTCTTCTAATTTTTTAACAAGTGAGGCATCGGTAAAACGGGCAGGGGGCTGGGTGAAATGCTGTTCTGGCTGTATCTGGTTAACCTGCACAGCCTCTGCCTTTGTCATTGCAGGTAGAAGCCTGCCACTATTCTCATCCATCTGCTCAGATTTTGACGGCTGATCATCAAAATCTTCTTTATAGGCTTTCATGAAGCCGTCAAATACCACAACACTGCCTGTTGCACGCATGATAATCTTATCATCAGATGCGCTGATATCTATTGCAGTTTGGTCAAGCGCCGCATCTGCCATTTGGCTTGCAAGGGTGCGCTTATAAATTAGCTCATATAGGCGTTGTTGGTCATAATCCAAAAAGCTGTTTATCTTCTCAGGTGTTCTGGTGATAGCGGTTGGGCGAATAGCCTCATGAGCTTCTTGAGCGTTTGCCGCTTTGCTTTTATACATGCGTGGGCTATCTGGAACGAAAGACGCCCCATAGCTTTCGCTAATTTCATCCCTAATGCTGAAAATAGCTTCTTTGCTCATCTGCACGCCATCTGTTCGCATATAGGTAATTAGGCCAGTTGTCTCGCTTCCTATATTTATCCCCTCATACAGCTTTTGGGCTATTTGCATGGTTTTGCTGGCAGAAAAGCCAAGCTTTCGAGAAGCTTCTTGTTGAAGCGTTGAGGTGGTGAATGGGGGGGCAGGGCGGCGTTTAACACGCTTTGTTTCAATGTCTGAGACAGCAAAATTTGCCTGCTGGATTCTGCTTTCAGCGGCCTTAGCTCTCTGTTCATCAGATAATGCAAGCTTATCTAGCTTGATATCATCAAGATGGGTAAGTCGTGCGGTAAGTTGGCGGCCATCAGCTGTTGTGAAGTCTGTATCAACTGTCCAAAATTCATCTGAGATAAAGGCTTCAATTTCAGCCTCGCGCTGGCAAATCAGCTTTAAGGCCACTGATTGCACCCGCCCCGCAGACCGTGAGCCAGGTAATTTGCGCCATAATACAGGTGATAGAGAAAAGCCAATCAGGTGATCAAGCGCGCGGCGTGCCAAATAGGCATCTATCAGATCATTATCAAGCTGGCGCGGATTTTCAATTGCATGCAAAATGGCAGATTTGGTAATTTCATTAAAGACAACACGCTCATAAGGCTTCTCACGCATCGCAGGCTTGTCTTTCAGCATCTCGATAACGTGCCAGCTAATCGCTTCGCCTTCCCTGTCAGGGTCAGTCGCAAGGATCAGCTTATCTGCATTTCGCATGGCGGCGTCAATCTCTTTCATGCGCTTGGCGCCTGAATCTGAACTTTGCCATACCATATCAAAATCTGCCTCAGTATTGACCGAACCATCCTTTGAAGGCAGGTCACGAACATGACCATATGAGGCTAATACATGATAATCATCACCAAGATAACGGTTAATGGTCTTGGCTTTTGCAGGTGATTCGACAACTACCACTTTCATGAATTTTTGTACCTTTAACCAATATGCCTTTGCGCATTACATGGAATTTATTCAATTTAATCAGATGAATACTATGTGTTAATCACACGAGAAATCTTGTTTCCAAAATGGCGTTGGATAGTCCCTGACAATTCTAATTCCAATAAGACTGCATTTATCATTCCTGCAGAGACATGACAAAACCGCGCCAATTCGTCAACAGATATTGGATCATGAGCCAGACAATCAAGCAATTTGACTTTCAAATATTCAATTTCTTGGGCTGAAATATGGATGTCCATCTCAATCTCAGGCTGATATGCTGGCGCTTTTGTCATCTGAACGTCTCGTAAATTGTTTATGTGGCTGAAAATGTCATCAACAGATTGCACTAGAAAGGCTCCGTCTTGAATCAACTGGTTACAGCCGGCAGATCGAGGGTCAAGCGGTGAGCCAGGAATTGCCATTACATCAATGCCGCGTTCTGCGGCTTCCCGCGCTGTGATTATTGAACCCGAATTGCGCGCTGCTTCGACTATCAACACCGCACTAGATAGCGAGGCAATCAGCCTGTTTCTAGCAGGAAATAATCGTGCAGTTGGTTTTGTGCCAATTGCCCGTTCAGACAGGATGAGACCTTGTTCTGCGATTTGTCTGAATAAAGCTTCATGATCTGCTGGATAAATTGTATCAAGCCCATTTGCCAGCACCGCGACTGTGCCTGTGGCAAGACTGCCTTCATGGCTTGCTTTATCAATGCCTCTGGCAAGCCCTGAAATGATAATATTGCCAGCCTCTCCTATCTGGCGTGCATAGCTATGTGCCAGTTTACACGCGTTGATTGAGGCATTGCGCGCGCCAACTATCCCAATGCCTTGTTTGTGAATAAGATGGCTGTGACCAATTGCTGTCAGCACAAAGGGCGCGTCTGAAAACTGGGCTAGATGGGCAGGATAATCAGAATCGCCCCACACAATAAAGTCAGCGCCTATCTCAGTATTTTGGGCTATTTCCTGCTGAATATGCTGGCGAGATACAGGGGTTATGCGTCTGCCGCCCTTTGCAGATAATTCAGCTACTGCTTCAATCGCGTTCGCGGCTGTTTTATATCGTGCTAATAATAGCTGGCAGGTAACAGGGCCAATATTTGGGGTGCGGCAAAGCCGGATTCTATCAATGCGTTCATCAGAGGTCATGTCCCCATAACAACAGAGATAGCTTAAGAAAAGATTAACTTTCAGAAATTTAGTGCATATTTTTGAGTATTTATTGTGATTTGGCGCTATTGGCTATTTGCGGAAGGTGATTTTGCTCTCAGTGCCATTGCGTAATCTGGTGATATTCTGATGATGCCGCATAATAACCAGCGCAGATAACGCACTAATGGTCATCAGCTGAGAAAAAGATAACGCAACGACGCCAAAATTGAACAGGGTATTACACCAGCCAATTATGATTACCACCCCAAATCCAGTGATGGCAGATAATGATGAAATTTTGAATAATGCTGCCATTGCCAGCCATGTGGCAATACAGATAAGTCCCAAAATCGGGTTAATTGCCAGCAAGGTAGCAATGCCTGTTGCCACCCCTTTTCCGCCCTTAAACCCAAGCCATGGGGGGAAGCAATGACCAAGCACCGCTGCCAGCCCAGATATAGCGGCTAGCTCTGCACCAGCTAGAACATCAACACAAAGAACCGCAATGCCGCCTTTTAGGGCATCTGCCAGCAAGGTAGCAATCGCAAGCCCCTTGCGGCCAGAACGAAGCACATTTGTCGCTCCGATATTGCCAGAGCCGATATCACGCAGATTGATATCTGAAAACAGTGTGGTCAACACCAAACCAAACGGAATTGAGCCTGCCAGAAAGCTAAGCACAAGATATAAAATAGCCATATTATCTAGAAACATGTCTGTGTGCTTTCACTGAATTTTCACGAAAACTGAGATTTGCCGCTAACCCAGCATCCTGTGACTTTGCCCTCACAAGGGGTGCTGTCAAAGGGGGTAATGCGCGATTGAGAGTGAAATTCAGCGCTATTCAGAATATAGGCAGAAGTGGGATTTATCATGACCAGATCAGCAGGGGAACCTGCCTGAATAGTGCCACCTTCCAGACCTAAAATGCGCGCAGGGTTACGTGACATTAACGCAAATAGCTGTGCCCAACTCATATCTTGGGTTTGCTTTAATTTCAGAGACATAGGCACAAATACATCTAAGCCTGATGCGCCAAAGCTGGCCAGCGAGAAGGGCTGAGCCTTTTCATCAGGGTCAATTGGCATATGGTCTGAGGCAATCGCATCAATCGTGCCATCACGTAAGCCTGCTATGATGGCAGTTCTATCTGTTTCAGTGCGCAGGGGCGGGTTTAGCTTTGCGGCAGTGTCAAATCCAGAAACACTTAATTCATTTAGCATAAAATAAGGTGGGGCAGTATCTGCGGTAATGGCTAGTCCATCTGCTTTTGCCTGCCTGATAATCTCAACAGAGGTGGCCGCAGAAATGTGAGAAGCGTGATAATGAACGCCTGTCAGACGCGCAAGCTCAATATCGCGCTGTAGAATAATGGTTTCTGCAATAGCGGGCTGGCCAATCAATCCAAGCCGCGTTGCTGTTTCGCCTTCATTCATATCCATGTCTTCGCTAAGCGCAATATCTTGACAATGATGCATAACTGGCCTGTCAAACATCTTGGCATAGACCATCAATCTGCGCATCATCTGGCTGTCTGAAATAGACTGATTGCCTGTTGAAAAGCCAATTGCACCAGCATTGGTCATCATACCCAACTCTGCCATCTGCTCGCCAGCCATCTGTTTGGTAGCCGCGCCATAGCAATATAGCCGCGCCTTTTCATAGCGGCTTGCCCTAAGCTGAATTGAATCGATCATTGCTGCATTATCAATAACAGGTTCTGTTGAGGGCAAAATTGCTAGCGAGGTAATGCCATGCATAGTTGCCGCGCTTAGCAGGCTATCCAATGTTTCGATATGTTCAGCGCCAGGATCGCTTGATTGCACGCGCATATCGATAAAGCCAGGCCCAAGAATCTGACCTTTACAGTCAATCACTTCGCTTATGCTGTTATCATCTGGCGGGGCGCTATCGTCAAATGAGGTGCAGCTTATGACCCCGTTTTCGGCAACCAGCCAGCCCTGCTTGAATTCTCCGCGCTCAGGGCAGACAAGATGTGCATGTGTGAATAATGTTGCCATTACCGCCCTCTGATATTCGTGTCTGTGGGTCTAAGCGCCTCAAGACAGGCCATGCGGGCTGCAACACCCATTTCAACTTGCTGGGTAATGAGGCTTCGTTGCGGGTCATCTGCAACAGATGAGGCAATTTCAACCCCTCTATTCATAGGGCCAGGATGCATAATAACAGAATTGCTGGCCAGCGTGTCTACACTTTTACTATCCAGTCCGAACAGATTAAAATATTCATGCTGGCTTGGGATTTCACGCCCTTGCATACGTTCTTTTTGTAATCTCAGCATCATAATAATATCAGCGCCTTCAATGCCTTCATTCAGATTTGTGAACACAGGCACGCCTAGCTTTTCAACATCTGCTGGCAATAAGGTGGCAGGGGCAACAAATCGCAAATCAGCACCAAGTGCGCCAAGCAAATATAAATTTGAGCGCGCAACGCGGCTATTGGCAATATCCCCGCAAATTGCAATTTTAAGGCCTGCAATCCGCCCAAAACTGCGTTTGATAGTCAGCGCATCAAGCAATGCTTGGGTTGGATGCTCATGGCGCCCATCACCAGCATTGATAATGGCAGCGCTTACATATTTGCTTAGAAGCAATGGCGTGCCTGCCGCATGATGGCGCACGACCAGAATATCGGGATGCATCGCATTAAGTGTGGTGGCTGTATCAACCAGCGTTTCGCCTTTTTTCACAGATGAGCCAGATACTGAAATATTTAGAATAGATGCTCCAAGTTTTTTCGCGGCGACCTCAAAAGACACTCTGGTTCTGGTGGAGTTTTCAAAAAATAGATTAACTACTGTGATGCCGCGCAGAATAGCACTGATATTCTCATCTGGCTCAGATGAAGAGGTAATAATATCTGCAAAATATGATGACCTGTCTAACAGGGCGATCATTTCATCAACCCCAAGACCTTCAATGCCTAATAAATGCCCCGATTTCAGGGTATGTGCATGGTGTGATGTCTGTTTTTCTATCATCTTAATGTGCTGTTATACGCCTAGAGGCAGTGTTTGCCAATTAAATTTCATACCATCACTATTATCTGCGCCAATAGCACGCTAACGCTGGATATTATGGCTATCAATGCCATCAAATGCAGATTGCAGTATCCATGCCGCTGCAAGTGCGTCTCTGCGTTTCTCGCGCTTGGCTCTGGTCATATCTGCATCAATCATTGTGCGTTCAACTGCCGATGTTGATAGCCGCTCATCATGAAAGCAAATATTGATATCATGTAACGACAAGAAAGAATGTGCAAAATCACGTACGGAATCACATTTAGGTCCTTGCGAGCCATCCATATTCAAAGGCCAGCCCATAACCAGCATGCCAATATCATAGTCATCTATCATCGAAATAAGCTGGTGGGCGTCTGGGGTAAATTTTGTGCGCCATAAAATCTTCAGAGGGCTAGCTATTTTATGGGCAGTATCCCCAACGGCAATGCCAATGGTTTTCTTGCCAACATCAAGCCCCATGCATCTATGTTGAGCAGAAACTGAACTAATCGTATCGTAAAACTTGCAGATAGGCATGGGCAATGTTATCAGGCTGATAGACAAATATGTCAATTCTGTTATTTAGTGAACTGCAAAATTTCATAGGGATCTTGTAAAATGTCTGTGGATAAGGACACGGTGAAAAAAATTGGCCGTCTGGCGCGCATCCATGTGCCAGAAACCGCTCAGGAACAGATAGCTGAAGAGCTGAACCATATTTTAGGGTGGGTAGAACAGCTAAATGAGGTGGATACCTCTGATGTTGAGCCGCTTGCAAGCGTAACAGGGCACAGCCTGCCACTGCGCACAGATAGCGTTACTGATGGCGAAAAATCAGATGATGTGCTGAAAAACGCCCCGCAAAGCGCAAGCGGGTTCTTTGTTGTGCCGAAAGTGGTTGAATAAGGACATATCATGACAGAACTTCTATCGCTAAGCGCTACACAGGCGCAACAGGCACTTCAGAACAAGGATTGTTCAGCCACTGAGCTAACAACTGCCTATCTTGATGCTATTGAACAGACCTCTGGCTTGAATAATTATGTGGCTGTTACAGCCGAAAAAGCGCTAGAGATGGCAGTTGAAAGCGATAAAAAAATCGCCACTGGCACCGCCGGCATGCTAGAGGGCCTGCCTATCGGGGTAAAAGATTTATTCTGTACTCAGAATGTTACCACAACAGCTTGTTCAAAAATTCTAAGAAATTTTGTGCCGCCTTATGAAAGCACTGTGACTGCTAATTTATGGCAGGCAGGCGGGGTTATGCTTGGCAAGCTGAATTGTGATGAATTTGCAATGGGGTCTGCCAATGAAACTAGCTGTTTTGGGGCGGCGGTAAATCCATGGAGCGCTGATACACCTCTGGCGGCAGGGGGCTCATCTGGTGGTTCTGCGTCTGCTGTTGCCGCTCATTCTGCATTGATGGCCACAGGGACAGATACAGGCGGGTCAATTCGCCAGCCAGCCGCTTTTTGCGGGGTTGTCGGGATGAAGCCAACCTATGGGCTATGTTCACGATGGGGCGTGGTTGCGTTTGCATCATCTTTGGATCAGGCAGGACCATTTACCCGCACAGTGGCTGATTCAGCGCTTATGCTATCTGCGATGGCAAGCCATGATCCAAAAGATTCTACCTCGTCATCTCATCCATTGCCTGATCTTCAACGCGCACTTGCACAAGGCGTAAAGGGAATGAGAATTGGTATTCCATCTGAATATGAAATGGATGGCATGGATACAGAGATTGTCGCGCTTTGGCAGCAGGGGCAAGACTGGATGAAACAGGCAGGGGCAGAGCTTGTTGAAATCTCGCTTCCACATACAAAATATGCCTTGCCTGCATATTATATTATTGCGCCTGCTGAAGCATCTTCAAATCTGGCTCGTTATGACGGGGTGAGATATGGTGTCCGCGCCGACGAGGTAAGCTCGCTTGATGATATGTATGAAAAAACCCGTGCGGCTGGATTTGGAGAAGAAGTTCAGCGCCGTATTATGATCGGCACCTATGCGCTTAGTGCGGGCTATTATGATGCCTATTATAAAAAAGCCCAACAGGTGCGCCGCCTTATAAGACAGGACTTTGATACAGCCTTTGCCCAAGTAGATGCTATCTTAACGCCTGCAACCCCTACGGCGGCCTTTGCGCTTGGGCAAAAACAGGAAGACCCGCTAACAATGTATCTCAATGATGTATTTACCGTGCCAGCCAATCTGGCAGGTATTCCTGGTATTTCTGTGCCAGCAGGCCTGTCAAAAGATGGCTTGCCACTGGGCTTGCAGTTGCTGGCAGGCGCATTTTGTGAAGATAAGCTATATGCCACTGCGGCAACGTTGGAAAGCATGGCCAATTTCACCACATCAGCGCCCAAAGCGGCCTGAGTGAGACGATGGAGACGGATGTGAATAATCTGGTTTCAGGACAAACAGGTGACTGGGAAGTTGTGATTGGCATGGAAGTACATGCCCAAGTTACGTCCAAATCAAAACTATTTTCAGGCTCATCTGCGCAATTTGGTGCAGAACCCAACCAGCATGTATCGCTTGTAGATGCCGCAATGCCTGGCATGTTGCCTGTGATAAATGAAGAATGTGTGCGTCAGGCTATCCGCACAGGGCTTGGGATAAATGCACAGATCAATCTGACAAGCGTGTTTGATCGCAAAAATTATTTCTATGCTGACCTGCCGCAAGGCTATCAGATAAGCCAGTTCCAGCACCCTATTGTTGGTGAGGGCGAGGTTGTGATCGAGCTGAAAGATGGGCGCCAGCATGTGATCGGCATTGAACGTATCCATCTTGAACAGGACGCTGGAAAATCAATGCATGACCAGCACCCCACCCAATCTTATATTGATCTGAACAGGTCAGGCGTGGCGTTGATGGAAATCGTCTCTCGGCCTGATATCCGATCTGCTGAACAGGCAGGCGCCTATATTAAGAAATTGCGCTCAATTCTGCGCTATCTAGGCACGTGTGATGGCAATATGGAAGAAGGGTCGATGCGGGCAGATGTGAATGTGTCTGTGCGCCGTCCAGGTGAGCCGCTTGGCACACGCACTGAAACAAAAAACCTAAATTCAGTACGCTTTATCATGCAGGCAATCGACTATGAGGTTGAGCGCCAAATTGAGATTTTAGAGGATGGTGGCAAGATTGATCAGGAAACACGCCTATTTGATACATCGACAGGCACAACACGTGCGATGCGCTCAAAAGAAGATGCGCATGATTACCGCTATTTTCCAGACCCTGATTTATTACCGCTTACTGTAAGCCAAGAATTTGTGGATAATCTGAAAGCAGACCTGCCTGAGCTGCCAGACCAGATTAAACAACGTATGGTAACAGAATATGGGTTATCTAGCTATGATGCCTCTGTGCTAACAGAAGAACGTGAGACAGCTGCCTTTTATGAAGCGGCTAGTGCAGGCCATGACCGCAAGCTAGTTGCAAATTGGATGTCAGTTGAGCTGTTTGGTGCGCTTAACAAGGCAGGAAAATCACTTTCAGAATGCCCTGTGTTGCCGCAACAGCTTGGCGCGTTGGTTGGGTTAATTTCGGACGGCACTATTTCAGGCAAAATTGCAAAAGATGTATTTGCAGATATGTTTGAAACAGGTAAAGAACCTGCTGATATTATTGAAGAAAAAGGCTTGAAGCAGGTGTCTGATACAGGCGCGATTGAGGCCATGATAGATGATGTTCTGGCCGCAAATCAGGATAAGGTAGCTGAATATAAATCAGGCAAAGACAAGCTGTTTGGGTTCTTTGTAGGCCAGACTATGAAACTATCAAAAGGTCAGGCAAATCCTGCGCTTGTAAACCAGCTTTTGAAAACAAAACTAGATAGCTAACCTGCTGGATAAAAGCCAAGTTATTTGCTGGCGCGTAATGCGGCGGCACTGGTGGCGGCTGTATCATCATCCCAATAGGGTGTTGTGCCATACACCTCACGCAGAAATGTAACCATTGCCTTGATCTTTGGCCACCGGTGATTATTGCCTCGCCATAAGGCATGAACAGGCGTGCTTTCATCTACCTGAGCGTCTAGCACAGAGATTAGCGCGCCAGACTGGATATGCCGCCCCACAATATAGCTAGGCATCATTGCCAGCCCGCCATCATTCAGCACTGTCCGCAACATACTATCGCCGCTATCCATCCGAATAGGGCCATTGGCACGAAAGATTTCAGTCTTGTTATTTGGTAATTTGAAATGCCAGTCATTATTATGATGCGCCGTAGCAAGCGTTACCAGACGGTGATTTAGCAGATCATCTATCGACTTAGGCATGCCATACGTATCAATATAGGCGGGAGAGCCAACAAGCTTGCGGCGGTTTGGCGCCAGCACAGCACTGTCACAGTCACTAGGCACTTCTGTTTCTGAAATTTTGATATGCAGATCAACATCAAATAGGACATTGTTTGAATCATTATGTGCGGTCGTAATATCAATGACCATATCTGGGTTCTGTTCGATAAATAGGGGCAAATGCGGGGCAATATGCCGATGCCCAAACCCTGGAGGTGCGTTAATTCTCAACACCCCTTTAAGATACCCAATCCTGTCTGTCAGGCTAGCTTCAAATTTGTTCACCTCATCAAGAATGTTGCGGCAATTTACCAGATAGCTCTCACCAATCTGGGTAAGGGCAACATGGCGGGTATTACGTTCAAGCAATTTTATGCCCAAATGGCTTTCCAGCGCAGAGATATGTTTTGAGATAACCGAAGGCGAAATATCCATATCTTCAGCCGCCGCCTTGAACGAATTTCGGTCGGCAATCGCAACAAACATACGCATAGAATTAAGCTGATCCATAAGTCCAATGTTACCTGTATTGATGCGCCATTATGGGCAAACTAGCGTGCCCGATAGCTATAGTGTAACGCGTTTGGCCAAAACTTACCGCAAGAAAGTACAAAAATACATAAATTCTGCTGTGAAGATGCAGGTTCAAATTGACAGAAGCGCGTTTCGGGCTTAGTAGAGTAGGTGCATACGCCGTGGGGGCAATCGCCCCATTTCAACCCTGTTTTGCGGAGGGGTGGCCGAGTGGCTGAAGGCGGCGGTTTGCTAAATCGTTAAAGGAAGAAATTCCTTTCGGGGGTTCGAATCCCTTCCCCTCCGCCATTTCTTTTCATAACTCATTGAAATATAATGCGCTTTCTAGAGCTCTTTCCTATTTACCCACAAATTTACCCACAATTATTTCACTAGCCTAAATATATCGACCCAATTAGGCTTTTAATGTGGAGTTCAGTTTGTATAGGTGGGTTATGAAAAAGTTATTCGCATCTTTGCTTATATTGTTGGGAACATCTATTTCTGCAGAGGCCGCAAGGTGGAAGTGCGATATGATGGCTGGTTGGATACTAGACCTAAAAGGCAGGTCTATACAATTGCCTGCTGACTCCAACTCTGTTGTTGTTCAATTTGTGCCGCCCAATAGAATGCAAGTTTTGCAGTCCAGCAGTGATTTTGAAAAAACCCTCTATGAGAATATGGCGTGGACACAAATAGGTAACATGCTGTTCGGTCAGGGCATCATACAAAGTGGAAACGTTGTAATGAATGTCTCTCAAGTACTCTCTGATACCGAGTCAATCAGCACTGCTGTAGTCATAGGCGATCCAGAAGCGAAAGCGGCTATGGGCATCGATAAATGCCAAAGGCTCAATTGAATCTTAAAAAATGACATAGCCAAAGAAAAGCTAATGGCAACAATATATATATCTACTTAATTAGGCTTTTGATTTAGCGTTTAGTTCGTATAGGTGATTTATGAGATCAGGTATTTTGGTTTTTGTTGGCGCTTTACTTTTTAGTTCCAATACCGCTTCGGCTTTGGACTGCGCGAACCTAAAAATACATACACAATTACTCGCTGAAAAAGCTATATTCTACCAAGAGGCAGTGAACAGAGCAGAAAGTAACAAAAACAGTGAAGCTGACCACGTTCAGGCTTTAATTTGCGAGTATAGAGCTAGCCTAATAGAAGCACGAACATCTGCCTCTGATTTTGCAACAATTTATGCAGCTCTCTGCAAAGATTAACCAGAAGAGCCTTAAGCAGAAGCTTGCTTTAT
>CBFHYU010000013.1:0-52950 GCA_965660165.1 Puniceispirillaceae bacterium (SeqCode)
TATAGATTTCACTTTCGGACAGAAGTGTATTTCCATTCCTGTCAAGCGGCGGGATATAGGGCTGCACAATCGAATTGGTAAGCACAGAAAATAGCTCAGGGTCTGTCTCTTGACATCCATCTTCCGAAGATACGTTACTGGACACTGATATCGCCAAAAGCAACAGCAAGCCTGACAGCCATCTTTCACCAAATCTTTGAGATAATACTCGAACCATATTTTGTGTTACCCAACCTGCTCATTTCGACATGACAATAACGTCACACTTACTAATTCCTATACTATGGCACCATGCAAAAAGGTGAAGTTCTGTTCAGGCACGTTATCATGCCAGCATCAATTCATCCATTTTATGTGGTAGGTAAACAGATAGTCTGGCCTGTCGTTATTTCAATTAAGATGTTACAGGATTTATTTAGAATACAGGCCGCATTAGGCGGCTCATCCAGCCAGTCAGGCACGAACATGCATAAGCGGTTCAAAACTGAAGAGCAACAGGATGAAGAAGCAACAGATTTCGGTCTTGAAGGGCCGGAAACTGATTCACATATCTATACAATAGCTGGAACCACCACAATGGACTGGCTAAAATCCCATCATCTGATTGATTTGAGCTAACAATATGCGCCGCCGCCCCTGCCTGAGATGGAATTGTAAATAATGTTTATGCGCACCCTTATTTCTCTATCTATGATTAGCCTGACAGCCTGTGAGGGCAGAATGGCGATGCGCCTAAATTCGTCACAAGACACAATTTTGCCGCCCGCAACGACTGAGGTGACTATCAGTGAAGATGTAGATGGGTTGCGCCCTGTGATTATCGAAGAAGCCCCCCCTCAAGATGAAAGCTCTGACGAGGTGGTGACTGCTGAGCCAGAACCAGATGTTGAAGCCGCAACACAGGGTGAGCCTGAGCCAAGCAGGGCTGAAATCGCCAGCAGATTATCTGCTCCGATATATTTTGCGCTAGATTCATATGCTTTAAGCGAATCCCAGACAAGTCAGCTTGCTGATCTGGCAACATTCCTCAGTCAAGATGAAAATCGCGAGATAACTATCCGCATTGAAGGTCACTGTGATGATAGAGGCACACGCGAATATAATTTTGCACTTGGATCTGCGCGCGCAAACTCAATCGCCTCTATTCTGATAAAGGCTGGCATCGCAAAGGCACGAATACGCACCATTTCATATGGAAAAGAACGCCCGAAATATTCAGGCAACTCAGTCCAAGCCAGAGCCAAAAACAGACGTGGCGATATTATCCTAAGACCAATTATCACAGATTAGCGGCTTTTCAACATCAATATATTACCGCCAAGCACAAGCAGAATGCCTAGCACTGAATATAGGCTCCATTGATAGGCTTCAAAGACGGTAGAAATCAACAGCGCAAATACTGGAAACACCACCGTTGCATAGCCTGCTTTGCCTGCGCCAATTCTGCCAACTAGCGTAAGATAGCAGAAAAAGGCAATCACAGAACTAAACACAGCAAGCCATAACAGCCCGCTAATATAAATCAGGCTTACGTCAAAATTAAAGGGATGATCCAAAATTAGGGCATAGAAAATAAGCACAAAACAGCCATATAGCATCCCCCAACAATTTGAACTCATGACGCTGATAGACTTGCTTTGCAAGGATGCAGACACAAGATTACCTGCACAAAAGCTAAGTGTGCCCGCTACACATAATAACAAGGCTGGCAATACATCTGCACTTACCATCAATTCAGGCCAGAAAATAAGCGCAACCCCCGAAAGCCCCACAAGCGAGGCTGATAGCTGGATAATGGGTGGTCTGGCACGCTTTAACGCTGATATCAGCAAGATATTCATCAATGACGCCGTTGAAAATACAACAGCAAGCAATCCAGAAGCAACAAACGCGCTCGCATAATAAAATAGTGTGAAATTAGTGCTGAATATAAACAGCCCCATCGCAGCAAACCGCAGATGAATGGCGCGATCAAAGCTAAGCGGTGCAGCACGCCATTTTGCGATCGCAAACGCAATAGAACAGGCAATGATAAACCGCCATAATACCGAGACTTCAGGCGCAACAATGCCAAACTGAAATTTCAGCGGCAACCAGCTTGTTGACCATGCAAAAATCAACAACAGATACAATAGAATATCGCGCGGGCTCATCTGTCTGTCCAGATGCGGCCACTAAATCCTAGCTCTAACGTACCTACTCTTAGCAATAGCGTTCAGGCCCTACCCATTGTGAATCAGAATATCTGTCACCATGCGCCCAGCCAACAGGCAAAATCTGCTCAAGCTCGGCATTTACCGTATCTGTGATATCAATATCACGCGCGGCTGCCAGCTCATCAAGATGTTCAGGCTTGCGTGTGCCAGGTATCGCAATAATATGGTCTGCCTGTGCCAGCACCCATGCAATCGCCAGCGATGCCGCCGCTACGCCCATATCTGCGGCATAGGCCTGAAACGCCTTAACATAGACCATATTTTCATCATAATGAGGATGCTGAAAACGTGGATTGACCTTCAAAAAGGGCAATTCCATGCACTCAGCCTGAGCGCGCGGCCTATCGGTAAGGAATGTCCGTCCAACAGGGCTGAATGCTACTAGTGATGTGCCTAGCTCGGTGCAGCTTTGCACCAGCCCTAATTCAGGCGAGCGGGTTGATAAAGAATATTCAGACTGAACAGCGGCAACTGGATGAATGCGGGCGGCACGACGCAAAGATGACGGCGCAATCTCAGAAAAGCCGAAAGACTTTATCTTGCCTTTTTCTATTAGACGAGCCAGCGAGCCTGTGACCTCTTCAATAGGGATTTCTGGCTGACGCCTATGGATATAGAACAGGTCTATCTGCTCAAGCCCCATCCGTTTCAGGCTAAGATCAAGCTGTTCTTCTAAATAGTTCGCATCATTATTAAACACCCTGTCCATTGTACCAGGACGTCTGGCAATACCTGCCTTTGTTGCGATATGGAACAGGCCTTGCGCCTGCTTTCCCTGCTGTTTTAGAAAACTACCAATCCGTTCTTCAGATTTACCATCACCATATACATTAGAGGTATCAATATGGTTAATGCCTAGATCAAGCGCGCGTGCCAATACTGCTTCTGCCATATGATCTTCACATGGCCCATAAAAATTTGTAAATGACATTGCCCCAATACCAACAGGGCTAACCTGCTGACATCCCTGCCCAAGAGTACGCTTGTTATTTGCTTTCATAATATGTTTGCCTTTTTATCCACAGTTCCAGATTATCAGTAACCACTATTGTTATTTTTTGATAGTTTAAGCCGCAATTCTGAATTGCCAAGCACTAATCTGGAAAAACTAGAAGATACGCCAATGTCTCATCATACTGAACGCCCTGTCATTATTGTCGCTCTGGAAGATGAATTGCCAAGAGCCCTTTTGCCCAACTGGACTATTATCTATACAGGCGTTGGCAAAATAAACGCTGCGATGACAGTAAGCAGGCTTATTTCAACATTGCGTCCAACACAGCTTATCAATTTTGGCACAGCAGGCGGCATTACCCAACCGCCTGGAACATTGGTAACGGTAGGACGTGTTATCCAGCGCGATATGGATTTGACAGGGCTGGGTCTTGCGCGCGGCGAGACTGCCTTTGATACTATCCCTGCCGAAATCATATTAGATGATACGGATATTATATGCGGTACAGGTGATAATTTTCTGCAAGGCCCCCCTGAGATGCCGTGCGATATTGTGGATATGGAGCTATTCGCCATCGCAAAACTCTGCGCATTAGAAAACATCAAACTGTCATCCTATAAATATATTTCTGATAGTGCGAATGAAGATGCTGATACAGCGTGGCGAGATGCGCTTAGTAAGGCCGCACAGGCCTTTTGCGATCACATATCTGATGATGCGCCATAACAGATTATACCGCATTGCGGAAAGATTGAAAAAATTTATCGGTGTGCGGCCTCATCGCTAGTCCAGCTAGCCATAGCGTCCGTATAACGGACGTGTCTCCTTGATGAGTAATCCTAGCCGGTCCCAACTCTTCGGGAGACACTCCCTTATCTGCTCAGAATCTAGACAATATTAGTCTAACTAAAAAATCGTATCATATTTTTTAGAGTCTGCAAAACACAGACGCAAAACAGCTATTATTTTAGTGATAGTGCGGTAAGACACATATCAGCGAAACTACGCGCAAGCTCTGAATGTCTTACAATAAATGGCAAGCAGATAACAGATAGCAACATAATGCTCATCCATAGCCCCCAGATAATTCTATCATCTGCGCGGCGGTCTATATTTTGGTCTAAGTGGCTGTTATCTTCTTGAGTCATAATGTCATTATAGTGGCTATTCAGGGTGGTGTGAACACCTGCTATATTCTTATCATCATTGTGCCTAATGATCAAAATTAGGCTGATGAGGCTGTTTCAGCCTGTGCTTCAAGAAATTCAGTCTTATGCTCTATCGCTTGCTCTAGCTGATGCATAAACTCTGTTTTGCTCAGATTGGGCTGTATTTTCGGCAAAAAGCTGACTGTGATTGTACCAGGATATTTTTTCCAAGCTGCACGCCCCCAGAACATCCCTGAATTAAGGGCAACAGGCACAACAGCCAAACCCGTAGACTGGTATAGCATAAAGATACCGCCATGATAGGGGGCTTTGGTTTTGGCAGCCACGCGCGTGCCTTGCGGAAATATCAGCAATGACCGACCTGATATTCTGGCCTTTCGGGCTTCTTCTTTCATCTGGCGCAATGCGGCTACGCCTTGTGCGCGATTGATAGCTACCACGCCAGCACGACGCATAAATTGGCCAATTATTGGAATATGCAATAATTCACGTTTTAACACCACAAGCGGCGCATTAAGCACATCATAAAGCACTAATGTTTCCCACGCAGATTGATGTTTAACCGCATAAATAACCTGTTCAGCATGTGCCATATCCCCTTCAATTTTATGGGTAAGGCCAATAATCTGGCACGATAGCACACAAAACCGCCCCCATATTCTGCCAGCAAGGCTGGCTGAATGGCGGCTCACCATCAAAGGAAGCAGCAAAAACGCGAGAATGACTGTCCCGAAATAAAAACAGATCGTAAAGATAAAAGAACGTAATATCACCATATTCCCACAGTTACACCAAAATGCTATGGTTGAACAGGTGAAACTAGCTATGTTGTATTTGAATTTGGACACTATGAAAGCGCTCGATGGCAAGTTCTGATACAGGCTGGCAACAGCATGTTAACAATCTGTTATTTTATACAGCATCTATGAGGCAATGCATCAGCTATGCAGAGCTTGCAGAACAGGCGCGGGTGCCTGCTCCTCACCGAATTCATACGCTGACAGACTATCTAGAATTGCTGATAAGACAAGATGCCAAAGATGGCAAGCCGCTTCGTGCGTGTGTAGCGATTTCAAAAGTGCGAGATGGTCTGCCTGGCAATGGATTTTTTTCGCTTTGTACAGAATTGGGGCTGATGATAGATACGCTGGACAGGCGCGAATTCCACCAAACCTGTCTTGACGCAATCTTTAAGGCTACCAGCCAGACATAGCGTTATGCAGAACTGCCTTTGGTGATCTGGAATATAAAATGCGATGTGTCATCATCTTCGGCCAGCACATGACCCTCTACCGCACAGAAATGCGCCATATCTAGAGGGGCAGCAGGATCATCTGCCCATATTACAATCTGATCTCCTGCTGATAATGATTTGAGGGCGCGCCGTGCCTTTAATACGGGCAATGGGCATTTCAGCCCCCTATAATCAAGGATATCATCTATATGATCTGTCATCTTATCTGCCTTTAGGCTTAGAGAAAGCGCATAAAGTTGCGTTATTCTGTATGAAGATATACAAACCAGCATGGAAAAAGCCAATCTGGTTTTTCAATATTTTGTGAAAAATAGGCTGCGACATGACAATCTGGTCAATAATTTTAGGAGGCACAGCAGGATTTGCATTTGGTGGCCCTATTGGCGCACTTGTCGGGATTGCAGCTGGCGCCGTTGCAGCCAATCAGATAGCTCGGCGCCTAAACCCTGAACAATCACGAAAAGTTGCCTTTACTGTTGCAGTAATTGCGCTCTGTGCAAAGATCGCTCGCGCAGATGGCATTGTAACAAAAGATGAAATTGCTGCCTTTCGCCGCAAGGTAGATATTGCGCCAGAAGATGTAAAGCGGGTTGGTGAGTTCTGGGATCTTGCACGCCAGACATCTGACGGGTTTGAAGCATATGCAAAACAGGCCGTCACCTTATTTGGAGCACGTTCTGCCATGCTAGAACAGCTGATTGAGCTATTATTTGCGATTGCAAAGGCAGATGGCGATATCACTGCCTCAGAATGGGAATATCTATCTGCAGTCGGACAGATTTTTGGCTATGATGAGCATGAATTTCGCAGACTTAGCGATTTATATTCAGGCCAGCAACCTGCCCCTCATCTGATACTTGGCGTTGACAGGCATGCCTCTATTGAGGTGATAAAATCTGCCTATAAAGAGATGGCGCGAAAATATCACCCTGACCAGATGATAGCCGCAGGCATGCCAGAAGAATTTATCGCCGCCGCATCAGACAGGCTGGCCGCTATCAACAATGCCTATGCAATTTTGCGAAAACAAAATATAAGCAAGTTGCAATATAACGCATCTGCTAAAGGGTGATCTGATAGATGCCGCCACTGCTTACGATTTCGGATATGGGGGTTAATTTAGGGGATAGATGGCTGTTGCGCCATGTTGACCTGTCTATCAATGCAGGTGACAGGCTTACCCTTGTCGGTCGCAATGGCGCTGGTAAATCAACATTGATGAAGCTTATTTCAGGCCAAGCAGAACCAGATGAAGGTAGCCTATGGATTGCGCCACAAGCCCATGTTGCCTATCTGCCGCAAAACCCAATATTCAAATCAAGCATGAGCCTTGCCTCTTATGTAATGCAGGGAGTTGAGCAGGTTGATGGCACTCATAGCCAGCTTCTGCATCATGCCGAAGCAATGTTATCGCGAATGGGCATGGACCCTGCCAGAATGACAGATGGGCTTTCAGGCGGAGAGCGCAGACGGGCATCATTGGCACGCGCGCTGGTAACAGAACCTCAGATATTATTGCTTGATGAGCCTACAAACCATCTTGATTTGCCAACCATAGAATGGCTTGAAGGGATATTGAAAGAACGTTCAGGTGCGCTTGTACTTATCTCGCATGACAGAGCATTTATGCGTGCGCTTGGCACAGGGATCGTCTGGATTGATCAAGGCAAGGTGCGAAGCAAGCAAGGTGGGTTTGACCAGTTTGAAGACTGGTCAGATACGATCCTTACAGAAGAAGCAACACGCCTTAAAAAGCTAGATAAACGAATAGCCGAAGAAACACGCTGGTCACGTCAGGGTATCAGCGCTCGGCGTAAGCGTAATCAGGGGCGCCTTAGAGAGCTTGGCGAAATGCGCGCTCAGCGTGCCCGTGAAGGTGGCATTTCAGCGCGTCAAATGTCTATTTCTGCTGGCACAGCAGAAGGTGGCGGACAAATTGTACTTGAAGCGCGTAATCTTTCTATTACAGTACCAGCCAGCCCTGCGATAATGGCAACACAGATAACACAGGCAGACGCGCCAGATCGCCGATTGCTGGTAAATCATTTCAATGCAATTATCAAACGCACAGACCGACTTGGGATTGTTGGCCCTAACGGGATTGGCAAATCGTCTCTTGTGCGGGTATTGCTAGGCCGCCAGCAGGCTGATGCAGGATATGTAAAGGCAGGATTCGGGATGTTGCCTGCCTATTTTGACCAGAATAGAGCCTTGCTAAATCAGGATGCTAGCCCTTGGACAATTCTATGTCCTGATGGCGGCGATACGGTAGAAATTGATGGTAAATCAAAGCATGTTACCAGCTATCTTCGTGACTTTCTATTTGATGATTATAAGATGACACAGCGCGTTGCCACCCTGTCAGGCGGTGAGCAAAATCGGCTGATGCTGGCACATATTTTTGCCCAACCTCATAATTTTCTGGTGCTTGATGAGCCTACAAATGATCTGGACATTGAAACCATTGATTTGTTGCAAGAAGTGATTGCTGAATATGATGGCACTGTGCTGATTGTCAGCCATGATAGAGATTTTCTGGACAGAACTGTAACAGCTGTTCTGGCATTTGAAGAGAATGGACAGATTATCCCACATGCTGGCGGCTATTCAGATTATCTAAGGCGGCGCACAAAAACCATTCAGGCAAAAGCAGAAAAGAAAACACAAAAGCCAAAACCGCAACGCAATAAACAGCCGCGTACTGATAGGCTTAGCTATAAGCAAAGCTATCTGCTATCGACCCTGCCAGACGAAATAGATCGCCTTAACGCCGCTATTGCAACAGCTGAGCAGAGATTAGCTGATATGGATTTCTTTGCTAAAGACCCTGCTGGCTATCAGACGCTGGCAGATATGTGCGAAGCTGATAAAGAGCGCCGCGATACAGCAGAACAGCAATGGCTTGAGCTTGAAATCCTGCGTGAGGCAATTGAAAATCAGTAATCTGATGCCAGCCCCATCTGAATCAGTGGCGATAACGCGGATATTATAGACATTATTGGTGCCAGCATCAGCTCGGATTTTGCCTGCCATGCCGATACAGGCCAGCCATCAGATATTTTGACAAAGCGCTGTAAATATGACAGGTAAGAAAGTGCAGACAGCCGGATAGCTGCTGGGCATAGCTCAGAGGAAAGTCCGGGCTCCATGGGATCAGGATGCTGGATAACGTCCAGCAAGGGCGACCTTAGGGAAAGTGCCACAGAAAACAAACCGCCTGACATTCTTCTCAGGTAAGGGTGAAATGGTGCGGTAAGAGCGCACCGCAATATTGGTGACAATATTGGCAGGGTAAACCCCATCCGGAGCAAGACCATATAGGAACATAGCTGTTTAATCAGCAGTGATGATCCCATCACAGATGTTCGGGTAGGTCGCTAAAGCAGGCTGGTAACAGCCATGCGTAGATGAATAGCTATCACGCTACCGCTGAGCTAATCAGAGGTGACGACACAGAACCCGGCTTACAGGCTGTCTGCCTTTTATTCCCACCCCGCCTGCTCACCATTATGACATTTCAGTATCAGCCAAACATTACAAGGAAAAGAACAAATTAAGAACAAAAATAAAATTCTCTCATAGAATCAGATTATTAGACTTTATTTCTAATGTAATACATCATAACCCATTGAAATTAAGCGATTTTTCATTAAAAAACCGTCCAAAACCATTGACTACATATAGTTTCCCATGCTATCCCATAAGAACCCATGAAATCCCATAAGAGCCCAGAAAAAGGCTATCTGGTTGATTTTATGGTGAAAACGAGAAACGACTAGGTAGAAAACAGGCAGGCGTTTAGGCGCAGACAGATTTTTGAATGGTGACAATGGATGCTTTTTTTATCCACATTTGAAAATAAAATTGACAGCAAGGGGCGGATTTCCATTCCAGCGCCCTTTCGCAGTACGCTTGCGCGTAGTAATGGTGGGCTGGTGCTTTATCCAAATATGCTAAAGCCCTATATTGAGGGGTGCGACACCAACAGGATGGGGCAATATGCAGAAGCTGCAGATCAGCTAGATCAATCATCTGAAGATGCAGAAGCCTATTTTGCGATGATGGCAAGCGCGCGCGAAATGCGGATTGATTCGGACGGACGTATCATGCTGACCGAAGATTTGATCGAGCATGCTGGATTACTGCCTTTGGAAAATGCGCTATTTGCGGGCAGAGGCAAAGCGTTTGAGATTTGGCAACCTGCGCGTTATCACGACCATAACAAAGCCATTAAAACGCGGGTAAGCAAGACAGGCATGCCTCGCATTGATTTGAAATCAGCATCACGGGAGGGCGAATGATGGAAACATCCGACCTGCACATCCCTGTGATGTTGCAAGAGGTTGTTGATTCACTTGCCCCACAGGATGGCCAACATTTTGTTGACGCTACATTTGGCAATGGCGGCTATTCAAAAGCGCTATTAGACAAAGCTGAATGCACCATATCCGCCTTTGACCGTGATCCAGATGCTATTGAGCGCGGCAGACCGCTAGCAAATGCCTATAATGGCAGGCTAGTGCTTATCCAGTCAGCCTTTGCCGCATTAGGCGATATATTCAATCAAAATAATCAGGTTGATGGCATTGTATTTGATTTAGGTGTCTGTTCTGTTCAGCTAGATGAGGCAGAGCGCGGTTTTTCCTTTAGGCTTGATGGCCCGCTAGATATGCGGATGGAACAGTCGGGCGAAGATGCCGCCAAGATTATCAATAGCTATTCAGAAAAACAAATTGCACAAATTCTGTGGCAATTTGGCGAGGAAAAAGCGTCTAGACGAATTGCACGAGCCATTATTGCCGCCCGTGCAGAGGCGCCTATCCTGCGTACGTCCCAACTTTCTAAGATTATTCATTCTGTCATGCCGCGCCCAAAGCCAGGACAGGCAGATAGTGCTACCAGATCATTTCAGGCATTGCGAATTTATGTCAATCAAGAGCTAGACCAGCTAGAGCAAGCACTTCATGCGTCTCAGGCAGCATTAAAGCCTGGCGGCGTGCTAGCGGTTGTGAGCTTTCATTCTCTTGAAGATAGAATAGTCAAACAATTCATCAAACACAAAAGCGGGCGCGCGCCAAACCCAAATAAATATAGCCCCCAACTAGATGCGCCGCCAAACGCTCTATTTTCTATCACCTCAACAAAACCAACATTGCCATCTGAGGCTGAGATTGCCGCTAATCCAAGAGCGCGCTCAGCAAAGCTGAGGGTGGCCTATCGCACAGATGAGCCGCTTCAGCCAGTGGCGCAGGCTGGCTAGCCAAGGAGTATGTAAGATGAAATTAAGTTTTTTACTTCCGCTTGGCACCCTCTTAATCTGTGCAATGAGCCTGTATATCATCAAGACAGATGTTGATTCACGCCATGATGAGCTGGTCAGGCTGAAACGGGCAGTTTCGTCAGAGCAAAATGAAGCCGCTATTCTAAGAGCAGAATGGAGCTTTCTGACGCGCCCAGAACGCCTGCTTGATCTGTCGCAAAATCTGTTATCTATGACGCCTATTCCGCAAGAACGGATTGTCTCAATAGACGAAATCCCGTTGCGTATAACAGATAGCGGCCAGACAGCAAGTGGCAAGAAAAATGCTGGCAAGACAATCACTGGCCAGATGATCATCGAAAACACACCTTCTAATCATATGGCAGGTGCCAGATGACGTCCCGCAATAGCCGCATCACCGCCTCATTAAAACGGCTATTATGGCCAGAGCGGCCTAGTGCTGAGCAATCTAGAGGCGCGGCACTTTCACGGCTTGGCTTTGCAGCTACGCTGGTTGCGATATGCTTTTTTGCGCTCTCTGCAAAAGCAATTTATCTTACGGTAATTATTGATAAAAACCAGAATATTGCAGGGCAAGCATCGCGCCCTGCGCAACGCGGCGAAATACATGACAGACATGGGCTAGTGCTGGCTCATAATATTCCTATCATCACCTTATATGCTGATCCTGCACATATTATGGATATTGAGGACACCGCCCGAAAGCTTGCCCATTTTCTGCCTGACAAAACAGCAAGGCAAATCAAAAGCCAGCTATCGCGCAAGTCAAGATATGTTGCGCTAGAAGATAGGCTTACCCCTGCGCGTCATGCCGAAATATTGCGGCTTGGGCTTCCAGGCATTTATTTTCAGCCCTCTACTGCGCGTATCTATCCGCAAGGCAGAGAGGCGGCACATCTGCTAGGGCAAATTGATACTGACGGCAATGGCATTGCTGGTCTTGAGCGCAGTTTCAATAACAGATTAGCGGCAGGTGAAAACCTTACCTTATCCATTGATATCAATGTTCAGGCCATTATCAGACGCGAGCTAGCCGCCCAAATTAAGCGATTTGAAGCGATTGGCGGGGCGGGGCTGTTGCTTGATATTGAAACAGGCGAGCTTATTGCTGCTATTTCCTTACCAGATTACAACCCAAACCATTACCAGCTTGCAGACCCTGAATCTCTGTTCAACAACGCCACAAAGGGTGTGTTTGAAATGGGCAGTATTTTCAAAGTGTTAAATACTGCGATTGCACTTGAAACAGGGGTTAGCAATCTTCATTCACAATTTGAGGTCTCAAAGCCTATTCGGGTAGCCCGTCATAGCATTCGTGACTATCACCCCTATCAGCGCAAGCTGAATCTATCAGAAGTGCTGGTATTTTCCTCTAATATCGGCTCTGCCAAGATTGCCGAAAGCTATGGCCCGCAGGTTCAGAAATCCTATCTTGAAAAATTGGGGCTGTTGAAGCGTCCTGATCTGGCATTGCCTGAAACAGCCGAGCCGCTATATCCAGATAATTGGGGACGGCTATCCACCATGACCATTTCATTTGGACATGGTATTTCTGTCTCTCCTATTCATGCCGCCTCAGCGATTGCGGCGGCCGCAGGATATGGCGAATATATTGAGCCCACAATCCAAAAGCGCATGGCTGATGATATGTTTGAGCGTCGCCGCATTTTCAGTGAAGAGACTGTGCGTGCTGTGCGTACGATGATGCGTCTGGTGGTCACCCATAAAGACGGCACTGCCAATTTTGCAGATGCAGATGGCTATCTTGTTGGGGCAAAAACTGGCACAGCTGAAAAGGTTGAAAATAAGCGTTATAACAAAAAAGCGAACCGTGTTTCGTTGGTGGCAAGCTTTCCTGTATCATCCCCAAGATATTTATTATTTGTGATGGTGGACGAGCCAAAAGGCCAGAAACATTCCTATGGCTATGCTACTGCTGGTTGGGTAGCCGCGCCGATTGCAAAGCGAGTCATCGAACATATTGCGCCTATGTTAAATGTGTTCCCTGTTGACAAAAATGCGCCAGAAATCAGACAGAATCTGATTCCACAATTGCTTCATTACAACACAGGAGCGATCGTTGCATCTTTCTAGTCTGCTTTCACAAATCCATGTCAACTATACCCATCTTGGCGGTGACCCTGAGATATTGTCGATTACGTCAAATTCACGCGCTTGCACAGATGGCGCGCTATTTGCCGCCTTTGCAGGAAGCCATCTTGATGGCCATAATTTTATTGAACAGGCAATTGGAAATGGCGCTGTTTGCATTCTAGCAGAACGCAAGATTGAGATAGACAACCCTGAAATAGCGATTATCACCTCAGATGAGGCTAGGGCTATCTTTGCCCAGATTTCAAGCCGCTTCTGGCCAGCACGCCCTGATATGATAGTTGGTGTTACAGGCACGAATGGCAAAACATCCACCTGTCAGTATCTGCATCAAATCTGGCGCAAATCAGCATGGGCAGCGGCCTCATTGGGAACACTTGGCATCACAGGCATTGACGGCCATATCTCGCCCTCAAAAGAAGCGTTAACCACCTTATCCGCTGAGCATTTCTATGAAGCGATAGCAGAGCAGAAATCAAAAGGTATTTCACATCTGGCATTTGAAGCGTCTAGTCATGGGCTTGCCCAGAACAGGCTTTGTGGACTTAGCGTAAATGTGGCGGTCTTTACCAATCTTAGTCATGATCATCTGGATTTTCATGGCGATATGGATAGTTATTTTGAGGCAAAGCGAATCCTGTTTGATGATAATCTGCTAGATGGCGGCACAGCCATAATCAATATTGATGATAGCTATGGCAGAAAGCTAGCAGAACATCTTTCACAGCGCCGCATTGTGCTGTGGACAGTTGCCAAAGACCATCCAGCAGATTTTAGAATGTCTCACTTCTCGCTTCAGCCATTCGGAGCAGACATTACCATTGAGGCGCGTGGTGAGACATATAATCTTGCGATTGCGCTATCAGGCCAGCCGCAAGCCATGAATGCAGTAATGGCGGCAGTGGCAGCACATGCATCTGGCTTGCCCTTGCAAGATAGCATTGGGGCGTTGCCATCGCTAAAAGCAGTTCATGGGCGAATGGAAGCTATTCATGGTCATCCAAAGGGCGCTCGCATTGTTGTAGATTATGCACATACCCCTGATGCGCTGTCTCACGCATTGGATATTTTGCGCGCTGAAACCGCTGGCAAATTACATATTGTATTTGGCTGTGGCGGAGACAGAGATTCTGAAAAACGCCCTGAAATGGGCAATATCGCCAATCAATATTGCGATATAATCTATGTAACAGATGATAATCCTCGCTCTGAAGACCCTGCCGCTATCCGTGACGCCATCTGTGCTGCATGCCCAAAGGCTAAGAATATAGGTAGCAGAGATGATGCCATTAAACAGGCAGTATTTGCATTAAAGTCAGGTGATACCTTGCTGATAGCTGGCAAAGGCCATGAGCTAACCCAAACTATCGGCACTGAATCACTTCCGTTCGATGATAGGGCACAGGCACGAGCCGCAATCTCAGAGCTAATCTCGCGGGAGGTAGTATGACAGCCGCCTTCCTAAATGCAGAGATTCTAGCAACATTAACAGATGGGCAGTGGCATAATACACCGCCTGAACGTTTCAGCCATATCTCAATAGATAACCGCAACTTAACCTCTGGCGGGCTGTTTACGGCGCTGGCTGGTGAGCATCATGACGGTCATGTATTTGTATCTGAGCTAGATAGCGCCAGAGGACAGGCTGCGATTGTCTCAACCCTTCAAACAGGTGATGTTGCTCAGCTATTAACCCCTGCCCCGCTTACTGCATTACAGCAAATAGCACAATATTGTGCCGAACAGACAGGCGCATTAAAAATAGCCATCACAGGGTCTGTTGGCAAAACGGGCACGAAAGAGATGGTTGCCCATATTTTGGCACGACATGGCGCTATTCATGCAAGTTCACGCAATTATAACAACCATATTGGCCTGCCGCTAACCCTTGCGAACATCCCTGCAAGCTGTAACTTTGCTATCGTTGAGATGGGGATGAATCATGCTGGCGAGATTAGCCTGCTGAGTGATATTACCAAACCTCAGATTGCGGCAATTACCTGTATCGCAGATAGCCATCTTGGACATTTTGAGAATATTGACGGTATTGCCAGCGCAAAGTCTGAAATTTTTGACCATTTGAACAAACAGGCAATCGCTATTCTGCCAAAAGATGACAGATTTTATGATTTTCTGGCAGAGACAGCGCGCACCAAAGGGGCAGATAGAATCATCAGCTTTGGCACTGATGCTAGTGCAGATATTTGCATGACAGACTGTATTGCCACTGACGCTGGACTGGCTATCTCAATCAGATATTTAGATGCAGAGGCAAATGAAAAAACATTACGCTATACACTTGGGATGCATGCGCCACATTGGGCAATAAACAGCTTATGTGCGCTTGCGATTTGCCATGCAGCAGGCATAGCGCCTGAAATTGCGTCAGCCTGTCTAGCAGACATGCAGGATTTACCTGGCCGTGGCAAGCGCTACAGGTTGGCATTGCCATCTGGTAGCGCTGTGATGATTGATGACAGCTATAATGCTGGCCCTGAATCAATGCGCGCTGCGCTGGTAGATTTTGCATCATCTAGTGCTAGCCAAAAAACCCTGATCCTGTCAGATATGCTTGAGCTAGGCGCGGCAAGCCAATCTGCCCATGAACACCTGATCCCGCTTATTCACAAGATCCAGCCTAGCTTATTATTGGCGATTGGCACTGAAATGTCACAGATTGCCAATTATATTTCTGGTCAAATTTCTGGCCAAACTTCCCGCCAGATCACCTGCATCACTGCGCCTGAGATTTCTGCGATACTGGATAATAAGGCGGAATATAGCCGCTTTATCAGCATGGCTGGCGGCGATATTCTGGTGAAAGGCTCGCATGGGTCAGGCGCGTATCGGCTGGCAGAATTGTTACGCAAAACATACGGCACTCAGGATAATGAGGCTATAGGAGACGCAGATGTTTCCTGATTTACTTGGCCCGCTTGCGCCGCATTTCCAGCTATTTAATCTGTTCAACTATATCACCTTTAGAACAGGCGGGGCGATGATCACTGCTTTGTTTATAGCGCTATTATGTGGTGATAGATTTATTTTATGGCTGAAATCACATCAGCACTCAGGACAGCCAATCAGAAAAGATGGGCCTGAATCTCATCTTGTGACGAAAATAGGTACCCCGACAATGGGTGGGCTTCTTATTTTAGGCTGTTTTGTGCTGTCTACCTTATTATGGGTGCCGCTATCTACGCCCTATCTATGGCCTGTATTGCTGATTGCGGTATCTTTTGGCATGATTGGCGGTATTGATGACTGGATTAAACTGAAAAAACAGTCAAGTGATGGCATGTCATCTAGACAGAAGCTTTTATTTCAAACGGTTGCGGCGCTTGCCACTACCTTAATCTTCATCCAATTATCGCCAGAACCGCTTAGATATGGGCTAGCTGTTCCCTTTTTCAAAGATACGCTAGTTTATCTTGGCGTGTTATATATTCCCTTTGCAGTATTTGTCATTGTGGGCGCATCAAATGCGGTAAATCTGACAGATGGGCTAGACGGGCTGGCGATTGTTCCTGTGATGATTGTTGCTGCCTGTTTTGGGCTGATTGCTTATCTTTCAGGAAATATCAATTTTGCAAATTATCTGCAAATCCACCATGTAGCAGGTGCAGGTGATCTTGCCACCCTGTTAGGGGCGCTGATCGGCGCAGGATTAGGCTTTTTATGGTATAATGCCCCCCCTGCAAAAGTCTTTATGGGTGATACAGGCTCATTGGCGCTTGGCGGTGCATTAGGGGCAGTGGCGGTGGCAACACGACATGAGTTGGTGCTGGCAATTGCTGGCGGCCTGTTTGTGGTTGAAACTGTGTCAGTGGTATTGCAAGTGGCCTCGTTCAAGCTAACAGGCAAACGCATCTTCTTGATGGCGCCGCTTCATCATCATTTCGAGAAAAAGGGCTGGGCTGAAAGCACGATTGTTATCAGATTCTGGATAATTTCAGTCATCCTTGCCTTGATCAGCCTATCCACATTGAAGCTGAGGTGAGGAAGTTATCATCATGACATCACACGCACTTCAGACAATTGGCATTCTTGGGATGGGACGGACAGGCATGGCTGTCAAAGCCCGCGCAGAACAGCTTGGCATAACCGCCTATTGCTGGGATGACAAACAGCTTGAATTTCAGCATCACGCGCCACAAGACTGGGTTTGGGAAACACTAGATGCACTTGTGATCAGCCCTGGCATTCCGCATCAGCACCCAACACCGCACCCTGTTGCGCAGATCGCACAGACACATAATATCGATATTATTTCAGACATTGAATTTTCTATCCGTACTGGCCGAAAAGGTCGCTGGGTTGTCATCACGGGCACAAATGGCAAATCCACTACCTCAAGCCTGCTTGCCCATATCCTTGAGCAGGCTGGCTTTTCGATATTTCTTGGGGGCAATATTGGCAGAGCTGTAACAGATTTGCCACAAACAGATGATAGCGATATTTTGGTCATCGAAGCCTCATCCTATCAGCTTGAAACCACCCCATCTCTTTCGCCTGAAATTGCTATTTTGCTCAATATCACGCCAGATCATATTGACAGGCATGGTGACATGGCTGGCTATATCAATGCCAAAGCCAATCTGTTACGCCAAACACACTCTGACGCTCATCTGATTTGCGGGACAGATGAAAATTGTAAGCTGGCATGCAAGATGGCGGCATCTAATGCCAGAACCTATCTGATTGAAGCTGAGAATATCCGCGCAGAGTATCAACGCGGTGTCCAGCTTTCAAACCCTAGCTTGCAGGGCTATCATAATAGCCAGAATTGTGTAGCCGCACGCATGGCCGCACAGATTCTGGGATGTGGTGATGAGGTAATTGATGCGGCTATCATCAGCTTTTCTGCGCTAGCCCATCGTCTTCAGCCCATAGCAAAAATCGGTAACATCCAGTTCATAAATGACTCAAAGGCCACAAATGGTGTTGCAGCCAGCTGTGCGCTTTCCAGCTTTAAGCATATTTACTGGCTAGCAGGCGGGCAGGCAAAAGAAGATGGTATCAGCCCGTGCATCGACTATCTGGCTGGCGTTGACAAAGCCTATTTCTATGGCCAGTCAGCAGAGACATTCGCACGCGCCGCCGCCCCTTATATCGCTGTAGATATGTTTGGCACTTTAGATGAAGCTACCCGTGCTGCGTTTGGAGATGCTGTCAATGGGCAGGATCAAGATACGCCAAAAACGATATTGCTATCTCCTGCGGCCGCATCGTTTGACCAATTTGATAATTTTGAAGCAAGAGGCGATGCCTTTTGTGCGATTGCAACCGCATTGGCAGATAGCGCTGAAAGGCGGGCATCATGCTAAAGCGGACAGATAGAAGCAAATTGGCACAATGGGTCTGGACAGTAGATTATGTCACCCTGTCACTTAGCCTGCTCTTAATCGGCGTTGGTATGATTATGGTTATGGCGGCAAGCCCACCAGTGGCAGAACGGATAAATCTTTCAGAATATCATTTCATTATCAGACAGGCCATTTTTGCAGTTCCTGCCATTACCATTATGCTGATAATTTCGATGTTAAGCGCACGGGCTATTCGGACTATCAGCATTTTCGGGCTAATAGTCTTTGGCGGGCTGATGATTGCTACCTTGCTATTTGCCCCTGAAGTCAAAGGGGCAACCAGATGGTTAAGCATTGGTGGTTTCAGAATCCAGCCTAGCGAATTTGCCAAACCATTTTTTGCGATTGTTTGTGCTTGGCTTTTGGGATTATGGCGAGAATCTGAGGCGTTTCCAGGCTGGATATGGGCATCTACGATAGCTGGCGGTCTGGTGATTTTATTATTGCTTCAGCCAGATGTTGGGATGACAGCCTTATTGCTTGCAACATGGGGCTTCCAGATGTTTCTGGCTGGCCTGCCTATGATCTTTGTGATTATAGCTGTGATTTTACTGCCTGTTGCGATGGTATCCGCCTATTTCATGCTGGATCATGTGCAAGTTCGGGTAGATCATTTTTTCAATGGCACCTCAATGCAGGTTCAGCGTTCTTACCAGTCATTTGCAGAAGGCGGATTTAATGGTGTAGGGCCTGGCAATGGATCGGTAAAACAATATCTGCCTGATGCCCATGCAGATTTTATTTTCTCAGTGATGGCAGAAGAATATGGGCTGATTACCTGTTTGTTTGTGATTCTAATTTATCTATCTATCGTGCTTCGGAATTTTGCTAAATGCTATAGCGCACAGGATATGTTCTCTGTTTTGGCGATTAGTGGGCTTACCCTACAATTTAGCTTGCAGACCTTTATCAATATGGCCTCATCCATGAGCCTAATTCCAACCAAAGGCATGACATTACCCTTTATCAGCTATGGTGGCTCGTCACTTATTACAAGCTGCATCACAATCGGGCTTATTGTGGCTCTGACCAGAAGCCAGTCTATTTCCTTTGCGCCTCTACCTACTCAAATGGATAGGAGGGCGGCATGACATATCCTGTCTGGCTAGCATCTGGTGGTACGGGGGGGCATGTATTCCCCGCCCTTAGCCTTGCAGATGCGCTTGAGAAAAAGGGACTGCGCATCTGTTTGCTAACAGATAGTAGGGGTAAAAAGCTGATAGCGAAAAAGCGAGCCTGTATCTCTGTGCCGTCAGCGTCGCCCTTTGTTGGCAATTTACTGAAACGGGCGATTGCGCTGTCTAAGCTGGCAAGTGGCGGCATTATGATTATGGCATTGATAGTAAAAATGCGCCCAAAATGCGTAATTGGCTTTGGGGGCTATCCGTCATTTATGCCTATGATAATGGCAAAATTATTCGGCATCCCTGTGCTGATGCATGAACAAAATGCGATTATGGGCAGGTCAAACCAGCTATTAGCGCGCAAGGCAAAGCTGGTTATGACAAGCTGGTCACACACAACAGGCCTGCCGCAAAACAGCCATTCAGTTCATACTGGTCTGCCAATAAGACAGGCATTTAACGATATTGCCAGATATACCCCTCACCGCAAACACCATCATATTTTAGTGCTAGGCGGCTCGCAGGGCGCCTATCTATTTGGTGAGCTTGTACTAAAGGCTATTCTGTCTTTGCCTGCCGCTATTCGCAACCATCTTATCATTACCCATCAGGTAAGAGATGAGCAAATACACCAAGTAACAACAGATTATCTAAACGCAAAGATAGAGGCAGATATTGCCCCCTTCTTTGATGATATACCCGAAAAAATAGCTCAGGCTGATATGATTATCTGCCGCGCAGGCGCCTCAAGCGTTGCCGAAATTGCAAGCGCAGGCCGCCCTGCTATTTTTATCCCCCTTGCGAGTGCGATGGATGATCATCAAACAGCCAATGCGCAGGCGCTTTGCGATGATGGCGGGGCGGTAATGATGCGCGAGTCAGAATGTAATTCAGACAGCCTATCGACGCTATTATCAGATTTGTTAGGCGCACCTAACACACGCCAGAAAATGGCACAAAATGCTCGCCGCCATTCCCATCACAATGCCGCAGACAAGATGGTTCACGCGATTTTTGATGCTGTGCCCGCATTGGCACAAGGAGGCACATCATGACTGCCCTGCCCCTATCTATTGGTGTCATTCATTTCATTGGTATTGGCGGTATCGGCATGAGCGGTATTGCTGAAATTCTGGCCGAACTTGGCTATAGTGTTCAGGGTAGCGATCAACAGGAAAACAACAATGTCAAACGGCTTCGCAGTCTTGGCATAGACGTTAAAACACCTCAGCATCCAGATAATCTTGAACATGCGTCATTAGTGGTAAAATCCACTGCGATTAAAGACGATAATCTTGAGCTGATTGAGGCACGCCAGCGGTTTCTGCCTGTGGTGCATCGGTCTGAAATGTTAGGTGAGCTTATGCGTCTGCGCTGGTCTGTGGCTGTGGCTGGCACGCATGGCAAAACCACCACGACCTCGCTAGTAGCAACCCTGCTTCATACGGCAGGCATTGACCCCACCGTGATAAATGGCGGTATTATTTCTAGCTGGGGCAGTAACGCACGGCTTGGTTCAGGTGATTGGATGGTCGTAGAAGCTGATGAAAGTGACGGCTCATTCTCGCGGCTGAAACCAACTGTTGCGATTGTAACCAATATTGATCCTGAACATCTTGACCATCATGGATCAGTTGAAAATCTTGAACTTGCCTTTGCGCAATTTGTCGCGTCGATTCCATTTTATGGCTTTGCTTCTTTATGTATTGATCACCCATCGGTGCAAAAGCTGATACCAACAATTTCAGACCGGCGCGTGATCACTTATGGATTAAGCACAAATGCAGATATTCGGGCTGTCAATCTGACCAATGATAAAGAAAATATGATGTTTGATGTGCAGCTCTCAGAACGGCTAGGGCTAGGGGGCGAGCGCATTGAAAATATCACCTTCCCGATGCTTGGCGAGCATAATGTACAAAATTGCCTTGCCGCAATATCGGTATGTGTTGAGATGGGGATTGACCCAAACATTATCAAGCAAGGGCTCAACCAGTTCAAAGGAGTTGGCAGACGATTTGATATTAAAGGAGAGGTAGATGGCATCACCATTATTGATGATTATGGCCATCATCCAGTTGAGATTAAAGCTGCCCTATCTGCTGGTAGGATGCGCTGTCCTGAACATAAGCTGATTGCCGTTGTTCAGCCGCATCGCTATAGCCGCTTGCGAGATTTGTTTGAAGATTTCTGCGCCTGTTTCAATGATGCTGATTTGGTCTATGTCGCTGATGTTTATAGCGCAGGTGAAACCCCTATTGAAGGCTATGAGAAACAGGATTTGGTGGATGGTCTGCGCGCGCATGGCCATAGGGGCGCCATTGCTCTTGAACATCAAGATAGGCTTGCTGAAATGATCTCAGACAATGCTGAATCAGGTGATTTGGTAATGTGTCTTGGCGCTGGCTCAATCAGCCAATGGGCGGCAGAACTGCCTAAGGCCATAGCAGATTATACAGGGAGGCGCAGATGACAGGCACACTTCCTTCCTTTTTTGAGGGCATAACAGGCAAGATCACACCCCATGCACCGCTTTCCAGCATGACATGGCTTGGTGTTGGCGGTCAGGCAGACTGGCTATTTGAACCCGAAGATCAGACAGATTTGCGCAGATTTCTAAGCCAATACCCCTCAGACAGTCCGCTGCAGATTATCGGGGCAGGCTCAAATATGCTAGTGCGTGATGGTGGTATTGCAGGGGTGGTAATCCGACTAGCAGGCATATTTGCCGACATTAGCTATGCAGATGGCATCATTGAGGCGGGGGCTGGCGCACCAGATGGCGAGGTTGCCCGTTTTGCCGCAAAGCAAGCAAGAGCTGGTCTTTCTTTTATGATTGGCATTCCTGGCACGATTGGCGGCGGCTTGCGCATGAATGCAGGCTGTTATGGCACTGAATTTAAGGATGTTCTAGTATCGGCGTCAGGATTTGACAGGCACGGCACCCCATTCACGGCCACTGCAGATGAAATGAATATGCGCTACCGAGCCTCTGATGCGCCGCAAGACTGGATTTTCACCTCAGCACGCTTTGCCACAAATACAGGCGAGAAAGATGCACTTAGGGCTGAAATGAAACAGATGATCGCCAGCCGTTCTGATGCACAGCCTGTCGGCGCTCGCACAGGCGGCTCGACCTTTGCCAATCCTGATGGCCAAAAAGCATGGCAGGTAATTGATGCAGCAGGATGCAGAGGCTTGCGTCATGGTGGGGCGCTATTATCTGAAAAACATTGTAATTTTCTGATCAATGAAGGTACGGCAACAGCCGAAGACCTAGAACAGCTAGGCGAAGATATACGCAACCGCGTCAAACAGCATAGCGGCATAGAATTGCGTTGGGAGATAAGACGAGTTGGCAGACACCTTCTGGACACAAAAACAGGAGATGGCCATGTCCTATGATCGCCGTGTTGCTATGATTATGGGAGGCTGGGGCTCTGAGGCAGCTGTAAGCCGTGTTACTGGCAGTTTTTGCAGTAAGGCTGCTAAGCTGGCAGGCTGGGATGTTGTTGAGGTTGAGTTTGACAAGGATATTATCACCCACCTTGAAGAGATAGCCCCTGACAGGGTATTTAATGCACTGCACGGGCAGATTGGCGAAGATGGGTCTGTGCAAGGGTTATTGAATATCATGAATATTCCTTACACCCATTCTGGCGTTGTTGCCTCATCCTGTGCGATGGACAAGCTTGTCTCTCGGCTGATTTTTACCTCAGTTGGTATTGCCGTGCCGCCATTGCTAACAATCGAAGAAGATAGCCATGTCTATCCCTCTGACTATACAGGCGATCATGTTATCAAGCCGCGCAATGATGGCTCAAGTGTCGGAGTACGCATTATCCGCGCTGGTGAAGAGCCACCCCTAAGGAGTGCATGGCAGACAGATACTCAGCTTATTGCCGAAGTCTATATTCCAGGCAAAGAGCTTACTGTTGGCGTGCTAGATGGGCGTGCATTATGTGTCACAGATATCCAAACAGACGATACATTTTACGATTTCGATGCAAAATATAAGGCAGGCGGATCACGCCATGTCATCCCTGCGGATATAGATGAAACCGTAAGCGCAACAGCGTGCCAATGGGCAGAACGTGCCTTTGCTGCGCTTGGATGCAGGGGCGTTGCCCGCGCTGATTTCAGATATGATGAACAGTCGGACGAGCTGTATATGCTTGAAATCAACACCCAACCAGGCATGACCGCAACCTCATTAGTGCCAGAGCAGGCAAGCTATTGCGGCATTTCAGGAGAAGCGCTTGTAAACCATTTGCTGGAGATTGCACAATGCGACGACTAATCCCAGATTTCCAGCATATGACCTTGCTTAGAAGAACGGCGATTTTTGGCAGTCTCTGCGCGCTGACATTAGCAGGCGTCACTGGCTATCAACTAAGAGAGCCGCTGATTGAGGGCTTTTATGAAAAAACCATTGAGACAGGCTTTGCGGTAAAATATGTCGATATTAAAGGGCGAAACCATACCTCAAATCAGCATATCCTAGCCGCGCTTAATATCCATGAAGGCGATGCAATTTTGCGCCTTGAATTAACAGAAATGCGTGAACGGCTAATCAATATAGGCTGGATTAAAGATGCCCTTGTAAGACGGCATTTACCAGACAGGCTAGAGATCATCCTGCAAGAGCGGATTCCACTGGCACTATGGCAAACAGATGACGGTCATAAGGTGATTGATTCTGCTGGCAAAATCATTACCGAAGCACATTCACAGAAATTCACCCACCTGCCCGTAATCTCAGGCAAAAATGCACCTGCAAAGGCCTATCAGATATTGCAGATGTTGCAGACTGAACCTGAATTATTTGCAGATGTTTGGGCTGTCCAGCTTGTATCTGACAGGCGGTGGGATGTGTATCTGCGCTCTGGAGTAACCGTAAGACTGCCAGAACAGGATGCTGGTAGCGCATGGTCAAGACTGGCACTTATCGAGCAAGAAAAACAGATAACAGCACGTGATATCAGCACCATCGATTTAAGAGTACCAAACAAGCTGGTAGTGGAACCCAATAAATTCATTCCTGCAACCGGACAGAAGACCTGAGTTATGGCAACGCAGAAACGAAAACTCAAAGAGCCATTTGGCATTGTAGATATCGGCGCAACAAAGCTTGCCTGCTTTATCTCTGAGCATGGCGGCGACGGCCAGATTCAGCTATTGGGGCAGTCTGTGCATGCTGCAGACGGCATTAAAAATGGGGATATTTCTGATCTTGAACGCTTTCGCACGGCATTGGGTCGTACCATTGAGCTAGCAGAACAGGATGCTGGCGTTGAGATCAAAACCATAGATATTGTAACGTCATTTGGTGATCCTCATCTTAGCCACCATCATCAGTCAATCGAGCTAGGCGATAGCGCTATCACCAGAAAAGATGTGAAGCGGCTGATGATGCGCCAGAAACAAGAAGATGACACGCCGAACAGAGTTGCTGTCCAGACTGTAAATCATGATTTCATCATTGATGATAGCGTTACCGTTGAAAATCCGCTTGGCATGCATGGCCGCACGCTAGCGATCGGTTATGGGATGCTATCATTCCAGCGCACAAGCTGGCTTAATCTGTTGTCCTCTGCCCATGTCAACCATCTTGATATTGGTGATATTCATCATTCTGCCAGCATGGCGGCACTTGCCTGTATGAATGAAGATGAACGCCAGACAGGCGCACTTCTGATAGATTTTGGTGGTAGCACCACATCTCTTGCTGTCTATGATAAGGGCCATCTGCAATTTGCCAGCTCACTCAAAATGGGCGGCAATCATATCACCAGAGATATTGCAAAAATTCTGAGTTTAAGCAGTAGTGATGCTGAACGTGTAAAGGCACTTGATGGCTCTGCCCTGCCCTCTTTGCGCCAGATCCCGCTCACATCTGCAAGCAGCTTTCCTGAACGGGGAGATAATTTTGCCCATGCCCAATTGCTAGCGCCCCAGCCAGTTGCGCTTAATTCCCAGATTAGTCGTGAGCAACATCAGCTTCTGCCAGGCATCATTATTGCGCGGCTTGAAGAAATTCTTGAACTAATAGATGCCAAATTATTGGCTTCATCTCTTGGTTCGGCACGTCAGTATCATATTACCATCACAGGCGGTGCAAGCCAGCTTACTGGCCTTATAGATTTTCTGTCTGAATATTATGACAAGCCAATTACGCTTGGCATGCCATCAGGCGTAAATGGGCTGGATGGCCAAATAACAGGGGGCAGTTTTGCGGCCGCTATGGGGATGGCCTCATTCATCGCAAACAACCAGAATAAAGCCTTGCCCGCCCAGACTATCGTCAATGAAGCGCCAGGTCTATTGGCGCGGCTAGGGCGCTTTGGCAGATGGTTAGACACGCATTTATAGATGTCACGAAAGGAGAAGATTGCAATGCAGAGATTTTGTAATGGGGCAGACAGGCTCTACCAGCTCAGACCCTTTTCAGCACACACAGGCGGCAATATTGCCAATTTATATAACCAGATTAACACTGAAAACACATGGAGGAAATCATGACCATCAATCTTTCAGTACCCACCCAGACCACACATCAGCTTCAGCCAAGAATTACGGTTGTAGGTGTTGGTGGCGGCGGCTGTAATGCCGTTAATAATATGATCGATGCTGGCTTACAAGGCGTTGATTTTTTGGTTGCCAATACAGATGGGCAATCTTTGAAACATTCAAAGGCTGAACGTAAAGTCCAGCTAGGCGCACAGCTAACAGGTGGGCTTGGCGCTGGCTCAAAGCCAGAGATTGGCGAGCGGGCAGCACAAGAAAGCCTTGAGACAGTTATGTCAGAACTGTCAGATTGCAATATGGTCTTTATTACCGCAGGTATGGGCGGCGGCACAGGCACAGGCGCTGCACCTGTCATTGCTAAAGCGACCAGAGAGCAAGGCATTCTAACAGTGGGCGTGGTCACAAAACCTTTTGAATTTGAAGGCAAGCGCCGCATGCAACAGGCTGAAGAAGGCGTAAGAGCGCTTCAGGAGGTTGTCGATACCCTTATTGTTATCCCAAACCAGAATCTGTTTACACGTGCCAATGACCAAACACGGTTCACAGATGCATTCGGTATGGCAGATACAGTGCTTCATCAAGGGGTAAGCGGTGTTACTGACCTGATTATCAAGCCAGGTCTGATAAATCTGGATTTTGCAGATATTAAATCTGTGATGCTTGAAATGGGTAAAGCCATGATGGGTACAGGTGAAGCATCTGGCGAAAAACGCGCGCAAGAAGCAGCAGAAGCAGCGATTAACAATCCGCTTCTTGACCATAGCTCAATGCATGGCGCCTCTGCCCTGCTTATCAATATTACAGGGGGCATGGATATGACCTTGTTTGAAGTTGATGAAGCAGCCAACCGTGTAAAACAGGAAATTGATGAAGATGCTACTATCGTATTTGGTACCGCATTTGATGAATCAATGGATGATATTATGCGGGTATCTGTTGTCGCAACAGGCATTGACGCTGACAAAATGAGAGAGCGCCCAGACAGAGGTCTATATAGCCCTGCGATTACAGGGATACCAACCCAAATGGGTATGTCTGTGCCAGCACAATCAGCCGCTGCGCCAACCATGAGCGTTGAACCAGAGCTTCCTTCAACTGAGGCATCTGTAGCAGATCCTGAAGCTGAGACTGATAATGCTACTGATGAGCCATCACAGCTATCTGATCACCAGCCAGAACAGCCTGAACAAATGGATATTGAAGCTGTTGCAGAAGCCCGTACACGTCAATCTCAGCTGCGTATTGATGAAATTCAGGCTGAGACAACGGAATCAGAAGCAACACAAAGCCTCACAGATGATGCTAATACAGATTCTGAAGCCCAAGATGCCTCAGAAATGGAAGATGAGGCTATTATGAAAGATCAGGAAGACACATCCGCAATAGCTGATAGCCAGCCTGAATTAGTGCTTGGTGGTCACAATGAGGCTAGAATAATCAGAAATGCAGGCTACACGCCTCGCTCTAGCTATAAAATTGCAGATAGCCGGCCGATTCCTGAGACCACACCAGTACCTGTTGCCTCTCGTCCAAGCTTGATAAATCGGATTTCCAATTTATGGACAGGTTCGACTGAGCAAACACCATCAACATCAAGCCAGCCAGAAGAGGCACCTTCACGAGAAGAGCCTGTGCTGAAGCAAAGTGATGCTGTTCTGCCTCATGTTGAAGAGCCGCCAATTATGGATTTGCCAAAAGTAGATATGGTACAAACAACCATGCCTATCGAGCCTACTCAGCCTGAGGCACGCCATGATGATGACGATGATATGGATATCCCTGCCTTTCTTCGTCGTCAGGCAAACTAAATAATGGGATCATAAGACTAATCATTTCCTCCAAAACTGCAGAGCTGAGATCTCAGCTCTGCTTTTTTATGGCCAACCAAGAAACCCAAAATCTTAGCAACATCAGCAAATTTAACAATTTGTAACCAAAAGTGATTTGTATTTACACCACCAGTTTTATAGGTTTTGTCATATATTTTTAATGATCTATTAACCTCAGCCATTTATGGCGTCATCTACCTACTAAATGTCACCGTGCATTTTCAACCAAGATTGTAACCTGATTATGAACTTATTTCCCCAGAAACAAAGAACGCTAAGACAGGCTGTTGAAATTACTGGTATTGCGTTACATTCTGGCCGATTTATCAATGCTGTTATCAATCCTGCGCCTGCGAATCATGGTATTGTGTTTGAGCGTATTGACGTTTCAGGGCGCAATAGACTTGTACCTGCCACAGTCGAAAACGCTGTGCAAAATGAGCTATGCACGCGTATTGAGAATGAAGATGGCGTGAAAGTTCAGACTATCGAGCATTTCATGGCGGCCTTTCATGGGCTGAATATTGATAATCTGCATATTGAAATTGATGGCTCGGAAATGCCAATTCTTGATGGAAGCTCTCAGCAAATATCAGACAGGCTAAATGCTGCTGGTATTATTGAGCAGGATGCATTCAAGCAGGTATTAGTAATCACTGAAGAAATTGAATATCGTGATGAGCATGGCGTGATGATGCGTCTTATGCCCTATGACGGTCTTGAAATTGACATCACGATTGATTTTGATGATAACGCAATCGGCACTCAAAGATGTACCTATATCCATGAACAGGGTGGTTTTGACAATCATCTTGCGCATGCACGCACCTTCTGCTTGTTGCGTGATGTTGAGCTTATTCGGCGCTCTGGCATGGGTCAGGGTGGCTCGCTTGACAATGCAGTTGTTGTTGATGATGGCAAGGTGCTTAACCCGTCTGGCCTTCGCGGCGATGATGAATTTGTCCGTCATAAGACACTTGACTGTCTTGGCGATTTGTATTTGCTTGGCATGACCATGAAAGCCAAGCTGGTTGCAAGCCGTCCAGGTCATGCGGCCAGCGCCGCCTTGCTGAAATTGCTAAAAAGCAGGCCAGATGCGTTCAGAATTATGTCAGGCACTAGCCCTGCCAGCCTTACCCCATCATGGTCAATGCCTCAGGCGGCAGTTGCCTCACCTTCCTAATCCCCTTCTGCATAAGATGATATATCTGGCTCTATCGCCTAATAGATAGCTGTTATTTTTAGCTTTGCATTGCGCCTTTGATGCCGATATAGGCTGTTTTGTATATTGAGAAGCCATGATGCTTTGTGCTATCACCAAATAAGGGAGCGCATTATCCGTATTATGTCAGTCAGGAAGGCCAGCAACCATCATGAACTCTGCGTCTGAAATAGCAAAAAAAGCATATTGCTGGTCTAAATTCTGTTGTGTCTTGCCTGCGATTTTTCTACTTTCTGCTTGCTCAGCCTCAGATGAAGATAACCAGATAGAACAGCCTGTTGACGAGCTATATAATCTGGCGCTTGATACTGCGCTTTCAGGCGACACCAAAGCTGCTGCCCCCTTATTTGAAGAGGTAGAAAGACAGCACCCCTATTCTATTTGGGCAGTGCGTGCCCAAATTATGGCGGCATGGTCATTCTATAATGATAATGATTACCCGCAAGCTGTTGCCACACTAAACCGCTTTATTGAACTTTATCCAGCAGACAGGCTAACCGAATATGCCTATTATCTGAAGGCGCTATGCTATTATGAACAGATTGTTGATGTCGAACGTGACGCTGACATGACCTTCAAAGCCCTTGATGCGTTTGAAGAATTATTGCGCCGCTATCCTGAAAGCCAATATGCACGTGACAGCAAATTAAAAGCTGATCTGGCACGCTCACAACTTGCTGGAAAAGAAATGGCAGTAGGCCGTTTCTATCTCAAAGGCGAGCATTTTAACGCTGCCATTAAACGTTTTGGCTCTGTGATCAAAAATTACGATCAAACAAATCAGGTGCCAGAAGCATTATACCGGCTGGTTGAATCTTATTTGTCTCTTGGTCTGACAGATGAAGCTGAGCGGGTTGCACAGGTTGCCAATTATAATTTTCCTGATTCCTATTGGACAGAACAGGTCAATCTTGTTGTTAAAAACCCTGATAGATCAGGGCCGAGAGGGCTGATAAGCTCAATCGCGGACAGAGCCCTGTCTTTATTCTAAGCAGGCCGCGTGCATGATGCTAACCCAGCTTACCATCAAAAATATTGTACTAATTGACAGCCTACAACTCAGCTTTGATGGCGGGCTTACAGTGCTGACGGGCGAGACAGGCGCAGGTAAATCAATCCTGCTAGATGCGCTTGGGCTGGCATTAGGCGCTCGAGCAGATTTCGGGCTTATCCGCAAAGATGAGACCAGTGCTTCGGTTACCGCCTGTTTTAGTGTTGCTGAAGATGCTAGCTTGTGGCAGGTGCTTGAGCATACATCCATTACCCCAGCCGATGAGCTGATTCTCCGCCGCAATCTAAAATCAGATGGCAAATCACAAGCCTATATCAATGATGAGCCTGTCTCAATAGCGCTTTTGCGCCAAATCGGAGATGAGCTAATCGAAATACAAGGCCAGTTTGAAGGTCGTGGCCTGCTAGATATATCTAGATATTTGCCGCTTATTGACAGGGCATGCCAGCATCCACGCGAATTAGAGACCCTTTCTGCGGCATGGCATGCATGGCAAGATGCAGATGAGGCCTATCACGCATTACAGCAGAAAATCCAAAAATCACGTGAAGAAGAAGCATGGCTAAGGGAATCGCTTGAACAGCTTGATGCGCTTGCACCCCAACCAGATGAAGAAGAAATGCTGGTAACAGAACGTGCGCTTCATGCGCATGCCGCAAAGCTAACTGAGGCGGTGATACAGGCAACTGCCCTGATAGCCGATGATGACGCCGCAGAAGCGCTGGCTAGCCGTGCAGAACGCATTTTGGAGAGCCATCTTGATATTGCAGGGGACAGGCTTACCCCTGCATTAGAGGCGATTCAGCGCGCCAGAATGGAATTGCAAGAGGCTGATAATGAAATGCGCGCCTTTGCAGATACGCTTGATGGGGACCCGCAAAGATTACATCAAATAGATGACAGGCTGTTTGAGCTTCGGGCTCAGGCTCGCAAACATAAAATTGATGCAGATAAGCTTGCTGAGGTGCATACAACGCTAGCTGAACAGCTTGTCCAGATAGATGACGGCGCCTCTATGCTGGCAGATTATGCACGTGATCTAGAAGATAAGTTCGCACATTATAGCCACCTTGCCAACGCCATTTCCAAGACGCGTCACGCCGCCGCCAAAGCGCTTGATATCGCTGTTATGGCCGAATTGCCGCCGCTTAAATTAGACTCTGCCTCATTTAGAACAGACATTACCACATTAGAGCAAAGCAAATGGACTGCCTCAGGATTTGATAATGTGCGATTTGCAGCAAAAACCAATCCTGGCATGGCTGAAGACAAGATTGATAAAATTGCATCTGGAGGCGAGCTTGCCCGCTTTTTACTTGCGCTCAAAGTAGCCCTTTCGGAGAATGAGCCTGCAAAAACCCTAATTTTTGACGAGGTTGATTCAGGGGTTGGGGGCGCTGTTGCGGCCGCAGTTGGCGCACGCTTAGCACGGCTTGGACACTCTATGCAAACCCTTGTTATTACCCATTCACCGCAAGTCGCCGCTGCTGCAGATCATCATTTCCACATTGAAAAAACCAATCTTGATGATATGACCATCAGCAGAACAATTCAGCTAGACAGAACAGAACGTATTGAAGAGATTGCCCGCATGCTCTCAGGCGACCAGATAACGCAACAAGCACGGGCGGCGGCAATAGCACTGATCGATGGGCAATGACAAATGAGCAAGCTTAGAACAGCAGATGATTTTGTCTCACCTGACAAGATAGCCAAACTATCAGATACCCAAGCTGGCGAGATATTGGCCGAACTATCCGAGCTTATCGCTGAATATGACAGGCTATATCACAGCACCCCAGAGGCAGATGAAGCGATATTGCCTGATGCGGAATATGACAGGCTAGTTCAGCTTAACATGGCGATTGAGGCAAGCTTTCCCCATCTTGTGCAGGCGCAAAGCCCGTCTACACGGGTTGGGTTTGAGCCATCTGAACAGTTTGACAAAATAGAACATGCCTTGCCAATGCTGTCTCTTGATAATGCCTTTTCTGCCTCTGATGTAGATGAATTTGAGAAAAAGATACGGCGCGTTCTTGCCTTGCAGGATAGTGATGAGATAGCCTTTACCGCTGAGCCTAAGATAGATGGGCTATCGCTTAGTTTGCGATATGAAAACGGCACATTAGTGTCTGGCGCAACACGTGGGGATGGCACTATTGGTGAGGATATTACCACCAATGTGAAAACCATCTCTGACATTCCGCACCAACTACCTGATGCCGTTAAGGACAAGATTATCGAAATCAGAGGCGAGGTTTATATGGCGCGTTCAGATTTTGATGCGCTAAATGCGATGCAGGCTGAAATTGGAGGCAAGCAATTTGCCAATCCACGAAATGCGGCGGCTGGCTCATTACGTCAGAAAGACCCTGAGATCACCAAAGCCCGACCGCTTCGCTTTTTTGCCTATGCGCCAGGTTTTATGTCAGATGAAATTGTAACCAGCCATTCTGCCTTTCTTGAATTTGCCAAGCAATGCGGATTTAGCGTTAATGCGCTATCACAGACCTGCCAGTCCGTAGATGCGCTTATCACGCATTATGAGGCGATAGCGGCCACTCGAGCAACCCTTGATTATGAGATTGACGGCGTTGTCTATAAGGTTGATCGCTATGACTATCAAAGGCGGCTAGGACAGGTAAGTCGTGCCCCACGCTGGGCAATCGCACATAAGTTCCCCGCAGAACAGGCTGTCACAAAATTGCTTGGCATTGATATTCAAGTAGGCCGCACAGGCGCCTTAACCCCTGTTGCTCGGCTGGCACCTGTCAAGGTAGGCGGCGTGACAGTGTCAAACGCTACTCTGCATAATGAAGATGAAATCAGGCGTAAAGATATTCGCATTGGCGACCAGATTATATTGCAACGTGCAGGCGATGTAATACCGCAAATTGTGCGGGTGATTGAGGATGCCAGAGATGGCACCCAAACCCCCTTTATCTTTCCTGAGACCTGCCCTGTTTGCGCTCGGCCAGCAGCCCGTCCAGAAGGTGAAGCGGTCAGACGCTGTACTGGCGGATTTTCATGTGAAGCACAAGCTGTTGAACGGCTTAAACATTTTGTATCCAGAAATGCGTTTGATATTGATGGGCTTGGAGACAAACAGATTGAGCAATTCTATCAACGTGGTTGGGTAAAGCGGCCATCTGATATTTTCCGTCTGCCCCAAATGCGTGAGGACATTGCGGCGCTTGCTGGCATGGGTGATAAATCGGCTGATAATTTGATAACTGCCATTAACCAGCGCACACAGATTGAACTGTCACGGTTTATTTTTGCACTTGGAATTAGGCAAATTGGCGAGGCCACCGCAAAATTGCTAGCCTTCCAATACCCCGATATTACAAGCCTGCTACAGCTTGGCATTGAAGGCAAAGACAAAACAGCTGATGCCTATCTTGAGCTTATCAATATTGACCAGATAGGCAGTCTGGTTGCCTCAGACCTGCTTAGTTTTCTGGCAGATGATGAAAATATTGCTGAATTGAAGCGGCTTGATGAGATGTTGACCCTTGAGCCACCACAAGCGCCGCAGCAAAACAGCCCGCTTTCAGGTAAAATAATTGTCTTTACAGGCACATTACAGCAGATGTCCCGAAATGAAGCGAAAGCACAGGCAGAACGGCTTGGCGCGCGGGTATCAGGCTCGGTATCCTCAAAGACTGATTTTGTAGTAGCAGGCGCTGATGCTGGCTCAAAAGCAGCCAAAGCAGAAGCGCTAGGGTTGCGTATCCTTAGCGAAGCAGAATATCAAGAAATGATTACAGCCTAGCTGTTTGTATCTTCAGCCAGTCCCTAACATCATCTGGCAGATGCGGTGATAGTTGCTCATAGACCATTTCATGATAGCTATTAAGCCAGTCACGCTGGGCGGCTGTAAATAGCGATATGTCTATCAGGTCACGGTCAAACGGGCATAAGGTAAGGCTTTGCATCGTTAAATAACCATCTTCAGCCTGAGTGATAGTCACCAGATTTTCATGTCTAATACCGAACGCACCTATTTTATAATATCCAGGCTCATTAGACAGGATATAGCCTGAAATAATCGGTGTTAGCCCACGTTTTGAGATGCTTGCAGGCCCTTCATGCACGCTTAGAATATGGCCAACCCCGTGACCTGTGCCATGCCCATAATCAAGCCCATATTGCCATAATGGTTGACGCGCGATCGCATCTAACTGCATCCCATTTGTGCCGTTCGGGAATTTGCTTGCTGCTAACTCTGCATGTGCCGCCAGCACTAAACTTGCCGCATGCACCGCATCATCCGTTACATTTCCTAGTGCAAAGCTTCGGGTAATATCTGTTGTGCCCATCTGGTAATGCGCCCCTGAATCAACCAGCAACACACCATCCCCCTCAAGCTTTTCATCTTCACCACGCTTTGCCCTGTAATGCACAATAGCGCCATTGCCGCGAAAGCCAGCAATCGTAGCAAAACTATCGCAAATATAGCTATCATCTTCAGACCTGAAAGATACTAGCCTTTCAGCAATATCGCTTTCTGTCATCTGAAGCCGTTCATCAGATGTTTTTAGCCAATGGCTAAATCTGGTCATGGCGATACCATCTTTGAGATGGGCGCGCATAAAGCCCTGCAATTCAGCCTCATTTTTCACAGCCTTTGCGGCTATCATTGGCTCAGAGCGTAATTCTATATTAAAATTACAAGCAGTCATCTTCGAATATAGCGCCATATTCAGACTGTCTGGATCAGCCAGAATAGTGGGGGGGTTCTGTGTTTTTGATAGAGTTGCCAAAAATTGGTCTAGCTGATCAAAGCTAACCGTCTGATAGCCAGCAGAGCTATCTGCCCCTATCAAAATTACCTCGCCTGTCTTGCTAACCAGCCCATAGCATAAATGAAAGGGGGTAAATTTCAGGTCACGCCCTCTGATATTCAGCATCCAATTAACAGATTCAACAGAGGTTACGAGCGCAAAATCTGCCTGCCTTTCAGCCAGCTCAACAGTGATTTGCTGAATTTTATCTTCGCTAGTCTGGCCGCATATTTCTGGCGCTGGGTACCAAACAGGCATTTGAACTTCTGCTGGTCTGTCATGCCAGTGACGTGCAAGAAACCCCTCTTCCAACGGAATGAAGTCTATCTCAGGCGCGCCGTCTTGCATCTTATCAAAACCAGATTTTGTGACCTGCCATGCATCATATCCGATTGTTTTGGCTGTTTGTTGTTGCGCTAGCCATGCAATAGGGGATGTTGTGCTTATATCTATCGCATCAAAATACCGCTTATCTAGCTGGCGTTCCATTTGCAGAAGATAGCGACCATCTGAGAATACTGCCGCCCTATCTGCCAATATCACACTCGCACCTGCTGAGCCTGTAAAGTGGGTTAGCCATGCAAGATATTCATCACACGCTCTTACTTCTTCGCCCTGAAACTTATCTGCACGACCTAGATACAGCCCGTCCAACGATGCGCTAGCAAGGCTAGCCCTTATCTGTGTTAATAATGCGTTGCTCATCTCACCCTCTTTTTATGCAACATAAGCGCAGACCAATCCCCTATCACATAATGTTCTGTCAGCTTCATGCCAAAAAACCGATATCGTGCCAGAATATCATCTGTCTGCTGTGTTAACAGCCCAGATAAAATCAATGTACCTGAAGGCGATAAATGCGATACTAGCTCTGAAGCCATACGGCGTAATGGGGGCGCCAGAATATTTGCAAAAATCAGGTCATAAGGGGCATGTTTGCGGCAAAGCGGATGGGCAAATCCTGCTGATTTGACAGCATCAAACCCAATTCTGGAAATCCCGTTCATACGTGCATTTTGTGCAGAAGCGGTTACAGAAAGCGGGTCTGTATCTGCTGCTACAACCCGTGCTGCAGGGAATTGCCGCTTTGCTGCCATCGCCAAAATCGCGCTACCACAGCCCATATCAAGCAGGTTTCGTGGCGGCATACGATAGCGTCTTAACCTGCCAAGAAGATGCATACAGCCTTGCGTGGTAGGATGAGTGCCTGAACCAAATGCCTGCGCTGCATCTATCTTAAGCGGATAAAAACCAGCTGGCACCTGTTGGTTAACATGACTGCCATATACCCAAAATCTATCAATACGTTGCGGCGGAAACGAGTTTCTGTTCTCAGCTAGCCAATCTCGTGGCGGCAGAAACTCTACCTCACATTTAGGCAGATGCTTATCACCATAAATCCGCGTAAACATGCTCGCCAAAACAGCCTCATCAGGGGTATCTTCTGTCCATGCCTGAAGCACAAAGCCTGCTGTTGATTTGCTGGTAGCAAGAGCACTAATATCAAGCAATGTTTCTAGCCCTGCTTCAAGCGCAATGGCTGGCTCATCTGTTATGATGGTAATCCGCCATAAGCCCTGCATCTTGCCTACTCCTTAGCTAACATCATCTGGATGGCTAACAAAACTGGCAACTACCTTTTTCCGACCTGCTTTATCAAACTGAATTTCCAGCTTATCTGCATCTACAAGCATAACTGACCCCATACCAAATTTTGCATGAAATACTCTGTCATTGACCGCAAAGCTGTTATTTCTGGCATCCGGTAAAAACCCATCTCTATCACGGTTAGGGGCAGCAGAGTGTCTATCGCTATATCGCGCCATTCGTGACCAACCAGGCCCATAGCCGGCTTTGCCTATTCTGCTATCTGCCTCGCCAATCATCACAGGCTCAACCCTGCCAACTGATAGCCCTTGTGCCATCTCTTCTACAATATCTTCTTGTGGCAATTCAGACACAAACCGAGATGGGATAGCAGATTGCCACAACCCGTGAACACGCCTATTAGCAGCAAAGCTGATATATAGCTTCCGTTTGGCGCGGGTAATGCCGACATAGGCTAGCCTGCGTTCTTCTTCAAGCCCAATGCCGCCATTTTCGTCCAAAGAGCGCTGTGAGGGGAAAATCCCTTCTTCCCATCCAGGCAAAAACACCGTATCAAATTCAAGCCCTTTGGCCGCATGTAATGTCATCAACGTGACCTCGCCTTCCTCATGCGGTGCGTCATTATCCATCACAAGAGCGATATGTTCAAGAAAGCCTGAAAGCGTATCGAATTCTTCCATTGCTGAGACAAGTTCTTTGAGATTTTCAAGCCGTCCGTCTGAATCAGGAGATTTGTCTTTCTGCCACATTTCGGTATAGCCAGATTCATCAAGCACCATCCGCACAAATTCTGCTGGTGGCATACTGTCTTTCTGCGACCGCCAATTTGCGATTGAGGAAATAAAGCTTGCAAGAGACCGCCTTGCTTGCGGCTTTAGCTCGTCACTATCAACCAGATCAGCTGCAGCAGCTAGCAAGGGCCGGTCTGCGGCGCGCGCAAGCTGGAAAATTGTCTGCACAGAAGTTGCGCCCAAACCGCGCTTTGGCGTGTTAATAATACGTTCGCATGCTAGGTCATCTGCTGGCTGGTTAATCAGCCGTAAATAGGCTATCGCATCTCTGATTTCCGCCCGTTCATAAAATCGCGTACCAACCACCCGATAGGGCATCCCAATTGCCAGAAACCGTTCTTCAAATTCGCGTGTCTGATAGCCTGCCCGCACCAGCACAGCAATTTCAGAAAGCTGATGCCCCTCATTCATCAATGATTCAATGATTGACGAGACAGTTCTGGCTTCATCATAGCCATCCCAATAGCCAGCCAGCCTAACTTTCTCGCCAGAATCATCATCTGTATATAGCGTTTTGCCAAGCCGCTTTTCATTTTTTGCAATTAACGAGGCAGCAGCATTTAATATATGTCCAGTAGATCTGTAATTCCGCTCAAGCCTAATGGTTCTGGCATTTTCATAATCTGTTTCAAATCTTAGAATATTGCCTACCTCTGCACCTCGCCAGCCATAGATAGACTGGTCATCATCACCAACACAGCATAGATTATGATGTTTTTGCGCTAACAGCCTTAACCACAGATATTGCGCAACATTTGTGTCCTGATATTCATCCACCATAATATGGGTCAATTTTGACTGATAGCCTGCCAGCACATCTGGATGCTTTTTGAAAATCGTTAACATATGTAACAGCAAATCCCCAAAATCTGCCGCATTTAAGGTGCGAAGCCTTTGCTGATAATCTGCATAAAGGCTAACAGCCTTGCCACCCGCCGCATCGCCTGCTTCTTCTGCACTAACCGCCTCTGGTACCAGCCCTCTATCTTTGAATCGGCTGATGACCGCAAGCAACGCACGTGGCGGCCAACGCTTAATATCAAGCCCATCAGCTTCCATTACCTGTTTTAACAGTCTGAGCTGGTCATCTGTATCTAAAATGGTGAAATCTGACTTAAGACCTACCAGCTCAGCATGAGCCCGCAACATTCTGCCTGCCAGCGCATGAAAGGTTCCAAGCATGACCTGTTCTGCCATAGGCCCAACAAGCTGAGCAACACGTAGCTTCATCTCGCGAGCAGCCTTATTGGTAAAGGTAACAGCCAAAATATTCCACGGATTTGCAGTGCGAGAGGCCACTAGCTCAGCTAGTCTGGATGTAAGCACTTTTGTTTTTCCTGTCCCTGCACCAGACAAGACAAGAACTGGGCCATTCAATGTTGTTACCGCCTCTGCCTGAGGCTGGTTCAAGCCATTTCGCCATGGGGGGCTGGCATTACCTATCTCAGCCTCTGCAACATAATCTTGCCCGGAGGTCACGTTTCACCTCTATCAAATCGATAATATATTAGCGTCTTGTCTAGCACACTTTGACTATATATGAAGCGCAAAGCATCCACGATAAAAAAATCTTGCTGTTATCTTAAAAAGATTTCGCTATAATCTTGCCATAATGCTTGTAAAACATCACAAACGATTCCACAGCTAATAAACGTGACGATAGCAAGAGCCAGATTTATGAAGTCAGTTATTCACAAAATGCGAGCATGTATGGGGTTTTTCGCTATGTTGCCTATCCTTGCAGGGTGTGCTTCTGGCGATCACAGTGAATTAAGTGATGCATCTGATCCTTATGAAGGACAGAATCGGGCAGTATTCGCCTTTAATATGGCGGTAGATGATTATGCGCTTGAGCCTGTTGCTCGTGGCTATCGGGCGGCTGTTCCTGCGTCTGCACAACAGGCAGTAAGCAATTATCTTGACTGGACGTCTCTGCCTAAGACGGCCATAAATTCAGGATTGCAGGGGCGGCTGGAAAATGCCTCGCTTGCGACCTTTAGATTTGCGATAAATGCATTGACCTTTGGCACGGCAGATTTACTGGAAGGCGAGGAAAAACCCTATAGCGAAGATATGGGACAAACATTGGCCACTTATGATATACCAGAGGGACATTATGTCGTCCTGCCCTTTATTGGCGCAACAACAATGCGCGGATTTGCAGGCTATGTCGGCGATTTTGTGCTTAATCCGCTATCTGCCATTCAAGGCACAGAAGCAGGCACGATTCGCACCGCCTCAATTCCTGTTGCCGCTGTCTCATATCGATCTGTCTATTTCGACCAGTTTAATGACGCAAAATATAACAGCCTTGACCCCTATTCACGCTTGAAGTCAGTCTATTATCAACAGCGTTCAGGCCAGTTAAAAGATAATGGTATAGCCAATCAAGACGAGAATGAATTTGACAGTTTCTTTACCAATTAGCGCTAAGATGTTGGCACAAAAAAGCCTTATCTTGAACTATGTGTCACGTCTTGCCTGTCTGATAGCGCTAGCATTGTGTCTGCATAGCCCTGCCCATAGTGCCGATAATATAGAGCGTGCAGAAGCCCATGTTGCTGAGATGATCGCCACTGTCAAAGCCCGCACTGAGCGCAAAGAGCTTGCTAAAGCAGACAGAATAGCGCTGTTTACCCAAATCATCACAGAATATTTTGATTTAGACGGGATTGTAAGATATACCGCAGGCCGCTATTGGCGAATAGCCACCGATCAAGAACGCACCGCTTATAAAGAGCTGTTTTTGACCATTTTGACACAATCAGCAGCAGAACAATTTAGCCAGCTTGCACGGCTTGACTTCACGCCTACCACATCAACCGCACGAGGTGATAAGTTGGTTTTAGTTGGCGGGGTGATATCTGATAGTTCAGGCACCATGCCTGATGCGGCAGTGGCGTGGCGTGTAAGTACATTGGCTGAAAAGCCTGCTAAAATCATTGATATTGAGGTTGAGAATATCTCAATGCTGAAAACCCAGCAAGATGAAAACACCACCATCATCAGGCGTAATGGTGGTAAATTTTCAGCCCTTATCAATGAGCTTGAACGCCGCCGAGAAATGCTTCTGAATGGCGCCGCCCAATAGCGTTTTGGTCTGTCAGCAGGATGCTGGCCTACCTATCTTAATCCCAGCACAGCCTATCTCTAATTACGGGCAATCGGCTTATATTTGATGCGGGTAGGCTGAAGCGCATCTGCACCTAGACGCCGTTTTTTATCTTCTTCATAGGCCTGATAATTGCCCTCAAACCATTCCACATGGCTATCGCCTTCAAAGGCCAGAATATGAGTTGCAATCCTGTCTAGAAACCATCTATCGTGACTGACCACTACTGCACAGCCTGCAAAGTCAAGCAAGGCTTCTTCCAGCGCGCGCAACGTATCAACATCCAGATCATTTGTAGGTTCATCCAGCAATAAAAGATTGGCACCGCTTTTCAGCATACGGGCTAAATGCACCCTGTTTCGCTCGCCTCCTGAAAGCTGGCCTACGCGCTTTTGCTGATCTGTACCTTTGAAATTAAACAGGCTGACATAGGCGCGTGATGGCATGGTGCGGTTGCCTAGCTGAAGCTCATCAAGCCCATCCGAAATCGCTTCCCATACGGTATGAGAATCATTCAATGAATCCCGAGACTGGTCAACATAGCCGAGCGTGACAGTATCACCTACTTTTAATGCGCCTGCATCTAGCGTTTCATTTTCTGTAAGCATTTTGAATAGAGTTGTTTTACCCGCACCATTTGGTCCGATAACCCCTACAATACCGCCAGGTGGTAATCTGAAATCCAGATTGTCGATCAGAAGCCTGTCATCATATCCTTTGCTGAGGCCTTTGGCTTCAATTACAATATCGCCAAGACGCGGGCCTGCAGGAATGGTAATTTTATTTGTGGCATTACGCTGTTCTTTATCCTGTTCCAGCAATTTTTCATATGCAGATAGACGTGCTTTTGACTTTGCCTGTCTTGCTTTCGGGGCTGAACGCACCCAATCAAGCTCTCGGCTAAGTGATTTAACACGGGCATCCTCTGCCTTGCCTTCTTGTTCAAGTCGCTTTTGTTTCTGTTCAAGCCAGCCAGAATAATTGCCCTGATAGGGAATCCCTGCCCCTCTATCAAGCTCAAGAATCCAGCCTGCCACCTCATCGAGAAAATAGCGATCATGCGTGATTGTGACAACTGTACCAGGAAAATCATGTAAGAAGCGCTGAAGCCATGCGACTGATTCAGCATCTAAATGGTTTGTCGGCTCATCTAGCAACAACATATCAGGTGCGCTCAATAATAGCGCACATAACGCCACGCGTCTTTTCTCACCCCCTGATAATTTTGACACATCTGCTTTGCCATCTGGTACCCGCAACGCATCCATCGCTATTTCAGCTTTACGTTCTAAATCCCAGCCATCAATCGCATCTATTTGTTCTTGCAACTCTGCCTGTTCAGCGATGACATCATTCATTTCATCATCTGTCATTTCTTCGGCGAATTTTGCACTTACCTCATTAAATCTGTCGACAAGCTCTTTTGCTTTACCCATGCCTTTCAGCACATTGCCCATTACATCTAGCGTGTCATCTAATTCTGGTTCTTGCGCCAGATAGCCTATATTGATGCCTTCGGCTGGCCATGCTTCGCCATTAAAATCTGTTTCTATCCCTGCCATGATCCTAAGCAAAGTTGATTTACCTGCGCCGTTTAGCCCCAGCACACCAATCTTAGCGCCTGGCAGAAATGATAAGCTAATATCTTTGAGAACTTCTTTGCCTCCGGGCCAGGCTTTTGATAGGCGTTGCATCGTATACACATACTGATTGGCTGACATAATAACTTCCTGAAGCTGATAGGGTTTATTCGACACCTTTTTACCTGATAGTCACACCATTTTCTATGGCAGATTGATATTTTATCCATTTTGCCCGCATTGGGCTTACATTATTCTGAGGATGACATGTTTGAATAGAGCAGATAGAGTAAATCAGTTTGCAGGGTCAGTGACAGGGAAGGCAGTATGAGATTTTGGTTCGTGACACCTGAATATGCGCTATTTATCGTGCTGATAGATGCAGTATTTGCCGCGCTATGCTATATGATGATAGCCCGATTTTTTGCCCTTACCCTGCTTCCAGAACAGCTAACCAAAGGCAAATTGCGGGTTTTTGCGCGGCTTAACAGATTGTTATTTACCGTTCTGTCACCTGTGACACCGCATTGGATAAATCATCGCTCATTAGAGCTTTACGCCCTGTTATGGCTATTTATGATACGATATTATCTATTGCCTCTGTTAATCGGATATCAGATTCACCTACCAACTGAAATGCCGTTTGAGCTTGCCATCTTTGAGATATTTTCTGCGCGCTAGCTTTGTGGTAACCAGACAGATTATTTAATTGACACCTTTCGAGTCATTGCCCCATCTGCATCAAAATGCAGGATATGTTTACTGCCATCTGCCTTATCAACCTGAAGCCATATACCATCATCAGAAATCTGATAGGCTGACATAACCTCATCAGCCTCTAATGTGATTGCCATGTCCAATGCGATAGGTGGCGGCAATTCAGCCTGTTCAAGCTTTGTTTTAATCCCCCAAACAAGCGCTATCAGCCCTGCAATAATAAAACCAGTCATCAAAATGATTGCAAAAATCAGCACGCGAATAACGCGTGGCGTCAAAAAACCAGAAGGCTGTGAGGGCTGTTCAGACATATTTACTGCTTTTAAGTTGGGTTTATGGTTCGACCAGCATATACTGCATCAAATCGTAATACCAGATTCTTAACTAAGAGAGTTATGTGGAAACTATTCGCCTCACCGCAACCGATGACGATATTGATATCCGAATTGACAGATGGTTAAGCCAGAAGCTGGCTGAACAGAATTTTTCACGATCTCAAATCAAATTATTGATTCAAGCAGGCCATCTTTGCGCAGATGATAATCAGCTTACCGACCCATCAGCACAGATAAAAGCTGGTATAAGCTATTATTTATCTGTGCCAGAAGCCAAAAAAGCAGCGCCTGAGCCTGAGCCTATCGCGCTTGATATATTATATGAAGATGAACATCTGATTATCATAAATAAAGCTGCTGGCATGGTTGTTCACCCTGCACCAGGTTCATATTCAGGCACGCTTGTAAATGCATTATTGCATCATTGTGGCGATAGCCTTACTGGCATAGGCGGGGTGATGCGTCCTGGCATTGTTCACCGCCTCGATAAGGACACGTCTGGCGTGATGGTTGTTGCCAAAACCCAAGCAAGCCATATGAAGCTGTCCGAAATGTTTGCCTTGCATGACCTTGAACGACGGTATCAGGCAGTAACATGGGGGATTATCAACCCCGCATCTGGTCATATTGATGCGCCTATCGGGCGGCATAAGACAGATCGCAAAAGACAAGCCATCATCGCAACAGGCAAGCCAGCACAGACAGACTATACCCTAATCCGTCATCTACCACCTTATGCCTCTGTTGTGGAATGTCAGCTTTATACAGGGCGCACACATCAAATAAGAGTACATCTTAATTCCATTGGCTTTGGGTTGATTGGTGATCCTGTTTATGGCCGTCCGATGCGTCTGTCCCAGATGCCAGATCAGCAAAGCCGCGATTTACTAGGCAGAATAAGGCAGTTTCCACGACAGGCATTATGTGCGACCCACTTAGGCTTTCATCACCCAATAACGTCACAAGTGATGGCCTTTACGGTTCCACTTCCAGATGATATCACCTCACTTATAGAAGATATCAATACAACTATTCTGCAACGTGGTAGTCAGGCTAGATAGCAATACCAGTTAAGAATGCAAGGCATGCCATAATCTTGCCCCTCTTTAATTCTATAGAAAGAATGCTTATATCATAGCTAGGCATGTATATTGATGTTAATAACGGAGAACAGGATATGACAAAGACTGCGTTAATTCCTGCGCTGTCGCCAGAAGGTAGCCTAAGCCGCTATATGGATCAAATTAGACAGTTTCCTATGCTGGAAGCTGACGAAGAATTTATGCTTGCAAAATCATTCAAAGAACGGGGTGATGTGGATGCTGCCCACAAGCTTGTAACCAGCCATTTACGTCTTGTTGCCAAAATCGCGATGGGCTATCGCGGCTATGGCCTGCCTGTGGCTGACCTAATCTCTGAGGGTAATTTGGGGATGATGCATGCGGTGAAGAAATTTGACCCTGATAAAGGGTTTCGGCTTGCAACCTATGCAATGTGGTGGATAAAAGCCTCAATTCAAGAATATGTGCTTAGAAGCTGGTCTTTGGTGAAGATTGGCACAACCGCCTCTCAGAAAAAGCTATTCTTTAATTTACGCCGCCTGAAAGGCCAGATTGGCGCTATTGATAGTGGTGATATGTCACCTGACGATGTTACCCATATTGCAGATGCCCTAAATGTTGCCGAAAAAGATGTGGTTGATATGAATCAGCGCATGTCTGGCGGAGATAAATCATTAAATGTAACCGTAGGCGCACACGGAACAGATCAGCAAGGTGAATGGCAGGATTGGCTTGCAGATGACAGCCCTGATCAGGAAGCCCAATTTGCTGATAATGAAGAACAGGAACGGCGGCACGAGCTGATGATGCAGGCCATGAAACATCTCAATGAGCGCGAAATCCGCATCATTGAAGCTAGACGCCTATCAGAACCGCCCCTCACCCTTGAGGATCTGGCGATTGAGTTTAATGTTAGCCGTGAGCGTATCAGGCAAATTGAGGTCAGAGCCTTTGAGAAGCTAAGTGAGTCAATTCTAGCGCAAGCGCGTGAGCTTAACCTGCTGACACATCAAGACCAAACTAGCCTCTAAATGGGTCTTTTACCATGATGGTGTCTTCACGTTCTGGACTTGTTGATAGCAAAGACACTGGAAGTGAGGTTAGCTCTTCTAAGCGGCGGATATATTTTACCGCATTTGCGGGTAATTCTGCCCATGACCGTGCGCCATAGGTAGTTTCAGACCAGCCTGGCATTTCTTCAAAAATTGGCACACATGCTGCCTGATCAGCTGCATTTGCGGGAAAATAATCTAGCTGTTTGCCGTTACAGTCATAGCCAATGCATATTTTTAATGTCTCAAACCCGTCAAGCACGTCAAGCTTAGTCAGTGCCATGCCAGAGATGCCTGCTGTTAGGCCTGCCTGTTTTACCATCACAGCATCAAACCAGCCGCACCGTCTTTTCCTGCCTGTCACAGTGCCAAATTCGCGGCCACGCTCACCCATGCGGTTGCCATCATCACCGAAATCTTCAGATGGGAACGGGCCTGATCCTACGCGTGTTGTATAGGCTTTGGTAATACCAAGCACGAAATTTACCGCATCAGGCCCTGTACCTGTGCCTGTAGCTGCCTGTCCAGCCACCGTATTTGACGATGTTACAAATGGATAGGTGCCATGATCAATATCAAGCATTACGCCTTGTGCGCCTTCAAACAAAATTGTTTTGCGCCCCTGCATCGCATCTGCTAGCACCCGCCAGCCAGGCTGGGCATAGCGAAGCAAACTATCACGCATAGATAATAGATCAGCAACAATATCATCAGCTGACACAGCCGCCTCACCTGCCGCTTCAAGCCATATATTATGATGTGCCACAAGCGCAGATACACGCTCGCTTAACAAGCGCTCATCCGTTAGATCAGATAATCTGATACCACGACGGGCAACCTTATCTTCATAGGCAGGGCCAATGCCGCGCCCTGTTGTGCCAATTTTACCCGCGCCTCGCAATGCCTCACGTGCCTGATCTGTCTTTACATGTACGTTCAGGATCAGATTGACATTTTCTGCAACTACTAGATTTTCAGGGCTGATAGAGACAGATTGTGATGTCAGCATATCAATTTCTGAAAGCAGCGCAACTGGGTCAACGACCACACCATTGCCAATGATCGACACTTTGCCAGGTCTGACAATGCCTGAGGGCAGTAATGATAATTTATATTCCACACCATCAATTACCAGCGTATGACCTGCATTATGCCCGCCCTGAAATCGTGCAACAATATCAGCTCGCTCAGATAGCCAGTCTACAATTTTGCCTTTTCCTTCGTCTCCCCATTGAGAGCCGATCACCGCCACATTTGCCATTTATCCCTTACACTTTCTTAACTAGATTTATAGCTGTTCAGGCTCGCCCCCAGCTGAACGTACGATGAACTGACAGCCAAGATTTCGGGCTTCTTCATCTGCTGTTGCATCAGGGCTACCCATAATAATATTTCTGCCTGCTTTGATAAATTTTAGCGCTGTCGCAGGCCCTGCCTCAGCCGCAATATAAAGCTGCATCTGAGGCTGATGTGCTGGCAGAATTTGCTGAACCCGCTCCATATAGACAGATAATCCAATCGCAGGCTCTTGATAGGGGGTTACATAAGCGCCGCCCGCCGCAATAGCTCCGCGTGAGCCCTCACTGTAAATCGCAAAGGCAATCGAGGTATGATAGCCATCGCCTTGCCTATCCAAAGGGTCAAGCGTAACAGAAATATCTTGATCAAGACGGGTTATCTGTTCTGCAAGAGATGTCAGTCTGGCAAGCTGTCTTGCGATCTGTTCTGGCAGGTCTGATGCCAGCGCTTTAATGCGGTTAATATCATTGCCTGATGCCTGCATAATGTTTGCAAGCATGGTTGCTTCTGGCGTGCCTGTTTGCGATAGAGCTGATATATCTCTTTGGCTTACAAGTCGCGATAACTGGCCGTCATCTTCTATGTCTCCCACTATCATTGCGCCTAGTTGCGGCAAGCATAAATCGACTGTCAAATTAGTGATAGAGGCTGCTTTCAAAGCAGTTACCCCAAGCAGGATAATTTCCAGCGATGCGGCATCATCATCTCTGCCAATTATTTCTGCACCTGCCTGCGCCATCTGACGCTCTGGATTTAATAGCTCAGGCACTACACGTACCACATCACCATGATAAGAAAGCCGCAAAGGGCGCGGTAAATGGGCAAGGCGTGTTCCAGAAATTCGTGCCATTTGGGCTGTCATATCTGCACGCACACCCATCATCCGCCGCGAAATTGGGTCAAGCAAACGAAACGTCTGGGTAGATAGGCTAGTGCCGATAATATCATCAACCAGCGTTTCTTCAAATTCCATCAAGGGCGGGCTGACAAGCTGATAGCCAAACTGGGCAATCGCAGACATTACCGCCATTCTGGCACGGTCATTCTGCTCAGATTGCGGGAATAACACATCTGACAGGCCTGAAGGCAGTAAACCAGAATGTTGCTGTTTCGGGCGTTGCGCCTCAGCAAACGAGGTATCAGAATTATCTGATGACATGCTTTTCGGCCCTTATGTTTTTAAATATATCTGCCTGCTAGGGTCTGTCTCACACCCGCACAGCAGATGGTGGAGGCATAATTATTCAGCCTCCACCTGTCTAGCGAATTTGGCGGCATTTTTCAAGCCGCCTCATCCAGAAGCTGGTTAATTTGCAAATCGCAAATAATCTGCCCGCACAACCTGTTCAAGATTTCTAATAGACTCAAGGGTATCTGGTGATACAGAGCCATCTACTTCAACAAGGGCAATCGCTTCTCCGCCAGCCTGTTTGCGGCCAAGATGGAAGGTTGCGATATTCAACCCTAATTTACCAATTAACGAGCCAAGCGAGCCAATAAATCCTGGCGTGTCATAATTGCGCAGATACAGCATGTCTGCTGGAAAATCTGATTCGATCGAGATATTCTGCACTTCTACCAGACGTGGCTTGTCGCCGCCTATCAATGTACCCACAATTGTACGTTCACCATCTTTATAGGTCACAGTAAGCCGCAACATGGTTTCATAATCACAACGTCTGTCATGCTTAACTGTAGCAACAGCGATACCATTAGACGAGGCAATCGCAGTTGCATTCACCATATTTACTGAATCCATGATTGGCCCTAGCAATCCAGACAAGGTTGAGGCCATAACAGGCTCTTCATTCAGCTTTGAGGCTTTACCATCAAATTCAAGCCTGACCATTGTAATTTCGCTTGAACCAACCTGTCCAATAAACTGGCCAAGCAATTTGCCAAGCTTCATATAGGGTTTCAGCACAGGGGCTTCTTCTGCAGTAACAGAGGCCATATTCAGCGCGTTTGAAACAGCACCATTTATCAGATAGTCTGTCATCTGCTCTGCAATTTGCAAGGCAACCTTTTCTTGCGCTTCAACAGTAGATGCGCCCAGATGAGGGGTTGCAATCAGCGTATCAAGCTCAAATAGCGGGTTTTCATGCGCAGGTTCAGTTTCGAACACATCTAGCGCCGCAGAGGCCACATGGCCGTTTTTCATAGCGGCATAAAGTGCCATTTCATCAACCAGCCCGCCCCGCGCACAATTCACAATCCGCACACCCTTTTTCATCTTATTTAGCGCATCTGCTGAAATGATATTGCGGGTTGCATCTGTTAGCGGTGTATGCAAGGTGATATAATCTGCCTGTGTAAACAGCTCATCTAGTTCAACTTTTTCAATGCCAAGCTGTTTTGCGCGTTCTTCTGTTAGGAACGGATCATAACCCATCACCTTCATTTTTAGCCCTTGCGCTCTATCTGCAACAATCGCCCCGATATTACCGCATCCGATAATGCCAAGACGCTTACCAGAGATTTCTGCGCCCATAAATTTTGACTTTTCCCACTTTCCAGAGATGGTTGAAAGATGGGCTTGCGGTATTTGGCGAGTGCTTGCCAGCAACATCGAAATCGCATGTTCTGCTGTGGTTACAGCATTCCCAAAAGGCGTATTCATCACCACAACACCTGAGGCTGTAGCACAGGGAATATCAACATTATCAACGCCGATACCTGCTCTGCCAACCACTTTCAGGTTAACTGCCTTTGCAAGAATTTTGTCTGTTACCTTTGTGGCAGACCGAATAGCCAACCCGTCATATTGGTCAATAATCTCTGCCAGCTCATCTGGGCTAAGGCCTACCTTTACATCAACCTCAATACCTGCTTCGCGGAAAATATCCGCCGCCGCAGGCGCTAATTTGTCACTTATTAGAACTTTCGTCATTATCGTCTCATTTCTATATTCTGGATGTTTTTTGCTAGATCGCCATCTGCTGACGGGCTTCTGAGAATGCCCAATCTAACCATGGCATCAATGCGCGCATATCGTCTGGCTCGACCGTAGGACCGCCCCACACTCTGAGGCCAGCAGGCGCAGTTCGGTAGGCACCAATATCAAAGGCCACCTGCTCATCTGCCAGAATCGCAACAATCTTTTTCGCAAAATCAGCCTGTATTTGACTATCTAGTGCCAAAATCTCTGGATGGGTGATTTTCAGACAGATTGAGGTAGAAGATATATTTGCCTCATCAGCACATAAAAATCCGCACCACTCAGAATTGGCTACAAATGCCTGAACAGCCTCAAGATTAGCGTTGGAACGTGCAATCAATGCCGTTAACCCGCCAAGCCCTTCAGCCCAGTCAAGCGCAACATGCAAATCTTCGATACACAGCATTGACGGCGTATTGATAGTATCGCCTTTGAAAATGCCCTCTATCAACTTGCCTGCTTTGGTAAGCTGGAAAATTTTAGGCAGTGGGCGTGGCGGCACATAGCTTTCCAACCGTTCAACAGCACGTGGTGATAACACAATCACCCCAAAGCCGCCCTCGCCGCCAAGCGATTTTTGCCAGCTAAAGGTTGTAATATCAAGTTTTGAGAAATCCATCTCCATCGCAAAACAGGCTGAGGTTGCATCTGCGATTGTAAGCCCTGTCCTGTCGTCTGGAATCCAGCTAGTATCAGGCACCCTTACCCCAGAGGTGGTACCATTATAGGTAAATAGCACATCACGGGTAAAATCGACCGCAGACAAATCAGGCAATTCGCCCCAATCTGCTTCCAGTACCCGACAATCTTCTAGCTGTAATTGTTTGGTGGCGTCCCCTACCCATGTCTTGCCAAAAGATTCCCAAGCCAAAATATCAACGCCACGTGCGCCTAGAACAGACCACATGGCCATCTCGACTGCACCTGTATCAGAAGCTGGTACAATGCCTAGACGATAATCATCTGGCAGGCCAAGCATCTGGTGCATGCGCATAATCGCTGATGTTATTTTTGCTTTGGGGTCTTTGGCGCGGTGAGAGCGACCAAGCGCTGCATCACCTAACAATGAGAGGGTCCAGCCGGTTGGCTTTTTTGTCGGCCCAGAAGAAAAATGGGCGGACAACGGCTTTTGCGTTGGCTTCATGGCGAACCTCATCAATAATGTGACCATCCGTTGGGGGATGGCGACCCGCCGATGACCATACTGATCTTCAAGAAGAAGTCAAGCTATGAGTGTTATTACAAGAATATTAAGGGGATAGGGATAGTTTTAGCCCTGCTTAAGAGCATTCACCAGCCGGCTCATCGCAGTCTCTAGCTGGTCGTCATCTTCAGCCTCTACCATCACCCTGATGAGCGGTTCTGTGCCAGAGGGGCGTAGCAGGATTCTGCCTCTATCGCCAAGATAGTCTTCTACAGCTGCCATTTCTGCCTGAACATGTGCCGTATCAAGCACAGATTTATCCATATCAGACAGGTTCACCAGCTTTTGTGGCAAAGGCGTAAATTGTGCCAGCACCTCACTGGCTGGCTTGCCAGAACGAGCCAGAATAGACAGTATCTGCAAGGCGGCTATCATCCCATCGCCTGTACGTGTTAGCTCGGGCAATAACACATGTCCAGATGGCTCACCACCTAGATTACTGCCTGTTTGCTGCATCCGTTCCATAATATATCTATCGCCAACTGCCGTTCGTTCAAATCCGATATTATGGGCGTTCAGCATCTTTTCAAGCCCCAGATTGCTCATCATCGTGCCGATCACGGCGCCGTTCAATATCCCGCGTTCTGCATAATCAAGCGCCAGCGCGGCAAGCACATGATCGCCATCACAGATGCGGCCTGTCTCGTCACACAGAATAAGCCTATCTGCATCACCATCAAGCGCAATTCCGATGCTAGCCTCAGACTCTGTAACCACTTTCTGCATATTCTGAGGGGCGGTTGCACCACATTCACGGTTAATATTCAGCCCATCAGGCGACACCCCCATAGATATCACCTCTGCGCCAAGTTCGGTCAGCGTGTTTGGCGCAATCTGATAGGCCGCACCATGCGCGCAATCCACCACTATCCGCCTGCCAGCTAATGACAAATCTTCATCAAACGTGGATTTCACAAATTCCATATAGCGTGAACCAGAATTTACAATTCTGCGTGCGCGGCCAATTTTCTCAGAATCTGCCAGCGAAATAGAGCCCTGCATCAGTGTGCTAATAGCCTGTTCAACCTCATCAGCCAGCTTATGCCCATCTGCGCCAAATAGTTTAATGCCATTATCATGGTGCGGATTATGAGATGCAGAAATCATCACACCAAAATCAGCGCGCATTGAGTGAATAAGATATGAAACAGCTGCCGTCGGCACAGGCCCTAGCAGGCGGCAATCTATGCCAATCGAATTAAAGCCAGCCACCAACGCAGCTTCTAGCATATAACCAGACAGGCGGGTGTCTTTGCCAATCACTACCAGAGGCGCGCCAGTATGACCTTTTGCTATGCTGGCATCACTGAAATACCGACCTGCGGCAAGCGCCAACCGCACTACAGATTCAGCCCGCATTGGCCCTGTATTAATGCGGGCGCGAACGCCATCTGTTCCAAAGATTCCTGCCATTTCACGCCCTAAGATTACCTAATCCCAGACTATATATTGCCCCCTGTAACCTGTCCAGATAAAGCCAGATATTACACCGCAATAATAGCCAATGGATATTTGGGCGCAATAGATTCCAGATCACCCTCTGAGGAATGTTCGGGCTATTCGTTCTTAGATGCAAAAAGCTGTTTTCTTCTTTATGAGTAAAATATGGTAGTTGACGCCCGTAATCAGAGTAAGCCCCCTAGCCAGACGTAAGGGCGAGTGCCTGATAGGTTTGGCGTATATCATGGGTGCGGATCATTTGCGCGCCTTGACGCACGGCTTCCAGTGCAAGGGCGATAGAGCCGCCTAGCCGTTCTCCCTCATCTAATCCAAATCCGTCTTGCGGCATGCCAAGCAGTGAAGATTCAACCAGTCTTGGAATAGAAGATTTGCGGCTTACCCCCACCAATATCGGCACGCCCAGCCCATGAAATAACGCTGTCCAGTCAATGAGTTGGCGATTATGAAGCGGTGTTTTGCCAAAGCCAAAGCCAGGATCAATCGCAATATGGCTGTCTGGCAGGCCTGCTGTGCGAAGCCGTTCAATATGGCTGGCAAGCACCTGATAAATATCTATTGGTGCAAAGTCATAATTAGGATTTTTCTGCATTGTCTGAGGCGAGCCTTGCATATGCATTGCAATCGCAAAGCTGTTTTCGGGGTGGCGTGCATAATGCTTGGCCATCAGCGTTGCTGAATCTTTTGCGCTAAAGCCAGACACATCATTGATAATCTGCGCACCAGCTATTAAGGCCGCCTGCATCACCTCAGGGTGACGGGTATCAGCTGATACCGTAATGCCTTGTGCCGCAAGCCCCTTGATAACAGGGGTAATGCGCTGAATTTCAGCTTCTTGACTAACAGGCTCTGCGCCTGGACGGGTAGATTCGCCACCAATATCTAGGATTGAAGCCCCAGCCTGCGCCATCTGCACCGCACCTTCTAGCGCTACCTTGC
>CBFHYU010000014.1:0-50048 GCA_965660165.1 Puniceispirillaceae bacterium (SeqCode)
GCATTAAGATATAAGGTTTCTTCGATTGCCCGCCAGTCATCTTCAGCGATCATCACCGCATTGCCACGCTTGCCCGTAATCAGGGTTGGTTGATGATTTGCATGTATATCATCAATCAGCCCATACAGGTTCGCCCGCGCGGCGGTTGCACTAACGTGTTTCATAGCCACTACTCCCTTTGCCTAAAAGGCAGGCAAAAGCGTACGCATTGTCAAGCTATTGGAGTTTTTGCTCACACCTTAGTTGGGCGGGCTAGCTACGAGCTGTTAGAGCCTGTTGCCATGCGTGGTAGCTAGCTTTGGGGGTGCGTTTCTGGCTGGCAAAATCCACATGCACCAGCCCAAAGCGTTTATCATAGCCAAACGCCCATTCATAATTATCCAGCAAAGACCACGCATAATAGCCTGCGATTGGCAGGCCAGCTTCCACCAGCGCGCAAATCTCTGCCAGATGGTCTGAAAAATAGCTGATACGTTCTGCATCAACCACTGCGCCATCAACAATTCTGTCTGGATTGGCCATACCATTTTCGGTGATATAAAGCGGCAGGTCAGGGGCATAGTCACGTGCCAGCCGTTCCAGAAAAAACCGCAACCCTTCTGGCGCAATCTCCCAACCCATATCTGTTTTTGGCAGATCGCCAGAGACGCAGGTAAAGCCTGTAATCTGCTCATTGGGATCAGGGGCAATGAGCGAGCGGGTATAGTAATTCAGCCCAACCCAGTCCAGAGGTGCGCTGATTAGGGGCATATCCTGTTCAAATGCCTCTGGCATATGAGGCGCCAATATTGCCAGCACCTCGTCTGGATAGCGGCCTGTAAAGATAGACTCCTCAAACCAGCGATTATAAATAGCATCAAACAGGCTGGTGAGGCGGGCAGTCTCAGCACTATCATCAGCAGGCACTCCAAATTCCTTATTTAGCACACAGCCTATCTTTTTATGGCCATGCCCCCGCATCACCTGAACCGATAGCCCATGCGCAAGCTGGATATAATGCATCGCCTTTGCGGTTGCCGAAATAGAGTTAAGACCGGGCGCATGATGCCCCCAATAATGGCTTAGCCACGACACACACCACGGCTCATTCACAGGGGCAATCATCGCCAGCCTGTCGCCAAAATGGCGCATGACCAAATCTGTATATTCCGCAAAATAGCTGGCGGTATCCCGCACCTGCCAGCCGCCTTGCTGTGCATGATATAGCGGCAAATCCCAATGATAAAGCGTTGCATTTGGCATCAGCCCACGCGCCAGCATGCCATCTATCAGCCTGTCATAAAATGCGATACCCTCTGAATTTACCTGCGAGGGCGAAGAGGGTAAAAGGCGCGGCCATGAAATCGAAAACCGATAGCTATCAAAGCCAGCCTGTGAGATCAGATCAAGGTCCGTCTCAAAAAGATGGTAATGGTCGCATGCTACCGCGCCATCTTCATTATTCGCAACCTTGCCTGACTGGCTGGCAAATTCATCCCAGTGCGAGCGCCCACAGCCGCCAAATGTTGTGCCCTCAATCTGATAGGACGAGGTAGCTACCCCAAAGCTGAAGCTAGCAGGCAGACGGTTTACATAGCCTTCGATCATCAAAAAATATGCGCCCTGCCAGCATCAAAGCCAAACCGTGCCGCTTGGCCAACGCTTAGCTCAGGCATCTCAGAGCTGGCATATCGAAACACCAGATCCTGGTCAGTAACCGCCTCGATAATGGTTTCAGTGCCAAGCCGTTCTATCAGTGTTACCGTGCCAGATACCAGCCCGTTGGGATCAATCCGCAAATCTTGAGGGCGCACGCCAAGCACAGCGTCTGCCCCAACATCTTTTTTATCTGATACTAGCCGCACCTGCTTTGTCTCGCCGCCTGCTATTTTTATTTTCGCCTGTTTTTTGCCAGTGCCAATTGCTGTTATCTTGCCTGCGAAAAAATTCATTTTGGGTGAGCCTAGAAACCCTGCAACAAATTCATTGGCTGGAAAATTGAATAAGTCCATTGGCGCACCAACCTGCATCACCTCGCCATCTTTTAGCACCACAATCTTATCTGCCAATGTCATTGCCTCAACCTGATCATGGGTAACATAGATGGTGGTGGCGCCAAGCTGTCTATGCAATTTCGCAATCTCAACGCGCGTATCATGCCGCAATGCGGCATCCAGATTCGATAACGGCTCATCAAACAAAAACACATCAGGATTGCGCACAATTGCGCGCCCAATCGCAACACGCTGACGCTGGCCTCCTGATAGGGCGGCAGGGCGTCTATCTAGCAAATGTTCCATCTGCAAAATCTTTGCCGCTGCTTCAACCCGCGTTGCGATTTCAGCCTTGCCAACGCCCTGAAGCGATAGCGAAAAGGCCATATTATTAAATACCGTCATATGCGGATAAAGCGCATAGGATTGGAACACCATCGCAATACCACGCTGTGACGGCGGCAAATCCATCACTGGCCGCCCAGCAATGATAATCTCGCCACTAGTAAGCGTTTCAAGACCAGCTATCAGCCGCAATAATGTTGATTTACCGCATCCAGAAGGACCTACAAAAACAACAAATTCGCCTTTTTCTATTTCCAATTCTACATCTGTCACCACTTTGGTGGCGCCAAAGGATTTATTGACATGGTTTAATTCGACTTGTGCCATCTAGACCTCCTCAAATGATGCGTAAAGATGATCAAAATCAAAACAGCATCTTAGTCTCTGCGTGTCCGAAACACGGTCAAAAATGATTTGCCCTTTTGTGCCTGATAGGGCTGTCATATGATTTGCCTGCATCATTGCAGGCTGTGATTTACGCCATTTCAAAAAGGCCGAAAATTGTTGATAGACAGACCCTTGTGTTGCTGCCTGTTCTAATGCGGCGCGCTCAAAATGGCTTTGCCCAACAGGTAGCCACGTAGTATCAGCATCAGAAAACCCACCATGAGGCTTGTCAGACTGCCAGACGATAGGCGTGCGGCAACTATCACGGCCTGAAAATATCGGCGCAAACTCAATACCCCATGGATCCTGCATCTGCTCAACAGGAATCCCCTGAACATCATCAAGGGCTAGCTCTTCTCCTTGATAGATACAGCTTGAACCCACCAGACAAGCCTGAAGCTTTAGCAAAAGAAGCTGAAGCGCATCTTGAGACTCAGCGCCAAGCCCTAAGGCTGAAAGCTGGCGAGACACTGAACGTGGTACATCATGGTTTGAGAATGCAAATACTAGCCTGCCTGAATCATTAAACGCATCAACCGCATCTGAAATAGCCTGTTTCAGCCCTGCAACATCAAGCCCGCCCCATTCCAGCAGATTAAAATTATAGGTCGCATGCAAACGCCCCTCAGCGGTGAAATTCTGGCTAGCCAGCACCGCATCATCACCATGTAGCTCGCCCATCAAGAATCTGTCGCCGTCATAGCTATCAGCGATGGCGCGGAAACTTTCGCTAAATTGCTGGATAGCTGGCTGATTAAGCTGAGCTGTATCATGCAACTGTCTGAAAAAAGGCTGCTGCTGTTGTGGCAACTCCCCTGTTATGAAATCAGTTTTTGGAAGATTGTCACGATAGGGCGCACTATCTGCATTGATGGTATGCACCGCATCTATCCGAAACCCATCAACGCCCTTGTCAAACCAGAACCGAGCAATATTTCTAAAGGCTTCCTGAACCTCTGGATTGGCATGATTGAGATTTGGTTGGCTTGGCAGAAAATTATGCAAATAATATTGCTGTCTGCGCGGCTCCCAGCTCCATGCACGCCCCCCAAAAAATGATAGCCAATTTGTGGGGGCAGAACCATCTTGTTTTGGTTCAACCCAGTGAAACCAGTCCGCTTTGGGGTTGGTTTTTGACTGTCTGCTCTCTGCAAACCATGCATGTTGGTCTGAACAATGCGCAGGCACAATATCGACCATCAGCTTCATGCCAAGCTGGTGAATTTTGTGTATCATCTGGTCGAAATCAGCTAGCGTGCCATATTCAGGGTGAATATCGCAATAATCAGAAATATCATAGCCAAAATCTTTTTGTGGCGAGCTAAAGAACGGGCTAATCCAGATAGCATCGACCCCCAAATCAGCAATATATTCTAGCCGCGAGGTAATGCCTGGCAAATCGCCTATCCCATCCCCATTAGAATCCTGAAAGGAACGCGGATAAATCTGATAGATAACAGCTGTCTCCCACCATTTTAATTCTGCCATCTGCTAGCCCCCCTTAACTGAACCAGCTAGCAGGCCGCGAATGAAATATCGTTGCATTGCCAAAAACACAATCACAGGCACTATCATTGATATCACAGCAGAAGCATTCAGAAGATGAAGCTGATCTTTGAAGGTGCCAAGCTGTTGCTGAAGTCTGATAGGAAAGACAAGATCATCTGAATTATTTGGCCCAATATACAAGGCCACAATCAAATCATTCCACACCCATAAAAACTGAAAAATGCTGAAAGAAGCAAGTGCAGGCACAGAAAGAGGCACAATTAGTCTGGTAAAAATCTGCAAGTGATTAGCACCATCAATACGCGCACTTTCAAGCAATTCGCGTGGCAAGCCGACAATATAATTCCGCAATAGATAAATTGCCAAAGGCAGGCCAAAAGCCGTATGTGTAATCCACAGGCTGGCAAAGGATTTAGATGCCACCTCACAGCTTTTTGTTGCCTCGCAATCTGTTAGCCATTGATTGAGCGATGTTGCCCAAGAGGCAATTCCGCTAAAGCCTTGCAAAATCGGCAAAAAGGCAAGCTGGGTTGGCACTACCATCAATGACACCACAATCACAAATAGCCAGTCACGACCTGGAAAGCGCATCCATGCAAATGCATAAGCAGCGAAGGCTGCGATGGTAATTGGAATGATGGTGGCTGGTATTGTTACAATAAAAGATGAGATAAGCGCATTGGGCACATGTTCATTCTCGAACAACACCTCTTCATATGCCTCTGTCCCAAAAACAGGATTCTGGTCAATAAATACATCCAGCGTTTTCGGCTTTGGGATGGTAGGGCTGTCAAACCGCCAGATAAAATCGCCATTTGCCTCAAAGCTGAAGGCGCCGCCCCGCACATCCATCTCCTCACCCACAGGAACAAGTTTACGGATCAATTTTGTCTTTGACGGATTTTCAGGGTCAGGCACACGGCCTTTGAACAGCACAGATTCAACCGTGCCAGAAATCGGAAAATCCTGTTCTTCTAAATTCAGGCGATCAAAAATATTCCCCTCAAGGCTCAAAATTTCAGCTTCATTGCCCTTATCATGTGTTGAAAACCGATGGCCAAGTACGGTCGGGGTAAAGGCTGTCCAGAAACCAGAGGTTTTCGAAGCAAGCTCAGAGCGCAAGGACGTAGTCACCAACGCAATAAATGGCACTACCCAGATAAACACAATCAGGGCAAGAACAGTATGATGCAACGTACGGCTAATCATGCGTGATACTATCCTTTTCTCTAGCTTAGCTGTTTCTGTTCACGGCGAATACGCCATGCATTAAACATCATATTTGGAACAACCGTAAGCATCAGCATCACCGCAATAGCAGCAAATAGATTATCCACATTATCACCGCCGATTGACCAGTTATTGCGCGCATTTTCCATCATCACTGCAAGCAAAAGCTTGTCATCATCATTTGCCGAAAGCGCATAAGGAATATCAAACACCTTTAGCACCAAAATAACTAATGTTGTCCAAACCACCATCACGGTGGAATAGATTTGTGGCAATTTCACCCTGAAAAACATCTGGAACGGATTTGCCCCGTCAATGGTTGCTGCTTCTATGGTATCTTGCGGGACACCACGTAAGGCAGCTGAAAAAATCACCATCGCAAAGCCTGTCTGAACCCAGACCAATATCCACATCAAAAAGAAATTCCCCCAAAATTTCAGATTATAAAGCGGCTCGGCATAATCTGCAGGATGCCCTAATAGCGCTTTCATCAACCCCACCTGATAGGATGGGGTGGCACCATTTATAGTTTGCAAGGCTTCAATACCGCCGCCTGCAAAAATATTCCGCCAGATAACTGCCGCCCCCACAAATGAAATCGCCAGCGGCACAAAAATAAAGGTTTTCGCAATCACGCCCCAGCGCAGTGAATCTGCCAGCACCGCAATTAACAGACCAAGCATGATACATACACTAGGCACCAAAATCAGCCACATCAGCGAATTACGCATCGCAAATCTGAATTGCACATAGCCTAGCGCGGCCGGATCCCACAAAAAGGCATAATTGGTAAAGCTAGCCGTACCGCTAGCTTCCTGCATAGACTGTTTCAGTGTTAAAAATCCAGGCACAAGCAAGAATAATAACAATAGCATCAACGCAGGGCCTACAAAAATCCACGGCTGAATAGCCTCGATAATGGCAGATTGCCTGCCTGGCATCTGGCGTGCTGTGCGGCGTGCCAGCCCAATGGTAAGCCAGTTGCTTACCGCAAAATATAAAAACGAAATACCCACTGCAATAACCACAATCCGCAGGGCAAAGCCCATTTTTGCAAATCGCGCCGCAGTATCAAATTCAGAGCTTGCCCAGCCAAATATCTGTCCTAGCCATAACCCAAAGCCAGCCATCAAACCATCAAGCGGGGCTGTTGCAGTAACTGCAAAAATAGCCGTGATAGGCAATAGACAAGCGATAGTCAGAAATATCGCTACGCCATTTCCTGCAATAAGTGGCTTGATAGAACGCATGCTACATTCCAAAACATATTAGCTGATGAAGGTAAAAGAGCGCGAGCAACCCCCGCGCTCTTCAAAACATTTACATCCAGAACAGGACTACTTAATCGCATCCCATGCGGCCTGAATATTATCAGCCGTAGTTTTGACATCCTGACCATTGGCAAATGCTGTCATCTCGCTCCAAAATGCGCCTGCACCAATAGCACCAGGCATCAAATCTGATGCATCAAACCTAAAGGTTGTTGCATTTACCAGAATTTCACCCTGCTTACGCTGAGCATCAGAGGCATAGGCTGCCAGATTAGCATTTTTATTCGCTGACAAGAACGCACCTTGTGACATCCATACTTCATGCGCTTGAGCTTCGGTAAGATACTGGAAGAATGCGCGTGTTGCAGGAGAATCCTTAGTGATAGTATAGAGCGTACCCGCACCTAGCACTGGATTACCAAGATTCTGTGATGCAAATGGTGGGAAGTAGAAAAAGTCTGCTTCGCCATTTTCAACTTCCTTACCCTTTTCAGGGAAGAAGGCAGGAATGAATGATGCCTGACGATGCATCATACATTGTGCTGGCGAGGTAAATAGACCCTTTGGCGCATCACCGAAAAAGGTTGTCGCAACAGATGCTGAACCACCTGCTACATAATCATCATTACGAGAGAATTGGCCATAAATTTCCATTGCATTCATGACTTCTGGGCTGTTGAACGGAAGTTCATTTGATACCCACTGGTCATATTTTGCAGGCGAAGCCGTACGCAACATCAGATCTTCCATCCAGTCGGTTGCTGTCCAGCCTGTTGCATTACCAGACTCAACACCAATACACCATGGGGTATTGCCATCTGCAACCATCTGGTCTGACAATTCGATCAGCGCTTCCATAGTAGTTGGGATTTCATAGCCATTATCTTCAAACTGTTCAGGTGAATACCAAACTAGTGATTTCAGATCCTGCTTAAATGCAAATCCATAAAAATCTTTTTTGCCGTTCTTTCCAGTATAGGTGCCCAAATCAACCCAAGATGATCCAGCGCCATAATTTTCAGTCATCCAGCTAGCAAGATCACTGCCTAGCGGTGATAAATAGCCCTCTTTTGCCATATCACCAGCCAGACCTGGCTGCGGGAAGATAGCAATATTTGGTGCGTTATTTGACTGCAAATCCGCAACGATAAGCGCTGCAAAATCGCGTGAGCCTGAATATTTCACTACAGCGCCTGTTGCCTTTTCAAAACAGCTTACAGTTGCCAATAGATTTTCTTCATCCTTACCCTGCATTGAGCCAGCAATGGTGATAACATCACCTTTGAAGCTTCCAAGATCGCCCATCAATTTTGATGGCGTATCACAGACATCCCCATGGCTGCCTGCAATGGCAGCGCCTGAAAATGCAAATGATGCAGCTACCATCGCAGCAGCACCAATAAATTTACGCGTATATGACATGTTTTCCTCCGAAATGTCGATTTTATGCCGAGACCGGCCACAAAAAAATGTGTGCAATCATCGTGTCAGAAAATAGCACCCGCTATCTGAAAGCGTCAACTTATTCACCTTGATTTTTTTGCCCGCTGCAATTGCCCCCTGATGCATCTTCTTTGAAATCAGCCAGAAAGTCTATATAGCATTGTTTTTACACACTATTTTTACAGGTTCATCAGCGCTAGGAATATACCCCATCACCCTGAATTTACTGGCCAGAGATTCTGCTTTATTTCACTTAATTCTAATGTGTTAATAAGTTGCTGATTCTCTTTTAGCCTATCCTTTTGGGCTATGATTATCTGCTAGCATCTGATTTATTCAGATGTTTACGCTCTCGATAAAAACTATACAGCCCTGCGCCAATGACAAGTGTTGCCCCAAAAAAGGTCGTACTATCTGGCCATTCATCAAACAGCATATAGCCCGCAATCACCGAGAATAAAATCGCTGAATATCGGAACTGGCTAACAAAGCCAATATCGCCTTTGCGCATCATTCCCACGATCAGCATATTCGCGATTATGATGGTAAGCCCTGCGCCGAAATAAGCGCCAATAATCATCCAAGACCACGTGCCAGAATACCAGCTGTCAGGCCTGAAACCCGTCATTATGAGACCGAATATCATCACCGCTATCACATTGACAAAGGCAGGCAACAAGGTAGGTACTTGACTTGAAAATAGCCGTGCCAGACAGTCACGCATCACAATAAAAAATACGCTTGCCAACCCAAATATTGCGGCAGATAGCGGTACTGTTTCAGATGGTCTGATGATGATCAGCACCCCTATATAGCCAATGCCAAGCGTCACCCATCTGCGCCAGCCAAACCGCTCGCCAAAAAAGACAAAAGCGACCAAAGATAAGAATAATGGTGAGGATTGTAATAAGGCCGTCAGCGAGGCAAGCGGCATTTGCATCAATGCTGTTAGCAGACAATAAGTCAGCCCCAGCTCGCTTATTGCCCGCCCAAACACAAGCAAACTATCACGCCGTGACAGACGCACAAATAATGCAGTCTCATAGAAATAGAAGATAGCAAGTAATGGCACGGCAAACAGCCCTCTGATGGCAAGCGATACAAAAAGATCAAACTCCAGCAGAATATATTTCATCAGCCCGTCATTTATCGTAAAGACAAGCGAGGATATTGTTGCCAGCATTGCACTATGCAGATTGTCAGATAATTTATGCACCATACATGATGGCCTCAGCGATGTGGTTTGCGAATACGCATTTCACGATAGCTAATAAAGGTTGTTGCACCGATAATCATTGCCCCTCCGATAAATAGCTGGATGGTTGGCATATCACCAAACAGCAAAAATCCAAGTGTAGCAGACCAGATTATCCGCAAATAATCTAGCGGCATCACAAATGATACATCTCCGCGCTGAAGCGCCGCATAAAATAGCATATGTCCGATTGTGCCAAGCCCTGCTATTCCGAACAGCCAGCAAATCTGTTCTAATGAGGGCCATTCCCAGACGGTTAGCCCCAAAATAAAGGCTATTGGCACACTGCCAGCCGCCTGCCAAAAGGTAATGGACAGCACACTATCTTTCTGCGTAAGCTTTTTTGCGATCAGGACAGATAGTGCCCATGCCAGCGCCGCATAGATAAGCAAAAGATGCCCAAAGCTGACAGACAGATCAGGACGCATCACAATCAGCGTCCCTGCAAAACCACATATAATAGCCAGCCAGCGTCTAATACCCACTATCTCGGATAAAAATAATACCGACAGTACTGTGGTAAAAATAGGCACTGTAAATAGCAAGGTTGTAGCTTCTGCCAATGGCACAAGGCTTAACCCTGTAAACACACATACCATGCCAGACCCGCCAACTAGCCCTCGGATTATCTGTAATTTCACAGATGAAGTTGCCAACACAGACGTGCCAGAATGAAAAATGGCAGGCATTAAAATAATAATCACAAGAAAAGCTCTGAAAAACGTAATCACGAACGGGTGCAAATCGCCGCTCAAAAGCTTGACGCCTGCCTGCATGAAGGTAACAGACACGCCGCCTGTCACCATAAACAGAATCGCCAGACTAAGTGGCGAGGCTAATCGGATGTTGTTGAACAAATTCGCTTCCTGATATGAACATCGCTATGACGATGCAAAATATGTGATCTACCCATATCTTTGAATAAAGCGCTTATCCGTCTTATATGGCAACTAATTTATGCTTATACAGATGTTAAGATTCCCATGTTAAGGGACTTCATGGCCAAGTGCAGCCTCATAAAGCTGGAACCAGCTTTGCCTGTCAAGCGAGATAGATAGCGCATCAGAAAAGCTGGCTATTCTGTCAAGATTATTACTGCCCAACACAGGCACAATACAAGCAGGATGCGCAAGAAGCCATGCGATCGCCACTGCAGAGGCAGTGCTATTATGCTGGTCTGCCATATCAGCCAACAGGGCTGACAGTCTAGAATTCTGATCAGATAGAAGCGCACCACCCCCCAGAGGTGACCACGCCATCGGGATAATTTCATGTTCCTGACAAAAAGCGATATCCCCATTTGTAAAGGCGTGATGGGCGCTCAGGCTAATCTCTATCTGGTTGGTGCAAATCGGCGTATGCATAGCAGATTGCAACAGGCTAATATCCCACGGCTTAAAGTTAGACACACCAATAGCACGCACCTTTCCCTGTTCAACAAGACTATCAAGCGCACGTCCTGTGTCATGATGATCCATAAATGGATCAGGGCGATGCAATAATAGCACATCAATCTTATCAACACCCATCAGACGAAGCGAATTTTCCAGCTGTGCGGTAATATAGCTGGCCGAACTATCATAATATTTTACCCGATGGTCTGGATGTTTTTCAGAAACAAGCCGAATATCGCATTTGGTGATAATTTCTATCCTGTCTTTTAGATGGGGCGCTTGCGCCAGCATCTTGCCAAAGGCTGCTTCTGAGCCATAATCCCCATAAATATCTGCCTGATCCATTGTTGTGATCTGCTGTTCAAGACAAGCTTCTAGCTTTGCCTGAACTGTTTTGGGGCTATCATCACCATCATCAATCAGACGCCACATGCCATAAATAAGACGGCTGACGTCAATATCGTCGGTAAGCTGTGTTCTGGTCATTTGCATTATCGCCCCCATCGCTATATCTGGTTTATCCCCTCTGGAGATATCATCTATCCCAGCCGCGTCAAGCATAAACATACCCACGATAATGGGCATATGTTAGATGACGGCATATGCTAGATGACAGGACTATTAAAAAAAACTATATCTATGCATTGTAATTGGCCATAGTGTATGCGCAGGTTATCTTCCACGTCAAATTCTCTGCTATCAAAGAGCGTTTATTATGAAAAAATTACACTATGGATTTGTTGGGTGCGGGATGATGGGTCAAGAGCATATCCGCAATCTGAAGCTAATTGATGGATGCACCATAGCCGCCATCTTTGAGCCTGATGATAGTATGAGAGCGCACGCAAAAATGCTTGCACCAGAGGCAGTTGACGCCCCATCACTTGACGCATTATTGCACATTGACGCACTTGATGCGCTTATTATTACAAGCCCTAATTTTTGCCATGCAGACCAGTTGCGCCAAATAGCCGCCACGCGCACCATCCCAATCTTATGCGAAAAACCGCTTTATACAGACCCTAAAGATGCAACGATTATCCATGATCTAATCAAACATTATGATGCGCCTATTTGGGTCGGGATGGAATATCGCTATATGCCGCCTGTTGCCAAGCTGATTGAAACAGCGCCATCTTTTTGTGGTGAGATCAAAATGCTGTCCATAACCGAACATCGTTTTCCCTTCTTGGAAAAGGTAGGAGACTGGAACAGATTTAACCAGTTTTCTGGCGGTACCTTTGTTGAAAAATGTTGTCACTTTTTTGATCTGATGCGCCATATTATACAGGCTGAACCCTCGTTTGTGATGAGCAGTGCAGGTCAAGCGCATAATCATCTAGATGAGCGCTATGATGGCAAGACACCTGATATTTGGGATCATGGATATGTGATCGTCGAATTTGAAAATCAGGCACGTGCCATGCTGGAATTATGCATGTTTGCAGAAGGTTCTGCCTATCAGGAACGAATTTCAGCGATTGGCCCTCAGGGCAAGGCTGAAGCCTTTGTGCCTGCCGCCGCTCGCTTCTGGCCAGATGACTTGTCCACCTTGCCAAGACCTAAGCTGGAATTGAGCCCCCGCGCACGACAGCAATATGAGATTCACTATTGTGATGTTGATGAGACGCTGATGATAGCAGGCGATCATGCAGGCTCTACATATTACCAGCATCTTGAATTCAAAAAGACACTTACCGAAATGACACCTCCTGCTGTTAGCCTTGAAGATGGCATGACAGCAGTGAAAATGGGTCAGGCGGCACAAATATCTGCATCCGAAAGACGCCCAGTTGCTATGGATGAGCTGTAAGATAACCACTAGCCAACAGAAAGCGCTATTATGACTAATAAAATTGCCATCATCACAGGGTCTGCGCGAGGTATCGGGCTTGCCACTGCTATCAAGATGAAACAGAACGCTATCACGCCTGTACTGGTAGATTACGACGCAGATGAGCTGGCTCAGGCACAAAAACAGCTAGGCGATGATGTGCTGGCCATTCATAGCGACATCTCAAACCCAGAGCAGATTGACAAGATGATAGATAAGGTCGTCTCAACCTATGGGCAGATAGATATTTTGGTAAATAATGCAGGCATTGCAGATTTTGGCCCTATTGAAGAGACAAATTTTTCTCGCTGGAAAGCAGTTATGGCGACTAATCTTGATGGGGTGTTCTTATGTACACAAGCCGCCACCCCCTATCTGAAACAGACAAGCGGGGCAATTGTAAATATCGGGTCTATTTCTGGATTGCGCGCGTCAACCTTGCGTGTTGCCTATGGCACTTCAAAAGCAGGTGTTATCCAGCTTACATTGCAACAGGCAGTTGAGCTTGGCGAATTTGGCATTCGGGTCAATTGCGTCTGTCCAGGCCCTGTAAGAACCAAGCTGGCAATGGCCGTACATTCTCAGGATATTATTGATGCCTATCATGATGCAATTCCGTTAAACAGATATGGCAATGAGTCAGAAATTGCCGAAGCGATTTATTTTCTGGCATCAGATCACGCTAGCTATATTACGGGTCAGACATTGGCGGTTGATGGCGGATTTGAAGCAACAGGCGTTGGCCTGCCTGCGCTGAGACGCTGATAAAAGGACATGGCATAGATGGTTGATCTGGTAGCTGATATTGGGGGTACGAATATCCGCTTTTCGCATATTCTGGACGGTGAGCTATCTACCCCAATATCTTATTTATGTTCTGAATTTACTGGTATTGATGCCGCTATCACCCATTATCTTGATGAGATGGGACTACCGTTTCCGCACCGTATGGGGCTGGCAGTTGCCGCACCTGTGTCAGATGATGAAATTCAGCTATCAAATAATGATTGGTCATTTTCAAAACAGGCGTTAAAGGCTCATTTTGGGCTGAAACAGCTTACAATCATCAATGATTTTACAGCGCAAGCATTATCTGTGCTTGAGGCGCCCAAAGATAGGGTAATTTGCCTGAGAGCAGGCACGCCTGTTGCAACCAGCCCTATCGCTGTATTAGGGCCAGGCACAGGCTTTGGCTTTTCTGCCCTTATCAATACAGGCACAGATATGTTGCCGCTTGAAACTGAAGGCGGGCAAATCGGGCTAAGCGCACAGACAGTTGAAGAAGAAGATTTGCTTACCGCTATCAGACACACCCTGTCATCAGACAGCCATACTAAGCTGGTGGTAGAAGATGTGCTGAGCGGCAGAGGGCTTGAGGGGCTATATCACCATCTATCAAGCAATAGTGCCAGCCTGTCTGCGGCAGAAATTGTCACGCAAGCCCATAGGGGCGAGCCAGCGGCATGTCAGGCGGTGACGCATTTTCTGAATTTTCTTGGCAGTTATGTTAGCAATGCGATTTTGATGCTTGGCGCAAGACATAGCGTCTATATTTGTGGCGGCATCACCCCCTATCTTGTCAGCTTTATTGATCAGAGCCAGTTTCTTGACAGAATTAATGCCCATGATAAATTTTCGGAATTTATCGGCACGGTGCCAGTCTATCTGCTAGATGATGGGCATTCTGGCGTTCGTGGTGCGGCAGCGTCATTGGATAATGCAGCGCTAGGCCATCGCCATATATAAAAAAACAGCCTGAATCATCAGGCTGTTTTTAGTGTGTCTATTGAAAGATAGATGCCTTAGGCTAGGTCGAACCTGTCAGCATTCATCACTTTCACCCAAGCTGAGATAAAGTCAGAGACGAATTTATCCTGATTATCATCTTGAGCGTATAATTCTGCCAGTGCCCGCAATTGCGAGTTAGAGCCGAACGCCAGATCAACACGGCTTGCAGTGCGGACATCTTTGCCAGTGGCTCTGTCTTTTGCCTGATAGCTGTTTGAGCCAGTTGCTGTCCATTCAACACCCATATCAAGCAGCGTATTAAACCAGCTATTATCAAGGCCACTACCATCTGTCCATCTGCCGCGCTCATCTGTACTAATGCCCAATGAACGCAAACCACCTACTAGCACAGTCATTTCAGCTGCTGTTAGCCCCATAAGCTGCGCTTTATCCAGCATCATCTCTTCAGGAGATACGCTGTAATTTTTTTGCAGATAGTTTCTGAAGCCATCTGCTAGCGGCTCAAGCACAGCAAAGGATTCGATATCCGTTTGGTCTTGGCTGGCATCACCACGTCCTGGTGCAAAGGGTACATCCTTGCCAGAGGCCATCTCAATCCCGACTGTTCCTGCCAACACAATTACATCCGCTACAGATGCACCATGTGCGGCCGCAATTGGTTCAAGCAGATTAAGCACCTTTGCCAGCTGCGCTGGTTTATTGGCATCCCAGTCCTTTTGTGGTGCCAGTCTGATACGTGCGCCATTCGCCCCGCCGCGCATATCCGAGCCACGATAGGTTGATGCAGATGCCCACGCTGTTTCTACCATTTCAGCAATAGACAACCCGCTATCTTTAATGGCCTGTTTTACAGCCGCTACATCATATGAGCTTGAGCCAGCAGGCACAGGGTCTTGCCAGATCAGCTCTTCTTCAGGCACTTCAGGGCCTAAATAGCGCAATTTCGGCCCCATATCTCTGTGCAGAAGCTTGAACCATGCTCGTGCAAACGCATCTGCAAACAGCTCAGGGTCTTTATGGAAACGCTCTGATATCGCACGATAGGCAGGGTCTTTGATCATCGCCATATCTGCAGTTGTCATCATAGGTGATACTGTTTTGCCTGACCCATCAACTTCAGGGGCTTTATCAGCCTCGTCAATATCAACAGGATGCCAAATATGCGCACCAGCAGGGCTTTTTGTAAGTTGCCAGTCATATTTGAATAGCAGATCAAAATAGCCATTATCCCATTTGGTTGGATTGGCTGTCCAAGGGCCTTCAATGCCAGAGGTTGTGGTATCAACACCAACACCTGACCCATGGGCGTTTTTCCAGCCAAACCCCATCTGCTCTATTGGCGCGCCTTCAGGTTCTGCACCAACCAGCTCAGGGTCACCTGCACCATGCGCTTTACCAAAGGTATGACCGCCTGCGACCAAAGCTACAGTTTCTTCATCATTCATCGCCATCCGACCAAAGGTCTCACGCACATCCTGCGCACTTAATAGCGGGTCAGGATTTGCGTTCGGTCCTTCAGGATTCACATAGATAAGCCCCATCTGCACAGCGGCAAGCGGATTATCAAGTGACTGGCGGGTATCACCATAACGGTTATCGCCTAACCATTCTGTTTCTGCACCCCAGTAAATATCTTCTTCTGGATGCCAAATATCAGGGCGACCGCCGCCAAATCCAAAGGTTTTACCCCCCATAGATTCAATCGCAACATTGCCTGCTAGTATCAGCAAGTCAGCCCATGAGATTTTGTTGCCATATTTTTTCTTAATCGGCCATAACAGACGGCGTGCCTTATCCAGATTGCCATTATCAGGCCATGAATTAAGCGGGGCAAAACGCTGAGCGCCTGTGCCGCCGCCCCCACGGCCATCACCTGTTCTATAGGTGCCTGCTGCATGCCATGTCATACGGATGAAAAATGGGCCATAGTGCCCGTAATCAGCAGGCCACCAGTCCTGAGACTCTGTCATCAGATTATGCAAATCCTGCTTCAGAGCTTTATAATCTAGCGTCTTAAAGGCTTCACGATAATCAAACCCATCAGCATAAGGCGTTGTCTTTTTGTCATGCTGGTGCAAAATTGACAGATTAAGCTGATTTGGCCACCAATCTTTATTTGAAGTGCCTGTTGTTTTATTGCTGGTAAGCCCGCCATGCATTACAGGGCATTTAACGTCATCCATAACATCATCTCCAGAGTGTTTCTTTTAGAGTTACATTGTCACCTGTCACTAGCGTGCTAGACACAGGCTGAATTCTGCTGAGTGCTTATGCCTTGCTACCTTGCCTATCTCAAATCACATGAACAGACCCAGCGTAGCAATAGCTTCTGCATCTTTAAGATATCGAATGTGTGAGCCTGAAAGTCAAGTAGATTGAAATCAGTCTAAAGTAAAAAAAGCTATTTAGCCTGATGGCTTTGGCTGTTTTTTATCCGAATAGTTACATCTACCGCATCAAGCGAGAAGCCATCTGGCAGATGAGGCAACCCCGAAATGCCAATTTGGCCAGCAGGCACATCTGTTAATGCGCCAGTATCTACATCTAAAAAATGATGATGGCATGTCAGATTAGTATCATAGACAAGCCTGTCACCTAGCCCAGAAAGCTGCGCCAGCAAGCCTGCATCACAAAATTGACGCAATGTGTTATAAATAGTGCCAATAGCGATATGCCCATAGTGGCGTGTGATTTCATCTGCAAAGGATTCAGGTATAATATGACGATGCGTGCCAGAAAAAATCAGCGTGGCTATCATGATACGCTGGCGTGTTGGCCTCAGCCCTTTTTCCCGCAATAATTCGACTATATCTTGTTGCATCGCCATTACGTTTCAAAATTTTTGAAAGATCAACCTTGTTGCGAGGGTGGGCGTTTATCCTATATTTGTCAAGTATTGGCTGTTTGCGCGCGGCTTTTGATTTGCTATATACTGCCTTCAATTCTATGGAACACCCCTACTACGTCAGCAAAGGATGATTGCGATGTCTGAGATTGTAAGATTTTTGAAAGAAAGACGGTCTGTGATTGTAAAAAATCTAGTGCCTGTGACTGTGCCTCAATCTGATATTGATGATATAATCGCGTGCGGGTTGCGGGTGCCAGATCATGGCGTTCTTGGCCCATGGCATATCAAGATTATTGATCAGCAAGGTGGCGCGCATCTTGGCAAAACCATATTGCGCCCTGAATTTCAAAAGATGCATGCAGATGCAACTGATACCATGCTCGAATTTGAAGAAGCCAGATTATGCAGAACCAAGCTAGTTCTGGCGGTGATTTCAAAAGCAGCGCCTCATGCCAAAATACCTCAATGGGAAATGCATCTCTCAGCAGGGGCAGTGTGCCAAAATATCGTAACAGCCGCACTATCTCTTGGCTATGGCGCGCAATGGGTAACCGAATGGTATAGCTATAATGACACAATGCTGGCAGCGCTAGGCGGCACCCCAGAAACAGACCAGATAGCAGGATTTATCTATATTGGTGCCGCTTCAGAGCCGCCAAAACCACGCCGTAGGCCAGAATATGATGATGTTGTAAGCCATTATAGGCCATAAGAACGTCTTTATTTTGACGCAAAAACCAAAATATCTATACTAGTACCTATCCCACCATTTATAGCTGGGATGTAACAAACACAGCGCAGGAAGTAGCGAATGACAATTCATCTATATCATGACGACCTGCCAGATGGGTTGGCTTTTGGCAAGCAGGTTGCGATTGACACAGAAACGATGGGTCTGAAGCTCACACGTGACAGGCTTTGTCTGGTTCAATTATCATCTGGTGATGGTACTGCGCATTTGGTGCAAATCAGCGCAAACCCGAAACCCTGCCCAAATCTGAAAGCCTTGCTGGCAGACCCCAACATAGGCAAGCTGTTTCATTTTGGCAGATTTGATCTAGCTGTTCTGATGCGTGATATTGGCGAGATTAACGGCTCTATTTATTGCACAAAAATAGCCTCCAAACTGGCCAGAACCTATACAGACAGACATGGTCTTGCCGAATTGGCGCGGGAATTGCTGAATATTGATATGTCTAAACAGCAACAATCCTCAGATTGGGGTCGAAAAGAACTTTCTGAAGCTCAGCTAACTTATGCCGCAAGTGATGTGTTATATCTGCATGAGATTTCTGAGAAGCTTACAGATATGCTGAGGCGGTTAGACAGAATAGAGATGGCAGAAGCCTGTTTTGCGTTTTTGCAAACCCGTGTCCAGCTAGATCTAGCTGGCTTTGAGGAGCTGGATATTTTCCATCATTAGCAGATGGTCATTCTAGTGGGGGGCAATGCTAGTGGCGGGCATTACAGTCGGGCTAATATCGCCCAATGATAGGACAAAGCGGTAAGAGGAATTGAGATCATGGCTGATAGCCCAGTTTCTGAAAACAGGCCTAGATTTGCGCCGCGCGTAACCCAGATAGACAGCTCAGACGCGCCTCGCTCACGTTCTGTGAGGGCGCAACGCAACAGGCTGATGTTAGGGGCATCTTTGGTTGTTATTGGGATTGGGGCACTTGGCTGGACGAATTTTCTATCCGAAGAAAAAACCATCGAAATAAGCTTGCAAACAGTCTCTAAAACAAAAAGTGCTGCGATTGAAATGACAGGCGCGCGATATGCAGGCACTACCCAAACAGGCAAGCAATATGTCATCACTGCAGACAGGGCGGTTGAAACAGAAGCTGGCAGCGGAGAGATAGCCCTATTTGTTGCAGATGGGGTAGTTACAGATACCGCAAACCAGCAAACACGTCTTAATGCCAAACAGGCTACCTATCTCTCTAATACCTCTATGTTAAGTCTTTCAGGTGATGTTGTTATCTACCAGACTGCGCATGATATGACGCTAATGACTCAATATGCAGAGGCTGATATTGAAAATGGCCTGTTTGAAAGCCCACGTCAGGTCACTATTCAAAGCCCGCGTATGGAGCTGGTTGCAGATAGTATGACATCTCGCGATCAAGGGCTGTACTATCTATTTGGTGGGCAAAGTAAATTAACCTTGAAACCTAGACAGGCGGATAGCAAAACGCCAATCATCAGATAACTCTATCGGCTCAGTGAAAGGTCTTATTTTCTCATGATAAATCTTAGCTATCTTCGGGTATTCCTACACAAGGCCACGCATCTCATTATGGCGATGGGGCTGTTATCTATTGCTGGTTTCGGGGCGGCTCAGGCGGTTGCGCAATCATCCTCATCAGCAGAGCCGCTAGTAGTAGAAGCATCTACATCGCTTGAATGGGATCAAAAAGAGGGGCTCTATAGAGCCATCGGCGATGCAAAAGCACAGCAAGGTAGCCAGATAATCGAAGCAGATGAGCTGACTGCTAGCTATGACCCTGAAGCCGATAATGGTGATATCACCAAAATTATCGGTAAACATAATGTGCGGTTTGTTGATGGTAGCCAGAAAGGTCAGGGACACTATCTTGTCTATGATCAGATTAGCCAAAGCTATTTGCTTGATGGGCCAGACGCTCAGGTAGCAGGACCAGATGGCAATGCCTCTGCCCTTACCCAGATTTTCTATGATAAGCCCGCCTCAAAAATCACACTTACAGATGAAGCAGAGATTATCTTGACAGATGGACGCCAGATTGCCGCCAATCTGATTTATGTGTTGCTGGATGACGAGCAGAATGTCTCAAACATCGAAGCGCTAGGCGAGGTAAAGGTACAGCAACCAAATGGCCAGACCGCTACCTCAGACAGAGCAGATTATGATAAAGTGGCAAATACCGCGCTATTTACAGGCAACGTCATCATCACCGAAAAAGATAGTGTGCTAACAGGTGACCGTGCCGAAATAGATTTCACCTCTGGCATTAGCCGAATGTTGTCCTCTACCTCTGGAACCAGAATAAAGGGACGTTTTACAACACGTTAAAAATAGGGTAACACTGTTACACTCAATCAGCATGTCTTAAGGCAAAATCTATGTCATCAATCCATCAGATAAACCCCAATGCAGGCTCACATGCCGATGGCATCAGGCTGGTATCTGAAAATAAAGGGCTTCAGGCACGCGGGCTCGGCAAGCATTTTGGCAAGAAACGTGTTGTGCGTGATATTTCGCTTGGCGTTAGGCGCGGGGAAGTTGTTGGCTTGCTAGGGCCTAATGGGGCAGGCAAAACCACCACCTTTTATATGCTGACTGGCCTTATCCCATGTGATGAGGGCGCAATTTTTCTTGATGGCATGGATGTAACAGAAACACCATTATTTCAGCGCTCGCGTCTTGGCGTTGGGTATCTGCCTCAGGAATCAAGTATTTTTCGGGGACTAACAGTAGAAAAAAATATCCGCGCGGTGCTTGAGGTAAGTGAAAAAAATCCTGAAATGCGTGATACAATGCTAGAAGAATTACTAGCTGAATTCGGCATTGGACATTTGCGCAATACGCCTGCTGTGAACCTGTCAGGGGGAGAGCGCAGGCGGCTTGAAATTGCACGCGCTTTGGCAACCAGACCAGCCTTTCTGTTATTGGACGAGCCGCTTGCAGGGATTGATCCAATTGCGATTGGTGAAATTCGTGACCTTATCCTGCAATTAAAAGAACATGGTTTGGGTGTGCTGATAACAGATCATAATGTCAGAGAAATGCTGAGCATTGTTGAGCATGCCTATATTATCCATGATGGCGGGTTGATGATGCATGGCACGCCTAATCAGATTATCCAGCATGAAGGCGTAAGACAGGTTTATCTAGGCAGTCATTTTTCGATTTAGTGATAGCGTGTTGGTTTCACCCAGCCTTTACCATCCCAAATATAGCCAAATTCTTCTTGTATCAGCGCATAAAACGCATCAGCATTCTCAGATAATAGGATTAGTGATAGTCCCAATATCTGCCATTGTGCCAGCATCTCATCTGTATCTTTAGGATTCATCTAATAACTCTATTATCTAGCATCATATAAATAAACTCAGCTTATTGCCGTTATCAACTCATAGTGATATCGGCACTTTAGAACAGTGCCACACCTTGCAGAGCAACTGCAAAACCAGTACCAAAGAAAACAGCCTTAGTATTTTTGCTGAGGCTTTTTTCGTTATCGGGTTTGCCGAGATGTCATAAACATCACAGGCAATCCATGCTAGGCTGGCAATATCTATAGATAATTTTTGAAAGCAGACGGCATAATGAAGAACATTAAAATGTTGAAATGGGCAAGCACAGGCGCTGTATTGTGCGGCATTGCCCTCACCAATCTCAATATATTTCCGCTCAATATTATCATTCATGGCGCAGGTGCGGCTGGCTGGACAATGGCAGGCTATCTGACCAAAGATAGGGCGCTACTGACCAATTTTTGCCTACAATTACCGATTTTTGCCTTCGGCATCATACATTATTTTACGTCTTAATCTTAACAGGTAGGACGAGGGTTAAGGTCGGTAGGGATGCTCATCTCATCTTTTTGTTTCTGATTTATCATATACTAATTTACTTTATTGCCACCTTAACCATAGTAACCATTGTAATGTTTATAAGGGTTTTCTCGATGGTTACTAACAAGCTATGTAACGTGGGGAAAATAGCTAACTTGTTATCTGTATCAAAGCAAACGGCATGAAATTGGGATAAAATGTCAAGCTTATAGCCACTAGACACCCCATTAAAGATTATAGTTGGGAATTTTCTGGTTCAGTGACAGCTAAATATAAGCAAATTGGAAATGCTGTGCCTGTTAATATGGCCGAAGAAATAGGCTATACGATTGTTAAAGCGTTAAACGATTATTATGCGCGCACTCTAGAGACCTATCAAAAAGGTCATTTAGCAAGCGATAACACACTTGCGCATGCCTAGCATGTCCGAATATGGTTTCGTCTTATCTAAGGGCACGTTAACTATTCGAGTAGATTTGGTGGAGCCAATCGGGATCGAACCGACGACCTCTACAATGCCATTGTAGCGCTCTCCCAGCTGAGCTATGGCCCCACATTATCTTTACAAGCTTAATTGAAATGACAGCATCGCCATTGTTTCAACATCATCGCTGTTTTACCTGCCCTTCACGTGGGACGCAAGGACAAACTGTCATAGGATGGCAAGCTGGCTAATTATCTAGCCTGATGACTATCTGTCATCATCATCATCGTCATCATCTATTAGATCATCATCCTGATCATCTTCATCAGAATCAAGAACATCAATAAATTCTGTTGTTCCATCATCCATATCATCTTCATCATCATCGCCTTTGACAGTGATCAACCCATCATCATCAGACGGCAGGGTATCATCATCATCAAAATTATCATCATCAAAATCTTCGCTAGATTCATCTAGCAAATCATCATTATCATCTTCTTGTTTTGATTTAGCTTTTTCTTCTTGCTTTGCAGCTGAGCGCCCGCGTCTGCTTTTTAACAGGCTATCAGGGTCAAATTCTGTGCTACAAGAGGGGCATATGATAGGCGATTTTTTGAAATCATAAAATTTCATGCCACAGGAATTACACCGTCTTTTCTGACCCAAATCTGATACGCTCATCTACCTGCTCCTGTCTGAAAAAAGTAATTTGTCACGCGGAATACCTGTAAATTATAGAGACTGTCAAAAGAATTTTGCACAAGAAGCGAAAAAGATCATCACTGAAGGTATAAAATCACAAAAAATTATATGTTTTTTTATCCAAAATACCTTTGCCAAACACGCCTGAGAAGTGTATTAGGGTGCACTCTTTAGAAAATCTGGCGCCAATATGAATCTGGGCACGCTGGCAATAATCCAGATAAAAGACGTTTTAGCACAGGAATTATGTAAGGCATTTTTGCACTGTTACATGCCCATTTACCTCAACCGCGCAACTGGATAGATTGTTTTGACACGTTCAGCACTGATTTCAAATAACTGTGAAGGTTTGACCGGCGTTATTGATATTCCGGGTGATAAATCAGTATCACATCGCGCCCTTATTCTGGGGGGCATGGCCACAGGTAGAAGCCGCATAACAGGGCTTCTTACGGGCGAAGATGTGCTATCTACGCTTGGCGCTATGCGCGCATTGGGGGTAGAGATAACCATTGAGCCAGAAACAGGTGATGTGATCATTGATGGTGTTGGCACTGCTGGATTTATATCACCTGAAAAGCCGCTTGATCTAGGCAATGCGGGCACAGGTGTAAGATTGCTTATGGGCGCCGTCGCAGGTCAGCCAATTCGTGCTGAATTTACGGGTGATGAATCTTTATCTGTGCGGCCAATGCACAGAATTACAGACCCGCTTATCAACATGGGCGCACAAATTAAATATCTGCCAGAACAGGCAGAAAAAGGCTATCTTCCTGTTACTGTGAAGGGGGCGACCCCTGTGATTGCGATTGATTACACAACGCCCGTAGCATCAGCGCAGATTAAATCAGCTATTATGTTGGCGGCCTTAAATGGGCGCGGCAAGACGATTATCACCGAACCGCATATCTCGCGTGACCATACTGAATCTATGCTTCGGCATTTTGGCGTTGAGGTAGAACAAAAATTCCTCAAAGATGGCCAGCATCAAATAATTCTTGAGGGCGGCAAGCCCCTTATCGCAAAAGATATTGTTGTGCCGCGCGACCCATCATCTGCCGCCTTTGCTATTATTGCTGCCCTGATAACACCTAATAGCAGGATTAGCCTGCCAGCCATTAGCCTCAACCCGCAACGCACAGGCTTGCTAACAAGCTTGCTTGAAATGGGCGCAGATATTACCATTACGAACGAGCGGATAGAAGGCGGCGAGAAGGTAGGTGATTTAACGGTCACATCAAGCCAGCTCACAGCGATTGAGGTACCTGCAGAACGTGCAGCATCAATGATAGATGAATATCCGATTCTGGCGATTGCGGCTGCTACGGCAACAGGCACTACCTATATGCCAGGTATTGCTGAATTACGGGTTAAGGAAACTGACAGAATTGCTAAAACAGCACAAGGGCTAGCCGCATGCGGCGTTGAGGTTGCTGAAACCCAAGATAGTCTGACAGTTACAGGCACCTCTGATATTGCTGGTGGTATCGTGATAAATTCTAGCCATGACCACAGAATTGCGATGTCATTTTTGGTGCTTGGCATGGTCAGCAAGACAGCCATAACGGTTACAGATATTGAAACAATAGCCACCAGCTTTCCTGGCTTTGCACAGCTTATGAATGATGCGGGGGCAAATATGAAAATGAAGAGTGAACACTAATGATTATTGCCATTGATGGGACAGCTGCTTCTGGTAAAGGCACATTGGGGCGAACACTCGCAATGACGCTTGGTCTTGATTATCTTGATACAGGTATTTTATATCGTGCTGTTGGGCTTTTGGTGCTGAATAGCGAGCTAGATATTGATACTGCCTCAGAGACTGAACTAGCCGCTGTTGCGGAAACGCTTGAAATTTGCACTGATTTAGCGGCTAAATTTGGTGCTGAAATACGCTCGGCTGAGATAGCAGAAGCAGCCTCAAAACTGGCTGCACTTCCTGCGATACGCCGTGCATTGCTTGAAAAACAGCGCCAATTTGCCTATCATCCGCCAGCAGGTAAAGGCGCTGTGCTTGATGGGCGTGATATTGGCTCGGTGGTATTGCCAGATGCTGATGCAAAATTCTATGTTGATGCTGCTGCAGATATTCGGGCAACGCGCAGACATTTAGAACTTGTCGCAAATGGCGAAAATATCGACTATTCCGAAGTGCTAGCAGATTTGATAAAACGGGATACCCGTGACAAAAATCGCACAGTTGCGCCTTTAATTGCAGCAGAAGATGCGTTTTTTATTGACTCATCGTACATGAACGCAGAAGAAGTACTCAGATTGGCATTAGATTATCTGAAAGGTGATGAAGCCTCAGAAGATCAACCTGCTAATAACCCTGCTTCTATGGCACTCTGAGCTATAGTTAGCGCACATAAAAACTCACATTGCTGGAGATAATAGCCGCATCCGCAAAGTTACATAACGGCCAATTTTAAGATGGATAGCTTATCCTCTTTCAGAGAAAATTCAGGCACCCTGGAACCAGCACAGGGAGATATATAGATCCACGTTATCCTGCTCTGCCCGCAAGGCTAGGTCATTATTATCGCATTTATATAATTTTGGATGCACTCAACGGAGAAAACTCTTGTCAAATAATCCAGCGGCAAATGCCGCCACAGAAGATTTTGCTGCCCTGCTTGCTGAAACATTCAGCGAAGATACCAGCATTGAAGGAAGTGTCGTTAAAGGAAATGTAGTTGCTGTTTCTGATGATTACGTCACGATTGATGTTGGCCTTAAATCAGAAGGCCGCGTTGCATTAAAAGAATTCGGCATCGGAGGCCAGCCAGGCGAAGTTCAGGTCGGTGACACTGTTGAAGTCTATGTTGAACGCATGGAAGACCGCGATGGGCAGGCAATGCTTAGCCGCGAGAAAGCACGCCGTGAAGAAGCATGGGTCATTCTTGAAAATGCCTTTGAAGCACAAGAACGTGTTACAGGCGTAATTTTTGGCCGTGTTAAAGGCGGGTTCACAGTTGATTTATCTGGAGCCACGGCCTTCCTGCCAGGAAGTCAGGTCGATATTCGCCCCATACATGATGTAAATCCTCTGATGGGCAACCCACAGCCATTCCAGATTCTAAAAATTGACAGACGCAGAGGCAATATTGTTGTATCACGCCGCGCTGTTCTGGAAGAATCACGAGCAGAAGCTAGAAGCGAGCTTGTATCAAACCTTCAAGAAGGTCAGATTCTACAAGGCGTTGTCAAAAATATCACTGATTATGGCGCCTTTGTTGATTTAGGCGGCGTTGACGGCCTGTTGCATGTAACAGATATTGCATGGAAGCGTATCAACCATCCATCTGAAGCGCTTCAGGTTGGCCAGACAGTTGATGTTCAGGTGATTCGCTTCAATCAGGAAACCCAGCGTATTTCACTTGGCATGAAACAGCTTCTATCAGATCCATGGGAAGCTGCTGCTGAAAAATACACTATTGGCACTCGTCTTAATGGCCGCGTGACCAACATCACTGATTATGGCGCGTTTGTTGAGCTAGATGAAGGTGTTGAAGGTCTTGTCCATGTATCTGAAATGAGCTGGACAAAGAAAAATGTGCATCCTGGCAAGATTGTATCTACCTCACAGGAAATTGATGTTGTGGTGCTAGATATTGACATGACCAAGAGACGCATTTCACTTGGCTTGAAACAATGCACACCAAATCCATGGGAAGATTTCAAAAATAATAATGACGTCGGCTCAACTATTTCTGGCGAGATCAGAAATATCACGGAATTTGGTATTTTTGTTGGGCTGAATAGCGAGATTGATGGCCTTATTCATCTGTCTGACATTTCGTGGGAAAGCTCTGGCGAACAGGCACTTGAAGGCTTTGAAAAAGGCGCCAATATTGAAGCGAAGATTCTGGAAATCGACCTTGAAAAAGAACGTATTTCTCTTGGAATCAAGCAGTTAACTGATGATCCATATGCTGGTGAAGTTGACAAATTCAAGAAAGGTGCAATCGTAACCTGCACCATTACTGCCGTGTCTGAACAGGGGCTGGAAGTGAGTGTTGGCGAGAATATGACTGGCTTTATCAAGCGTACAGACCTATCACGTGAACGCAATGAGCAGCGCACTGACAGATTTGCGGTTGATGAAAAAATTGATGCCACAATTACCCAGTTCGACAAGAAGAACCGGTCTTTGACACTGTCAATCAAGGCACGTGAAATCGAAGAAGAACGCAAAGCAATGGCCGATTTCGGCTCATCAGATAGCGGTGCATCTTTGGGTGATATTCTTGGTGCGGCACTGGCCAAAAAAGAAGATGGTGACACAGAAAATTAGTCACCCATTCAGTATGCCGATGCCATACTGACCAGACAATGAGGCTGGTCTTGAACATCTAAACAAGCGCCCGTGATACGATTATCAGGGGCGCTTTTTTTTGGCGCATAGTCTTTTCTGTCTGAAATGATTAGTTATTTGGCTTGACCTATTGGCTAAAAGCAGTCATCTTTTTATCTAATCTAGAACGTTCTGCTTTGGAAACAGATAGGTGTGATATGACAAAATCAGAATTGATTGCCCGTCTGGCTGAGCAAAATCCAACACTCTACCATCGTGATATTGAAAAGTTAGTCAATACTGTCTTTGATACCATTACGACAGCTTTGGTTGAAGGCAACAGAGTTGAGCTAAGAGGGTTTGGCGCGTTTTCAATCAGAGAACGTAAAGCAAGGCTAGGCCGCAATCCTAGAACAGGTGAATCTGTGGATGTAGAAGCCAAACGCATGCCCTTTTTCAAAATGGGCAAAGGCATGAAAGAGCGGCTTAACAGGTCTTAGTCGGCATATCTGATCACGCTAGCAAGGTCAGCGCCATATATACACGCATGATGCGTCTTGGATGATATGGTAATAAAATCTATTTTCCGATTTCTATGTTTTGGACTGCTACTGGCGCTTCTTGCTATGTTTGTTGCCTTGAACAAACATCACATACAGATATTTTTCTGGCCATCTGCACTTGCTATCCAGCTAGAAGCATGGCTAGGATTTGTGATTGTTTTGGGCATTGGTATGGTGGTCGGGGCGGCAATATTCTGGTTGCGGATAATTGGGCTAAAAGCACAGATTTGGCGCCTTAATAAACAGCTCAAAGACCAGCAAGCCCAGCGTGATGAGCAACAGGCCTCTAAATCAGATAATCACACCTCTAATACTACAAAGCTGATTTCCTAAATGCGTGCTATTTGCACTATCTGGCGCAGATGACAGGAGCCTTTATGCCTGATACACAGATCAAGATTTGCGGCATTACCACAGCAGATATATATCGCCATTGCGCAGATGAGGCAGTTGACTGGGTAGGCTTTGTGTTTTTTGAAAAATCACCACGCCATCTAAGCTATGATGCGGCTGCCGAGCTGGTAGATACAGCCCCAAAAAATGGCCCAAAACGGGTAGCTCTGACAGTGAATGCCGATGATGATGCTATCGCTGATATACTGGCAGTTGCCAAGCCAGATATGATTCAGCTTCATGGCCATGAAAGCGCTGATAGAGCAGCGCATATCCAGCAGAAATTTGGTGTTAAGGTAATGCCCGTGATCGCCATTCGTACGGCCTCAGATTTGATCGCCGCCACAACCTTCGCCGACAGGTGCGAGTGGCTATTATTTGATGCTGCCATGCCCTCTGGCGCTGTTTTACCTGGCGGCAGGGGCGAGCAGTTTGACTGGCAGATACTGGCTGATTTTAAGATAGATGTCTCATGGATGCTGGCAGGTGGTCTGGATGCTGATAATGTTGCACGCGCCATTAAGATGGTTCAGCCTGATGCGGTAGATATTTCATCAGGGGTCGAACATAGCAAAGGGGTGAAAAGCAAAGCGCTTATCTCACGCTTTGTTCAGGCTGTCAGAGGCTAGGTTAGCTAGATTACCACTAAGAGATTAGCTGATTTGGCAAAAAGATAGTCTTTAGCTGTTTTTTTGTGATTTTTTACGCATCTATCTTTGATTTTTACTGGTCATTTAGCCTATGAAAACCTATTTTTAGAGTTCAGATAACCCGCTGGCGTCTTTCAGGCAACACAGGAAATATATTATGGTCGAGCAATCACGAAATTCATTTCAACATCTTCCAGATGAAAATGGCAGATTTGGTATTCATGGTGGCCGGTTTGTCGCAGAAACATTGATGCCGCTTATTCTTGATGTTGAAAAACATTACCATGCAGCACGCAATGACACCCAATTTCAGGACGAGCTTGCCTATCTGCATAAACATTATGTTGGCAGACCATCTGCATTGTATTTTGCCGAACGGCTGACCGAATATTTTGGCGGCGCAAAATTATATCTCAAGCGTGACGAGCTAAATCATACAGGCGCGCATAAAATCAATAATGTGCTTGGGCAAGCGCTTCTTGCCAAGAAAATGGGCAAAACCAAAATCATTGCTGAAACAGGCGCAGGCCAGCATGGGGTTGCTACCGCTACCGCCTGTGCGCTGTTTAATATGGAATGTGAAGTCTTTATGGGCGCAGAAGATGTTCGCCGCCAAAAGCCAAATGTAGACAGAATGCGGCTATTAGGCGCAAAGGTACATGCTGTTACCTCTGGCACATCCACCCTTAAAGACGCCATGAATGAAGCGCTGCGCTATTGGGTGTCTAATCCTGAAACGCATTTTTATATTATCGGCACAGTGGCAGGGCCGCATCCTTACCCTGAGATGGTGCGCGATTTTCAAGCGATCATCGGACAGGAAGCCAAATCACAAATCATCGAAGCAGAAGGCAGATTACCAGATGCGCTTATCGCCTGTATTGGCGGTGGGTCAAACGCAATGGGGTTATTCTATCCTTTCTTAGATGACAGCGCGGTTGATATTTATGGTGTTGAGGCGGCAGGGCATGGCATTGAAACAGGCATGCATGCCGCTAGCTTAACAGGCGGCACACCAGGCGTTCTGCATGGCAATAGAACCTATTTGTTGCAAACAGATGAAGGTCAGATAAAGGACGCCCATTCAATTTCAGCAGGGCTGGATTATCCTGGCATTGGGCCTGAACATGCATGGCTACATGATAGCGGGCGGGTAAATTATGTCTCTGCGACAGATGAAGAAGCGTTGAAAATGTTCCAGCTTTGCTCGCGGCTTGAAGGTATTATCCCTGCCCTTGAGCCCTCTCATGCGCTGGCCTTTGCCGCTAAATTGCTGCCTGATATGGCATCTGAAAACATCGTTATTCTGAATATGTGCGGACGTGGTGATAAAGACCTTGAGGCTGTTCTGCCAAAGCTGGAAGAACGGGGATTGCTGTCACTTGACAAAGGAGATAGCTAATGGGTGCGCGGATAGAACGCTGTTTTTCTGAGGCAAAATCCCAGTCTCGTGCTGTGTTAGGCATGTTTGTATCTGCTGGCGATCCTGAAGCAGACTTATCAGAAGATATTCTGGATGTGCTGGTCGAAAATGGGGCAGATTTCATTGAATTAGGCATGCCATTTTCTGATCCAATGGCAGATGGCCCTGCCATTCAGGCCTCTAGTCTGAGAGCGATTAACAAAGGCATGACGCTAGAGAAAACGCTGGCAATCGCAGCACGGTTTCGGAAAAAACATCCAGATACACCTCTTATTTTGATGGGCTATTTTAACCCTATCTATATTTATGGCACTGAACGGTTTATCAGCGAGGCGGCCGCGATTGGTGTTGATGGGCTTATTATCGTTGATTTGCCCCCTGAAGAAGATGATGAATTATGCACGCCAGCTCAAGCGGCAGGCATTGATTTTATCAGGCTTGTTACCCCAACCACGCTTGGCAGTAGGCTTGACGTGGTGCTGAAACATGCTGGCGGGTTTGTCTATTATGTTGCTATTGCAGGCATTACAGGCACAAAAAGCGCTGAAACAAGCTCTATTACACAGGCGATGGCACGTATTTCACAAGCAACCAGCCTGCCAACTGTTACAGGGTTTGGTATTAGAACGGCTGAACAGGCGCATCAAGCAGCGCAGGTAAGTGACGGGGTTGTTGTTGGCTCTGCCCTTGTCCAGATTATTGAGGCGGCAAGCAAGACAAATCCAATAAATCATGATACACTATTGTCTGAAATCGGAGAATTTTGTGCAGGTCTGTCAGCCGCAATGAAGCGCTGAGTAGTCACGCTTACTATAAATAAAGGCGAGAATGAGGTGCTTTTATGAACTGGATAACAAACTCTGTTCTACCAAAAATTAAAGCATGGGTCGGCGACTCAGAAGTACCGGATAATCTGTGGGTAAAATGCCCTGCATGTGATCAGATGCTGTTTCATACAGATTATGCGGCATCCTTTAATTGCTGTTCAACCTGCGGACATCATGCCAATTTGCCGCCTGAACAACGGTTTGCCATGCTGTTTGATAATGCACAATATGAATTGATTGAGATTAGCGCTCGTAAAGATGATCCCCTCAAATTCAAAGATAGCAAACGCTATTCAGAACGATTAAAGGCAACACGCTCAAAAACAGGCACGCATGATGCAATCGCAATCGCATCTGGCATGATGGACGGCATGAATGTTGTTATTGCCGCCTTTGATTTCAGATTTATGGGTGGCTCAATGGGGCGTATTGTCGGCGATGGCCTGCTTGCTGCCGCCAAAGAAGCTGTGCAGAAAAAAGCATCTTTGATCACGGTGCCATCTTCTGGGGGCGCCAGAATGCAGGAAGGGATTTTATCGCTGATGCAACTGCCACGCTCAATCATTGCGATTGAACAGGTGAAATCAGCTGGCCTGCCGTATATTGTGCTACTTGCCCATCCCACAACAGGCGGTGTGACAGCCTCATTTGCTATGCTTGGTGATATTCATATGGCTGAACCTGGTGCGATTATTGGGTTTGCTGGCAGGCGTGTAATCGAAGAAACAGTGCGCGAGAAATTGCCTGATGACTTCCAAACTGCCGAATATCTCAAAGAGCATGGCATGGTTGATATGGTAACCCCACGAAGCGAGCAAAGAAGCACGCTGATTAGCCTGTTACAGATGATGACATATAAAGGCACACCCAACATTGCCGCTGAATAACCAGCGTTGCCAGCATGCGCTGGATAGGCTGACAACACTGCATCCAAAGCTGATAGATTTGGGGCTAGAGCGCACCTTGCTCTTAAGCCAAAAGATGGGGGCGCCTCATCGTAAATTACCCCCTACAATCCATATTGCTGGCACCAATGGCAAAGGCTCAACCGCTGCTATCTTGCGTGCATTGCTTGAGGCGCATGGATATTCTGTGCATGTATATGCCTCGCCGCATTTATGCCGATTTAACGAGCGGATCAGGCTGAATGGCACGCTGATTTCAGATGATAAGCTGGCTGATGTTCTTGAGCGTGTTGAAGATTGCAATGCTGGTGCGCCTGTTACCTTTTTTGAAAGCACAACCATTGCTGCATTCACTGCCTTTGCCGAAGCGCCAGCAGATTTTCTGATTCTGGAAACAGGGCTAGGCGGCCGATTTGATTCAACCAACATTATTGAATCTCATGCCTGTTCGATAATTACCCCGATTGCACAAGATCACGAACATTTTCTGGGTAATAGGCTTGGTGATATTGCTGATGCAAAAGCTGGCATTATTAAGCGCGATTGCCCGACTATCTGGGCGGCACAAGATAGCGAGGCATTGGAAACACTAACCAAATCTGCTGCGCTGCAACACTCTGGCCGCATCTTGATTGAGGGGCGTGATTTTACCAGTGACGCACGCTCAGACCATCACTTCAGCTTCACACTAAAGGGCAATGAGACTATTTTGCCTGCACCGTCTTTATTTGGCAGGCACCAGATTCAAAATGCAGGGCTAGCCTATTGTTGTATGACACAGCTTGGTATTGAGATAGACCCCGCCCATACTGCAACAGGGATGCAACAGGCACAATGGCCAGCGCGTGTCCAAAAGCTTGAAACAGGCGCATTGCTTAGACTAGCTGGCATCCCCGAATTATGGCTAGATGGCGCGCATAATGCACATGGTGCTAGCGCGCTAGCAGAGGCAATTTCTGCCCTATCAGATAAGCGCTGGATTGTAATTTTCGGGGCGCTTGACACACGTCCTGCCGAGCAGTTTCTAGCCAAACTCAAAGATAACATTGCGATGCTTTATTGCTTGACCATTCCAGATTCAGCCGCCGCATTGCCCGCAACGCGCCTAAGCGCAACAGCAAATGCAATGGGAATTTCTGCCAAACCATACAGTAGCATTGAGGAGGTTATGCAGGATATAAAGGGGAATAGTGACGGCTCAAATCACCCTGTGCTTGCATGCGGCTCATTATATCTGGCAGGCCATCTGTTGGAAAAAAACCAGACATTGCCAGAATAAACAGATGCCGCTCTGTATAGCACAAGGCGGCATCATTTCTATCATCTATCTCAGCTAGCTATTTTCAGCTACCCACTGTTCTAATGCAGATTTCGGCATAGCACCGATTTTCTCTGCAACAACCTCACCATTTTTGAACATAAGCAAGGTTGGAATACCCCGCACATTATAGGTTTGAGGCGTAGCTGGATTTTCATCAATATTGAGTTTTGCAATAGTGATAGACCCAGCCATATCATCAGCGATTTCTTCTAATGCAGGGCCAATCGCTTTACACGGACCGCACCACTCAGCCCAGAAATCAACCAAAACAGGTTTATCTGAGTTAAGTACATCATTATTAAAATCGCCATCGTTGGTTTTAATTGTAGGCATATTACTATCCTTTCAAGCGTCCATCCTTATGCAAAGTGTTAGATAGGACTTGGCTATTACTATGTATAGTAAGAATGTAAGTATCCTGAAGACACAATTCAAGAGCCGTATTTCATGGCGAGCCTACAAGATGCGATATGAAGCGATCTCGTTGTGCCTTATCAACCTCAACAAGCGTGCAATTCTGCGTCCATAGAAGATAGCAGATAATTTCTTTATCTGGATAAATTTGTGCTATCAGGGCGCCATAACTTGCCATTTGCGAGATATAGGCTTGTGGCAATGGTTGGCAATTTTCTGAGCTATGGTCTGGCGGCTTGCCTGTTTTGAAATCAAGCAAGATCACTTTGTCATCTTCTACCAGCATCCTGTCTATCTGGCCTGAAATAGCAATATTGCCAACCAGCCCTGTTACTGAAATCTCTGCAAGCCCATCTTCACTAAACAAATTGGCAAATTCAGGCGTGTCAAGCACGGCAAATACCTGCCTGTCAATCTCGGCAATATGTTCTTTAGATAGATAATGCTCTTTATGAGGTGACACGCCAAATTGTTTGGCAAGCATGGCGGCTGCACGCGCTCTATACTCAGGTTTCTGGCGCGGCAAGATTTCAAATAGCTTATGGGCATAGCTTCCTGAAAGCAGGCTGATATTGCGGTTGGCAATATTATAAGATAGCGCATCACCTGCTTGTTCTAATTCTGAGGGATTAAGCGGACGCGTAGGTATCGGCTCTTTGGGCGCGGGGTGATGAAACCAATCAGGCGGGCTAGTGATAGCTGGCTGGCTATGGTCTGTTTCCACTATATTAGGGGCTGGCTCACCAGAGGTAAGATGCCATACCCCTGTTTCTGGCTGAGTTACGCCTTCCATCGCGCTAATCGTATTTACCATCAATTGATGCCAGCTATCCTCGTGATAGCGATTTTGTTTTTTTTGCCAGCCTGAAATATATAACGCCTGTTCTGCGCGGGTAAGCGCAACATATAATAATCTATCCTGCTCATCCTTTCTGATGGCAAGCTGTTCAGTTTTCAACGCATTGATAGCATCTGCTTTTGATGTCTCGCTTGAAATCCATATTGGCCCTGCCTCACTATTTACAATCTGGTCTGGCTTTGCTGTTTCACGCAATGTATCTGGCAAAAAGATGATAGGTGCCTGAAGCCCTTTTGCACCATGAATAGTCATCACCCTAACCTCATTTCGGCTTCTAGCGTCAAAGTCACGTTTTATCTCACCGCCACTTTGTCTAAAGCTGGCCAGAAAATGATACAGGCCTGTTTTACCTGTCTGCCCAAAATCACGCGCCTTTTGCAAAAATACATTCAGACTATCATCTATCGCACCGCCAAGACGCTGATAGAATGCCTCACGCCCACCTTGATTTAACACATGGCTGAAAAATTCAAATAATGGTAAGGTTTCAGCCTGCATCTGCCATGTCAGAATGTTTGTGGCGGCTCTGCCCAATTCTGTTTCAGCCCCTTCATGGGCACGTAACCGCTCAAATACCGACAATGTGCCTCTATTGTGGCATAACTCAAATAATGCCTGCTCATCTAGCCCGATTAAAGGTGATTTTAGCACGGCGGCAAGTTGCAGGTCATTTTGTGGTAACAAACACACATCACCAAGTGCCAGCAAATCCAGAATTTCTATCTGGTTGTTCAGCTTGATTCTATCTGCCCCTGCGACAGGGATATTCAACGCTTCAAGCTGAGAGCGAAGTAGCGCGTAAAACCGATTTCGTTTTTTGACCAGAATCAGAATATCTGAGGGCTGAATATCACGCCCAAACCTGTTATACTCATCACCTGAGATGAGCTGTTTAATCTGCTGGGCAATATTGCGCGCATGCAGCAAATCAGCGCGTGCCTCATCAGATTCAGCTGCAACTGTAAATGGCTGTGCATCACGTTCATCTTCATTGGCAATCGTCTGGCTTCTGACTTCGACCAGACCTGGCATGGTATGTTTGAAAGAGTGATGTTTTGGAATATCTGCGCCTAGACCTGGCAAGGCAGGTATCTTTGTCTTACCCTCGCTATCTAGGATAGAGGCATCACAAAGCGCATCCACAAAATCAAGCACTGCTTTTGACGAACGAAATGACATTCCGAAATTGATCGCACTAAAGGGTTTTTTGGCCTGTTCTGCCAGTGTCTGATAATGCGCTTTATTGGTCAGAAACACATCTGGTCTAGCGCCCTGAAAACTATAGATAGATTGTTTATAGTCACCCACTACAAACAGGCTTCGCTGTTGGGGTCTATCAAGCTCGCTACCATCAAAAAAACTATCCGTAAGCTGATGCAATAACGCCCATTGCTGTGGGCTAGTATCCTGCGCCTCATCAAGCAAAATATGGTCTATCCCCTGATCAAGCTTATAGCGTACCCATGCCATCATTTCTGTTTTAGATAGCAACGTCTCAGTGAAATAGATCAGATCATCATAATCCAGAACAGAGCGATGCATTTTTGCCTGCTGATAGCGGCGATGAACCGAAATCGCCACGTCAGCTATCGCCACACTAAACTGATAACAGATACAGCTTGCCTGTTTTGATCTGATATCTTCTAAGCTTTCAAGTATCGGCAGAACAAGCCCGTCCAGATCACCCCCTTTTTCAAGGATTGCCTTATCTGCATATTTCTTAAATCGAGTATGGTGCTGGGTAAATAGCGCGCCCATAAGCATTGATAGCTGAGAGGGCTGTTCATCCTCAGCCAATGCGAGCCAGCCTTTTATTTCGGCCGCCCGTTTCTGGGCAGTTTTTGCACCATCCATCAGCCTGTCTGCCAGCAATGCTATATTCAGGGTTTTCAGCTTTTGCGTTGTTTGCAGCTGTTCATCAGCCAGCCTGTCTGGCGGGGTAAAGCCATATTCAGTTTCAAGCCTGTCTGCATAGCTAGCCGCGCCCATCACAGGCTCAGACAGACGTGCCATCATCTTTCTGTCTGACAATACCAGCTTAAGATGAGATAGAAGCTGCTCAGTCAGCCCGCCATCTATCAAGAAGCTGATTGACGATGCCAAAGGCGCATTCAAGCGGTAGGCCTCACCCACTACCTCAAAAAAGCACTGGCTTAGCAGATATTCGCCTTCTTCTTCGGCAATCATGTCAAAAAATGGAGCCACCTCAGCTTCCACAGGGAAGCGTTGCAAGATGTGCTGGCAAAAGGAATGAAGCGTATCAATGCGCGGACTATCACCAAAATCAAGAATATAGGCAAATAACTCACGCGCACGCGCCAACTGGTGTTGAGATGGCCTATCCTCGCCCATATCTGCTAGATCATCCCGTAATTCAGCTTGATCGCAAATCGCCCATTTCTGCAATTTTTCAGACAGTCTAAAGCGCATCTCTGCCGCTGCTGCCTTAGTATAGGTCACACATAAAATCGTATCAGGAGAGGCCCCGCCAATCAAAAGCCGCAACACCCTGTTTGTTAGCACATGGGTTTTACCCGTACCTGCATTTGCCGACACAAATACAGATCTGTCTGGCGAGGTTGCTTCGGCCTGCCGCCTTAGTGCATCTGCAAAGGCAGGCATATTATGAGTGTCAGAATTAACTGTCATCATCCCCTACCTCATGGCGGCGCCATTCCCGAACACGGGCAAGATGGCGATAATCTGAATATTTTGGCCTGTTTTCGCTATCTGGCTCACTTGGATAGCAGGCTTCAGGAGTATCAAACCAGCTGATCAGTGTAGATAGCGAATTCATATAAATATCTGGATCAAACTCATCAGGGGTTACATCACGGACGTCACCTGCCCCTGCCAGCTTGCCAGAAAGTTGCCAATATTCTAGCCTGTCAATCTCAACCTTATCTGTAGCTTTCTGGCCATCAAACCCGCCTGCTCTGGCAATAAAGGCTTCGATCATTAGCTGGGTAGCGCGGCCAGCAGTGACTTGCGATTTTGAGGGCGGCGTACCTGTTTTATAATCAATTACATGACACAGATTATCTGTCGTGAAATCAAGCCTGTCTGCTTTGGCGCGTATCGTGAATGTCCCCTGAGGGGCGGCAATATCAATCGCGCCCTTTACCTCTGTCAGGCTATGGCTTAGGCGATGGCGTTTCTCTGTTTCCTGTTCGATAAACCAGCGTGCAATCTGGTGAAAATTGGCACGCCAGAACCGCATAATCCGCACATTATCTGCATATGGCGCAAAATGTTTGTCAGCAATCTTATCAAGCCTTTCAAGCGCATTTGCTGGCAGTGTGCCCCTATCATATGAGGTCAAAAATTCTGCCAAACAATCATGGAATAACGTGCCGCGCAAGGCTGCATCAGCGGGCCTATCAACCTCATCAAGCTGTCTTAGCCCAAGAATATATTTGGCATATATCGCATAAGGATCAGATATCAGCACATCCATATCTGTTGCCCATAGCTGGCGCGGCCGTAATGCAAGATCAGGGCACGGCGCAGGCATTTCATGAGGCGTGGTATCTTCTGGCACAAGCCTATCAAAGCCTGCCTGAATATCTGCTGGCAGTTCAGGATATAGCCTGCGATGTAATTTTGTTGCCTTAAGAACAGCTTCAAGACGTTGCCACCATCTGCTTGCAATGGCAGTGCCTTCATCTGCTGTTTCAGAGCGGGTAATCACCACCTCTTGACTATGTGCTAGCATGAAAAAATCATGCGCTGATAATCCCACACGCCAGCGCCTGTCTGGCAGACCAAGCTGGGTTCTTATATCCTGATTGATCCATGGGCTATGTTCAGCAAGCGGCGGCCATATGCCCTCATTCAGCCCCCCCAATATCACCAAATCAGCAGATTGCATCCGCGCTTCCACTGTTCCTAAAATCGCAAGGCGCGGATGAGAGCGCCATTTTTTCCGCACGGGCATATGGGCGGCTAGCTGAAGAAAATAATCAGCATATTCAGATGGTTTCATCCGAATATTATCACCATATAATGCCATCTCTGATAATAGCTGAGAGGCTATTTTCCCATCCGCCTCACCCCATAATGAGATTATCGCCTGATCTTGAATATCAGTCTGTGCCAGCAATTCTGCTGCTTTGCCATGCGCATCTGCGAGTTGGCTTAAAGAGGTAGCAGGCAGTGTCATCAAGCTGGCAAGCGGGGCTAGCGGGGTGATGATATGGCGTTGATAAAAGCTGGCAAGTGTGCCGCCATCATCTAGCCTCTGAAGCGATGAGGCAATAGCGTCAGTTCCTGAGACAGGCAAGGTACGCCGCAATATGGTTTTTTCGATCTGCCGTATCTGGCTATTAAATTTGGATGTTTCCAGCCCGCCACTTGCCAGCCTGTGTTTTGCCAATGCCAATAATTGATGCGCATCACCGCCGCCACATGCCCATTGCGCAACAAGGCCAAGATAGCTTCCTGTCTGGGTCTGGCTAAGCGGCTCGCCCGCACTATCTTCAACATCAAGCCCCCAGCGCAATAATGCTGCCCGAACCGCACGTGCCAATTTTCTATCTGGCGTTACCAGCAAGGCTGTCTGTTCTTGATGTTCAAGCCGATTGCGCATAAGCCCTGCAATCATATCTGCTTCATGGTTGCGATCACGACATGCAATAAGTGACAAACCCTCAACTGCCTGTTCTGACAGGCTCGTCTGGCTTTTATCCATGCGCCGCCATAAATGGGTCTGGCTATAGGGGCGAAATACCTCGTGCCATAAGCGTCGTCTTTGGGTCAACCATTGCTCATCACTGGCGCTATTCGGACAGAATTCCGAGACCTGTTCTACAGCTATCTGCAATGCCTCCAACGTGGTAAAAAGCTGATGCTGGGGATGACCAAAATCATCATAAATTGCCTCATAATCTGCATCATCTGTCTGAGGCGCAACACCAGGCAACACCACCATGCCAGCAGGCAAAGCCAGCACCGCTTTCATGATCTGCACTGTGCTAGGCAAACTGCCAGTTGACCCTGCCACCATGATAGGGGTGTTTGGGGGGTGTCTGTGCCAGCTATCTACTAGCTGATCGATAATCTTTAATTTTCGGTCAACAGGATCAAGCCTGTCAAGCGTGGTAACTAGCTCTGGCCAAAGCGTCATTATAATATCAAGAAAGCGGACAATATCCTGCCAATGCGATGAAAATTTGTCAGGAATGATGCGCTTAATCTGATCTGCAGTGACCTTAGCCTGACGCATTTGATCCATCAGCCGTGAAAGATCATCTGCTAGTATCAATGCCTGTTTTTGGCTGATATTCTGTCCGCCAATTCTCATAGCGCCAATTAGCCGCGCAAGCATGAATTGTCGTTGCGACTGGCTGATCTCTGCGGGCAAAATCTCTGCGTTACCCGCAATTTGCTCGTTAAAAATTTCCTCAACTGTGTCATCCCCCTCACCAAGCGGCACCAGCTTTGGTAAGATGACAGGACGGCCATTCATATGGTCAAGAAAGGCCGCCTGAACTGTCTGGCAGGCGCGAGATGATGGCAGGTAAATACGCCATCTAGCAAGCGCTTCTGCATGTTCGACACGCGCAAAAATACCGCTTACAAGTTGTTTTGCAAAGCCGTGACCAGCCTGAATCGTAAATAGCCCACTCTGCGGCAGGCTGGCACTGGTCTTGTGTGTGAAAAAATCTGTCATAAGCAGAGATAAGCTTACCTCAATTTTAACCAGAACAAAACAAGAATATAATAGAAGAGAGGTGCAGAATCCTATTTTGGCGTTCAGCCTGTAATATCTGCCATGTTCAATGCACCAGCCAGCCCCTCAAGCCATATTGTATTTTCGCTATCAATGCGCATGATACGGCTTTCATCCATCTGACATGAAAAATCTATTTCAATATGTACAGAATTTCGAGGCAGATATTCTGCTATAATATCTGGCCATTCAATCAGGCAAATAGCCTCTTCAAACCCTTGTTCTATGCCAAGCGCCCAAATCTCGTCACGATTGGTCAGCCGATATAAATCCATATGCCACAGCTCACCGTTGCTATTTGTCTGATAGTGCTGAACAAGGGTGAAGGTCGGGCTGGGAATATCTGCGCCATCCACATCACATAGCGCCATAATGATATGGCGCGCTAGCTCTGATTTACCAGCTCCTAATGGCCCTCTTAGGCAAAATATCTGAGGGGTATCAGCGTCCTCAGCACACAGCCTAGCAATGCAGGCGGCGGCTATTTTTGTATCATTCACTGAATGAAGCTGGCAGCTGATACCCATGTGTAATGGCTCGTTACAATTAGTAGCGATATTGCTCTGACTTAAACGGCCCTTGCTGTTCTACGCCAATATAGCTTGCCTGTTCTTCACGAAGGGTTGTTAGGCTGGCACCCACCTTCTCAAGATGCAGTGCAGCAACCTTCTCGTCCAGATGACGTGGTAGCGTATAGACTTGGGCGTTATAGTCATCACCTTTTGTCCATAATTCTATCTGGGCAAGCACCTGATTGGTGAAAGAGGCCGACATCACAAATGATGGATGGCCTGTTGCACAGCCTAGATTGACAAGCCTGCCTTTGGCTAGCAGGATCATCCGCTTGCCATCAGGAAATTCAACCTCATCAACTTGTGGCTTTACCTCATGCCAAGCCATATTCTGAAGCGAGGCAACATCGATCTCATTGTCAAAATGACCGATATTACAGACAATCGCTCTGTCTTTCATCTCACGCATATGATCAAGGGTAATTACATCTTTATTACCTGTAGCGGTCACAAAGATATCTGCTTTTGATGCTGCCTGTTCCATTGTGACAACTTCATATCCTTCCATCGCCGCCTGAAGGGCACAGATAGGATCAATTTCTGTTACCATCACACGCGCGCCACCCTGACGCAGAGAGGCGGCAGAGCCCTTGCCAACGTCACCATAGCCGCATATCACCGCAACCTTGCCAGCCAGCATCACATCAGTTGCGCGTCTAATGCCATCAACCAACGATTCCCGACAGCCATATAGATTGTCAAATTTCGATTTGGTCACACTGTCATTCACATTGATAGCGGGGAAAGGAAGATGGCCTTTTTCAGCCATCTGATATAGCCGTAAGACGCCTGTTGTTGTTTCTTCTGAAACACCCATAATAGCGTCACGCTGAACCGTAAACCAGCCTGGTGAGCTGGCATGACGCTTGTCAAGCTGAGCCTTTAGATATTCTTCTTCTTCGGTAGCGGGAGCAGATAATACATCCTCACCTGCTTCCATTCTAGCGCCAAGCAGAATATACATGGTCGCATCGCCGCCATCATCAAGAATTAAATTTGCTGGCTTGCCGTCACTCCAGTCAAAAATCCGATCAACATAATCCCAATATTCAGCCAGCGTTTCGCCTTTTTTCGCAAATACAGGAATCCCTGCATCTGCGATTGCAGCCGCCGCCTGATCCTGAGTTGAGAAGATATTACAAGATGCCCAGCGCAATTCTGCGCCAAGATATTTCAACGTTTCAATCAAGACAGCGGTTTGCACTGTCATATGCAAACAGCCTGCAATCCGCGCGCCTTGCAACGGCTTTGATGTGCCATATTCATCTCGAAGCGCCATCAATCCGGGCATTTCACTTTCGGCTATGGAAATTTCTTTGCGTCCCCATTCGGACAGGCTTGCATCAGCAATTACAAAATCAGTTGACATCTTTTATCTACCTTTGGCTAAACAGTAAGAACCAGCCATCTTTATTATCACATAATAAGGCTGATGAGCGTGACGATAGGTCTAGCAAAATTCACACAAAAGATAAAGCATTAGCGTAATTCACGATGAGACAGGGCTGTCTTAAAGCCTGTTTTATTTGCCCATCTTTCTAGCCAGCGTGCCGCCGCAACAGATCTATGACGCCCGCCAGAACAGCCAAAACCGACACTTACCTGAAAGCGCCCCTGACTGAAATAGCGTGGCAATGTCAATTCAAGCTGGCGGGTGACAGAATCCATAAATGGCAAAAATGCCTCATCTTGATGGATAAATGCTTCCACCGCCTCGTCACATCCAGTCAATGCGCGTAATTCAGGTTGCCAGTGAGGGTTAGATAAAAATCGCATATCAAAGATAATATCACCTGCCTGTGGCAGTCCATGTTTATAGGCAAAGCTGAACAGTGACAAGACAGGGCTGGTCTGCAATACAAGCTCAAGCCGTCCTTGCAATTCGGCATAAAATGCCTGCGGGGAAAGCCGCGTTGTATCTATGACCAAATCAGCAATAGGGGCTATTTCTGTGTGATAGGAATCTGCTGCAATCGCCTGTTCAAGCGTGTCATATCTATCCATGAGCGGATGCCTACGCCGCGTTGTTTTATAGCGGGCAATCAGCTCTTCATCTGAAGCGGTGACATAGACCATACAATAGCGATCTTGAAACCTGCCTTGCAGATTTTTTGCCAGTCTTTTCACCCCATCTGCATCAAAGCCAGAGGTGCGCAAATCAATGCCGATTGCTAATTTGCGCTGTTCTGTTTCAACCACAAGGCTGGTAAGCTGGTCAACAAGTGCTAAAGGCACATTATCGACTGAAGCAAATCCTGCATCTTCGAAAAACCGCAAGGCCGTAGAATGACCCGCACCAGACCTGCCTGTCACACAGACAAGTTGGATATCATTATCAGACTGTATCATCTTCTGCTCAGCAGTAAAAATAGCCATATCATCGCTCATGGCCTGAATCATAGCATCTTTTACGCATTGATGGCTAAATTTATCATATAGCGTTTTACGATAATGCTATCATTATGCGCCTATTGGCGGGCATTATGCACCTATTGGCAGGCATTATGAAGCGATTGGCAGGGTTAATGTGAAACTAGCGCCTGCATGCTCATTATTACTGGCGGTAAGGTTGCCCCCATGCATTTGGGCTATCTGGCGCGAGATTGACAGCCCAAGCCCAGAATGATTGCCAAATGCCTCTGTTTGTGGGCGTTCTGTATAGAATCTCTCAAAAATACGTTCTTGCAATCCCTCAGGAATACCGCGCCCTTTATCTGCTATGGTGATGCTAGCAATGTTGTCAATTACCTCAAATCTGATGGACAGCACCTCTCCATCAGGATGAAAGCTAAGCGCATTATCAATCAGATTATCCAGAATCTGGATGATGCGGCCAATATGCATTTTCACCATCACAGGCGTTTCAGCCAATGACAGATCAAATGTAACCGTTTCATGACGCTGTCTTAACATATCAGTCCAGTTTTTGATTATTTCAGACAGGTTTGATGCGTCTGGCAACTGGCCTGTTAATTCAGCATCCAATCTGCTAGCAGATGAAATATCTGTTATCAGCCTATCCAGCCTGTTTACATCATTGACAATTACATCCATAAGCCGCCGTTGCTGATCAGGATCGTCAATACGCGAAATTGTTTCGACAGCGGATCTGAGCGAGGTAAGCGGATTTTTCAGCTCATGCGCTACGTCTGCGGCAAAGCTAGCAGTTGCTTTTATTCGGTTTTGAAGCTCTTGTGTCATGGCCACCAATGAAGAGGATAGCTGGCCAATTTCATCTCGCCTGCCATCAAGTCCTTTCAGGCTGGCGGTTACATCTTTGGTCTGGCGCAATGTGTCCGCCGCTGAGGCAAGAAATAGAACAGGTCTTATAATGGATTTTGATAGATAAAAGCCAAGCCCAATAGTGACAAATAACACCCCAAAAAACACAATGAAAAAGGTACGATTCACATCATTGATCTTGCGCTCAATTGACCTGCCAACTGTTGTGATAAGTAGCGCGCCCTTGATCACCCGTAAATCTGCCACAGGCACGCTTACCGATAAGACAAGTTCGCCTCGGGGGGTAAGAAACACATTGCGGACAAGCTGGCCTGAAAGGGCGGCCGCCAAATCAGGTAACTGGCGCGCATGGCGCACTGCATTGATATTGATAATTTCGATATCTGGGCGGCCAGCCAGCCCCTCAAAACGTCTCATTAACTGCTCATGAAGCTGTCTGAAAACACGCTCATGATATTCATCTTCTTGATTTCGTTTCAGTCTGATTTGCGGGCGGCCACCTGCTAGGCGTTGCGTATCTGCTATCATTGAGCCGTTCGGATCAAACACACGTGCGCGCAGGCTTGAGCGATAGCCCACAAGCGGCAGAAGTTGCCCCATCGTCTCAATAGATAGCTGGCGCGGTGAATTTGGAAATCTGCGTGCTTCTTCTAGCGCCAATGAGCGCGCCATCGTTAGCCCCTGCCGCTCAAGCGCATCAAGCTCAGCTTCTATCAGCGTGATGCGGTAGCTATCTATCGCCAGAAAGCCTGCTAAAAACACAAATAATGGAAAGATCATAATAGCAAGAATACGTACGGTAAGCAGGCTGATGCCTTTCCGCTGTATCGTGAGCTTGCTAATCATCTTGCACCTATTTTGCTGGCTGTGTATACCATGCCGCCTGCCTATCACTAGATAATAGCTGTGATAGCCCTAGCATGCCAGATGTTTAGTCTTGTGGGTCCTTTAGGCGATAGCCTGCACCATATAATGTTTCAATCTCATCAAAACTATTATCATGCCGTTTGAATTTTTTCCGTATCCGTTTGATATGGCTGTCAATCGTTCTGTCATCAACATCCATATTATCAGGATAGGCTGCATCCATCAGCACATGACGCTGTTTCACATGGCCAGGACGTGCTGCCAATTCGGCAAGTAGCATAAATTCGGTCAGAGTAAGCTTGACCTCCTTGCCTTTCCATTTACAAGAATAGCTTTCTGGATTGAGACTAAGATGGCCTCTATTCACCACGCTTTGAGGCTGAGCGCTGATGCTAGAGGCAGAGGTTCTGCGCAAAAGTGCATTGATACGGGCTATCAATAATTTCTGGGAAAATGGCTTTGTGATATAATCATCTGCGCCCAACTCAAAGCCAACCGCCTCGTCAATTTCATCATCTTTACTGGTCAGGAAAATCACAGGCAAATCGCTTTTAGCGCGAATTTTCTTCAACATTTCAGTGCCCGTAAGTTTAGGCATTTTAATATCAAGCACAGCAAGGTCTGGCGGATTGCGCATCATCTCAATCATCGCCATCTCGCTATCGAAAAAAGATATTACATCAAATCCCTCTGCCTCAAGTGCAACAGAAACAGACGCCAAAATATTTTGATCATCATCAACAAGCATTAACCGTGCAGCCATTACCTCGCCCTTCTTGCCAGCTCATATATCGTTCATACATTTCAGCATATCAGTATGCGGCAGATGCAGGGTGGAAAAAAGGCCTATTTATGACAAAAAAAAGGCAGGGAAGATTAGTGCGCGTCTGCCCAGCTTTTCGCCATTCCTGCCTCAACAATAAGCGGCACAGATAAATCAACTACTGGCTGGTGAGCAGATTGCATTACCCTAATTATCACCTGTTTCGCTGTTTCTGCCTGCTCGTCTGGCACTTCAAATATCAGCTCATCATGCACCTGCAATAGCATTGATGCAGAGAGGTTTTCTGAGGCTAGCGCATCTGGCAGTCTGATCATGGCACGTTTGATAATATCTGCGGCACTTCCCTGAATTGGGGCGTTAATCGCCTGACGCTCTGCAAATGCGCGCACTGCCCCGTTTGAGGAGGCAATTTGTTGAATGTGAATTTTTCTGCCAAAAAGCGTTTTCACAAACAGATGTTCTTTCGCAAATTGTTTGGCCTCATCCATATAGGCCTGAATACCGGGAAATTTTTCAAAATAGGCACCAATATATTGCCCTGCTTCTGATCTGCCAATAGATAGCTGACGTGCCAGCCCAAACGCAGATATGCCATAGATTATCCCAAAATTGATTGCCTTTGCTTTGCGTCTGGTCTCGCCATCCATCTGCTCAAGCGGAATCCCAAACACCTCAGAGGCTGTCTGGGCATGAATATCCACCCCGCTCTTAAAGGCATCAAGCATAGAGGCTTCTTTGGCAACATGGGCAACTAGCCGCAATTCTATTTGGCTATAATCTGCTGAAATAAGCTGATGCCCCTCTTTGGCAATAAAGGCATTTCTGATTTGCCGTCCTTCTTGGGTGCGAATAGGGATATTTTGCAAATTTGGCTCAGATGAAGATAGCCTGCCTGTTGAGGCGCCTACCATTGAAAATGAGGTATGCACCCGTTGGGTATTTTGGTTTAGACTGGCTGTTAGCGCATCTGTATAGGTTGATTTCAGCTTGGCAAGCTGGCGATAATCAAGCACAAGCTTGGCAATCTCAATACCTGTTGCGGCCATATCTTCTAGAATATCTGCCCCTGTGCTATAGGCGCCTGTTTTGGATTTTTTGGGCGCAGGATAGCCTAGCTTGTCAAATAAAATACCGCCTAGCTGTTTAGGTGATGCAATATTAAACGGCTCACCCGCAGCGCCATGAATATCTGTTTCAAGCGCCGCCATCCGCACCGCAAATTCATTTGAAAGCTGGCGTAAAAACCCGACATCAAGGCTAATCCCCTGCTGTTCCATCCCTGCAAGCACAGAAATTAGCGGGCGTTCAAGCCGTTCATACACATCTGCCATGCCTTCTCTGGCAAGTCTTGGCTTTAGCATCATCCACAGCCGCAAGCATATATCTGCATCTTCAGCCGCATAGCTACATGCCGCGTCAAGCGGGACATGGCTAAAGGGGATTTGTTTAACGCCTTTGCCGCAAATATCTTCATATTTTATGGTCTGATGACCAAGCATATTCATTGCCAGCGCATCTAGCCCATGACGGTCTGTTCTGCCAGCATCTAACACATAAGACAGGCACATCGTATCATCTATTGGCGTCAGAGAAATCCCGCCATTATGCGGATATGACAGCACATGACTATCATATTTCAGATTATGCCCGATTTTTAGCACCGCAGGATCATGGAATAACGGCGCTAGCACCGCCATTGCCTGAGCTATGTCTATCTGCTCAAGCGGGGTGGAGGCAATAGTATCTTCTGGCGAGAAATCAAACCCATCAGCAGGCGCACTATCTGGATGGCAATGACGTAGCGGAATATAACAGGCGCGACCTGGTGCAGTAGCAAGCGATATCCCCACCAACTCTGCTTCAGCTGCATTGAGCGAGCTGGTTTCTGTATCAATTGCCACAAAGCCTTGCGCCTTTGCCTCTGCCGCCCATGCTGACAGCATATCAAGGCGTGTCACAAGCTGATAATCTGTCTGTTCTGGTTGAGGCGGCATGATAGGGCTTAGCCCGTCTGTAGCGCTATCTTGGCTAGTATGCGCAGAAGTCGGGACATGCTGAGGCGGCGGAGCGTTATTTGCGGCATCGCCAAGCGCTAGCAACAGCGAGTTAAATCCTTGCGCCCGTAAAAAAGACACAAGGCTATCATCATCACGCGGCTTTTGGGCAAGCTGTTCTATCGAATAGGGAAGCTCAACATCATCTTTTAGGCTAACAAGCTGTCTGGATATCCGCGCCTGTTCAGCAAAATTCACCAGATTTTCTCGGCGTTTAGGCTGTTTAATCGTGTCTGCCTGTGCCAGCAACGTATCAAGATCACCAAATTGGTTGATCAGCTCGGCGGCAGTTTTCACCCCAATGCCTGGCACGCCTGGCACATTATCTGTTGAATCGCCTGCCAGTGCCTGAACATCAATCACCTTTTCAGGCCCTACCCCAAATTTTTCCCTCACCTCATCTGCCCCAATCGGGCGCTGTTTCATTGGGTCAAGCATAGATACATGGCGATTGACAAGCTGCATCAAATCCTTGTCTGAGGAAATAATCACGCATGGCATTTCAGCCTCGCTTGCCTGTCTGGCATAGCTAGCGATAATATCATCTGCTTCAAAGCCAGCCATCTCTATAGCAGGAAGGCTGAGCGCAATCGTAGCATCTCGCACCAATGAGAATTGCGGCACTAGCTCGTCAGGTGGCTCTGAGCGGTTCGCCTTATAATCAGGGTAGATATCATTGCGAAAGGTTCGGCGACCTGCATCAAATATCACCGCAATATGAGATGGCTGAAGATCAGATAACAGCTTCATCAGCATTTTTGTAAAGCCAAAGACAGCATTTATCGGTGTGCCATCTTGGCGATTCATCATTGGCAAGCCATGAAACGCCCGAAAAATATAGCCAGAGCCATCAACAAGCACCAACTGATCATTTTGCTGTTCTGATGAGGCCATGCTTTATCTGCGCCTAGCTAGCAGGTGCCACAAAATGACGCGAGCAATAAGGACAACTTATCGCGCTACTGCCATTGGGTTGAGCGGTCAGGGTCAACCAGACTTGCGGATGCCCAAGCGCCCCGCCGCCGCCATTACACGCAACGCGCGATGTGCCCGCAGCCACTGTGACGCTGGTATGCGTGTTCTCAGATGTGCCTGAATTAGATGTTTCAGAAGAATTAGGCTGTGAAAGGCTTTGTGTCATAACACGTCTCTTAAGATGATTAGATGCGCTTCTGGCGCTAGGTTAACATTCTCACTAGTGATAGCATAGATTGGCCAGACCATAAAATTCTAAATTGGGGAGATTACCTGTCATTATGGATATTTTGCTAGCCCAACCCTCGCCCGTGCCTGTGCATGCGCTGGCTGCACTTGCCGCCATTATCTTAGGCGCAGTCCAGCTTGCTATGCCAAAAGGCACTAATATGCACCGCGTTATCGGGCGGCTATGGGTCGGGCTTATGGCGATAGTCGCGCTAAGCTCATTTTGTATTTTTGAGATTAGAGTGTGGGGGCTGTTTAGCCCTATTCACTTGTTAAGCCTGTTTACGCTGGCGGCGCTGGTTGAGGCGGTAAGAAGCGCACGCATAGGCAAGATAGCGCGGCATAAAACCGCCATGCAGGCATTATATGCGCTGGCGCTGTTGCTAACAGGGCTGCTCACATTATGGCCAGGCCGCGTCATGCACCAGATAGTGTTTGGGTGATGAGGGGCGCAAGATGTGGGGGCTAGATATAGGTGAATATCAACGGTTATCCCTTTTGAGAAGTGTTGATGCGAAAGCTGAACCCTAGCCAGCCTAGCCAATGTGATTTAGGGTGTTCACAACAGGGGCAGTTGCAGTGTATAACACAAATACGCACCCGTAGCTCAGCTGGATAGAGCGCTGCCCTCCGAAGGCAGAGGTCAGAGGTTCGAATCCTCTCGGGTGCGCCATTTCTTCATATTTTTCAATATTTTAATAATACCATCAGTTATGTATAATAGTATAGTGTAGACTTTACTACTTTTTGACACTATTTTTTATGCATTGCAGTTCGATGATTCGACTGTAATTGCGATATAAAATTGACGAGTAGTTGAGTTGAACGGCACTGAAGATACTGAAAAGAAAAAGCACAAAACTGTGCCAATTGCTGATAGCAAATCGTATATCAGCGGCTACCCACGCAAACTCACACTCTATAAATCAAATGCCAGTCCTTATTTTTGGGTGCGTTATTACGCTGATGGCAAGATCATAAAACGAAGCACAAAGACCGAAAGCAAAAGGGA
>CBFHYU010000015.1:2500-48524 GCA_965660165.1 Puniceispirillaceae bacterium (SeqCode)
ATGATAGCGTGTTTTTTGGCTGATTGTAAACACTATCTTGGCGTTTTTGGTCTAAAAGATGCATGAAAATGTTTGACCTGAACAGATAGTGACGATAAATATGAAAAGAATCAGCAATTTAGAAATGAACGTGAAAGATAACATTAAACTTCAATTTCGGTTTTTGTTACATAGTGCGGTAAATTTTCTGTCCACAGCACAGGTTAAGACTAGTTTTCACCCAATATTTTTGTTTGGAGTTTTGGTTATCACCATGACAAGCGCGAATCTTACAGTGTGCCGAATCACAACCAGCTTTCGCAACATTGCTGCAATTGCCATGTTTGCACTTAGCGCATGGCTTATGTTAGGGCTGTCTGTATCTGCTGGCTATGCAGCAAATGGCAGTGCATCTACGCAGGTTACCAGAAACATGCCTGCAAGCGCGCTTTCTTCTGGACTGAGTGATGAGATGATCAGGCGCAGCACATTAGAGCCGCGCCCGCGTCCTCATTTTGCAGAAGCATGGGGTGGTGAGACTGTTGATATTATTTTGCCGAATCCAAGACCTTCTTTGATGGATATGTTGCCTCGGTCAACACGCACCCTGTCTGAAATGGTCGAACGGGAAACAGGCAAACAGCTAAAAACCACCATAGAGCTAACGCTTAGCAATGGAGATACGCTGGCAAAAATTCTGAAAAAGGCTAAATTTACAAATCAAGAAATTGCCGCTGTTTCAAGCTCGCTATCAACCCATCTGAATTTACGCAAATTACAGGTAGGCACGCGCTTTACCGCTGGTATTGATACAGCAGAGACCCCTATTGCTCTTCAAATTCATTTGCCTGCCCATAAACAAGCTAAGATAGATAATGTCGAAAATGGCTTTCTTGACCATTATGTCTTGCATCATCCAGAATATGACCAGCATAAGGGCTGGATGACTGTAAAAGCGATTAGACCTGTAACCACAGAGCTTGTGCATGCAGGCAGTCAAATAGATGTATCGCTATATAACGCCGCTAAAGACGCGAACATACCGCTTGAAGCACTTGATGAATTTGTAACTGTGATGGGCTTTTCTGTCGATTTTCAGCGTCAAATCAGAAATGGTGACAGTTTTGAGCTGGTATTCCAGAAATCAGTTGATTCTCTGTCAGGTGAGGTGATGGCGCAAGGCAAGCTTCACTATGCTGGCATTGTGCTGTCTGGTAAGAAAATGGGATATTTTAGATTTGTGCATGCCAATGGACGGGTTGGCTGGTACGACAGCAAAGGCGAATCTGCGGTACGCACCTTGATGCGGACACCTGTGAATGGCGCACGCATTAGCTCAGGCTATGGCATGAGGCGTCACCCCACAAAAGGATATAATGCCATGCATAAGGGCATTGATTTTGCCGTACCAACAGGCACGCCTATTTTGGCGGCTGGTTCTGGCCAAGTTGAATTTTCTGCTTGGAATGGTAGTTATGGCAAATATATCCGAATCAGGCATAGCTCAACCTATAAAACTGCCTATGCCCATCTGTCAGGCTTTGCCGCAGGCATCAGAAAAGGTGTCTCTGTAGAACAAGGGCAAGTCATCGGATATGTTGGCTCAACAGGCCGATCAACAGGCCCGCACCTGCATTACGAGATTCTGGTCAATAATCGCAAAGTAAATCCAGTTACGGTAAAACTGCCAACAGGCAAGTCTGTGCCAGCATCAGAAATGGCTGAATTTAACAAGCAGGTTAAGCGAATCAAAGACCAAATGTCTAACAGCGTCACGCCGCAATATGCAGGGATAAGCGTTACTACCCCGCTTTATTAACAGCCAATTGGAGCGTGTTAAGATGCGCCTTGAGCAGATATGGCGATTTCCGTTTAAGGGGTTTTCAGGCCAACAGGCAAACACAATGGCGGTTGAGGCAAACCGCCTATTGCCAGGCGATAGACAATTTGCAATCAGCACAGGCCATCCTGCTAGTAATGAAAAACTATCTTCAGGCTGGTGTGCAAAACGCCATTTTATCCAGCAATCAATGGTGCCTGAACTTGCTGGCTATCAGCTAGAATATACGCCTGAAACAGCAGAATTTTCACTCTATAAATCTGGCAAGCATCTGATTACAGCGCCTCATAATGGGCGCCATCTTATCACCCAGACATTAGCTGCAGAAATACCTCGCGCCTTTTCAGGCACGCCGCAGCTGGTAGAGCTTGGCGATGGTGGCTATACAGATACAGCCGCCCCTTGGATAAGCCTATGTAGCACAGCCTCGCTAACTGCCTTTGCCAGCGCAACACACACTATTCCAGATAATAGGCGGTTCAGGCTTAATCTTGTTATCGAGCATGACACGCCATTTGATGAATTTTCATGGGCAGGACATAGTATTATGATTGGCGATCATGTCAGAATTGAGATTATCGAGCCTGTCGGAAGATGTAGTGCTATCAATGTTCACCCAGATAATGCGCAGATAGATGCTGATCATTTAGCCAGAATGCCTATATTGTTTGGTCATTCAGATTTGGGCATGTTTGCACGTATCTTAGAGGGCGGCATTATCAACAAAGGAGACGAGGTTCGCTTAGGCAACCGCCTCTGATGCTTCTTCAGGCTTGGTATCTGATTCTTCAGCAGAAACCGTTTTTTTAGACCGTTTTCTCGCTGGTTTTTTTGCCTCTGATGCGGCCTGCTTATCTTCGCTATCTTCTGCTGTGTCGCCAGTGTCGCCAGAATCATTAGCATCGGCAGTAACAGCATCATCTTCTTCTGATTTATTCATATCACCATGCTGTGCCTGACGGCGCTCTTCATGGGCTTTTTTCTGCTGTTCTGCGGCCTGCAATATTGTCTGATAGATACGATAATAATGGTCAGCAAATTGAGAAAATGCCTCAGCAGATATGCGCTCACCTGCAGCATTCGCATCATGTGCAAGGGCAGTATATTTCTCAAATAATTGCTGTGCATTGCCGCGAAGCCTACCTTCTGGGCCGTTCGACTCAAACGTAGTATTTCGGTTAAACGAAGACTGCCCATTACTATTATTGCGGCGTCCGCGTCCTCGTGAACGCTTCTGATGCTGGCTCTGATTCTGTCTCATTAAAAATCCACTATGATAATTTTAGGTTAGCCTGTGCCAACGCTTCATAAAATATGCTATCTGGGAATTGCATCTAACAGGCGATTTTCATCTCTGGCCTGTTTTCTTCCTTCTTTTGACCATGATTAGGCATAATAATCAAGTAAATTCGTCACAATTCTGTCATTATTGGCATTTGAAACTCACGATTGGCTGTTCTGTAATTCATATGATCTGCACAAGAATATACCTGCTCATTCGGCCAAGATAACCTATGCCGATAACAGGGGCTTATTGGGGCGGTTTTTTTGCGACGCCAAGCACTCTGATATGGCCAGCTAGGTCATAATAATGGCCATGCAGAAATAGCCCTGCTGCTTGTGCGATTGCGCTCACCTGCGCGTGCTGACCCGCTCCAATTTCAATCAGACATAGCCCATCATCTGAGATATAGGCTGGCAGTTGCGGCAATAGGCTATGATAGGCATCAAGCCCTGTTTTGCCTGCAAATAGCGCTTGGTGAGGGTCAAATAGGCGCACATCATCACTAAGCGTTGCATCATCCTGTGCGATATAGGGCGGATTTGCCAAAATCAACTCATAATGGCCATCAAGGGCACTGCACCAGTCACTTACCTGAAATTCTGCACGTTTGGATAACGACAGGCGGGCAGCATTGGCACGCGCTTGGGCAACTGCAAGGGGCTGGCAATCTAGCCCGACCCCGCTTGCATGAGGCAAGCTGTCAAGCACAGATAATAATAAACATCCCGTACCAGTCCCTAAATCAGCTATCCTGAGCTGGCTATCTCCGCGCGCTGATGCCCAAGCAATCGCTGTTTCCACAAGTATCTCGCTATCTGGTCTAGGATCAAGTGTGGCGCTGTTGAGATAAAAATCATGGCGATAAAAACTGCGCACACCACGCATTCTGCTAATTGGCTTTCCGATGTTACGATCTGCTAATAGCCTCTTAAGCCTGTCATGTTGGTCTGCATCAAGCGCTATCCTCTCATGGCTAAATACAGGGCTATCACGCCCAATAGCAAGCCCGATAAGCCAGCGTGCATCTAGCCGTGCTGAGGGGCTGTTCACAAGCTGGCGAGCAATGTCCGTAACCAGCTGTCTAAGATCATTACCGCCAAGATGCATTTGCGCTATGCTGATGCATTATCGCTATTACCTTCGGCAAGGCGAGCTGCCTGATCTTCGGCAAGCAATGCATCGATTACTTCATCTAGCGCTTCACCTGCTAGCACCTTATCCAGCTTATATAAGGTTAGGTTAATGCGGTGATCTGTAACACGGCCTTGCGGAAAATTATAGGTGCGGATGCGTTCCGATCTATCACCAGAGCCAACTTGCCCTTTGCGAGAGGCGGCACGTTCTGCCTGTTGGCGGGCACGTTCTGCATCATATAATCTAGCACGCAATATCTTCATCGCCTTTGCGCGATTTTTATGTTGTGATTTTTCATCTTGCTGGCTTACCACAATTCCTGTTGGAATATGGGTGATACGCACCGCTGAATCTGTGGTGTTCACAGATTGCCCGCCAGGCCCTGAGGCTCTAAACACATCTATTCGCAAATCTGATTCATTGACCTCAATATCAACATCTTCCGCTTCTGGAAGTACAGCGACTGTCGCAGCTGAGGTATGAATCCTGCCGCCTGTTTCTGTTTCAGGCACGCGCTGGACACGATGCACCCCTGATTCAAATTTCATCTTGGCAAACACATCCTGACCAGAAATAGTCGCCGTTGCTTCTTTATAGCCGCCAATCCCTGTTTCCGAGATTTCCATAATCTCGAACTTCCAGCCAAAACGGCTGGCAAAACGCTGATACATTCCAAATAGATCAGATGCAAATAGCGCTGCTTCTTCACCACCTGTGCCAGCACGCACTTCTAAGATAGCGTTACGGCTATCATCTGTATCACGCGGCAATAGCAGAATTTTAAGATGCTGTTCTGCATCATCCAGCTCAGGGGTAAGCTGGTCAATTTCAAGCTGAGCCATCTCAAGCATTTCAGCATCATCCTCTGCAGATGAGATGATGTCATGCGCCTCGTCCAAATTCTGTTTGAGCTTTTTGACAGTTTCAACCTGCTCAGCAACTGGCCGCAATTCAGATAGCTCGCGAGACAGGCTAGCAAGCTGATCAGGGCTAAGAGATGCTGAGGCGGCCAGCTCTTCTTCAATTTGTTGGCGGCGAGCTAATACTCGGTTCATATTGTCATCAAGACTCATACTATTCATTCCCAAAACAGTGGATATGCAAGACGGGCTGGCAGAAACGCTTCTGACGCTAATTAGATGGCAGGCCAAGCTCTGAGCGCAGATGGGATATCAGATCTGAAGATGAGATATCTTGCTGACTGCCAGTATTCATATCCCTAAGAACAACCTGATCACGGCTAAGCTCGTCAGAGCCAGCAATAATACTGTACTGGCAGTTTAGCTTATCGGCTGATTTCATTTTCTTGCTCATATTGCCAGAATGTATCATCACTACACCCACGCCAGCTCCGCGCAAGCGATGTGCAATCTCAAAACATCCTGTAACAGCCTCGCTATCTGCTGCAAAAATCGCAATCTGCTTGCCAGAAGGAGGCGGCGGTGAAGCGAGCAGAGCAAGCCGCTCAATCCCTGCAGCAAAGCCTACCGCAGGAAGCGCAGGCCCGCCAAGCATCTCGCTTAATCCATCATAACGGCCACCGCCAAGCACAGTGCCCTGAGCGCCTAATTTATCCGTGATAAATTCAAATGCGCTATGGGCGTAATAATCAAGCCCGCGCACCAGCAACGGATCATAATGCCATGCAATCCCTGCCTTATCTAGCAATTTCGTGACCATCTCAAAATGCTGTTTTGCCTCATCTGTCAGCGAGTCTGCAAGACGTGGTGCATCTGCAAGTATCTTTTTGTCTGTCTCATTTTTTGAATCAAGAATTCTGAGTGGATTGGTTGCAAGCCGCCTTTTGCTATCTTCAGACAGCTGGTCTTCAAACGCAGCAAGATAGCCAAGAAGCGCAGTGCGATAGCTGTCTCGGCTTTGAGTATCACCAAGCGAATTTAGATGAAGTGTGGTATCAGCCAACACCCCTAATGCCTCTAGGATATGGACACCAAGACCAATAATTTCAGCATCAGCAGAAGGCCCTGCTATTCCGATTAGCTCAGCCCCTATTTGGTGGAACTGGCGCATTCTGCCTTTTTGCGGACGTTCATATCTGAACATAGGCCCATGATAAAACCATCTATGTGGCAATGATTGTGTTAACCCATTGCTGATCACGGCACGCATACAGCCAGCTGTGCCTTCAGGGCGAAGCGTAAGAGAGCTTCCACCCCTATCTTCAAAGCTGTAGGTTTCTTTTGTGACTACATCAGAGCTAGCACCAAGCGGGCGCGAAAATACGTCGGTAAATTCAAATATAGGCGTTGCCATATCATCAAAACCATACTGTGAGGCAATATTCTGGGCTGTAGTGACAGTATGATTATAGCGGGCGCGCTGTTCTGGAAGCTGATCTGTTGTGCCGCGTACTGGCTGCAAAGCAGGCATTATTCTAATCCTTTTACTGGCGATGATATATGCGTGGCAGTATCTGCATCTGACATACCTTCTGCCAGCTTGCGTTCGACCATCGCAACAACATGCTCAACAATATCTTCATTGCTGATGCGGTGATCAGCAAGACCTGAGATATATATCTGATGCGTGCCTTTGCCGCCGCCAGTAAGCCCGATATCTGTCTCGCGTGCTTCACCTGGCCCATTGACCACACAGCCAATAATAGACACTGTTAGTGGCTGGTTGATATGGGCAAGCCTGTCTTCAATTTCCTGAACCGTGCTGATCACATCAAATTGCTGGCGCGCGCAAGACGGGCAGGAAATAACCGTCACACCACGCCGCCTTAGCCCCAGTGTTTTCAGCATTTCATAAGCAACCTTCACTTCTTCGGCAGGCGTTGCAGATAACGACACACGAATTGTATCACCAATCCCTGCCCATAACAGATTGCCAAGACCAATCGCAGATTTCACCGTGCCAGCACGTTGCCCGCCTGCTTCTGTGATGCCAATATGTAATGGACAATCAATCGCATCCGCAAGCTGTTGATACGCAGCTACTGCCATAAATACATCTGATGCTTTTACAGAAATCTTAAATTCATGGAAATCTAGCTCTTGCAGATAACGCGCATGTTCAAGGGCTGATTCAACCAACGCTTCTGGGCATGGTTCGCCATATTTTTCTAGCAGATGACGTTCTAGCGATCCACCATTTACCCCGATACGCATAGACGCGCCATGTGCGCGCGCTGCTGCAACAACATCCTTGACGCGATCTGCACTGCCAATATTACCAGGATTTATTCGCAAACAAGCAGCCCCTGCTTCAGCCGCTTCAATAGCGCGTTTATAATGAAAATGAATATCTGCAACAATCGGCACAGGGCTTTGGCTAACAATATGCTTCAAGGCGGCGGTGCTTGCTGCATCAGGACAGGATACCCGCACAATATCTGCACCAGCTTCGGCAGATTGGGTGATTTGCGCCAGCGTTGCATCAATATCTGTTGTCAGGGTATTGGTCATTGTCTGCACCGATATAGGCGCATCCCCCCCAACAGCAACAGACCCTACCATGATCTGTCTGCATTTTCGGCGTTCAATCTGCCTATATGGACGTATTTGGCTCATCCGGTCTAATGATCCTGAATTGCAATCTGAACTTCAAAACGGCTTCTAGCAGCCCCTGATATGTAACAAGATATGCGCGCCTTTCGGAGCTATAGCATATCCTATGCTAGACAGTATAGAGGATAGGTTAATAAGTTGTAAGATTATATCTTACTTTGATTCCATCACGGCTAAGCGGCAGATCACGGATAATTTCGCCAACCTTGCCAAGCCGGAAATTATCAATGGTTGGGGTTTTCACCATCAACCCACCAGCATTCCCTGTGCTTAATAACAACGCTTCATCCATTACTGTGACCATTGTCTCGCCAGAGCGTAATAATTTGCTGACCAAAACCTCGCCATCACGACGGGCAATTTCAAGCCATGCGGCAGATGTTGCTGTGATGATAAGCTCTCTTTGCGGGATACGGGATTGCGCAACAGCCCCTGATGCACTGGCAGTATTCAGCGGTTCTTGAGGCTGATTAAGCAACTCTGGCTCGGATGGCACGCTAGCATTAGACGCAATCTCTGTCAGGGACGGCGCGGCAGGCGCTTCAGGCTGAGTTGCAAGGGGTGTTTGCGGTTGTATTTCGTTTTGCGCTATCTGAGCTGGCGCACCCACTGTTTCGGTTTGGCGCGGCGATGCACTATCTGCTATATCGCTCTGTTGCTCAAGGGACGCAACCGGCGCTATTTTCGCTGACTGAGCCTCACTAGCTGGAGCAAGCTCGCTAGCTGGCGTTAAGCTCATGGGTGTATCTGCAATATCAGCTTGCGCTATGATCGGCGGTTCAGACACGTTAGAGATATCTGTGAACTGATTTACAATCTTTTCGTCATCTTCACCCTGTTCAAGCTGAGCTGTGGTGACAATCGCTGTATTTTCATTTATCGCCACTGCCCAGAAGATATAGCCCCCCAATGCCACTGTTACCAAAATAAGCGCTAGCATTGAGGTTGCCATTTTTGGCACAAGCGCCTGCACAGGAAACCGATATTCAGGCTTTTTAGACACTGATTCATCAGCTTGTTTCAGGGCAGCTATCAGCGGTTCAGCATCCACATTCACCACATCGCAATAATTGCGCAGAAAGCCTTTGACATAGCTATTGCCTGGCAACATATCAAACTGGCCAGATTCAATATATTTAAGATAATCTTTTGAAATTCTAGTCTGGTCAGAAATATCGGTTAGCGATATCTTCATCGCTTCGCGAGCTGTTTTCAGCGCAAAGCCAATATCTGCTGGTGTTATACAAATATCTTCTTTAAGACCGATTTTATCCGTCATCTCAAAAACATTCCTGCCCTTTTTTCGAGAATAACTCTTCTTTTGCTGTTACCTTAAAATAGCGTAAAAATCTACCATAAAATGTTAAAACGACTGAATTATTGGCTTTTTTACCCGAATTAGACCTTCAATTTTGGCCATTTGGATCGGTTTTTTACCCCTTTAGGAGGTTTCAAGCCCATAGGCATCATGCAATGACCTAACAGCAAGTTCGGTATAATCTGCATCAATCAATGTTGATATTTTGATCTCAGAGGTTGAGATCACATGCAGATTTATACCCTTTTCTGCAAGCACAGAAAACATTGTTCTAGCAATGCCTGGCTGGGTTCTCATCGCTGTTCCAATAACTGAAATTTTAGCGATATTAGTATCTGCAATGACCCTGTTAAACGCTAGGTCTGCTTTTTGCGCCTCAAGCACTTGAACCGCCCTGTCTGAATCAAGGGCAGCCACCGAGAAGGTAATATCTGTTCGCGAGTCATCAGGAGAGGCGGACTGTACGATCATATCAACATTGATATGATTATCTGCCAGAGCGCCAAATACGGTTGCGGCAATACCTGGTTTGTCAGGCAGGCCAACCAGCGTGACTTTCGCTTCATCACGTGAATAGGCAATACCGCTGATTTTCTGCTTTTCCATATTATCATCCTCTTCAATGACCAAAGTGCCTTCTTCTTCAACAAAGCTTGAGCGCACCTGAAGCTTCACATTATGAGACATCGCCATCGCAACTGAGCGGGTTTCAAGCACCTTTGCGCCTGCTGAAGCCATTTCCAGCATTTCTTCAAAGGTAATTGTATCTAGCTTGCGTGCCTTTGGCACCACTCTGGGATCGGTGGTATAGACGCCATCTACATCTGTATAGATATCGCATCTATCTGCATTTAATGCGGCGGCAAGCGCAACCGCTGAGGTATCAGAGCCGCCGCGCCCAAGCGTGGTGATTCTATTATCATCTGCAATCCCTTGAAAGCCAGCTACCACAGCAACTTGATTTGCGGCCAGACGTGATTTCAGCACTGACACATCAATGTCTTCGATACGGGCAGAGCTATGAACATCATTTGTTCTGAAAGGCAGTTGCCAGCCAAGCCATGAGCGTGCATCAACCGAAATATTCTGCAACGCAATAGCCAACAACCCAACCGTTATCTGCTCGCCAGACGCAACTATCGTGTCATATTCACGCGCATCATGCAAAGGCCCTATATCGCGCGCCCATGCAACCAGCTGGTTAGTTGTGCCTGCCATAGCAGAGACCACTACCGCAACCTGATTTCCGTTATCTATCTCAGACTTTACACGCATTGCCACAGACCGAATTCGGTCAAGATCAGCTACTGATGTGCCGCCAAATTTCTGCACAATAATTGCCATCTGGATAGGTCATCCTTTATATTCAGCTACAAAACAGTCTGTTTTGGATATAATCGGTTGCGGTTTCGCACTGTAAAATGGCGTGTTAATACACTATCTTGAGATTATGGGCAAACCCAAATCAAGAACGCATGCCAAAAAGACATAATAGCTAGCCTATAATCAAGGAAGGATAGCGCAATGAGCAACAGCACTTTTTCTGCGTCAGACCCTGCGTCTGTTGATGCAGCAGATGTTGCAAGATTTGACCAGCTGGCCGCACAATGGTGGGATGATACAGGGGCGATGAAGCCACTGCATCAATTCACCCCTGTCAGAATCGAATATATTGTAAATTCCATCAGACGGGCGGGGCTATCAAACAGCCCCTCATCACCTCATCCCCTATCTGGGCTGAAAATGCTAGATGTAGGTTGTGGCGGAGGGTTGCTAGCAGAACCGCTAGTGCGTCTTGGTGCAGAGATGACCGCAATAGATGCCTCAAAAGGGGCTATTCACGCAGCCCAGATCCATGCAAAAAGCCAAGGCTTGGTGATTGATTATCAGAATATGAGCAGTGAGGAGCTATTAGCACAGGCTGGAAGTGTGGGGCGGTTTGATCTTGTTTATGCTTCTGAGGTGATAGAGCATGTCAACGATAGGCATAGCTTTTTATCAACCCTCGCCCAGTTAGTGCGCCCACAAGGGCTGGTTATTATCACCACCATCAATAAATCTGTGCCCGCCTTGCTAGGGGCAAAATTTGCCGCAGAATATCTGCTGAAGATAGTGCCGCCTGGCACCCATGAATTTAGCAAATTCATCAGCCCCCACCAGCTTGTAGCTGAGGCTGCAGAACATGATATTAGCATTGAAAATATCACTGGTTTTGTGCCACGCCTATCTGGCGGCTTCAGATGCTCTTCGGTAACAGCGATAAATTATGGCGTATGTGGCAGGCGGCGATAATCTCGCGCGAGCAGGCAGGCTAATTATCTTTTGGAAGATCAGGCAGGGCAAATATATCAATGCCCTCTTCTTGCAGTTCGGCACGTTCTGCCTCAGAACAGTGGCCATAAATATTTTCAGCCTCAATCTCGCCTGAATGTATTTTTCTGGCTTCACTGGCAAAGTCTTGCCCTACATCTTTGAAGTGAGAGGTTACTGTTTGCTGAATATGTTTCAACATTAACCGCATCGCCATCATATTCGGCGCATCCCCTGTATGCATCACAGCATGATTATTTTCGGCAGGCGCAGGCGCTTGGGCGCTATCAGACATGCTTGATGGATGCTCTGACAGCTTATGCTTTGCTTGTGTTTTCGGTGTGCTTAATTGCGGAGCTGACAGCATTTTCTCAACAGCCTTAGTGCCGCAATAAGGGCATTCAACTAGCCCGCTTGCCATTTGCTTACGCAAAGAATCTAGACTGTCAAACCAGCCCTCAAATTCATGTGTATTCTCGCACTTTATTGAAAAATTCTTCATGATGGCTGTCTTATCATCCTACTTGCGAATAATACTATCTTTCATGTTTACCATGACAATGTTTATATTTACGTCCAGACCCGCACGGACAGGCGGCATTTCTTGACACCTTCTGTGTGGGTGCATTTGCTGGCTGTGCAGAAGCAGGTTGTGTCTGTTCTTCTGGCGGGTTGATCTCAACATGACTTAGCGCCATTGTTACTGTCTGGCGCAGTCTATCTAGCATCGCATCAAACATGAAAAAGGCCTCACGCTTATATTCATTAAGCGGGTCTTTTTGCGCATATGCACGCAATGAAATACCTTGCCGCAACTGTTCAAGCTGAAGCAGATGTTCTTTCCAAAGCTGGTCAAGCACCTGAAGCAAAAGTGATTTTTCAGCCATGCGCATCACATCTGGGCTGAATCTGATCGCCTTTTCTGCCATATAGCTATCTGAGTTTTGTTGCAGTCTGGTGGTGATTTCTTCTTCTGCTACGCCATCTTCTGACACCCAGTCTTCTCCTGCCACAGACAGGCCAAGCACCTCATGTGATTTCTGGCTTAGCAACGCACCATCCCATTTATCAGCATAGCTATTTGCAGGGATAGCTTCTGCAATAATCTGGTCAATCGCATCATAGCGCATTTCCCGCACAGTTTCCTGCACCTCTTCTGCCTGCATAATCTCTTTACGTTGGGCAAAGATGACCTGACGCTGATCATTCATCACATCATCATATTTAAGCAGCTGTTTTCTAATTTCAAAATTATGCGCTTCAACTTTTGACTGTGCCTTTTCAACCGCTTTATTGATCCATGGGTGGGTAATCGCCTCACCTTCTTCAAGACCAAGCTTGCCAAGCATTGAATCAAGACGCTCAGAGCCGAAAATTCGCATTAAATCATCTTCTAATGATAAAAAGAATTTTGACGCACCAGGATCTCCCTGACGGCCTGTTCTGCCGCGAAGCTGATTATCAATCCGGCGTGATTCATGGCGTTCTGTGCCAACCACATACAACCCGCCAGCATCAAGCGCTGTGTGTTTCAGCCCCTCAATTTCCTTAGCAATTTTGGTTGCTTTTGCCTGATGTATCTTGCCGTCCTCATTGGTTGCTTCGTCTGCAATCCGCATATCATAATTGCCGCCAAGCTGAATATCTGTGCCTCTGCCTGCCATATTGGTTGCGATTGTTACTGCGCCTGGCACCCCCGCAAGCGCGATGATTTTTGCCTCTTCTTCATGGAAGCGGGCATTCAACACCTTGTGGTCTATCTTCTGGTTTGTAAGCTGGGTCGACAAAAATTCTGATTTTTCGATAGATACGGTACCTACCAGAATTGGTTGTCCACGCTTCTGGCAATCCTTGATAAGCTCAAGCACAGCAGTATCACGTTCTTTTGAGGTACGATATACCTCGTCATCATGATCTTTGCGAGCAACATCTTTGTTGGTAGGGATTGAGGTGACCTCAAGACCATAAATTTCAGAAAATTCGCCTGCTTCTGTCAGGGCGGTGCCTGTCATCCCTGCCAGCTTGTCATAAAGGCGGAAATAATTTTGATAGGTAACAGAAGCAAGTGTCTGATTTTCTGGCTGAATAGCCACAGCTTCTTTCGCTTCAATAGCCTGATGAAGCCCGTCTGAATATCGCCTGCCTTCCATTGCACGACCAGTAAATTCATCAATAATGACAATCTGGCCAGATTTAATCATATAATGGGTGTCGCGCTGAAATAGCTGGTGGGCACGTAATGCCTGATTGATGTGATGTAGCAGGCTAATATTGGCAACATCATACAGGCTGCCAGTGGACAGCAATTCTGCCTGCTCAAGCAATGATTCTGCATGGCGCACGCCCTCTTCTGTCAGGCTGACCGAACGCGCCTTTTCATCTAGCTCAAAATCAGCCTCAGTAAATGACGCCATCAGCCTATCTACTGCCATATATAGTTCTGCCGATGTTTCCGCAGGGCCAGAGATAATAAGCGGTGTTCTGGCTTCATCAATCAGAATTGAGTCAACCTCATCCACAATCGCAAAATGATGATCGCGCTGAACCATCTCTTCAAGGCTGAATTTCAGATTATCCCGCAAATAGTCAAATCCGAATTCATTATTTGTGCCATAGGTTACATCACAATTATAAGCCGCGCGTCTTTGCACATCATCCAGACCACCAACTATACAGCCGACACTAAGTCCCAGAAATTCATAGACCTGTCCCATCCACCCTGCATCACGAGAGGCAAGATAATCATTCACAGTAACCACATGCACGCCCTTACCAGACAGCGCATTCAGATAGACAGGCAAAGTCGCCACAAGGGTTTTACCTTCGCCTGTTTTCATTTCGGAAATGCGCCCCTCATGCAGCACGATACCGCCCATAAGCTGGACATCGAAATGGCGCTGACCAAGCGTACGTTTTGCTGCCTCTCTGACAGTGGCAAAGGCTTCGACCAGAATATCATCTTCTGATTCACCTTGCTCAAGACGGTTTTTGAACCGTTCAGTCTGCGCGGCTAATTGCTCATCTGACATGGCCTGCATTTCTGCTTCAGCCTCATTGATAGCCTTTATTTGAGGGGCGATCTTTTTCACTTCACGGTCATTCGCATCGCCAAACAGGCTTTTTGCCAGCGCAGAAAACATCATTATTATCCTTTTCAAAAAAGACGCGCAAAACACGCCTTATCTTGCAGATAGGCATTTCATCCGATTTTGTCAAATAACCAAAGGCATTTTTCTGGTGATTTGTCTTGATCATAGCTCAGCAATACCAAAAATCCGATGATTGCTGAGATGCAGGCTTTATGCTAACACAAAGCATGACATTCTCATTCAAAAATTAAGGGTCGTTCAATGTTTTCCAGACTGAAAAAATGCCTGCCGTCAAAAACCAGATTTGGCGGCGGTAATATCTTATTTGGCCTATTTATGATGGGCGTGGTAACAGCCATTACCCCCCTGCATGCGCAAGAGCAGAAAATCACAGTAGCCGAAGTAAATGGAGAAGCCATTTTTCTAGATGAGGTGATGAGAATAGCAGAACAATTGCCTGCCGAAATTAAACAGCAACCTTTGGACACTTATTTCGACCGAATTGTTGATGATATTATCGACTCGCGGCTAGCCGCCGCCGCTGGCAATCAGGCAGGGCTAACAGCAAATCCTGAGGTGTTGGCGCAGATGAGCATCGCCGCCCAGCGTGTGCTAGCAGAAGCCTTTATCACCTCAGAGCTTCGCAAGGTGATTACAGAAGCAGAATTGCAAAAGGCATATCAGCTATTTATTGCTGATGAAACCGCCCGTGAAGAGATTAAAGCAAGCCATATTCTGGTTGCCTCAGAAGCAGAAGCAAAGGCGATTATTGCCGAGCTAAATAGCGGGGCTGATTTTGCGGGGCTTGCGCGGGCTAAATCTACTGGCCCAAGCGGACCAAATGGCGGTGATCTTGGGTATTTTGCACGCGGAGCTATGGTGCCTTCATTTGAAAATGCAGCCTTTGCGCTTGAAGTCGGCCGTCATTCTGCCTCGCCTGTACAAACCCAATTTGGCTGGCATGTGATCAAGCTGGAAGATAAAAAACTGTCTGAAGCGCCGTCATTTGATGCGATTCGGGGCCAGCTACAAAACAATCTTGCCAATCAAGGACTAGCCAGAATTATTGAAGGCTTACGCGCACCTGCCAGCATTTCGCGGCTGAGCCTTGATGAAGTAAGACAGGCGACTAAAGCCGTCATACAAAACCAGTAATTTATAGAGAGCTATCATGTCATCCACGCTCGCGCGCTCACCATTAGCACCAGCCAAATTCCCAGCTATGCCTCAGATAGATGGCATCAGCCTGTATGTTGCGGCGGCACAGATAAAATATCGAGATAGAGATGATATTATGCTGATGATGGCTGAAGAGGGGGCTGTTTCAGCAGGCATGTTCACCAAATCAAAAACAGCCTCTGCTGCAGTTGATACATCACGTGCCGCCCTAGCGACAGACAAGGCACGTGCCATTATCACCAATTCTGGTAATGCCAATGCCTTTACTGGACGCAAAGGGGCAAATTCAGTTGCTGAATATTGCGCAGCACTTGCCGAAAGATTGATGATGTCTGCTAGCCATATAATGGTGGCATCAACAGGGGTAATTGGCGAGCTGTTACCAGCTGACAAAATGATTTCGTCATTTGATACTCTGCTCAGACAGCCTGCTAGCTGGAAGCAAGCAGCAGAGGCAATTTGCACTACAGATACCTTTGCCAAAGGGGCAACATGCCAGATAGAAATTGATGGAAGAATAATCACCTTAAATGGCATTGCCAAAGGATCAGGCATGATAGCCCCTGATATGGCTACCATGCTATGCTATGTTGGCACAGATGCCGCTATCTCTAGATCTTGTCTGCAACAGCTATTATCACGCGCAATAGATAAAAGCTTTCACTGCATCACGGTCGATAGTGATACCTCCACATCTGATAGTGTCTATGCGCTGGCTAGCGGCACAGCAGGCAATAGCCCTATACAAACGCTAGATACAGATAGTGCAGACGCCTTTGAAGCAGCGCTTACAGATGTGCTTACTGATCTTGCCATCCAAATTGTTAAAGATGGCGAAGGCGCAAGCAAGCTTATCAGAATATCTGTTAGCCATGCCGCCTCTGATCAAGATGCCAGAATGGTTGCGCTATCTGTGGCCAATTCCCCGTTGGTCAAAACAGCAATAGCAGGCGAAGATGCAAATTGGGGGCGGATTGTAATGGCGGTTGGCAAGTCAGGTGCGCTGATTGACAGAGATACGCTATCAATATCTATCGGCGGCATTGTGATAGCCGAAAAGGGCGAGGCAGCTGAGGGCTATGATGAAGCGCCAGTGACTGCCCATATGAAAGGCCAGACAATCGATATTGACATAGATTTAGGCACGCCAGAAAATTCAGGTCATGCCTATATCTATAGCTGTGATTTAACGCATGGCTATATTTCCATCAATGCAGATTACCGAAGCTAGGCCAATGCATCAGCAAGATATTCAGCTTATTTCTGCTGTTGCCTTGATAGATAGTGATGGGCGGATATTGTTGGCACAGCGCCCCGAAGGCAAAGTGTTTGCTGGCTTTTGGGAATTTCCGGGCGGCAAAATTGAAGCTGGTGAAACCCCAGAATCAGCGTTAGTCAGAGAGCTAGATGAAGAATTAGGGGTTGATACCAAAGATAGCTGTCTTGCACCGCTAGGCTTTGCTTCGCATGAATATGAAACGCATCATATGATTCTTCTGCTATATGTTTGCAGAAAATGGTCAGGCAGGCCGCACCCAAAAGAAGGCGGCACATTACGCTGGATGATGCCAGCACGTTTGCGTGATGTTGAGATGCCACCTGCCAATAGCCAGCTTATCTCTGTGATTCAGGATATTTTGTAACATCGGCTTAGCCCTCATCATTGGTAAGCGGATCATATTCTGTGCTGTCAATCGCATCTGCTAGCCGCATGGTGGCTGAGCCTGGCGCAAGCGGTTGTGGCTGAGAGGGGGATGGCGACCAGCCTGTTAGTGTAATCAGCTCAAAACTAGCAACTATCTGGCCATCTTCATTGGAAAATTCACGCTGATAAATTTCAGCCGCTTTCATAAATAGCGCCTTTGTGGCAAAGCTTCGGCTTCGCGCATGCAATGCATTTTGCTCTCCCATCCCTCTTAAATCTGCCATCAAACGGAACAGGTTTGGATAGGTTACATCAATCAATTCAGCATCTATCACAGGCAATGCAAAGCCTGCACGTTGCATCACCCCCCCTAGATCGCGAATATCTGCCATTGGCACTGTACGTGCGCTCATACCGCCATATAGCTCTGTTTCTGCTGCAACAAGCACTTGCCGTAATTCTTGTAAACTGCGCCCCCCTAGCAAATTGGCCACAAAAAACCCATCTGGGCGCAATCCAAGTCTGGCTTGTGTAAGCACGCCTGGTAAATCATCAATCCAATGCAAAAACATAGCAGAGATAATCGCATCAAACTGGGCAGGCATTATAGGCAGAGGGTTGAGCTCAGAACAATATGTATGCGCCCCATTTTCACTGGCAATATCTGCGAATTTTTGCGCAATTTCAAGCTGGGTAAAGCGCATATTCAGATGATATAGATCAGAGGCAGATAATGCAGATACCATCTCACCTGAATGACAGCCAATATCTAAAATATCATTAAAGCGTCGCCGAACCAGCCCAAGCCGTTCAACCAGCCTGTCAACACCAAGCTGTTTCAGGAAATTAAATTCGGAAAAGCCAGAGGCCGCCCTATTCCGGTGCTGTGTTAATGCCGCAAGATCAAAAATTTGGGGCGGTTGTAACGTCATAAGCTCATCTACAGGCTAGAGGGGTTTTCCACTTATTCAGGTATGGGTTAACGATTTATTCAGGCCTTTGCCCTATCATACTCCAAAATAATACGCGAGGAGGATATGTCCTCATTACATCGCTGATAATGGCATATATCATAGTGGCATAAATAATAATATGTATAACAGATTATCCAGCATTTTCAGACTGCCAACTAGCAAACAGACATATCGGCTGTTTCAGCCTATGGCAGATATGTTACTACCTGGCTGTTGTGTGCTGTGCCGCACCCCTGCCCAAAGCCATCAATTATGCCGTGATTGCTGGCACGGGCTGGCGCTGATTGCACCGCCAATCTGCCAGATTTGTGGCAGGCCGCAAGCCTATAAGACACCAGATGGCCTATGTTCCATCTGTAGCCTAACCACCCCTATTTTTGCGCATATTCGCGCTGTTTGCCGATATAATGCAACCGCGCGAGACCTGTTAACTGGATTTAAGCATGCAGGCAAACTAGACAGAACACCGCTTCTTGGCGCACTATGTTTGGCGTTGTATGAGTCTATCTGTGCAGATAATAGTCTGGTTGTAGCTGTGCCACTTCATCCATTGAGATATCTAAGGCGAGGCTATAATCAGTCAGCTGAGCTTGCAAGATGGCTATTTCAGCACAGCAGACCACATATACGACATGCCGAATTTGCGCCAAATCTATTGCTGAGGCAAAGGCATACCCCCTCAATGGCAGGTAAAGACAAAACAGCCAGAAGGCGAAATGTGCGAAACGCCTTTGCGGTTAATCCGAACAGTGATGATGACTGGAAATGCCGTCCAATTTTGCTAATTGATGATGTGATGACAACAGGTGCAACCCTGCAAAGCTGTGCCGATACATTAACCTCAGCAGGCCATAACAACACTATCTCTGCACTTGTCTTTGCCAGAGTATTATAGCTGAAATCATTGCAATCATCTATTATCAACACTAGATATTAGAACAAGACTATCAGCGTACATGAAACAGAAGATGCCTATGCCCAAGATTGAAATCTATACCACCATGCTATGCCCATATTGTCATGCTGCCAAACGGCTATTGAAATCCAAAAGTCAGCCTTTCACAGAGATTGATGTAACAGCAGATAGAGCTGGGCGCGAGCAGATGATGAAACGTGCCAATGGCCGACATACTGTACCGCAGATTTTTATAGATGAAGATCATATTGGCGGATGTGATGATTTGATGGCACTTGAGCGCGCAGGTGCGCTTGATGCGTTGCTGGCTAGCTAGGAGACAGATATATGGTGATACGCGCGGCAATTTTGCAATATTGCGCACAAGGCACAGTAGCAGAAACCCTGCCTATCATTGACAGGCTTGTTAGTCAGGCTGCCTCAGATTCTGCCACGCTGGTTAGCCTTCCAGAATGTGCAACCTTTCTGGCCAAAAACAAAGAGGCCTTATTTCAGCAGGCAGAATCCCCAGAAGATAGCCCCAGCCTGTCACACCTTTCCTCACTTGCTGCTAGCTATGGTTTGTATTTTCATGTCGGCTCATTGATGATGCGTGACAGAGGCCAAGATAAATGCGCCAACAGAGCCTATCTGATCTCGCCCACAGGTGAGATTATCAGCCACTATGACAAAATTCATATGTTCACCGCCTCAGTTGGGGATGGCAAAATATATAATGAAGCAGATAGTTTTGAAGCTGGCACTAAGGCTGTAAGCTGTAATACGCCTATCGGGCATTTTGGCATCAGTATCTGTTATGACGTAAGGTTTCCCCATCTTTACCGCAAGCTAGCGCTAGCAGGCGCAAAAATTCTTTGTATTCCCGCTGCCTTTACCGAAGTAACAGGCAAGGCACATTGGCATATTTTGCTTCGCGCGCGCGCCATTGAGACAGGGTGTTTTGTTCTGGCTGCCGCTCAATATGGCACTCATGCAGATGGCAGGCGCACTTTTGGGCATGGGCTGATCATAAATCCATGGGGCGAGGTGCTAGCTGATGCTAAACAGCAGGATGAAGCAGTGATGATAGCTGATCTTAATCTTGATGAGGTTGATAGTGCCAGAAGGGCAATTCCAAGCTTGGTTAATAACCAGCTCGCCTAGCAAACATCATGCACTCAGAGATAAATCTCCGATCTTGATATATTTATCTGCCCTGTCTGAGATTAACGCATCGCCAGATTTGTCTGTAAGCTCAGCAAGCTGAGCTGAAATACTAGCAGATAAGGTATCTAGCGCTGTCTTAATATTGCGGTGAGCGCCCCCAAGAGGTTCTTTTACAATATCGTCTATTACCCCTAATGCCAGCATATCATCTGCTGTTAGCCGCAAGGCTTCTGCGGCGATTTGGGCTTTATCTGCGGATCGCCACAAAATAGAGGCACAGCCTTCAGGAGAAATCACAGAATAGACAGCATGTTCAAACATCAATACCCGATTGCCAGTTGCCAGCGCAATCGCGCCGCCAGACCCGCCCTCACCAATGATGGTTGAGATAAAGGGGGTAGATACATTCAAACAGGCATGAATTGATTGGGCAATCGCTTCTGCCTGCCCACGTTCTTCAGCCCCGCGTCCTGGATAGGCGCCTGCTGTATCAACAAAGCTAAGCACTGGCAGATTAAAACGGCTTGCCATTTCCATTAGTCTGATCGCCTTGCGATAACCCTCTGGCCGCACCATGCCAAAATTCCGCTTAATGCGCTGTTCGGTGGTGCTACCCTTTTCAGTACCCATCACCATAACAGGCCGACCATTAAATCTGGCCATGCCGCCAATAATGGCAAAATCCTCTGCATAGGCTCTATCACCAGACAGCTCAATAAACTCATCAAACAGATGGTCGATAATCTGGACTAGCTTAGGTCGTTCGGGATGACGTGCAACCTGTACTTTTTCCCATGCGCCAAGCTTTGCATAGGTGGTTTCAAGTTCTTTATCAATGCGCAGTTGAAGCTTGCCAATTTCTTCGGCAATATTGACCCCCGTATCACCCCCAAGATGCCGTAATTCCTCGATCTTGCCTTCTAGTGCTGCAACAGGCTTTTCAAAATCCAGAAAATGACTCATCTAAGTGAACTCCGATTGGGGCAGTGATATTAGGCTAAAGTTTAGTCTTTTTTGTGTTTGTCTGCAAGGGGATGGGCGTGATTTACAAGTCCAGCAAGGCGCTCAGGACGGGTATGTGTATAAATCTGGGTTGTAGAAATATCTGCATGACCAAGCAATATCTGCAAACTTCTGAGATCTGCCCCCCGATTAAGCATGTGGGTTGCAAAGGAATGACGCAATATATGCGGGCTGACCTTCGCGGGCTCTATGCCTGCAATGTGGGCAAGCTGTTTCAGCAATTGGCTGAATTTCTGCCTGCTCATCTGCCCTGTTGTATCACCCATTAGCTGGTCATGATCTGCAATACCGTTTTTATCGCGCATCTCGCACCATCTCAACGCTGTTTCGATCGCTATCTTAGTGAGCGGGACAAGCCGTTCTTTTCCGCCTTTGCCTGTCACAAGAAGCATCTGGTTTTCTGGCTTAATGGCACTTGTTTTAATATCAAGAAGCTCAGATATCCTAAGCCCTGCCGCATATAGCAATTCAAGCCCTGCGGCCATCCTAATTCTATGCGGTTCAGCCAGCTTGGCACAGGCAGATATTAGTCTGGCTACCTCGTCCTCTGACAGGCTTTTCGGCAGTTGTTTTGCCTGTTTTGGGGTATCTATGTGCAAACATGGATTATCACGTCTTATGCCTTCTGCAATTTGCCAGACCATGAAATGACGCAATGCAGATAATCGTCTGGATATGGTCGCAGCAGACAGATGCTGGCGGTGCCAAAGCCCTAATATTTTGGATATGTCATCTGCTGTTACATGCTCAAACCCAGTATTGGCAGGCAATGCGTCTGCGGTAAGCGCTAAATCAGACCGATAGGCATCAAGCGTGTGGATAGATGCGCCCTGTTCGGCAGATAATGTGATAATAAATTGTTCTATCACCCTATCTTGTGACATTACCAGCCACCCACATCAAGCTCACCCATGCTAGCTTCCGACATGCGAGAGATGAAGGCGCAACAGATGCGCGGCGATTGCTTCATTTGCAAGCCTGTCTGCTTCGTCATATAAGCCAATCTGTTTCAGGGCGCTCATAATCTGGACAATATCATCAGGGGCAATCCAGCCCAAATCAGCATTATCTATCAGATGGGCGGCTAGCAGAATTGTCTTGCCAACTTGCCCATTCTGGCTTGCAAGATTAAGTGCCTGCTGTGCAGCAAAGCTTACTTCGCGATAGCGCATAGATAAAGAGGCATCTGTGTTTTCAGCTTCGCTTTTAGCAAGTGCCATCCAGTCTTGATCTTCTATCTCAACCCCTTTTGCCCGCAAAATAGGTAGCAAAGATAGCGCCTTTGCATCATCTATCTGGCGCCAGCTTACCTTATCATCAAGTCCTGCCGATAATAGCCTCTGGGCAGATTTTGCAGCGCTGGCTATCAAGGTGGTATCTTGCGGATTATAGATAGCGCGCACCATCTCAAAGCCATCAGATAATTCTTCTGGCACTGAATCTGTGCTGGCCATTCTAGCCGTTATCAGATTGGCATAAAATGGCAACATTCCATAGGCGCGCCGAGCCTTCACTTCGGCAACAAATGATTTCATGATCAGCAAATCTGTATCTGCTGACTGTCTTTCAGACAGTCCAATCCATAGATAAGCACTTGGCAGACCTTCTTCTGATATTCGGCCATCTTCAGTAATGATCTGTGTATCAATTTCGGCAAGCGCTGCCTCAACAGGCTGATTTTCTGCGCCTTGAGCCCGCCATAATGTCTGAGCTTGTTGGGCTGTGATCAAGCCTCTGATATAGCTATCATAGCTGGTGTTAATTGCGGCATCAGATTCCAAATAGCGAAATGAGCTGCTTGCCTGTATCATAGAGGCAGGCAATGTTTCAAACGCATCACGCGAAATCTGCTCATGGGCGGCATCCATCAGCACCAGATGCAAAAAGCTTAGATTATCTAGATCAAGCGATATCGAGTCACGCCTGCCAAGAAGCAGGTCAGTCAGCATGAAGAAATTAACGTCTTCTTCGGCATTTGTGCTAAGCATATCAGACAGAATATCTGCCGCAAATGACGCTTTCATGCGGTCGCCAACCAAAATAAGACATACGATATTTGCCTTTTGCCAAAACCCGTCCAGTGATTGCAACGCATTGGCCTGAGCTTCGGCGCAGGCAGTATCATCTGCCCGTCTTACCAGATCATAATCTACTTGCCATTGCCGCCATTCCGCCCATCTATCATCATCAGGCAACAGGCGTGTCATCTGTGAGAGGCGATCAGACTGCCCTGAGCCTGCTAGCCAATTTAGCCGTGCAGATACCAGTGTTTCTATCAATTTCTCATCGCCTTCAGGCGGCAGTGCTGGCTGAGTAATCACCGCATGAACCAGCTCACGCATGGTCTTGGATGCGCTGATAAATGGCGCATGTTCAACCAAAAATACTGCATCCTGCATCTGAGTTTGCGACCACAACATGGAATTGATAATAGCTGGCTGATCAGCCAGCGCTTTCAGTCCGATTGTCGATAACCCTAGCTGAGATACTGAGTTCCGCCCAATTCTGTTTAAGGGCTGAGTTGTGCGTTCTTCAGCCGCCTGCTCTGTGGTTGCTGCCTCAGATTCTGTCCCAGAGTCTAATGCTGGTTTATCGAGTGTTTGCATGGCGCTATCAGCGTCTGATTGCGCCAAACCTGAGGCTGATATTGAGCTATCCTGATCATCCTCCATCAACGAGATAAGGTCGCCAATTTCATCCTCTGCGTTAGGCTGATTAGATGTCTGAGGTGTGTTTTGGGCAGTGGGCGCCAGCACAGTAAGGCTTGTAACACCATTGCGCCTATCCGCATCAGACGGCGTCTGAGCATAGCCAGAGGCGCTAAACAACAAGGCTAAGCCTGTCATAACAGCCAGTATTTTCTTGCTATAAATCATCTTGACCCCATATGGTTAACCCTATGTTTTATTTGATTTTTTGGGGGATTCTGAAGCTTCTTTATCGGTTTTCTGTCTAGGTTGGTCTAGTTTGCAAACCGGCTATCAGGCAGTGTTTTTGAGATTTCAACTGATGGGGCAGGAATATGCCAGTTAGATAAAAACACGATGCCAATGCCAATTATCGCAAAAAACACGATGCCAATCATAACAGAATGTCTCATACCTATCCCCTTACACCCTTTATATGCCTGACGTAAATAAACCCCAGAGCCTCGCACATCACATATGTTATTCTTATCATATAGTTTGTCATAGTGACAGAATATGGCTGATTTAGGGCAAAAGGTCAGCAACAAATTGTTCTACCTGCAAGGCAGACTATTCATTTTTGTGGTTTTTTACGCCTCACAGAGGCGCTTTTTTCCTATCAGTCCTTTATTTTCATGGCAAATTCTGCTTAGTCTAACAGCCTTGATATGCAGCATTCATCATAAGCTATTGTGAACAAAACTATGACACCAATTTCAGGCAAACATAAACGCTCCTATCGTATCGCTACCTCAAAGCCTATTGTCCTTGTAGGTATGATGGGGTCAGGAAAAACAGCGCTTGGTAGTCGGCTGGCTCAGTTATTATCTGTTGAGTTCGTTGATAGTGACAGTGTGATTGAACAGCAGGCAGGGTTGAGCATAAGAGATATTTTTGATATTGGCGGAGAAGCAAAATTCAGGGATTTGGAATTTAGAGTTATCTCTGATCTGATAGCTATCCCCAATCGAATTATTGCTACTGGCGGCGGCGCATTTTGTCAGCCCAAGATACGGTCATTGATAGGCGCCCACGCAACAAGCCTATGGCTAGATGCTGACCCTGATGTATTGCTTGCCAGAATTGGTAATACAGAGTCCCGCCCGTTGCTAGCCACAGGTGACCCGCTTGCTATTCTTAGCCAGCTTGCATCAGAACGGAAGGCAGATTATGCTAAAGCTGATATTTCTGTTCGAACAGGGCTTGTCTCACATAACAAAGCTTTGGAAACTGTGGTGAACGCGCTGATAAAGGCCAACATTATACTGCCTGCCGGAGAGCAAGCATGACCCTGAATAGACAGGGCAGCCCCATTCATGTTGGTCTGGGCGCCAAAAGTTATGATATTCATATTGCAGATGGATTGCTTGCACAGGCGGGCCCAATTATTGCGCCGTTCACAACAGATCGTACTGTGATCATAATCACTGATAGCCATGTTGGCCCATTGCATCTGGCACAGACCGAAAGGTTGTTTTCAGCTCATGCAGCATCAGTGCATAGCCTAATAGTACCTGCAGGCGAAGCGAGTAAATCATTTGCCTGCTATCAGAAGCTAGCAGAAGATATTCTGGCGCTAGCTATCGACAGGCAGACTATTCTTGTTGCACTTGGCGGCGGTGTTATTGGTGATTTGGCTGGCTTTGTGGCGGCTAGCCTGCTTCGAGGGATTGAGTTTATCCAAATACCTACCTCATTGCTTGCGCAAGTAGATAGCTCGGTAGGCGGCAAAACGGGAATCAATTCGAAGCATGGCAAAAATCTAGTTGGCGCATTTCATCAACCCTGTCTTGTGCTGGCAGATATTGGCTTAATGTCAAGCTTGCCGATGCGTGAATTACGCGCTGGCTATGCAGAAGTGATCAAATATGGGCTTTTGGGTGATGCGGCGTTTTTTGAATGGCTAGAAAGCCATGGCCATGCGCTATTATCAGGCGATAGCGATATTCTGGTAGAAGCTGTTAGCAGATCATGTCAAACAAAAGCAGATATTGTGGCAGAAGATGAAAAAGAGCAGGGCAGGCGCGCATTGCTTAATCTTGGACATACATTTGCACATGCATTTGAAGCAGAAGCAGGATATGATGGCAGGCTTCTTCATGGCGAGGCTGTTGCGGTAGGGCTTAGATGTGCGTTTGAGTTTTCAACCCAGCTTGGCTATGCCTCTGGTCAGGAAGCAGGGCGTCTCATCGCCCATCTTAAGGCAACAGGCCTGTATAGCTCAGCTCATGATTTGCCAGCAGGCTGGGCGTCTGCTGACAGGCTGATTGCCCATATGTATCGAGATAAAAAGGTGCAAGCTGGTGCGTTGACGTTTATTCTTGCCCATAAAATCGGAGATAGCTTTGTTGCGCGCAATATTGATGAAGCTGATGTCAGACACTTTTTAGAGCATATATAATGGATTTGTTTTCTGCCATTACCATTATCTGCGTTATTATCTTGTTGATATGTCTTTCTGCGTTTTTTTCAAGCGCAGAAACAGCATTGACAGCTGCCTCAGATGCGCGCATGCGGCAATTGACGCGCAAAGGCAGTAAACGCGCCCAGATTGTTGAAAAATTACGTAAGAACAGAGAACGGCTTATTGGCGCTATTTTGGTTGGCAATAATGCTGTGAATGTCTTGGCCTCTGCTATTGCGACGTCTGTTGCTATTTCCTTTGCTGGTGAAAATGGCGTTGTTTTGGCCACTATTTTCATGACGATATTGCTGGTGCTATTTGCAGAAGTATTGCCCAAAAGCTATGCGATCAACCATGCAGATGAGTTCGCGTTGCGCATTGCCTATCCCGTAAGAATTATTGTCTGGCTTCTTATTCCTGTTACCGCTGCTATTCGAATTATTGTGTTGAGCATATTGGGCAAACGCAAAAAAATAGTCGACCGAGAAGAAGAGCTTAGAGGGCTTATCAGATTACACACCGAAGATACAACAGACGAAGAAAGCCGCGAGACAGGCGCAATGCTATCATCTGTGCTTGATCTTGGGGATATTACGGTTGAAGAAATTATGACTCACCGTGCGGCGGTTACATCGCTCAATATTGAAGATAAACCAGAAGATATTCTGAGCTTTATTTTACAATCACCCCATACACGGCATCCGATTTATTCTGAAAGTCCAGAAAATATTGTTGGCATTTTGCATGTTAAGGATTTGCTACGTCAGCTTCATGCCCAGACAGATTCTGAATCGCTTGATATTGATATTGCCCAGATTGCAACCGTGCCGTATTTCGTGCCTGAAACAACCCAGCTATTTGCGCAACTTCAGGCATTTCGCAGTCGGCGTGAACATTTCGCCATTGTAGTAGATGAATATGGTGATTTGCGGGGCATTGTGACCTTAGAAGATATTTTAGAAGAGATTGTCGGCGAAATTGATGATGAACATGATATTGGCCTTGCAGGGCTTACACCCCAGCCAGATGGAAGCTATATTGTTGATGGCACCGTAACTATCCGTGATATTAACAGGGCACTTGATTTAGAGCTGCCTGATGATCAGGCATCCACAATTGCAGGGTTGGTGCTATATGAAAGTAGAAATATTCCGCGCGTGGGTCAGGAATTTATCTTCCATAATATGGGCTTTCGGATCAGAAAACGCGCTCATAACAAGATCACCTCATTACGTATCTGGAAGCAAAATGACCAAACCACTGCCCCTAATGCATAATGCTAACCCACATCACACAGCTGAGAAAATAGGATGATAAGATGAAGGATTTTTCAGGACTGCCACCAGCTGTCAACCGCAGCCATAGCCATGACAGGCATATTCATTGTCAGGGATTTGCCAGAGAGGACGGATTGCTAGATATTGAAGGAGAGCTGATTGACACAAAAAGCTATGATTTCCCCTCATCAACGCATGGCACGATCAAACAAGGTACAGCTGTGCATCATATGCAGGTCAGAATTACCATCAATGAGGCGCTTGAAATTGTAGATGCGGCGGCTGTAACCTTGCATGGCCCTTATGAGATTTGTCCGAAAGGCGCAGAAAATATTACAGGGCTTGTGGGGCTAAAAATCGGGCCAGGATGGAAGAATAAGGTTAAGGCAGCCATAGGCGGGGCTAGCGGATGCACCCATATCACTGAATTGCTAGGTCCTATGGCGACCACAGCCTTTCAGACCCTTTATGGCGAGATTGCCCGCCGCAAACGCGAATCTGCTGAGGCAGGAGAAGAGCTACAAGCGCAAGCACCCAATAATATGCCGTCTTTGGCAAATAGCTGTATTGCTTATGCTGACTAATTTTGGCTAGTCAGCAGATAATCTTATCTGGAGCGCATGAACAGGGCCTGCTAGCAAATCTGCTAGCTCTGCATGAATTTCTCTATGGGCAGCAACACGCCCTTTTCCTGCAAAAGCAGTAGCAGAAATCTCAACCTCAAAATGACTTTCACCAGCCTCAGGCGCAGAGGCATGTCCAGCATGTTGCCAGCTTACATCTTCAACAGATAATCTATCAGGCGAAAAACGTGCTTTCAGCCGCGCTTCTATCTGGTCTCTTATCATAAGCGTACTACCTTAACGTCAGGATTAGGATTGGGTATAAAACACACGCTTGCCACACGCCTTAGAGGGCAATAAACTAGACATATGGTCACAAGACGTAAAATACAAGATGATTTTTCAATCAGACAGGGCGCACAACAGCTTGATTCTGAAGGCCAGAAGCTATGTATGGCGTTGGGATGTGACCAGCATGCCCACTATCCAGCGCCACGAAATAAACAGGATTTGCGAAATTATATCTGGTTTTGCCTTGAACATATTCGCTGTTTTAACCAAAGCTGGAATTATTATGATGGCATTGAAGGTGACGCGCTAGAACAGGAAATCAGGCGGGCAACCACATGGGAGCGCCCGACTTGGAAATTTGGAACAGGAAAATCAGGCTATCAATTTGATGATAAATTCCAGTTTTTCGAAGAGGCAGACCCTGCGTCCAAAAAAGATGGCGGCTCAGCACAAGACCCTGAAGAAGCAAAAGCATGGGCATTATTTGACCTGCCTGCCAGCTCAGATATGCAAGAGCTGAAAAAACGCTATAATGAGCTGGCAAAAAAATATCATCCTGATCACAATCAGGGTGACAGCAAGGCAGAAGAATTGCTGAAAGAAATCAATCTTGCCTATTCCGTTTTGCGTAAAAAAGTATTAGACCTAAACAGCCCTGCGGCATAAACCAGCACATAATGCCCCTATTTGCCATAATGAGCAGGGTTAAACTATCAAAAAAAGTGATTACATCGGAGAAAGTTCATGTCAGCAATACCGTCTAATGCCCAGCCAGCACATTCGCTGTCTGCCCCGGATATAGAAGTTAATGTTCGGGACGTGCTTGGTATCGACATCGATATGAAAATAGCAGCTTTTTCAGAACCATCAGAATATGTCCCAGCGATTGACCCTGATTATCAGTTTGATAAAGATACCAGCTTGGCGATTCTGGCTGGCTTTGGCTTTAACAGGCGTGTCATGGTACAGGGCTATCATGGTACGGGTAAATCCACCCATATCGAACAGATAGCCGCGCGGCTAAACTGGCCATGTATGAGAGTAAATCTTGATAGCCATGTCAGCCGAATTGATCTGGTCGGAAAAGATGCGATTGTGCTGAAAGATGGTAAGCAGGTCACAGAATTCAAAGAAGGCATCTTGCCATGGGCATTACAAAACCCCGTTGCATTAGTATTTGATGAATATGATGCAGGCCGTGCGGATGTGATGTTTGTGATTCAACGGGTGCTTGAGGTTGATGGCAAGCTAACCTTACTAGATACCAATAAAGTGATAACCCCTAATCCGTTTTTCAGGCTATTTGCCACTGCCAACACTGTTGGTCTAGGCGATACAACAGGGCTATATCATGGCACTCAGCAAATCAATCAAGGACAGATGGATAGATGGTCGATTGTGACCACATTGAATTATCTGCCAATTGAAGATGAAGTGAATATTATTCTGGCAAAGCAAAAGCCATATCAGACACCAGAAGGCAAAAAACAGATTGACCAGATGGTTCGAATGGCAGATATGACCAGAAAAGGCTTTATGGCAGGTGATCTGTCAACGGTAATGTCGCCAAGAACAGTGCTGACATGGGCAGAAAATGCACAGATTTTCAATGATATAACGTTGGCCTTCAGACTTAGTTTTCTGAATAAATGTGATGAGATAGAGCGCCCAATTCTGGCTGAATATTATCAGCGTATCTTTGGTATTGATCTGCCAGAAGCGTCTCAATTATCACAAAAAGCGTCTTAGATATATGTCATCAAAGCCAGATCAGTCTGATTTTCTGAAAGCCAATGCAGCTAGTTTGCGGGCAATCGCGGGCGGTATTGATGCGCAAGTGCGCTATGCTGGTCAAGATACCCATATTGGCAAAACAGAAATAAGACTACCTGCTTTGCCACGTGAAGCGGCCGCAAAAACCCGTGACGATAGTCGTGGGGCAGCGGATGCTGCTGGCTTATGGCTTGCCCATCATAATAAAAAAACGCATGCGCAAAAAGCGCCTTCAGCGCCAATGGCAAAAGCCATTTTTGATGCCGCAGAACAGGCAAGAGTTGAAGCAATAGGCGCAAATCAAATGGCAGGGGTGCGGCAGAATCTGGCTACCCGCCTTGAACAGAAATACGCAAAAACAGGGATTGGTGCGCCTGAATCAGGCGATGATAGTGCGCTTGCTGAAGCGGTAAGTCTGATTGTGCGTGAAACACTTACAGGTGAAGCGCCACCGCAATCTACTGCGATGGTGATGGATTTATGGCGCCCGATAATCAATAGCCGAGCCAAAGCATTACTGTCTGAAATGAAGCAAGCAGAAGATAATCAGCCCAAATTCGCAGAGCTGGCAAAAGAGCTGATTGGCGCGCTAAAAACAGAGCTTGGTGATACCAGCGATAATGATGATGACGGCGATGATGCAGATGATCAGCAAGATGATGATCAGTCAGATAATAGTGATGATAATGATGATGCTCAGTCAGCCGCTGGTGAAGATGACAGTGAGGGCGATGATGCCAGTAGCCTTGATCAGGATGGAGACGCGGCTGGCATGTCAGCAGATGATGCCTCTGAAATGGAAGCAGATTCTGATATGGAAGGCCTTGCAGATGGCGAAACACCAGGCGGCGATCCAGACGCGCCTGAGCAGGCTGCCAAACGTGATAGTGATGCCTACCGTATTTTTACCACCAGCTATGATGAAATTATTGATGCGGCTGATTTATGTGATGCAGAAGAGCTAGAACGGCTTAGGGCAATGCTAGACAGGCATCTGGAAAATCTAAACCAGATTATTGGCAAGCTGGCAAATCGTCTACAGCGCCGTCTGATGGCATTCCAGAACAGAACATGGGAATTCGATCTAGAAGAAGGTCTTTTGGATGCTGGTAAGCTAAACAGAGTAGTCACACAGCCGCTTAGCCCGCTTTCTTATAAGCAAGAACAGGATATGAAATTCCGTGATACAGTCGTCACCTTATTACTGGATAATTCAGGCTCAATGCGGGGGCGGCCAATTACCATCGCCGCTGTAACTGCCGATATTCTGGCAAGAACGCTTGAAAGATGCGGTGTCAAGGTTGAGATACTTGGCTTTACCACCAAACAATGGAAGGGCGGCCAATCAAGAGAAGCGTGGCAATTAGCAGGCAAGCCCCCCGCACCAGGCAGGCTAAATGATTTGCGCCATATCATCTATAAAGCGGCAGACCAGCCATGGCGGCGCGCCAGAAAATCGCTTGGGCTGATGTTGCGCGAAGGTATTTTGAAAGAAAATATTGATGGTGAGGCGCTTATCTGGGCGCATGACAGGCTGATTAGCAGGACTGAGGATAGGCGTATTTTGATGGTTATCTCGGATGGTGCGCCTGTGGATGATTCAACCCTATCATCGAATAGCGGAAATTATTTAGAAAAGCATCTTCGGCATACAATTGAGATGATCGAAACACGCTCGCCTGTGCAATTACTGGCAATTGGTATTGGCCATGATGTTACGCGCTATTATGAGCGTGCTGTAACCATCACAGATGTCGACCAGCTTGGCGGTACGGTCATGTCAGAGCTAGCAGATATGTTTGACGAATCACATAAAGGTAACAGACGCCGCAAGCGCGCATAAAAATAGCGCCCTTTTGGTATAAAGGGCGCTGGTATCTGATTTACAAATTTTTTCAATCCTGATTAGGCAGATTGTGCCGCCAGAATTTCACGCTTTAATGCCCGTGCTTCATCTGCAAGCTCGCTATTTCTAGCCTGAAGCAGAAACGAATCTAGCCCGCCATGTTTTTCAACGGTACGCAGTGCGCTAACGCTTACCCGCATTGATACTGACCGGCCAAGAATTTCAGACTCAAGGCTGGTTTGCTGTAGATTTGGCAGGAACCGGCGGCGTGTTCTGTTATTTGCATGGCTGACATTATTGCCTGTCATCACACCTTTACCTGTAATTTGGCATTTCTTTGACATCGCCCTTATTCCTTTCACTTTGTCTGGCCTTTTTCTCATCGCACAGACATCAATTATCTGGAAGCTAGGCTTGTAGCCGATAATTAGCCAAAGGTCAAGCCAGTCTTGGTATGGCAAACCATACGAAAGGATAATATCCCTGTAAATTTAGACTATCCATAATCATAGACCCTATTCCTTTGTCCTGTGCGGCATATCAATAGGATAAGCTAGAGAAATAGCCGTTAAAGAATAGATAAAAGATGACTAATATGACAAAACGAAGTGTGAAGATTGGCGCACAACGCTATCTGATCCAGTTAGAGCCGTATTTCTGGCAATCTATTGACGAGATTCTAGAAGAAGAAAAAATCAAATTATCGTTTTTATGTTCAGAAATATTCAGGCTGAAAGGCAGTGCATCGCTTACCAAAGCCATCCGCCTATTTACCCTGATCTATTTCAGAAATAGCGTGACCATTGCCGCAAAACAGCCCTATCCACATATCATTGCTGAACAGCCAGCTATGTTTGAAGGTGGCGATGATGACAGCTATCCAAGTGCGCTTATGACAAGTCTGCACGCATTCTCGCAACATGCTGAGCATGCAGATAGGCCTGCTGGCTTTGTTTGATTTGCCCTGTTATCTGCGACATAGATACCCCTTCTAACTCTGCCATTTGTTGCAAGCCTGATAGAATATCTGCGACCAATTTAGGGCCTTGAAGCGCAAGAGCTGTATATATCTGCACCACAGATGCGCCTGCTAGAATCCGTGCATATGCTTGCATAGCAGAGCCAATGCCGCCAACCCCGATAATTGGCACATTAGTGGCATTTATCGCGTTAAGATGGCTAGATGCCTGCGCTACCATTTCCAGCGATATATCATGTAGCGGCTGACCTGATAGCCCGCCAGCCTGAGCCTTATGAGCAGAGCGTAATCCCTGTGGCCTGCTGATTGTGGTATTGGTCAGAATAACGCCCGAAATGCCTGCTGATAGCGCTATATCAAGGCTATTTTTCAATTCTGTTTCAGTCAGATCAGGTGCCAGCTTCACAAAGACTGGCCTATCCATCTTGGCATCTATCATGCCCTGTCTAGCCGACTCAATCGTGCGTTTTAGACTGTCATCATGTTGCAGATCGCGAAGCCCCTCAGTATTTGGTGATGAAATATTGATAGTAAGATAATCTGCAAAGGCTGATAATCGAAAGGCTGTTTTATAGTAATCGTCAAACCTATCTTTGCTTAGCTTATTGGCGCCAATATTCACCCCAACTATGCCTGTGCGCGTGTTGCGTGCCAGCGCCTCCAGTCGCTTTGCCGCTGTCTCCATACCGTCTGAATTAAACCCATATCGGTTTATTACTGCGCTATCATCTGGCAGGCGAAAGACACGCGGGCGTGGATTTCCAGGCTGGGCATGGGGCGTGATAGTGCCAACCTCTATATGGCCAAAGCCAAGCTTTAGCGCACCTGAAATAGCCTCTGCATTTTTATCAAATCCTGCGGCAAGTCCTAGCGGATTAGCAAATGTCAAACCAGCACATGTTACCTGCATGCTGGTATCTGGCGTTGGTGCAGATGGCACAAAGCCAAGATGCATAGCCCTTACGGCAAGCTGATGGGCGGTTTCTGCGGGTAAGGCTTTCGTGACAGCACTAGCAATGCGCCAGAACATCACACAAGCCTATCTGCAAGAACATCATCACATAGCTGGATAGATGGTTTTAGACCATAGAGCCTGAAAAAACTGCCCATACGCGGGCCTTGATCCTGACCAAGCATTGTTTGATATAAACAGCTAAACCAGTCTCTAAGCGGCTCATAATGATCACGTCCTGCGGCAAATACAGCCCCTTGCACATCTTCTGCTGAGGCATCATCACCAAGTGATGCCAGATTATCTCGCAAAGTGGCAATATGCTGTTTTTCCTCATCTGTGGCGCGACGATAGGTTTTATGCGGCCTGACCCTGTCTTGATAATAAGATACCGCATAATGTGCTAGCCTTTCTAGATGCGGGTGCGTCTGTTTATTTGCACCATCTGCATAGGCTGAAATATACCCCCACAGCACATCTGTTGTCTCAGCAGAACAAACCCCTGCTAGATTCAGCAATAATGAAAAGCTGACAGGCATAGGCTGGGCATGTTGGGTTGAGTTAAGCCTAATATGGAATGCTGGATTTTCCAGCTTTTCTGCCTCATCTAATTCATCTAACTTGTGCAGATGGCTAAAATATTCATCCACTGCCTTTGGAATAGAATCAAAATATAGCCGCTTGGCACGCTTTGGCTGACCATACATAAACAATGCCAGTGATTCAGGACTGCCATAGCTAAGCCATTCTTCAACAGATAGCCCATTGCCTTTTGACTTAGATATTTTACGGCCTTCCTGATCTAAAAATAGCTCATACGAAAAGCCTGCTGGCGGGGTTGCGCCAAGCACCTGCACAATTTTTGACGACAGGGTTACCGATTCTGATAAATCCTTGCCAGCCATTTCATAGTCAACCCCAAGCGCATACCACCGCATCGCCCAGTCCGCTTTCCACTGCAATTTACACTGCCCGCCAGTCACCCCAACTTCTACCAGCTCGGAGGTTTCAGGGTCTTGATAGCTTACCGTGCCTGCATCAGCGTCAATAGCCGTAATCGCAACCTGAAGCACCTTATGGGTGCGTGGGCAAACAGGCAAAAATGGGCTGTAGCTTTTCTGGCGTTCTTCACCCAAAGTTGGCAAGATGGTGTTGGTAACAGCCTCATAATGTTTCAATATATCTAGCAAGGCGCTGTCGAATTTGCCTGATCTATACATAGTTGTTGAGCTGATAAATTCATAATCAAAGCCGAACTCGTCTAGAAAGGCTTGCAAACGGGCATTATTATGTGCGCCGAACGAATTATGCGTACCAAAGGGATCAGGCACATCACTAAGCGGATGATCAAGATAAGCCGTGAGCATTTCAGGGTTTGGAATATTATCTGGCACTTTTCGTAACCCGTCCATATCATCTGAAAAACAAACCAGCCTTGTTGGTCTGGCTGTTAGCATCTCAAATGCCTGCCGCACCATCGTTGTGCGCACCACCTCAGCAAAGGTACCAATATGAGGCAGGCCAGACGGCCCGTAGCCTGTTTCAAATAACACCGGACGGCTGATATCATCATCTTTCATTTTGGACAGGCGCTGAGATAGCGCGCGGGCTTCAGCAAATGGCCATGCCTTTGCCTGTTCAGCCAGCTCTCTGGCTCTATCAGACGCAATAGAAATATGGGGGGCAAACATCACAATCTCTTTTTGGTGTTTCAGATACGTTTTGCAGGTCATCTTATAGCCCAGCACCGCCAGTTGCATCAAGCGAGCATATTCATAAATAGGCTAAAAATACCGCAAATCAGCTATCTGGCATTTATGACATAGCCCAAAAGCAGAGATTATCTGAAATATCACTGGCAGATAGGCTAAGAGCAAGGTAGCATCTGAGGCTATGAATGTCCTGCCAGCCCTATCTGATTTGCCTGTCATTTTCCCTGATGGCCGCCAGTTTGTAGTGATATCTGCAGATGGCGAGATCCAGCATATCAGCGCCGAGACTATCGCGCTTGAGATAGCGCATAATCCAGCCCTTGTCTGTCATAGATTATGGACTGAAGCCCGTCTGGGATTTTCCTTAAAACAGCCCTTTGACGTGCTTGAGCTATTTGCGTTTGTGCGGCCTGCCCAATTTTGCCTGCCTGCCCCTGATGGGCTGGCGATGCGGCTGAATTTGCCACGTCCACACTCAGCAGAAGATAAAGCCATGTTGATAGGCCGTGCGGCAAGGCAATTGCTTGATGAGCTAGCAGGGTTATTGCCTGATCAAGCCAAAAAATTGGCTGGCATAGCAGATATGATGCGGCGTGGCGGCTGGGCATGGGGCGTTGAAGCGATGCTGGCTATGGGACAGTCCGAACTGATCGCAGCCCCGCCAGATGGCCAGCCTGCCCATATCTGGAACCACCTTGATGAGATTGAAGATACCGTACCAAGACAGATGGCAGGCACACATGCTGTATCACAGACAGCTTCCAAAGAGCGGCTTGCCAGCCTGCTTGGCAGTCAATCTGAAATACGTGACGGCCAGTCAGATTATGCCAGTGCAATGACAGCGATTTTTGATACACCTTCTGAACAGGCAAGCCCTCATTTTCTGCTGGCAGAAGCTGGTACAGGTACAGGCAAGACGCTGGGCTATCTTGCGCCTGCTAGCCTGTGGGCTGAGGATAATAACGCACCTGTCTGGATTTCCACCTATACCCGAACCTTGCAACATCAAATTGCGCAAGAACTAACACGCCTTTATCCAGACCCAAACAGACATAAACGCAAAGTCGTGATCAGAAAGGGGCGCGAGAATTATCTATGCTTGCTTAATCTGGAAGAACAGCTAGCCCGCATGCCAGGCGTGCCTCATTCTGCAATTGCGCTTGGGCTAATGGCACGATGGGCATCTGCATCATCTGATGGCGATTTGACAGGGGCAGGCTTTCCCGCATGGCTTAGTGATATTCTGGGCAGACGCCATACTATTGGGCTGGCAGATAGGCGGGGCGAATGTATCCATTCTGGCTGTAGCCATTATCATAAATGTTTTGTTGAGCGTTCAATCAGAAGCGCACGTTCTGCTGATATTGTGATTGCTAATCATGCGCTGGTAATGGTGCAGGCTGTAATGCAGGCTCAAAATGAGCATGTTATCCCTACCCGCTATATTTTTGATGAAGGACATCATGTATTTGATGCTGCTGATTCAACCTTTTCCATTGTGTTATCCGCGCTTGAGACGATTGAGCTGAGATTATGGATCAGAGGTGCAGAAGATGGCCGTGCAGGACGCGCACGGGGCTTAAAACGCAGGCTAGAAGAGCTTGTAGCAGGTAATGACGAGGCATTAAGTGCATTAGACGAGGCTAGCGAGGCAGCCCGCATATTACCGTGGACAGGCTGGTCAAAACGGCTAGCTGAAGGCAATCCAGTGGGTATTGCCGAGCAGTTTTTTGTGCTTATCCGCTCGCTTGTATATGCACGTTCTGATAATCCAAACGCTCATTATGATATTCAGACTGATCTCTATCCCTGCCCTGATGAGCTAATAGAATTAGCTGGCAAATTCAAATCAGAGCTTGAACATCTGCTTACCCCGCTTATGGCGCTCGCCGCCCAAATCGATAAGATTCTAAATGATGAAGCAGATACAGTTGATACTCAGACAAGACAACGGCTTGAAGGGCTGGCACGCAGTTTATTGCGGCGTGCTTCAGGGCCTGTGGCGTCATGGTGCCAGCTACTTGGCGATTTGTCTGTTATGGGCAGGGATGGATTTGTTGACTGGATGCAAATTAGCAGGATAGATGGCACTGACAGAGATATCGGGCTGTATCGGCACTGGCTTGATCCGACCATCCCTTTTGCAGATTCTGTGCTTAAGTCAGCTCATGGGGTTGGCATTACCTCTGCTACCTTAACAGACAGGCTGAAAACAGATAGCCAGACAGACGATACAGGCGCGCAGAATAGTCTATGGCAATCTGCCTTACAGCTAACAGGCGCACAGCATCTAGCCCATCCAGCGCTATTATCTAGTCATGGATCACCCTTTGATTATGGCGCGCAAGCACGGATTTTTATTATTAAAGATGTATCACGCGAACGTGCTGAAACAACAGCCGCTGCCATGTCTGCGCTTATCTCAGCCTCAGATGGGCGCGCGTTAAGCCTATTTACCTCTATTCAGCGGCTAAAGGCCTGCTGGCCCTATCTTGCAGACAGGCTAGCAGAGCAGAATATCACCTTATATGCACAGCATCAGGACAGAATGAATTTGCAAACATTGCTACAGCTATTCAGGGATGATCCTAGATCGGTATTGATGGGAACAGATGCGGTAAGGGATGGGGTGGATGTACCTGGAGATGCGCTTCAGATGATGATTTATGACAGGGTACCGTGGCCACGCCCAGATAAATTATTTCAGGCACGGGCTGAATGGATCGGACGCGCTGAATGGACAGACAGAATAACGCGGATGAAATTGCGCCAAGCCTTTGGCAGGTTAATCAGACGCAAAGATGATAAGGGGGTGTTTGCTATCCTAGATAGCCGCCTGCCGACCAGACTGACAAGCGCCTTTCCGCCTGATATTGACATAGAACGCATAGGGCTAGCCGAAGCTGTGCAGAAAGCCAAATTATTTCTTCAGCCCTGATTATTGAGCTAAAAAAAGCCAGACAGAATCCAATCTGTCTGGCCTTAACATGATATGCGTTATACACGCAAAAGCGGAAGGCTAGCTTAGAAGCCCATACCGCCCATGCCGCCCATGCCGCCCATATCAGGCGCAGCAGCAGCAGCTGGCTTTGGCTCATCCTTATCAGCAACCATTGATTCAGTTGTGATCAGAAGACCAGCGACTGATGCTGCATTTTGCAGAGCAGAACGCACAACCTTAGTAGGGTCAATAACACCCGCTTTGATCAGATCAGTAAACTGGTCTGACTGGGCATCATAGCCTGTTGATGAATCTGTGATTTCCATCAGCTTACCAACAATAACCGCACCATCTGCACCTGCATTATTCGCAATCTGACGCGCAGGTGCCTGTAATGCACGGCGAACAATATTGATACCAACTTCTTGGTCGTTATTTTCAGGCTTCAATCCGCCAAGAACAGAAATTGATTTAACCAGCGCAGCACCACCACCAGGCACGATACCTTCCTGAACAGCGGCACGTGTTGCATGCATTGCATCATCTACACGGTCTTTACGCTCTTTCACTTCAACTTCTGTTGCACCACCAACGCGGATAACAGCAACACCACCAGCTAGCTTTGCAAGACGCTCATTTAGCTTTTCACGGTCATAATCTGATGTTGTTTCTTCTGCCTGAGCGCGAATTTGCGCACAACGTGCTTCAATATCCTGACGTTCACCAAGACCATCAACAATGGTTGTTTCTTCTTTGGTGATTTCAACGCGCTTGGCAGAACCAAGCATGTCAAGTGTTACGCTGTCAAGCTTGATGCCAATTTCTTCAGATACCACTGAACCATTTGTCAGGATAGCGATATCTTCTAGCATTGCTTTGCGGCGATCACCAAAACCAGGCGCTTTCACAGCAGCTACTTTCAGACCACCTCTTAGACGGTTAACAACCAATGTTGCCAATGCCTCGCCTTCAATATCTTCTGCAATGATTAGAAGCGGACGGCCAGACTGAACAACCTTTTCAAGTACAGGTAGCATATCCTGAAGATTTGAAAGCTTCTTTTCATGAAGCAGAATATATGGATCTTCCAATGTTGCGCGCATCTTGTCTGGGTCTGTTACGAAGTAAGGTGACAGATAACCTCTGTCAAACTGCATGCCTTCAACAACATCTAGCTCAGTCTCAAGGCTTTTTGCTTCTTCAACTGTGATAACGCCTTCATTGCCAACACGTTCCATAGCTTCAGCAATCATTTTGCCGATTTCAGCTTCACCATTTGCTGAGATAGTACCAACTTGGGCAACTTCATCAGATGTGGTGATTTTCTTTGACTGGCTTTCAAGTGACGCCACCACAGCTTCAACAGCCATGTCAATGCCACGCTTAAGATCCATTGGATTTAGACCAGCCGCTACCGCTTTTGAGCCTTCCTGAGCAATTGCCTGAGCAAGCACAGTCGCAGTTGTTGTGCCATCACCAGCTGTATCATTTGCCTTTGATGCAACTTCGCGGACCATCTGAGCGCCCATATTCTGGAACTTGTCTGATAGCTCAATATCTTTTGCAACAGTAACACCATCTTTGGTGATACGTGGTGCGCCAAAAGCTTTATCAAGCACCACATTACGACCTTTAGGGCCTAGTGTTACCTTGACAGCATTGGCTAGAATATCCACGCCTTCCATCATGCGTGAGCGGGCTTCGGCGCCGAATTTTACGTCTTTTGCAGCCATTGTTTCTCTCTCTTTTCTTACCGTGAGTATGAATTATTGATTTATTGGTGGTTCAGGCTTAGCCCAAAATACCCATAATGTCTGATTCCTTCATGATCAGATAATCTGTACCATCAAGTTTAATTTCAGTACCTGACCATTTGCCAAACAGCACTGTATCACCAGCTTTAACATCAAGCGGTGTTACTTTGCCTTGATCATCGCGAGTGCCAGAACCGACAGCGATGATTTTGCCCTGCATAGGCTTTTCCTTTGCTGTATCAGGGATGATGATCCCGCCAGCTGTCTTTTCTTCTGATTCCTCGCGCTCTACAAGTACGCGATCGTGAAGCGGCCGAAATTTCATGCCTTATTCTCCAGTTTTCTGTTTCATGTTTACATTTATAAAGCAATTAGCACTCTTTTGGTATGAGTGCTAATTCTCCTCTTGCCGCAATAGGTGGGATAGCCAGCTTCATCTGTCAAGGGTTATCTCGTAAAAAAAATGCAAGACATGACAAAAAGGTAAATCCTGATAATGTATCAGCATAAATCAGACTGACTATACTGACAGGGCGTGATCTTTCGCCACATCCACCTGATGCGCGTTAGGGTGGTATTTACAGGCTGTTGCACTAGCTTAACATAATGCTAGCAGATTATGTTCACTCATATCATCTTTGGACGGGGTTCTTTATGGCATCTGATACTTCTGCATATTATCCGCCTGCACATCACAAGCTTGTGGCTAGCTGGCTGTTTATGATGGCAGCTCTGGTGGCCATGATGGTTTTTATTGGCGGGGTTACGCGGCTAACAGGTAGCGGATTATCAATGGTGGAATGGCGCCCGCTAATGGGCACGCTACCACCACTTTCAGAAGCAGAATGGCTTAGGGTGTTTACGCTTTATCAGGCCTCTCCTGAATTTTCTGACATCAATTCAGATATGGATTTAGCAGGCTTCAAGATGATCTTCTTCTGGGAATATGTGCATAGGCTGTGGGGACGCCTGCTTGGGCTAGCCTTTATTCTGCCGTTGATATATTTCGCCCTCCGCAAGATGATACCAGCTGGCTATGGTGCAAAGCTGGTTGGGCTGATGATATTAGGCGGCATGCAGGGCGTAATTGGCTGGTGGATGGTGGCGTCTGGTCTAGTGGATAATCCTGCGGTATCTCAATATCGGCTAACAACCCATCTTTCAATGGCATTGCTGATATTTCTGCTTCTCCTCTGGACAGGGCTTAATCTGCGCTTTGGACGGGCAAGCCTGCCTTCTGGTCATGGGGCGGCCAGCTTTATCGTGCTGGTCATCACCATTATCGCAGGGGCATTTGTGGCAGGGCTTGATGGCGGGTTGGTCTATAATGAATATCCGTTTATGGGTGAGGGGCTAGTGCCTGTTGAATATGGCGAGCGCGGCGTGGCAGATGCCTTTGAAAATCCAGCCTCAGCTCAATTTCATCATCGTTGGCTTGCGCTTGCCACTGTGATTGCGATTGCCTCGTTGTGGCGGAGTGCGCGAAAGGCAAATATCGGGCTTGCCGCGCATATTATGCTTATCTGTCTAGGCGCGCAATTTGTGCTTGGGCTGACAACTTTGCTATTATATGTGCCTGTTTGGGCAGGCGCATTACACCAGCTAGGCGCAGTGCTTTTGCTTGGTGCATCTGCCCATTTACTGCATCAGATGAATCGTGGCCAATAAATATTTGATTAAGAATTACTGAACAGAAACGCTAGACAAAAAAGTTACGAAGATTTTTTGGGCAATTGCGTTCTGATATGTAATTCACGCAAGGCCGTGTCATCTACCTCAGATGGGGCATTCATCATCAAATCTTCAGCTTTGCCATTCATCGGGAACAGGATCACTTCTCTGATATTTGGCTCATCAGCTATCAGCATCACCATTCTGTCAATACCAGGCGCGATGCCGCCATGAGGCGGTGCACCAAATTTGAACGCATTTATCATGCCTGAGAACTGGTCATCAACTGTCTGCTGGCTATAGCCTGCAATTTCAAAGGCGCGATACATTACCTCTGGCAGATGATTTCTGATTGCGCCTGAGGACAGCTCAACACCATTACATACCAGATCATATTGCCATGCTTTGATGCTAAGCGGGTCAGCTTCATTTAGCGCGGTAATCCCGCCTTGTGGCATAGAGAACGGGTTATGCGAGAAATCAATTTTGCCAGTTGTCTCATCTAGCTCATACATTGGGAAATCAACAATCCAGCAGAATTTGAAGATATTCTGGTCGATCAGATTCTGCTCAGCGCCGATACGCAGGCGGGCTTTACCCGCAAGGCTTGCTGCTTCAGACGCAGGCGCACAGGCAAAAAATACAGCATCACCATCTTCTGCACCACAACGCTGTCTAATCTGTTCAGCCTTTTCAGCGCCGAGCGCGTTCGCAACAGGGCCTCTGGCATCGCCTTCACCAAAGATGATATAGCCCATGCCTGGCGCACCTTCTGCTTGCGCCCATCCATTCATTCTGTCAGCGATGGCTCTACTTCCGCATTTAGGCCCTAGCACAGCACGCACAACCGCGCCTTTTTCGATATTTTTGGCAAAAATAGAAAAGCCAGAGCCAGCAAAAATATCTGTCACATCACAGATTTCAATCGGGATTCTGAGGTCAGGCTTATCAGACCCATATTTCAGCATAGCCTCATCAAAGGGGATATGCACAAAATCAGGGTCTACCTGCTTGGTTGAAAATTCTTCAAACACGCCTTTAATCACAGGCTCAACAGCATCAAATACATCTGCCTGTTCAACAAAGCTCATTTCCAGATCGAGCTGGTAAAATTCACCAGGGCTTCTATCTGCGCGGCTATCTTCATCTCTGAAACAGGGCGCAATCTGAAAATATCTATCAAAGCCAGACACCATAATCAGCTGTTTGAATTGCTGTGGGGCTTGCGGAAGCGCATAGAATTTACCAGGATGCAGACGTGCAGGCACTAGAAAATCGCGCGCGCCCTCTGGCGAGGAGGCTGTCAGAATAGGGGTCTGAAATTCGGTAAAATTCTGCGCTACCATGCGCTGGCGGATAGATTGAATAATCTGCGCACGCAACATAATATTGGCATGAGGGCGCTGGCGGCGCAAATCAAGATAGCGATATTTCAGTCTGATTTCTTCACCTGAATCTTCATCTGAATTTACCTGTAATGGCAGAGTATCTGCCACAGATTGAACTGTAATCTGCTGGATTTGCACTTCAATTGCGCCTGTAGGCAGGCCAGTATTCACCGTATCTTCAGAGCGGGCACGCACCTCGCCCGTAATGGTCAGCACGGTTTCATTGCGCACAGATTCTGCTACATCAAAATCACTATCAGAGCTATCGATCACGCATTGTGTCAGCCCGTAATGGTCACGCAAGTCAATAAATACCACCCCGCCATGATCGCGTTTGCGATGCACCCAGCCTGATAGCCGAACAGTCTGCCCAATCTCGGACGCGGTTAATGCAGCACAATGGTGGGTTCGGTAATTATGCATGACATGCCTCATAAAATCTTAAGTTTGCGGGTGCAGTATGCATCAATTTCGCTAAACTGCAAGCCTGTCGTTATGCTTGGCCGTTATACTTGGTCGTTATGCTTGGTCGCTGTGCTAGGCAGCCGGCCTGCGTCTGCGGCGCTGTCTTGTGCTATTGCCAACTGGTGATTGCGGAACATCCTTCCAAGCATGGCCAAGCGCCTCATCAAGTCTATCTTTACTTGGTTTGCCATCTGGCGGCGTATTATTTAGCGCATCTGCCATCGCTTTGATATGTTCCGCCGTAGTGCCGCAACATCCGCCAATAATCTTTGCGCCCGCATCCCGAGCCAGCACGGCATATGTTGCCATCAATTCAGGCGTGCCATGATAATGAATCTGGCCATCCATATAATGCGGGATACCGCAATTACCTTTGGCGATAATCATCTGCTCGCCACACTCGCCAAAGCCTGTCACAGAATGAAGCAATTCTGCTGGCCCAATTCCGCAATTCGCGCCAAAACCAGCTAGCCCAAGCCTGTCTGCAAATTGTGCATAATCAACAGGGGTAATGCCCATCATTGAGCGGCCCGCAGTATCAAATGTCATGGTCGCAAACACAGGCAAGCCAGTTGCCGCCGCCGCATTGGCCGCTGCCTCTACCTCTTCAAGGGACGACATGGTTTCAATCTGAATCAGGTCAACCCCTGCTGAGGCCAGCGCCTCAATCTGCTCAGCAAACACATCTTCAGCCTGTTTTGCCTCTAGCGCCCCAAGCGGCGCAAATAGCTCGCCAGTCGGGCCAACTGAGCCTGCGACCAGCACATCACGTCCAGATGCATCTGCTGCATTGCGGGCAATAGTGGCGGCGGCGATATTTAATTCGGCCACCCTGTCTTCTGCATCATGCAGTTTCAGCCTAAGCGCGTTGCCACCAAAGCTATTTGTCAGGATAATATCTGAGCCAGCCTCGATAAAGCTGTCATGCAAGGCTCTGATTTTCGCGGTTTCTTCTATATTCCACAATTCGGGGGGATAGCCTGTCTCAAGCCCTAATGTGAACAAATTTGTGCCTGTTGCCCCATCTGCCAACAACCAGCCCTTTTTCGCCAGACATGCTTCAAGCGTTGCCTGTTTGTCTTTTGATTTACCAGAATCCTTACTCATCACGGCCTCACTTGGCGCTATTTTGCCTGTCGTCTAGGCGGTCTGCGCACAATTCCTGTCTGGGTTTCACGTCGTTTACGTAATTGTGCCAGAAGCTGTGCCTGTTCGTCCAGCGTCATGCGTGGCCAGCTAGCGATTTCTGCACGGGTACGATAACAGCCGCTACATTCCCCATTTTCGGGGTTTATCTGGCAAATGCTGATACAGGGCGAGGGCAGAGATGCAGTCATATCTATCGCTCGCTATCGTTCCCGCCTACCCCAAATCAGGTCTGTTAGGCCGCTGCGCTATTATCTTTTTGCGCAAGTGCCATCAGATATTCTGAACAATAGCCAAAAAAGCTGCGTGCGACAATATCAGATGGTGCGTCAGACTCTGCCCAGAACAGATTATTATCTTGCCCAAGCTGGCCTTGCGATTTGATCGCGGCAACATCAATATCTGGCATAATTTCAGCCACCATATCAAGCGCATTATCCTGCACCAAAATTGGCATATTCTCGCGCATAAAGGCACGCACAATCCGCACTGTGTGCAATTCATCAGACAAGCTGGCAATATGGGTTTCGCCAGACGGAATAATCAACGCATCAAAATCAATCGCTAAGGCTTCATTGAAACAGGTATCAACAGGATAGCTCATCGCGACCTGCCCATCGGTCACGCCATTCACCAGACCAGCATTAGGCGAGATAATTTTTAGCACGATATTTTGCGCTAGTAGCATTTTCTGAATAGCGACGAAGGCTGTCTGATCAAACCCATGTGACACCATAATGGCGAATTTGCGTGATGAAAGCGAAAATGATGACATCTGATCCCCGTATTAACATTTAATATTAT
>CBFHYU010000016.1:0-47904 GCA_965660165.1 Puniceispirillaceae bacterium (SeqCode)
TAAATCTAAAGGCACTCGCCTCACATAATAGAAGATACCATCACGTAATAACACATGATTTGCTGCATATTTGCTTCTCATCTTGTTTCACACCAATCGCCATTCAGACACATAAAGTGAAGCAATTCAATTGGTTATATGAGATAAAACATCTTAGATGGTGCCCAGGAGAAGACTCGAACTTCCACGACCATAATGGCCACTGGCACCTGAAGCCAGCGCGTCTACCAATTCCGCCACCTGGGCATGAGCCAGCCAGTTATCACCTCAGGTGGGCGTGGCCAGAACAAGGTGCTTAACTTACTCTGAATTGCCGTTCTGTCAAACAATTTTCTGCGGTAAATGCTACAAATCAGCCTACCAGCCGAAAAACCAGTTTTCACGACACAGGCTTGATGGTAAAAAGCGGATATTGCCAGCATTATCTGGCTAAGCAGATTATATTTTGTGCAAAGGAATTTGGTATGGCTACCCAACACTCTAGCCCCCCACGCAATCTCGCCCGAAAAACAGTTACGGTTATTGGCGGCACTGGCTTTGTGGGCAGAGCCATTATTGAAAAGCTGGCCAAAGCAGAGGCGCAAATCATTATTCTGGCGCGAAATGGCGAGCGTGCAAAGCGGCTCAAGCCGCTTGGTGATGTTGGCCAGATTTCTGTGATTGCAGGCAATGCGCTGGATGAAGCAACATTGCGCTCTGCCATTGCACCAGCAGATTGTGTAATAAATCTGGTCGGGATTTTGGCGCCTTCTGGCACACAAACCTTTGATGCGACACAGGCAAAATTGCCAGAAATGATTGCCAGAATTGCCTCTGAGACAGGGGTTGAACAGCTTGTTCATCTTTCGGCGATTGGGGCAGATGCAAAATCGCCTAGCCAATATGCCCGCACCAAGGCCGAAGGAGAGCGTGGGCTTCTGCGCCAATTTCCAGATGCGGTTATCTTGCGCCCATCTATTATTTTTGGCGCAGGTGATGGGTTTTTTACCCGTTTTGGGCAGATGGCAATGATAGCGCCTGCCTTGCCGCTTATTGGTGGTGGCAAGAATGTAATGCAGCCTGTTTATGTTGGTGATGTAGCTGATGCGGTGATGGCGGTGTTACAACAGGGCAATATCAAAGGCGATATTTTTGAGCTTGGCGGACCTGCCAAATATAGTTTTGCAGAATTGATGCGCTTTACCTTAAAGGCTGTGGGACGCAAGCGGGCGTTGGTCAATATTCCCTTTGCAATGATGGCATTGCCTGCGGCTTTTGCCTCGCTTTTGCCAAATCCGCCAGTGACATCTGATCAGCTGAAATTGCTGAAAATTGATAATGTTGTATCTGCCAAAGCAAAGGGTCTGGAGATGCTAGGGATCACGCCAAAATCAATAGATGTGATTGTGCCTGAATATCTAGCGCCCTTTAAGCCGGGCGGAAGGTTTGGATAGCTAGCTGATTACCCCTGCGCCAATCAGCGCGAGCAATATCAGCCCTAATGCAATCCGATAAAAGATGAAAATAGTGAAACTGGCATGCGTTAGCCAGCCCATCATCCATCTAATCGCCCCAAGCGCACAGATAAATGACAAGATAATCACGGAAACCAGCGCCGTGACATTGGCTGGCTCGCCATCAGACACCAATGATATGGTTTTCACAGTGCCTGCCCCTAAAATAATTGGCAGTGATAATAATAGCGAAAACCGCGCCGCGCTTAGCCTGTCATAGCCAAGCTGGCGTGCCATTGTCATCGTCACACCGCTTCTGCTGGCGCCTGGAATAAGTGCGCAACATTGAGCCAGACCAATTGCCATCGCATCTTTTACGCTTAGTTTCGACCAGTCAAAAACGCCTGTCTCAGAGGCAAGCTGGTGACGTGTGTCTGTTTTATCTGCCAGATATAGCCACATCGCAAATACCAAATTGGCGATCGCCACCACCAAAGCTGCCCGCAATATATCAGCGCCTATCAACTCAACCACCAATCCAGCGGCAATAGCAGGCAAGCTGGCAAGTACCAATAACAGCCCAAGACGCGCAGAGACTGTCTGCCGCGCAGAAAAGAGAGTAGGAAGGCTGGCCACTATCGCAATTATGTCGCTTCGTAAATACACAAGCACTGCGAAAAATGTGCCCAAATGGGCGGCAACATCCATCACCGCACCTTGATCAGCAAAGCCCGCAATCGATGGCAGTAACACCAAATGCCCTGAAGATGAGATAGGCAAAAATTCGGTAACACCCTGAATGATCGAAATCAATAAGATAGGAAATAAACTATCCATCAGACAGCGCCTTTCTAACTATGTGCTGAGGGCAATAACATTATGACCGTGACCCTAATTCCGACCAGCCAAAAGTGCAAGCCTTGTCAGAACTATCTTTGAAAGTACCGAAATGGTACTAAATTTTGATAGAAACAGCCTCAAAATCATGGCATGTCTCGAAAGTACTTGCAAAACAGAAAAAAATAGGTAATAGTGGTTGACCATTTTTAGACGTAAAACGTCAGGCTGAATTTTTGGATTTATTGGGTGGTTTCGTCCCCTATAATCAGGGTTCAGGCCAGAAAGAAGGAAAAGCTGATGGCACGAGATATGTTGCAATTTGTCTCTCAAGCAAAGGAAATGCCAGCCAAGCGTGATGCGCAGGCGCGGGCAGATGATTTTGACGAGATTTATGGTGATTTCAGCAAAGCCAAAGCAGAAGAGCAGGCAAGCAGATGTTCTCAATGCGGTGTGCCCTTTTGTCAGGTAAATTGCCCGTTGCATAATAATATTCCAGATTGGCTAATGCTGACCGCAGAAAATAGGCTTGAAGAGGCGTATGAGCTGGCATCAGCAACAAATACCTTCCCAGAGATTTGCGGACGCATCTGCCCACAGGACAGGCTGTGCGAGGGCAATTGTGTGATTGAAAAAGGCTTTGAGTCAGTAACCATTGGTGCTGTTGAAAAATATGTCACCGAAACAGCGTTTGAAGAAGGGTGGGTCAAGCCTGTGTCTGTTTCGGCAGAGCGTGAACAGTCTGTTGGTATTATTGGTGCAGGGCCTGCTGGTCTGGCGGCTGCGGATAAATTGCGCCGTAAGGGCTATCAGGTAACGATTTATGACAGATATGATCGTGTTGGTGGCTTGCTGATTTACGGTATTCCTGGCTTTAAGCTTGAAAAAGAGGTGGTAACACGCAGAACTGAATTACTTGAGCAAAGCGGTATCGAATTTGTGCTAAACTGCGAAATTGGCACAGATATTACCTTTGATGCAGTGCGTGAAAAACATGATGCGGTGCTGATCGCAACAGGGGTGTATAAGGCGCGTGAGTTACAGCTAGCAGGGGCAGGGCTAGATGGGGTTGTGCCTGCACTTGAGTATTTAACTGCCTCAAATCGGAAATCGCTAGGCGATGCAGTGCCTGAATTTGATGGCGGTATGCTTAATGCTGAAGCCAAGAATGTGGTCGTGATTGGCGGTGGGGATACGGCGATGGATTGTGTCAGAACAGCGATACGCCAGAATGCAAAATCGGTAACCTGTCTTTATCGTCGTGATAAGGCGAATATGCCAGGTAGCCAGCGCGAAGTCGAAAATGCAGAAGAAGAAGGTGTGCAGTTCAAATGGCTGTCAGCCCCTGTTGCTGTGCTTGGTGATGGTGCAGCCAGCGCTGTACGCGCCCAGCGTATCCATCTTGGAATGCCAGATGAGACAGGCAGGCAGGTGCCTCAGATGATCGCAGATTCTGATTTTAATATTGATGCGGAATTGGTGATTAAGGCACTTGGGTTCGACCCTGAAGATTTGCCTGCGCTGTTTGAGCAGAAATCACTTGGGGTCAGCAAATGGGGCACTGTGCAGATTGACTGGAAAACCATGATGACACCGCTTGAGGGCGTATTTGCAGCAGGTGATATTGTAAGAGGTGCGTCTTTGGTGGTGTGGGGTATCCGTGATGGCAGAGATGCTGCAGATCAGATGGATGCCTATATTCAGGCAAATCTTAGAGGTGAGCATAAAAAAGCTGGCTGATACCAGTGGCTAGCTGAATACGCCTCAATTATATAACGATAGAATGAGATAGTTATGACTGAAAAAAATTATGTTGCAGCGCGCCGTCAGGCTGAAGACAGGCTTATCAAGGCAGGCGCCTATGCGCCAGAATGGGAACATGATGCATGTGGGGTCGGCTTTGTGGCGTCAATGGATGGTAGCCATAACCGAGCTGTAGTAAATGCGGCGATTGAAGCGTTGCAGGCTATCTGGCATAGAGGCGCGGTTGACGCTGATGGTATGACAGGCGATGGCGCAGGTATTCATCTATCTATTCCGCGTGAATTTTTTATCAAACATATTGCCCGTACTGGCCATAAGGATGATGGCGGTAAGTTGGCTGTTGGCATGGTATTTTTGCCGCGTGATGATATTGGCGCGCAAGAGGTATGCCGCTCAATCGTAGAACGTGAAATTCTGAAAGAAGGTCTGTTTATCTATGGCTGGCGTCAAGTGCCAGTAAATACCTCAGCGCTTGGTCAGAAGGCCAAAGCAACACGTCCTGAAATTGAACAGGTAATGTTTTCTATCCCGCAGGAAATGTCAGAGGTTGAAGCAGAACGTCATCTGTATCTTATCAGACGCAGAATTGAAAAGGCTGTGCTGGCTGAATTGGTAACTGATTTTTATATCTGTTCGTTGTCAACACGGTCAATTATTTATAAAGGCATGTTTCTGGCTGAACAGGTAACAGCCTTTTATCCAGATTTGCTAGATGAGCTATTTATTTCGAATTTTGCGGTTTATCATCAGCGCTATTCAACAAATACCTTTCCGACTTGGCGCCTTGCCCAGCCATTTCGTGTGCTTGCCCATAATGGCGAGATTAACACGATAAGAGGCAATCAGAACTGGATGTCCTGTCATGAAGACAGAATGGATAGTCCGATTTTTGAGGGTTCAATTGAGGATATCAAACCTGTTATTGCAAAAGGTAGCTCAGATTCTGCTGCGCTTGATGCTGTGTTTGAATTGATGCTTGCGGGTGGCCGTGATTTGCCAATGGTCAAATCCATGATGATACCCCAAGCCATAGATGTAAGTGCTGATTCTGATCTTTCTCGGCTGTATGCCTATTGTAATTCTGTGATGGAACCATGGGATGGCCCTGCGGCGATTGCGGCTTTTTCAGGTGATTGGGTGCTTGGCGGCATGGATAGAAATGGTCTGCGGCCGATGCGCTATAGCATCACCAAAGATGGGATGATTGTCGCTGGTTCTGAAACAGGCATGGTGCATATCCCTGAAACCCGTATTATTGAACGTGGGCGGCTTGGGCCTGGCGAGATGATAGGCATCAATTTAGCAGAAGGTCGGCTATATAAGGATGATGAGCTTAAACAGCAGCTTGCGGCACGTCAGCCATGGGGGGATTGGATTTCCCGCGCTCAGCAGATGGATGGGTTGCTGGCGAAACAGACAGGCAAAAAATCTGATATGCCTGATGATGAAACTCGTCGCCGCCGCCAGATTATGGCAGGCTGGACGATGGAAGATATGGAACTTATCCTTCAGCCTATGGCGGCAACTGGCAAGGAGGCTGTTGGCTCAATGGGAGATGATGCACCGCTTGCTGTGTTATCTTCTGGCTATCGTGGCCTGCATCATTTCTTCCGCCAGAATTTCTCGCAAGTGACGAATCCGCCGATTGATAGTCTGCGTGAACGCCATGTGATGACATTGCGCACACGGCTGGGCAATCTTGGTAATATTTTGGATGAAAGCCCAGAGCAATGTGACCATCTATTGCTTGATTCGCCTGTGGTACTTGGCAGTGAATGGCAGGCACTATCCAACCATCTAGGTGACAAGGCAATTGAGATTGATTGTAGCTTTGAAGCTGAAGGTGGTGCTAGTGCGATGATGGCCGCACTTGATAGAATCCGTGCCGAAGCTGAACGCGGCGTAAGGGGGGGGTGTGAGCATGTGATGCTAAGTGACGGCAGATGCGATGAGCGCCGAATTCCGTTGCCAATGGTGCTGGCAACAGGGGCTGTGCATAGCCATCTTGTTACCCAGCAATTACGCACCTTTGCATCTGTCAATGTAGCAACTGCTGAATGTCTTGATGTGCATCATTTCGCAGTCCTTATTGGGGTGGGGGCAACTACCGTAAATCCATATGGGGCAGAATGGGCAATTGCTGAACGTCATGCAAAAGGTCTGCTTGGGCAGATAACACTTGGGGATGCGCTTACAAATTATCGCAAGGCTATTCAAGATGGGTTGCTGAAGATTATGTCGAAAATGGGCATATCTGTGATTGCGTCATATCGTGGCGGTTATAATTTTGAAGCACTTGGCCTGTCTCGCTCGCTGGTAAATGAATTTTTCCCGCCCATGTCATCTCGTATCTCAGGGCTAGGGCTTACAGGCATTCATTCGCGTCTGGTCAGCCTGCATGACAAAGCCTATGGCGAGGCGATACGCTATTTACCTGTAGGCGGCTTCTTCAGATATAGAAAATCAGGCGAAGGCCATGCTTTTGATGGCCAGATTATCCATGCCATGCAGCATGCCTGTAATACAGGGTCATTTGAATCCTGGAAAAAATATAGCAACATGGTATCACGTCAGGCACCTGTCAATCTGCGTGACCTGCTTGATTTCGATTATAAATATAATGCGATTTCAATTGATGCGGTTGAAAGCATCACCAATATTCGCAAACGGCTTGTCTCACCAGGTATTTCACTTGGCGCTCTATCACCAGAAGCGCATGAAACATTGTCAATCGCGATGAACAGAATTGGTGCAAAATCTGATTCAGGTGAAGGTGGCGAAGATTCTGAACGGTTCAAAATTCGTGAAAATGGCGATAACCCGTCAAGTGCAATTAAACAAGTCGCTTCTGGCCGATTTGGGGTGACAGCAGAATATCTCAATAATTGTGAAGAGCTTGAGATCAAGGTGGCGCAAGGCGCAAAACCAGGTGAAGGCGGACAATTGCCAGGCATTAAAGTAAACAGCCTGATTGCAAAATTGCGTCATTCGACGCCAGGCGTAACGCTCATATCGCCGCCGCCCCACCATGATATTTATTCAATCGAAGATTTAGCCCAGCTCATTTATGATCTGAAGCAGATCAATCCAGATGCGCGTGTATGTGTGAAGCTGGTCGCCTCAACAGGCATCGGTACAATTGCAGCTGGTGTGGCAAAGGCAAAAGCAGATACAATTTTGATCTCTGGTCATGGCGGCGGTACAGGTGCAAGCCCGCAATCTTCTATTAAACATGCTGGCATGCCATGGGAGATGGGTCTGTCTGAAGTGCATCAGGTGCTGTCCATGAACGGGCTTCGTGAACAGGTGGTATTGCGCACAGATGGCGGTCTGAAAACAGGCCGTGATATTGTGATGGCAGCCATGCTTGGGGCAGATGAATTTGGCATTGGCACGTCTGCATTGGTAGCGATGGGATGTATTATGGTGCGTCAATGCCACTCAAATACCTGTCCTGTTGGCGTCTGTACCCAGCGCGATGATTTGCGGGAAAAATTTGAAGGCACACCTGAAAAAGTTGTTCAGCTTTTTACCCATATCGCTGAAGAGGTAAGAGAGATTCTGGCCTCGCTTGGCTTTGCAGAATTAAAACAGGTAATTGGCAGAACAGATTTGCTCTCTCAGGTATCACGTGGTGATGCGGCACTAGATGATCTTGATCTGAACCCTATTTTGGTGAAGGCAGAAACTGAAGGTGCGGCGGGCTATCAGGGCGGTGAGGGCCGGGTTAATGTGCCAGATACGCTAGATGCGCAAATGGTCAAAGATGCGGCTATCGCTCTTGAGAATGGCGGCAAAATGCAGCTATCTTATAATGTCGAAAATACAGCGCGCGCCATTGGCACTAGATTATCTTCTCATATTGTTAGAAAATTCGGCATGACAGGGCTAAAACCTGGTCAGATAAGCGTCAGGCTAAGAGGTTCGGCTGGCCAGTCTTTGGGCGCATTTGCCGTGCAAGGATTGCAACTTGATGTTATTGGTGATGCAAATGATTATGTCGGCAAAGGGCTTAGTGGCGGGATCATTACTATCCGCCCGCCTGCTGATGCATCATATGTTGCAGCCACAAACACCATTATCGGCAATACCGTGCTTTATGGTGCAACCTCTGGCAAGCTATTTGCCAATGGTCAGGCAGGTGAACGGCTATGTGTTCGAAATTCAGGGGCGCTGGTTGTCACCGAAGGATGCGGGTCTAATGGATGCGAATATATGACAGGTGGTGAAGCTGTGATATTAGGGCCAACAGGCAATAATTTTGGCGCTGGGATGACAGGCGGCATGGGCTTTATCTATGATCCAGAAGATGTGTTTGATGCGCTGGCAAATTCAGAGACACTGTTTATCGTGCCATTATCACAAGATTACTGGCAGGATCATCTCAAAGCTATTCTGAAAGAGCATGTAAGCGCCACAGATTCAGCGCTTGCCAAACAGCTTTTGACAGATTGGGAGCGTGAAAAAACACGGTTTAAGCAGGTCGTGCCAAAGGAAATTATAGATACATTGGCGCATCCAGTCTCACCAGCAGATACAGCAAGCCAGTCAGCATGAGGCAGATGCCATCATCATTAAGCCTGAGGCCGCAAGTGCATCCTGTTATCAGGGCGCAACAGCCAGCAGATACACATCGTATCGATGAGCTGATGATAGCAACCTTTGGCGGGGTGCGCACTGACAGGTCTGTGTGGAATCTGCGCCTTAGTGATCCGATAGCTGATCTGGGGTTTGTCGCTGAACTTGACCGAAAGGTTGTTGGCTCTTTGCGGTTCTGGCAGATAATCGTGGGCGGGGCGCCGCAATTATTGCTTGGGCCATTGGCAGTAGACCCTATCTGGCAGGGATGCGGTGTTGGTGTGGCACTAGTAACAAAAGGCATAGATCGCGCGCGTCAATTACGGATGTGGCAACATATATTTGTATCAGGCGATCCTGAATATTATCCGCGCTTTGGATTTTGTGCTGTGCCTAAAGGCAGTCTGATGTGGCCAGGTCATATAGAGCCAGAACGGCTACAAATGCTAACCCTCACGCAAAGCAAATCAGCGAAGCTTCCACCAGGTCCACTTGCCCTATTGCCAGAAATGCCTGTTTGTTAGTACAACAAAACCAACTATGCGTCATAGGCGATTAACATCATGGCAATATTGCATCATTATCCGCTTCATCCGTCGTCACGATATGTGCGCTTGCAACTAGGCGAATATGGCATTGAGCCTAGCTTAAATACGATTGTGCCATGGGATAATTCAGGCGAGCTTATCTCGCTTAATCCAGCAGGTAGCCTGCCTGTATTTCAGGATAATCAAAGTGGACTAATTCCTGGTGCGCATATTATCTGCGAGTGGATTGAAGATATTTATGAAGAAAGCTATCTGATGCCAAAAACCCCTGCTGGCAGAGTTGAGGTGAGGCGGGTGGTTAACTGGTTTGAACATAAATTCGCGCGTGAAGTCTCAGAGCCGCTTATCACCGAACGTGTGGTGAAATTTTTTGATAAGGATGAAACCATCTCGTCTCAGAATCTGCGTCTTTCAATCGCAAATGCGCATGTGCATATGGATTATATCAATTATCTGGCAGGTCAGGAAGCATGGCTAGCAGGCACTCAAATCAGCCTCGCCGATCTTGCGGCGGCAGCGCATATCTCTGTGCTGGATTATTTTGGCGATATTAAATGGGATGAATTTCCAGATGCCAAAACATGGTATATGAAAATGAAGTCTCGCCCCAGCTTCAGACCGCTTCTTGCAGATGTAATTGTTGGGCTTGCCCCGTCACGCCATTATGCGCTGATAGATTTCTAAGCTATATATTTTGTCTGGCAAGATAGCTATAAATCTGGTCAAGTGAGCTTGTAATTGCATCAAGCTGGGCGGGTTCTGAATATCTGTGGCCAGCCTGTTTATCCAGAATAATCTGTATCTGACTGCTGGTAAGGGCGCTGGCAATATCAAAGGCTGTCTGATAGGGCACTTCTTCATCACACATGCCATGATGCAGGAAAATAGGCGCATCTATGTCAATCTGGCTATTCAGTACCAGATTATCACGCCCGTCAATGATCAGATTATGGGTATACATCACATCTTCATCTGAATAGCGATTTTCAAAGGCAAGATAACCATCAGATGCCATTTTGGCTTTTTGAGATTCATCAAGCGTCTGCCAGATCAGCTGTTCTGTGAAATCCGGTGCAGCGGCGATACCAACCAGCCCTGCAATTCGGTTAGCGCGTTCTTGGGTTGCCCGCAACATCACCCAACCACCCAAAGATGAGCCTATCAGAATTTGCGGGCCTGTGCTTAACGCATCCATCATTATAAGGCTATCTTCAACCCATCTGCTGATCGTGCCATCATTAAGCTCACCATCAGACTGGCCATGCCCGAAATAATCAAATCGTAAATAGCCTAGCCCGTGTTTTTCAGCATATTCTGCTAGTAATTCTGCCTTTGTGCCAAGCATATCAGAGCCATGACCTGCAAGAAAAATGAGGCCAGCCCTCTCAGCCTTCTCAGCGTCTGGCAACTGCCGCATATAGGCGCGTTTACTGCCATCTGGCAGGCTGAAAAATTCTGGCATATTATCTCCTTATTTGCTGAAACGGCTTCATCTGCGCCGATAAGCTCATTTTTCGCTATTATAGCGATAACATCTATTGTCACAAACTGCTTTTCATTCTATTCAGTATCGTTATGATTTATAGTTTACTGGCAATGTTTTAAGATTCTGGCCTGTCAGTGTTCAAGCCTCGCATATATAAAAAGGTTCTATGTCTGTTATTTCTTCTATTACACAGCCTGTCATTGTGCAGATTTTGCCAAGACTAGAGCAGGGCGGCGTAGAGCGCGGAACAATCGAAATGGCTGAGGCTATTCAGGCGCGCGGCTGGAAGGCAGTGGTAATCAGCAATGGTGGCAAGTTAACAGCCCAGCTAAAACGGATTGGCGCCATCAGCTATGAGGTGCCTGTTCATTCAAAAAATCCGCTTAAGTGGATGTCTATCAGGCGTGAGATAAGACGTATTCTGCAACAAGAAGGCGCAGATATTGTGCATGTGCGATCTCGCGTGCCTGCATGGGTGGGATTGCCTGAAGCGAAAAAGCTTGGCGTGCCAACTGTATCAACTATCCATTCTAAATTCATCCCATCCAACCTGTTCAAGCATGTGTATAATCGCAAGATATTGCAAGCCGATAGGGTGATTGCGATCTCGCATTATGTGCGTGATAATCTGCTGAAATATTATCACAATGATATTTCTGACGATAAGATTACGGTAATTCATCGTGGGGTAGATTTATCGCTATTTGATCCTGCTAGCGTTAATCAAAGGCGGATTATCGCAGAAGCAGGGCGCATTGGCATGCCTGAAGATGGAAAAATTGTAATGCTGGCAGGCCGCCCAACCTCGTGGAAGGGATATGATGTGCTGATTGATGCGGTTGCTAGCCTTGAGGATAAATCAGTATCTTTGGTGCTGGTTGGGGCTGGCAGTGGCGATATAAAATTTGTTGAAAAATTGCGTGCGCGTGCAATCAAGACAGGGCTAGGTGGCCGCCTGAGAATAGCCGAAGCCTCAATTGATATGCCTGCAGCATTGATGCTAGCTGATGTGGTGGCTATGCCATCAATTCATCCAGAACCATTTGGGCGAATTGCCCTTGAAGCACAGGCTATGGGCAGGCCAGTAGTTGCATTTCGTCATGGCGGCTCAATCGAATCTATCCTGCCAGAACAAACAGGCTGGCTTGCAACACCTGGCAAAATAGATGAATTGGCACAGGCTTTGAATACGGCTTTATCATTATCTGCACCAAAGCGGACACAACTAGCAAAACAGGCGCGCGAGCAAGTAGCACAGCATTTTTCAAAACAGCGTATGTGTGATAAAACAATCGCACTATATGAATCATTGCTTGATGCAAAATAAAACTAGACGTGCCCAAAACGCAAAAAAGGATTGATTGTAATGCCTGTAATTACACTGCCCGATGGCTCAGACAGACAGTTTAGCAACGCTGTTAGTCCAGCAGAAATTGCTGCCGATATTGGCCCTGGCCTTGCTAAGGCGGCCTTATCAGCTACGGTGGATGGCGCCCCATGGGATTTGAACAGGCACATTGATCATGATTGTACAGTTGCATTGATCACCGCAAAAAATACGGCTGAAGCGCTTGAGCTGGTGCGCCATGATTGTGCGCATATTATGGCAGAGGCTGTGCTTGAGCTATATCCTGACACCCAAGTGACAATAGGGCCTGCGATTGAAAATGGCTTTTATTATGATTTTCACCGCGCAACCGCGTTCAGCACAGATGACCTAGACGCAATTGAAAAGCGGATGCATGAAATTGTAGATAGAGATGAAGCTATTCTGCGCGGCGTCTGGAGCAGAGATGAAGCGCTTGCCTTCTATCAGGAAAAGAATGAACCATTCAAGATTGAGCTAGTAGAATCAATCCCTGCTGATGAGGAAGTAAGCTATTACACGCAAGGCAATTTTGTTGATTTATGTCGTGGTCCGCATCTGACATCAACCTCTAAGGCTGGTCATGCCTTCAAACTTATGAAGGTAGCAGGCGCATATTGGCGTGGTGATTCATCTAAACCCATGTTGCAACGTATTTATGGCACTGCATGGCTAACTGAAAAAGACCTGCAATCCTATCTTGTGATGCTAGAAGAAGCAGAAAAGCGAGATCATCGCAAGCTAGGAAAACAGCTTGATTTCTTCCATTTACAAGAAGAAGCGGCAGGCTCTGTATTCTGGCATCCAAAAGGCTGGGTGCTATATCGTGAAATTGAAAATTATATGCGCCGCCGCCTTGAGCAGTCAGATTATGGTGAGGTAAAAACACCTCAGCTTGTTGATAGCAGCCTGTGGGAAGCCTCTGGTCATTGGGACAAGTTTGGCAGCAATATGTTCACAGCGCAAACCAATGAAGATAGAACATTGGCGCTGAAGCCGATGAATTGTCCAGGACATGTGCAGATTTATCGGCAGGGAATTAAATCTTATCGTGATTTGCCGTTGCGGATGGCTGAATTTGGTTCTTGTCATAGAAATGAGCCGTCAGGCGCGCTTCATGGTATTATGCGGGTGCGTGCATTTACCCAAGATGATGCGCATATTTTCTGCACAGAAGATCAGATAAATTCTGAATCAGTAGCATTTTGTAATCTGCTTCAGGATATTTATGCAGATTTTGGCTTTACAGATATTAGGGTAAAATTCTCTGACAGGCCAGAGGTGCGGGCAGGTGATGATGCCACATGGGACAAGTCAGAAAAAGCATTGAGCGAAGCAACTAAGGCTGCCCAGATAGAGACTGAACTAAATCCGGGTGAGGGCGCGTTTTACGGGCCTAAGCTTGAATTTGTGTTGCGAGATGCGATCGGCAGAGACTGGCAATGCGGCACGTTGCAGGTAGATTTTGTGTTGCCTGAACGTCTGGATGCTGAATATGTTGCCGAAGATGGCTCGCGCAAACGCCCTGTGATGCTGCATCGTGCAATTCTAGGCTCGCTAGAACGCTGGATTGGTATTTTGATTGAGCAATATTCAGGCCGCATGCCTGTTTGGCTATCACCTGTGCAGGCAGTGATTGCGCCAATTACCGAAGCTGCAAACGAATATGCAGAACAGGTATATCAGCAGGCACTAACCGCAGGCATTAGGGTTGAGCTTGATAACCGTAACGAGAAAATAGGCTATAAAATCAGAGAGCATTCAACAGCCAAAGTGCCGTTTATTTTGGCAGTTGGCACACGCGAAGCTGAGTCTGGAAGTGTGGCGATGCGCCAGTTAGGATCAAGCGCACAAGAGATTCTGTCTGCAGATGATGCTATCGCGCTAATTGCAGAACAGGCATTGCCGCCAGATATGCGCAAACCCTAAACAGCTTGCCTGAGCTATGATTGCGATAGGATAAAAAACTTGCAAAACCCTGAATTTATCGGCAAAAAGAACGTCATACTATAGTAAAGGCTATCGGAATATGATTGCCAAGATGGCTATATAAGATATCTATGAACAAAAAATAGGAGAGTTTCATAGCACGTCCACGTCAAGAGCGGCCTCAAACTGAAGGTCCGCGTATAAATGCTGAAATTGATTCAGCTAAGATTCGCTGTATTGATCCTGAAGGAGAGCAGCTAGGAATCCTTACTATTGATGAAGCACTTAGGAAAGCAGAATCCTTTGGTCTTGATCTGGTTGAAATTCAACCAAATGCCGAACCTCCCGTATGCAAAATCCTGGATTATGGTAAATTCAAATATCAGATGCAGAAGCGCGCATCAGAAGCGCGGAAAAAGCAAAAAGTCATAGAAGTCAAAGAAATAAAGCTTAGGCCAAATATTGACAGCCATGACTATGATGTGAAAATGCGGGCTGTGCAGAAATTCTTGTCGGCAGGTGATAAGGTAAAAATCACCCTTCGTTTCAGAGGCAGAGAGATGGCGCATGTCGATTTGGGCAGTCAGCTTCTATCGCGTGTTCGCGAAGATATCGAAGAGACGGCAAAAATTGAAGCTGAACCAAAAATGGAAGGCCGTCAGATGGTGATGGTCATCGCCCCTAAATAGTCTGAACTTCAGAAATCTAGGCGATATATCAAGATTAGGTTTGATTTTCTATAGCAAACTAAGTATAACGCTGTGACGAAATGCGTCGCGTCCGGGCTGATATAAAGGGCTGCCCGGCCGGCTGATATGTCTGTTTGAGCCTAAATTGCCTCAAAAAATACCAGACAAACCCATAACAAAGAGGTTCAAAATGCCCAAAATGAAAACCAAAAGCGGAGCGAAAAAACGTTTCCGCCTCACCGCAAATGGCAAGGTGCGCGGTTCTGCGGCCTTTCTGCAACATAACCTGCGTCGTCGTACCCAGAAGATGAAGCGTAAAGCACGGGGCACTATGATCCTGAGCGACGCTGATGCACGCATCGTAAAGCGTTTTCTGCCCTATGCGTAACGCATAGCAGATATCACGCGATATACAGTTTCTGGATGGAGAATTAAAAGATGGCAAGAGTGAGCAGAGGCGTTACATCACACGCCCGTCATAAAAAAGTAATGAATGCGGCAAAAGGCTATTATGGTCGCCGTAAAAATACCTTCAAAGCAGCAAAACAAGCAGTAGATAAGGCGCGTCAATATGCCTATCGCGACAGGCGTGTTCGGAAGCGTGAGTTCAGAGCGTTGTGGATTCAGCGAATCAATGCGGCAGCCCGTATTCATGGAATGACTTATTCAACCTTTATGGGCGGATTGGCTAATGCAGGCATTGAAGTAGATAGAAAAATGCTGGCTGATATTGCTGTACATGAGCCACAGGCATTTGCAGCGTTTGTTGAGAAGTCACGCGCTGCATCAAAAGCGGCCAGTTAATAGCTGGCTCCAAGCTAACCGATGATGGCGGCGCCTTGACTTAGGGTTAAGGTGGCGCCGTTTTTTTTAGCCCTGTATATTTACCTATTTTGTTGCTGGCAATGAGTAGAGATAATGAGTGATCTTGATAAATTAAAATCAGAGTTTGAGGCGTCTATTCAGGCCGCCCCAGACAATGATGCGCTAGACGCTATCAGACTAGATGCGCTTGGTAAAAAAGGCCGCATTTCAGAACAGCTTAAAATGCTAGGCCAACTGCCTGCTGACGAGCGTAAACAAGCTGGCCAGACGTTGAATATTCTGAAAGACGAAATTGCAGAAGCGATCGCCGTGCGGGCAAAAACACTTAGCGCAGAAGCAATGAATAAAAAACTGGCTGAAGAACAGATTGATATCTCTTTGCCAGCAGGCGAGCGGCAACAAGGATATGCCCATCCGCTTAGCAGAACAATCGAAGAAATTACCGCTATTTTCAGTGATATGGGTTTTGTGATAGCCGAAGGCCCTGACATTGAAACAGATTATTATAATTTCACGGCGTTGAATATTCCGCCAGAACATCCTGCTCGTCAAGAACATGACACTTTTTATCTCATGCCAGATGAGACTGGCCAACGACCTGTTTTGCGCACGCATACCTCGCCTGTGCAGGTGCGCACCATGCAGGCGATGAAGCCTCCTATCAGGCTGATTGTGCCAGGCAGAACCTATCGTTCAGACCATGACGCTACCCATTCACCAATGTTCCATCAATGTGAAGGGCTGGTGATCGGCGAGAATATTCATATGGGTCATCTGAAAGGATGTCTGATTGATTTCTGTCGTGCTTTTTTTGGCGTAGAAGATTTGCCTGTCCGTTTCAGGCCTAGCTTTTTCCCGTTCACAGAACCATCTGCAGAAGTGGATATTGGCTGTAGCCGTTCAGATGGCGGGTTGAAAATTGGGGCAGGTGATGACTGGCTGGAAATTTTAGGCTCTGGCATGGTAAATCCGCGTGTGCTGGAAAATTGCGGATATAATCCAGATGAGGTGCAGGGCTTTGCCTTTGGGATGGGCGTTGAACGTCTTGCCATGCTGAAATATGGAATTCCTGATTTGCGGACATTCTATGATTCTGATTTACGCTGGCTTCGCCATTACGGCTTTGTTAGCTCAGATATAGCGGCATTGCATACAGGGTTAGGGGGCGAATAGAGCTATGAAATTTACGTTATCCTGGCTGTTAGACCATCTTGAAACTGATGCTAGCCTTGCGCAGATTGTTGATATGTTGCCAATGGTTGGGCTTGAGGTTGAATCCCTTGTAAATCCGCGTGAGGCGCTCGCCCCGTTTTCCGTTGCTGAGATTATCACAGCAGAACAGCACCCTAATGCAGATAGGCTAAGGGTATGTTCGGTCAATGCTGGTGATAAGATATTATCTATTGTGTGTGGTGCGCCGAATGCCCGTGCTGGGCTGAAAACCGTTCTAGCGCCAACAGGAAGCTATGTGCCTGGTGCAGGTATTACTATCAAGGCAGGCAAGATCAGAGGCGAGATATCTGAAGGCATGCTATGTTCACCAGCCGAGCTTGGTCTTAGCGAAGATGCAGGCGGCATTATTGAGCTTGAAACAGATGCGCCTGTGGGTGTTAGCCTTGCTGAGTATGCTGAACAGAGCGCACTTATTCAGGCAGACCCTGTAATAGAAATTGCGATCACGCCTAATCGAGGTGATTGTCTTGGGGTAAGAGGGGTTGCGCGTGATCTGGCGGCCGCTGGCATGGGCACGCTAAAAGCGATTGATTTCAGCCCAGCAGCAGGCGAGGGGAAAAGCCCAATTAGCTGGCATATAGATGACAGCGCTGTTGCGCTTGTGCCGCTGGTAACTGGCAGGATGTTCTCTGGCGTCAAAAATGGGCCATCGCCAAAATGGCTGGCAGACAGGCTGACAGCGATTGGGCAACGGCCTATCTCTGCGCTGGTGGATATCACAAATTATATTATGTTCGATCTAGGCAGGCCGCTTCATGCCTATGATGGCGATAAAATCACAGGTACGCATCTGACGATCACAGCTAATTCTTCTGGGCAGGAAATTCTGGCGCTAAATGAAAAGACCTATCAGACCGAAACAGGCATGTTGGTAATCGGAGATGATACAGGGCCAGATGATATTGCAGGGGTTATGGGCGGCGAGCGCACGGGCGTTAGCGATAGCACGTCAAACATGTTTCTAGAAATTGCGGTATTTGATCCTGTAAGTGTGGCGACAACAGGCAGAAAGCTGAATCTGCATTCTGATGCACGTTATCGGTTTGAACGTGGGCTTGACCAAGCTGGTCCTGAACAGATGGCAGGCTATATTGCACGGTTTGTTAACGAAATTTGCGGCGGTAGTTTTTCTGAATTAACAGTTGCTGGCAATCAGCACTATACGCCTAAGAAAATCGCATTTTCTGTGGCGCGCACGCGCCAGCTTACAGGGGTAGATGTACCTGAGGCTGAACAAAGACGGATTTTAGAACAGCTTGGGTTTACCGTGTCATCGGGTGCAGCAGATAGCTGGTCTGTTACGGTGCCATCATGGCGTAATGATATTGATGGTAGCGCTGATCTAGTAGAAGAAATTATCAGAATCTATGGCTTTGATAAGCTGAATATGACTGAATTGCCGCGTAGTTCAGTGATTGCACGGCCTGCCTATTCTGCTGAACAGAAACGTGCGCCCCTATTGCGGCGCCTATTAACAGCACGCGGTATTACAGAGGCGGTTACCTTTTCATTTCTGAAATCAGACGATGCGGCGCTTTTTGGTGGTGGTGATGATAGTTTGCGTCTGGCAAATCCTATTAGCACTGAGCTGGATATGATGCGCCCATCTATTTTACCTAATTTGCTTCAGGCCGTCTCGCGCAATAACAATCGCGGTATTGAGAATGTTAGCTTGTTTGAAATTGGGCCAATTTTTCTGTCGCCTGATGAAACAGGCCAGCGCATATCTGTGTCTGCGATAAGACAGGGCAATATTCGCTCTGCAGATTGGCGTCATACAGCAGCGCCTGTTAGTGCATTTGACAGTAAGGCAGATATTCTGGCTGCGCTTTCATTGATAGGTGTGTCAGTAGATAATATTACCACCAGCCGTGATGCGCCTGATTGGATGCACCCTGGCAGGTCTGGCAGGCTGAAGCTAGGCAAGATGGATATGGGATATTTCGGCGAAATCCACCCTGCTATCTTGGCGCATTATGATCTGAAATCGCCCATTGTTGGGTTTGAATTTTGGCTTGATACTATTGCATTGCCTCGTCAAAAAGGCTCGATGAAGCCGCTATTGAATCTGTCTGCCCTGCAACCTGTAAGCCGTGATTTTGCATTTATTGTTGATGAAGATGTAGAGGCTCAGGCGCTGATGCAATCTATCCGCAAAGCTGCGCGTGATGTGGTGATAGATGTTCAGGTGTTTGATCTATATCAGGGCGAGCATGTTGAGGCTGGCAAGAAATCAGTCGCGCTTACCGCAACATTCCAGCCAAAAACAGCAAGCTTTACAGATGAAGAGCTGAAATCTATCTCAGACTCTATCATCACGACTGTTGGCAAGAATAATGGCGGCAAAATCAGAGGCGCATAAACTCTGCCTGCACAATGAAATGATGCCTTTATTGTGATTGCGCGACTACCAGCCTGTTCACAGCCGACATAATTGCTTTGATAGGGGCAAGGGTGATTGAGGTATCAATCCCAGCGCCATAAAATGAATTGCCCTTATTATCTTTCAGCTCAACATAGGCGGCCGCTTCTGCTTTTGATGTTGATGAGCGGGTATTCTGGCCAAAATCAGCTAGGGTAAAGTGCACATCATACTGATTCCTAATCGCATCCACAAAGGCTGAAATCGGGCCATTGCCTGTTTCGGAAACAGATTGCTCAACCCCCTGATAATTCAGGGTTGCACTAATCGCTACTTTGCCTGTTTGTGTTGATGATGGCAGAGTGTCAAAAGCTATCAGCTTAAACGGTGTTTGCGCCTGAAGATAGGTCTCGTCAAAGATACGCCAGATTGTATCTGACGTCATTTCACGGCCTGAGCTATCAGCATTTTGCTGGACTATCTGGCTAAATTCAACTTCCATACCACGTGGCAAGCGGACATGATGTTCTGTTTCAAGCAACCATGCAGAGCCTGCTTTGCCAGATTGTGAATTTACCCTGATAATCGCCTCATAGGTACAGCCAATATCAGCAGGGTCAATTGGCAGATATGGCACTTCCCAAATATCATCCTCAGCGTCTGCCTGAGCTTCCATGCCTTTTCTGATAGCGTCCTGATGCGAGCCTGAGAAAGCTGTATGAACAAGCTGTCCTGCATAGGGGTGGCGTTCATGTACTGGTAGCTGATTACAAAATTCAGCAATCTCGACTAGCCCATGAATATCAGAAATATCTAGATTAGGCTCGATGCCTTGTGTGAACATATTTAAGGCCAGCGTGATAAGATCAACATTGCCTGTGCGCTCGCCATTACCAAATAAGGTGCCTTCCACCCTATCTGCACCTGCCATCAGTCCAAGCTCGGTTGCGGCTACCGCGCAGCCTCTGTCATTATGGGGATGCAAAGATAGCACCATCGCCTCACGCTTAGAAAATTGGCGATGCATCCATTCTATCTGATCTGCATAAATGTTCGGTGTAGACATTTCTACAGTGGCTGGCAGATTGATGATGGTTTTGTTCTGAGGTGTGGGGTGCCAGACTTCCATCACAGATTCGCAGACATCAAGCGCATAATCTAGCTCAGTGCCAGTAAAGCTTTCAGGCGAATATTGCAGCTGCAACTGGGTTGATGAATGTAACTGTCCAATTTTATCTGCAACCATTTTAGCGCCATCAACAGCAATATCTTTGACGCCTGCTTTATCTGTTTTGAATACAACACGGCGCTGTAAGGTAGAGGTAGAATTATACAAATGCAGAATAGCACGCTTTGCCCCATGCAGACTTTCAATGGTTTTGTCTATCAGATGTTCTCTTGCTTGGGTTAACACCTGAATAGTGACATCATCAGGGATATGGCCTGCCTCGATTAACTCTCTTAGGAAGTTAAAATCTGTATCTGAGGCAGAGGGAAATCCGACCTCAATTTCCTTAAACCCCATGCCGACAAGGGCTTTGAACATGCGCATTTTGCGCACAGAATCCATAGGTTCAATCAGCGCCTGATTGCCATCCCTGAGATCAACAGAGCACCAAATAGGCGCAGATGTGATAACCTTGTTTGGCCAGCTTCTGTCTGGCAGGTCGATAGCAGGATAAGGACGGTATCTATGAACGTTCATTTTCGTAAATATTTCGTTATATGTTAAGCTGTTATTGCATAATCTGATGTTGTACCATCTTAATCAGCAGGGTCAAGTATTCAGACTATAGCCCCAAAATAGGCACTTTATCATCTTATGACAAGATTGGCTATTCTAAGGGACTGGAAAGATGATCAGATTTGAGTTAGATAGTGGCTATGACAGAATTATCCCAAATACGAAATTTTTCGATTGTTGCCCATATTGATCATGGTAAATCAACGCTGGCGGACAGGCTTATCCAGATTTGTGGCGGGCTTTCCGAGCGTGAAATGTCAGAGCAGGTGCTTGATAATATGGATATTGAGCGTGAGCGCGGTATCACCATCAAAGCCCAGACAGTCAGGCTTACCTATAATGCCAAAGATGGCAGTTGCTATGTGCTGAATCTGATGGATACGCCAGGCCATGTTGATTTTGGCTATGAGGTGTCACGATCACTTTCTGCGTGTGAAGGATCATTGCTTGTGGTAGATGCCACTCAGGGTGTAGAGGCTCAGACATTGGCAAATGTGTATCAGGCGCTTGATGCAGATCATGAAATTATTACTGTGCTAAATAAGATGGATCTACCATCTGCCGAGCCAGACAGAATTAAGACACAGATTGAAGATGTAATAGGCCTGCCTGCTCAGGATGCCATCGCGGTATCAGCTAAGACAGGCTTGGGTATTGAAGATGTGCTTGAAGCGATTGTCACACAATTACCTGCGCCTACTGGAAATCATGATGCGCCTCTGAAAGCCTTGCTGGTGGATAGCTGGTATGACCCCTATCTAGGGGTAATGACGCTTGTTCGGGTGCATGATGGCGCGCTGAAAAAAGGTATGAAAATTCGGATGATGGGCAGTGGGGCAACCCATACAGTTGAACGGGTAGGGGTTTTTGGCCCCAAGCCGCAAACAGTTGATAGTCTTGGGCCTGGTGAAATTGGCTTTATCAATGCGGGGGTGAAAACAGTTTCAGACGCAAAGGTGGGGGATACTATTACCGAAGAACGTCGGTTATGTGATGCCGCCTTACCAGGCTTTAAGCCATCTGTGCCTGTGGTGTTTTGCGGTTTATTTCCGATTGATTCAGCAGATTTTTCTGATTTGCGAGAGGCGCTTGAAAAACTATCTTTGAATGACAGCTCCTTTTCATTTGAAGCGGAAACTTCTGCGGCTCTTGGCTTTGGCTTTAGATGCGGATTTTTAGGCTTGCTTCATATGGAAGTCATACGCGAACGGCTGGCACGCGAATTTAATCTCGAGCTTATCTCGACCGCACCATCTGTTGTCTATCAGCTTCATATGACAGATGGTGAAACGAAGATGATGCATAATCCAGCAGATATGCCAGATGTCACCAAAATTGCCGAAATTGAAGAGCCATGGATTACCGCTACCATCATGACCCCTGATGAATATTTAGGGCCTGTGCTTAGCCTGTGCATTGAGCGTAGAGGCGAGCAGGTTGATCTGACCTATGCGGGTGCGCGTGCTGTGGTGATCTATAAATTGCCGCTGAATGAGGTGGTATTTGATTTTTATGATAGGCTGAAATCTGTTACGCGCGGCTATGCTAGTTTTGACTATCAGATGTCAGGCTATGTGGCAGGCCAGCTGGTAAAAGTATCAATCTTGGTGAATGGCGATCCTGTGGATGCATTATCTATGATTGTGCATCGGGATCAGGCGGAATATCGGGGGCGGGCTATTTGTGGGCGGCTGAAAGACCTAATTCCACGCCAGATGTTCAAAATTGCACTTCAGGCGGCGATAGGCGGCAAGGTAATCGCTCGTGAAACTATCTCTGCGCTACGCAAAGATGTGACAGCAAAATGTTATGGCGGTGATGTCTCCCGAAAACGCAAATTGCTTGAAAAACAAAAAGAAGGCAAAAAGCGCATGCGCCAGTTCGGCAAGGTAGATATTCCGCAAAATGCGTTTTTTGAAGCGCTGAAAATGGGGGATAGCTAGGTCAATATCTAAAGGCTTATTTGAAGTAATCTTGATTTCGTTTCGGCACGCGCTGTTTGCGGCCAATAATGCTTAGCAAGAAGAATATGATGGCCCAGCCAAATAGCACCAGCACCGCAGGCCATAACAGGGTAGTTGAGATAAGCGGATGCCATAAGAAGGGCGAGCAACCTAGCCTGACAAACAGCCCACAGGGATCAAGATAGCGCGAGATAATCGCCTCTGAGACTTGCAAGGATGTAGGAGATAGATCAAACCAGAATTTACCAAACATCATAGAAGGTTGGTCTGTAGTTAAATCCGAAAATAAAACCCATATCGCCGCTAGCAATAAGATAGCCGACAGCGCTCTTAACATCATTCTGATGATTTTCAACATTATACTCAACATATAAACCTCATATAATGTCTGGCATAGCTACTAAAAACAGTACCAGTTTCAGACTAGCATTGTTACAGCATTTTGCAATTATTTAGCGACTAGCCAGCGATAGCGCCATGATATGTGGTAAAGGATAGTCATTGAACTTGGGCAAAAAAGCCGTTAAACTGCGGGTCGGCTTATCACACTGGAGGGATGGCCGAGCGGTTTAAGGCGCACGCCTGGAAAGCGTGTTGGGGTGAAAGCCCCTCGGGGGTTCGAATCCCCCTCCCTCCGCCACTTCCCTTAAAATATATCACCTTTTGTTATCTTTTATTTATCATAACTATCTGTTTTATAGGATAAAATGGGAATGAAAGTAATGAACATGTCCGTTACCGTCCAACAGCATCTATGTAGAATTGTGTGGTAAAATGTGGGATGAGCTAAAATGGATTCACATAACTAGTATAGATTAACAGCTCTCTGCTGTGTGAAGAAGATAAACACACCAGATACATTCGGCGGTGGCCATGGGCATTACTTGATTGTTGATTCATCTGGCGCAAAACGCTGGGACCACCAACTGACTGTTCAGGGCAAAAGGCATCAGTAACCCCTATTTTAAGGTTCGAGTGACGCGTGATGCTTAAACTAAGAGACTCAGTTCAGGCAAGGATTTGATAGTTGAAAAAGTCAATTTATAACCTATTTCGCTCTGCTAAAATTTTGCTTTGCCAGATATTTTTTGCCTTGCAACTCATTAGGCCAGAACGCCAATTTGCCATGGGATAAATTCATCCTCGCCCACTTCCATTTCTTCGGATTTAGATGCCTTGCCGCTTGCAATGGCTAAGATGTAGTCAAAAATTTCTGCTCCCATTTCATCTAGATTTTTACTGCCATCAATAACCTGTCCGCAATTCACATCCATATCATCTGTCATACGGGCAAACATAGTAGAATTCGAGGCAAGTTTTATGGTTGGTGCAGGATAAGAGCCAAAACAACTACCTCTGCCTGTGGTAAAGCAAATCAGATTAGCCCCGCCAGCGATTTGCCCCGTGGCTGATACGGGATCATAGCCAGGCGTATCCATAATTACTAGTCCATGTTCTTTTACTGGCTTAGCATATTCATAGACCTCATTAATCCCTGTCGCCCCTCCCTTTTTTGCTCCGCCTAGTGATTTTTCAATTATGTTCGCAATTCCGCCAGCATTATTACCTGGGCTGACCCGCCCATTAATTTGCGTATCTCGGCCAGCATTATATTCTAGCCACCAATTCATTCTATCAATAAACTTCTGGCCAATCTCTGGTGTTTTCGCTCTTGCAGTCAGGGTATGCTCTACCCCATATAATTCTGGAGTTTCACTGAGAATAGCTGTGCCGCCATGGGTTACTAGAATATCTACCGCTCGGCCAAGTGCTGGATTAGCAGAAAGGCCAGAAAAACCGTCTGAACCACCACATTGCAAGCCTATCATCAGGTGTTCAGCCGAACAGGGCTGTCTCTGGATATTATTTGCCTCTGAAAGCATCTGTTTAATAGCGGTCTTGCCGGCTTCAAAAGCCGACATTGTGCCGCCTGTTTCTTGCATAGTAATGACATGCAGCATTTTGCCTGCTTGCAAGCTTTCCTGTTCCATGAAGCTTTTCACATTATTGCGCTCGCACCCTAACGATAATACTACTGCCCCAGCGATATTAGGGTGGCGAATATAGCCCGATAGGGTTCTGCGTAACAGATCCATTGGCTCGCCTGTCATTTCCATACCGCATCCCTGATGATGAATAAAGGCGGTGACGCCATCGACATTTGGATAATCTGCCAGTCGTTCACTATCAAAATAGCGGCTCAATTTGCGAGCCACAGTGGCCGAACAATTCACCGTAACAAAAATACCGATATGGTTTCGTGTGCCAACTCGACCGTCTGCACGGACATAGCCCATAAATTTTGCTCGTTCATTTATGGGCAGTATGTCAGCAGCAACATAATCTTTTGAAAAACGATAGTCTTTATCAATAGAGTCTATTTTCAGATTATGCGAATGAACCCACGTACCCGGAGCAATATCTTGATCGGCATAGCCAATAATGGTGTTATATTTCAGAACCGCTTCGCCTTTTGCAATTGGCTTAGCAGCAATTTTATGCCCCTGTGGTATTTCATCCAGAGTAACAATATCAAGGTCTTGAAGCAGATATCCTTTTTCAATGGGCTGCTTAGCCACAAGCACATTATCCGCTTTGTCGAGATGTATGGTAAGGCCGGTTCTCATATAAATTTTCCCCCAATAATTTATGTGATAGTATGGCAGACCCCCCACCCGCCATAAGCATGTCTAATAACAACCATCTGTTCGCCGCTTCATCGCATAGCATAGAATAGCAGGCGAGTGGCGTATTATACCCAAAGATGGGTCAGGCTATCATAACAAGATAGAGTGATGGTCAGCCAAATCTGTGATCAACTCTTTTACATTGTCAGAATAATCTATTGGTAAGTCAATCAGATGAACGCCGCCATCTCTGAATGCCATGTCCATTGTGGCTAGAAATCCGTCTGTGCTTGAGATGCTATGACCTCGTGCGCCATAAGATTCTGCATATTTTACAAAATCGGGATTATCATATTCAAGCCCCCAATCTGCGAAGCCCGAGCCTGCCTGCTTCCAGCGGATCATCCCATAAGAGCTGTCATTCAGTACCAGCACCACCAGATTAAGCTTTAGCCGTACAGCTGTTTCCAGCTCCTGACTATTCATCATAAATCCACCATCGCCGCAAATAGCCATTACCTTTCTGCCTGGACAAATAAGCGCGGCAAGCATCGCAGATGGCAGGCCAGCCCCCATTGTAGCTAGCGCATTATCTAGCAGGATGGTATTTGGCTGAAAGGCAGGATAGTTCCGCGCAAACCAAATTTTATAGACCCCATTATCAAGCGCAATAATATCGTGATAGCCCATAATTTTGCGAATTTCTGCTACAATTCTGGGCGGCTTCATTGGAAATTCATCACTCTCTTCGACAAAAAGCCTGTCTCTTACATGCTCGCGCACTTGCTGATATTTCTCAAGATCAAGTGCTAGTGTTGAGCCGATCTTCTCAGCAAGCGCATCTACTGATAGGGCAATATCCCCAACCACTTCAATTTGTGGAAAATAAACCTGATCAACTAGCGCTGATTTATAATTTATGTGGATGACTTGCGCGCCGCCATGCGTCATGAAAAAGGGTGGTTTTTCAACGACATCATGGCCAATGTTGATGATCAAATCTGCCTGTTTAATATAATCATGCAAATAGTCTTTATCTGATAATGCGGCTGTGCCAAGAAATAGCTCAGAGCTTTCATCCACAACGCCTTTCCCCATCTGGGTATTGAAAAACGGAATCCCCGAATTCTGGATAAAATCTGATATTGGGCGGCGTGCCTCTTTTCGATTTGCGCCTGCCCCAATCAAGATAAGCGGGTATGTTGCCTGTTTGATGGCGGTTGCTGCTTCTGTGATAACCGCATCACCTGCGACTGCATAATATCGCTTATTTGGGGTTATCAGATCAGTTGAATCAACCTGCTCTGCTGCAATATCTTCTGGAAGCTCAAGCAATACAGGGCCAGGTTTTTCTTCTTCTGCTATTCTGAATGCCTCTCTGACCAATGAGGCTATGGTGTTGCCATTAACAATCTGTTTTGACATTTTGCAGATAGGGTCAAAAAGCTGAACAACATCGACAATCTGGAATTGTCCCTGTTTTGATTTTTTGATCGGCTTTTGGCCTGTGATCATCACCAGTGGGAAACCGCCAAGAAAGGCATAGGCAGCAGGGGTTGTAAAATTTGTTGCGCCTGGGCCTAATGTAGCCAGACAGACGCCAGCCTTACCAGTAAGCCTACCATAGCTTGCGGCCATAAAGGCAGCACCTTGCTCATGTCGTGTCAGAATGAGCTTGATAGAGGTTGAGGTGCGTAAGGACTCTAACAGGTCAAGATTTTCTTCTCCTGGAATGCCAAAAATATATTCTACGCCCTCATTTTCTAGCGCTTTCACAAATAAATCTGATGCTTTCATTTGCCTGCTCCTAATGCCAATCCAAGCGTTATCATGATCTAAGGGTAGGGGATAAGTTCGGTTCTGCCAAGTTTTCCGACTGGATGGGTGAAATATCTATAATTTATTCTGGCGTTGTCTGGATATTCGGATTTAAGCTATTAGTATAATGAAATGATGATGGCCTTTAGGTGCCTGAAAACAGAAAAGAGCTAAGATTATGTCAAAAAACACTGTACTTGTAACTGGCGCAAGCCGCGGCATTGGTCATGCTATCGCTACGCGGTGCCAGCAAGATGGCCTAGAGGTAATAGGTATTTCAACCACAGCCAATGATAGTTTTGGCTGGACACATTATGGTGTGGATTTAGCCTCGCCACAGGCAAAGTCACAGCTAGCAGACATTATTGAAAAACATCGTCCTTGCCGATTTGTGGGCAATGCAGGGGTGCTGATAAATGGCCGGCTTGAAGATGTGAAAGCAGATGATTTTGACAGGCTGATGCGGGTTAATCTGTTAAGCCTAATGGAAACAGCCAATCTGCTATTGCCTATCTGGCAGGCAGAAACATTTGGGCGGGTTGTGCTTATCGGTTCTCGTGCCGCGTTGGGCAAAGAAAATCGTGTATTATATGGCGCGTCCAAAGCAGGGGTTACAGGGCTTGGCAGAACATTGGCACTTGAATTAGCGCCACATCAGGTAACAGTGAATGTGATCGCGCCTGGCCCTATCGCTACGGACCTGTTTGAACATGGCCAGCCTGTGGGCAGTCCAGCACGGATTAAGATTGAATCATCCATCCCACTTGGACGGGTTGGCACGCCAAATGATATTGCCCATACAGCTAGCTTCCTGCTGGATGAGCGAACAGGCTATGTAACAGGGCAATGTCTGAACGTATGTGGCGGCTTATCAACTGGATTTTCAACGCAATAAGCTAAATAAGGTGGCGGCTACGATATTTGCTAAAAGCATTTTTCGTCATGCCAAAATGTGACCGCAAGATAAATTCATAGACTGTGCGGTAATCCATATTATAGGACAGATTATTTTCTTTCATCTGTCTTAGGCGTGGATTATTGCCGATCAGCCCGCCTGAAATACGGCCGCCAAGCATGAAATGAGGCGCTGCTGTGCCGTGATCTGTGCCTTTTGAGCCATTTTCTTTGGCTCTGCGCCCAAATTCGGAATAGGTCATAATGATGGTATCATTCCAAATGCCAATTTCTTTTAGGGCGGCAACCGCGCCTGCGATAGCCTCATCTAGATGGGATAGTAATTTATTATGCTGTTTTGCCTGAAGCTTATGAGTGTCAAACCCGCCTATCGCCACCTTGAAAACTGGAATGCGAATCCCTGAATCGATAATATTACAGACTTGGGCTAGCTGTTTTCCAAGCGACCCGCCGCTGATTTTGAACCTCTTTGCCGATTGATGTAACCTATGTTGCATAGACTGTAATCATTGCTCATCTTCTTGTCTGTCCCGAATTAACTTATCAAGCAATGAGGTGCCAGAAATGCGAGGCACCATCGCATCTCTTGAGGCAAGTTTGTCAGGCTTGAAACCAAATGATTGCGGACCAAGATAGCCATCCAGACCACCTTGAAATATATCTCCTGAATTATCAAGATACAGTGCTTTGGCATCCAACCTGTGCTGGGTGGCCAGCTTGTCAAGCGCATCTATCAGCCAGCCATTTCGGGTTGGCAGTTTGGGCTCGCCTCCTGTCTCCCAATATCTGATTGAATCAAAATGGGAAAGGTTGGGGTTAGGATAGCCTAAATTCTGGATAATGCGTAATTCACCTTTTTCATACAGGCGCGCCAGATTGGGGATAGTGCTATTTAGCCCGATGCTCTGTGTAAGCGGGATTATCTGCTGTGCAGGAATAGCCAAAATGGCCAAGATGAAAGATAGTGCTATCTTTGGTGCCATCAGAATGCGGAAACAGCAATTTAGGCCCTGCGTTTGCAAGAGAGGCAAATAAGGTGACATGCCTGTTTTTGGCAATCACCCAGCTAATCACACTGCCAGTATTTGTGGTGCGCAGATGGCATGAAAATGAACGAGAAACAGCTAATTTTTTATCGATAATGATAGGGCATTTATCTTGTGTCACCTGATAGCTAGCGCTGGTATTGGCATAAAGCGTAGGTATGAGCATTACAGATCCCAATAGCCCTGCAAATATTCTTACGAATATTCTGAAAACCGATAATGATATGATGCGTGGTAAAAACATAAATTTCCTCATCAATCAGCCTTAGATGAGGCTAGACTAGGCAGAATTAATAATTTGGGACAATGCCCTGTTCTCAATCTGCTCTGAATATATCGGTTTTGGGATTGGAGTATTCTCTAACAGTTCAGGCAAAGCGCCCTATAAATCAAACGCTTCAGGGTAACGAGAATATCAGTAATGCCGTTATGATGACTTTAGAGGTGTGATAACTATAAATAGTGTGAATGGCGGTTTGTGACATGCATGGTCAAGTAACAGCAAAACCGATATTGCCCAAAGCGGTATTTCGCAACACCCTATCTGAGAGAATTGGGCGGCTAGTATGCGGTATCTGTTGCTGTCTTTTGATAGCTCCATTTGGGGTAATTTCTGCACAGGCAGATACAGATATACGTGTTGATGCACGCCGCGCCAGCTATGAGATGCTTGCCAGCTATTCTGCGCTTGAAGTAGATGCAGAACAGGCCTATCGCTCAGCAAGCTATCTTCAAGCCTTGCGCCTTTCACGCAAGATTCTAGCACGTTATCCTGCTCATCATACAGCCTTGCTGATTTTGCTAAAATCAATGGGGCGGCTTGGTATGGTCGGCGAGCCAGCAGAAGCTGCGGTGCGCTATGCAGATATGTATCATGCGCAATCACCTGCCATAAATGGCGCGATTAGCCAGCTATATCTTGCCTCAGGCAATACTGAAAAAGCAGCCTATTATCACCAGCTATCCACGCGCCAATATTGTGCCTTTAATTGCCAGCAATAAACGCTCAAAATGCGCTATCTATTTTGGCTGAGGCGGATTGCCTGGAACTGGCAAGCCCCGCAAGGCCTTGCTAGAGCGCATATATTGCGGTGGATAGACAGCATCTGCACCAAGCACTTCTGCAGCATGCCATGCCCAATGCGGGTTAAATAACATTGCTCTGGCTATTGCTATCATATCTGCCTGGCCTGATCTGATGATTGCTTCTGCTTGACGTGGGTCTGTTATCTGGCCAACTGCCATTGTAGGAAGGCCTGTTGCACGCTTTATCTCTGAGGCAAATCCTGTCTGATATCCTGGCCCAACATCTATCTGCTGAAGCGGTGAATTGCCTGCGCTCGACACATCAACAAAATCGGCGCCATGCTGTTTTAACGCCTCACAAAAGATAGTCGCCTCGTCAATATTCCAGCTTGAGCTATCTACCCAATCTGTTGCAGATAGCCTGACGCCCAATGCCTTATGACGCGGCCAGACAGCACGCACAGCATCAAATATCTCAAGTGGAAATTTCATCCTGCCTTCAAGTGATCCACCATAGCTATCATTACGCTGATTAGAAAGTGGCGATAGGAATTGATGCATCAGATATCCATGCGCCATATGCAATTCTACCACATCAAATCCAATTCTGTCTGAGCGTTCAGCCGCTGATATAAAGGCATCTTTCAGCCTGTTCATGCCCGCATCATCTAGCGCATCTGGTATATCCCATCCCTCAGCATACGCGGTGGCAGAGGGCGCACAATTCTTCCATCCACGCGGGTCTGATGCTGGAATTGGTTTGCCGCCAGCCCATGGCATATCTGTTGAGCCTTTTCTGCCTGCATGGGCAAGCTGAATGCCAAGCTGGGCATTGCCATAGCCTTTACAAAAATCAACAACATGCTTTAAGGCAGCTTCCTGCTCATCAGTATATAATCCAAGACAGCCAGGTGAAATCCTGCCTTCAGCCGTAACAGCAGTAGCTTCGGTGAATAACAGTCCAACACCAGCGACGGCAAATTGCCCCAAATGCATCAGATGCCACTCATTTGCTACGCCGTCTGACGCGCTATATTGGCACATTGGCGCAACAATTATGCGGTTTCGTAAGGTTAATCCGCCAACAGGTATTTCTGAAAATAACTTCACACTCATCTATGTTTTCCTTCACTATCTAGCGTTATTTTTCTGCCCTGAGCTGAGCTAAGATAGGCTGCCTCAACCAGTCTCATTATATCAAGATATTCACGAGCAGTATTTTCTGGACATTGATTATGGCGCCATGCGTGTGCTACATGCTGACATAAGTGAAACACGCAGTCACCACCAAAAGACTGGTTGTTTGGATGGGCTGGCAATAATATCTCATCCTCATGCTGTTGATGGCGGCGCAGAGATAATGCGCCATAGCCGTCCAGACGCAGTACACCAGCTTCACATTCAAGCGATGCCTCGCCCATTGTTAGACGCGGATTATCGGCGGGATGATCAGATAATCGATTGCCGTCAAATATCGCCCTCATATGATGGTCAAATTCGATAATGATTATGCCTGCATCTTCGCCTGTAAGCACAGGGTTAAGCTGTCTTAGATCAGCATATACATGACGAGGCTTGCCAAATAGAAAGCAGAAGGTATCTAGAAAATGTATCGCTGTTTCATGGACTAAAAAGCGTGGCATCTGCTGAAAATAGGGTTGGCGGGCTAGATACGCATCGTTGCCCCTGCCATCGCCTGGCCGCAAGGCAAAGCGGAATTGGTAAATCTGGCCTAACCTGCCTGACTCTATCTCGGATTTTAGCCAGCGATACCAAGGCTGAAAGCGAAAATTCTCATGGATAATCAGCTCAATATTGGCAGCTTCAGCCATTGCGGTGATGGTTTCTGCTTCTGCTAAGGTTGCACAAAATGGCTTTTGGCAAATGATACGGGATACCCCTGCGTCAATTGCGTTTTTGATTAATGCACCATGCGCATTTGGCGGCACTACAATATCCAGCACATCAATCTGGTGTGCTGACACCATCTCATCAAGGCTGTGATATAGCGCTATGCCGTTTGGTACGATTGCCTTCGGGCTTGGGTCTGCGATCGCCACAAGGGATGTATGCTCAGATGCTAACCAAGCCTGATGATGAAGCTGGGCAAAATAGCCTGCGCCTACAACGCCGATAGATAGTTGTGTTGATTCCATAATGGTATTTATAGCGTTGTTATGTCTGTAATGAAAGTGTTAGGCTGATAAGATGAGCAAAGAGGCGAGGTCACTATGAGCGATAGATTATGGGAAGTGTATGCGCTGAAATATTCTGAGCGCAACAGCAGAACACGGTTTGACAGTTTTCTATTTGACCCTCACCACACTGATGCGCATGACATGGATTATTTCGTCTGGATATTAAGATCAGGCTCAGACATTATCATGGTTGATACTGGTTATGATTCAGAAGAAGCAGAAAAGCGCGGCAGACCCATTCAGCGTTCACAAGCAGACGCGCTAGCCGCACTATCTATAACGCCAGAACAGATTAACCATATTATCATCACCCATCTTCATTATGACCATGCAGGCTGTTTGCATGAATTCCCAAATGCGCGCTTTTATCTGCATCCTGATGAAATGGCGTATGCAACAGGTCCGTGCATGTGCGAAGATATTTTGCGCATGCCCTATACAGGTGCCCATATTTGCGAGGCTGTCACAGCGCTCTATTCAGGCAGGCTAGAATTTACTGGCACAGAGCATAAGATAGCTGAAGGGGTAACTACTCACCGAACAGGTGGCCATTCCAGAGGGCTGCAGGTAGTTAGGGTGAAAACAGCGTCTGGGTGGATGTGCCTTGCTTCTGATTCTGCCCATTATTATGAAAATTATCTAACGCGGCGGCCATTTCCGATTGTGGTGGATTTAGAAGATATGTTTGCTGGTTTTGATGTGATACAGTCTCTTGCCTCACGCCCTGAGCTGGTAGTGCCAGGACATGACCCGCTTGTGGGACAGATTTTTCCTCAGTTCGGACGGTCTGGTTTTGTCTGGCGGCTTGACGCAGGGCCAGATAAAGCCCTGCCTCAATTTTAAGGGTTAATTTCTGGCTAGAGCTTGCCTTCTTCTTCCAGAATTTTGCGTGCTGATCTCATGCATTCTACGCCTTGAGGCACGCCGCAATAAATTGCAATTACATGAATAATGGCTCTGATTTCTTCTACAGAACAGCCATTGCCAAGCGCACCTCTTAGATGAAGCTCCCATTCATGCATTTTGCCCAAAGCGCCTATCATGGTCAAATTCATCATTGACCGGGTTTTGGCGTCAATCACCTCATCACCCCAGCCAAAGCCCCAGCACCAAGCGGTCATCGCTTCTTGAAACGGTCTGCTAAATTCATCAGCTGTTTCAAGTGTCTGTGTTACATAATCTGCGCCAAGCGTCTGTTTACGCTTTTCAACACCTGTTTGAAAAAATGTTTCCATCTACATCACTCTCTTTTCTTGATTGTTCAGTATCCAGACTAGAGTGAAGCACGGCTATAGGCTAGTCATTCGGCTCATAAATTTCACCTTTCACCTTATAAATGGTGGCTTCGGCGATATTTTTGGCATGGTCACCAACACGTTCAAGATGGCGTGACACAAATAGCAGATGCACTGAGCTATCTATATTTTCCATATCTTTGGTAATATTCAGCATCACTGATTTTGAGAAATTTTTATGAAGCTCATCTAAGGCTGCATCACTCGCATGCACCGCCAGCGCTTCTTCTGGGTTTTCTTGGTTGTAGGTTTTGAGCGATGCAAATAGATGGCTAGACGCCATTTTGCCCATTTTGCGCAATTCTACGCCATATTTCTCTTCGATAAATAGCTCGTTAGAGATAGATAATTTCGCCATATTTTTTGCCAGATCACCTATACGCTCAATATTGAGGCCTACCTGAATAGCAGATAGCACTCTGCGCAAATCATTTGCCATTGGTGAGCGCAATGCCAGAATATTTTGTGATAATTCTGTTATTTTTGACAAACCTGAATTGATCGTTTTATCTCTTTGAATGATGGATTTTGCTGATTCTTTATCAGCATTTAATATCGCATCAACAGCTTCATCCACCATTTCTGTGGCCGTTGTGCCCATACTCATGGCCAAAGTCTGAAGCTTATTAAGCTCATCATCATAAGATGATACAATATGTTCGTTCATAATTTATATGCTCCTAGCCGAACCTGCCAGTGATATAATCCTGGGTTCTGCTTTCACGAGGGTTAGTAAACATTTTTGTTGTGTCGCCATATTCAATCAGGTCGCCCAAATGGAAAAACGCAGTTTTCTGCGAAACCCGCGCGGCCTGTTGCATGGAATGGGTTACAATAATGATTGTATAGTCTTTTGCCAAATCTGTCATCAATGCTTCTATTTTTGCGGTGGCAATTGGGTCTAGAGCTGAACATGGCTCATCCATCAAGATAATCTCAGGCTGAACAGCGATGGTTCTGGCAATGCATAGGCGCTGTTGTTGGCCACCAGAAAGCCCTGTGCCTGGTTGATCTAGCCTGTCTTTCACTTCTTCCCATAACCCTGAGCCTTTCAGCGCCTGCTCAACAATTGTCTGAAGCTCTGAGCTGGATTTGGCAAGGCCATGAATTTTAGGCCCATAGGCGACATTATCGAAAATAGATTTCGGAAATGGATTAGGTTTCTGAAACACCATGCCCACCCGAGCGCGCAACGGCACAACATCAATTTCAGGCGCATAGATATTTTCATTATCAATCAGAATCTCGCCTTCCATGCGGCACCCATCAATGGTGTCATTCATTCGATTAAGCGATCTTAAAAAGGTGGATTTGCCACAGCCAGAAGGTCCGATAAAGGCCGTAATGGTTTTTGGCAGAATATCAATAGAAATATTATTGATGGCCTGTTTATCACCATAGAAAATATTCACATTTTTACATGTAACAACGGGATCTGTCATGATTTTATCCTGTTTAATCTAATTATTTTTTGTCTACCAACGCCGCTCTAATTTCCGTCTGATGAAAATCGCAATACCATTCATTGCAATTAAGAATCCAAGCAAAATGATAATAGCAGAGCTGGTTTTCTGGATAAACATGCGTTCGGCAAAATCTGCCCACATGAAAATTTGAACAGGAAGCACTGTGCCAGGATCAGTGACTGAATTTGGAATATCTACAATAAACGCGACCATCCCTATCATCAGCAAAGGGGCTGTTTCGCCCAATGCCTGCGCCATGCCAATAATGGCTCCTGTCAGCATGCCTGGTATTGCCAATGGCACAACATGGTGAAAGGTTGCCTGCATTTCAGAAGCGCCAATGCCAAGCGCCCCATCTTTAATGCTAGGTGGCACCGCTCTGATAGAGGCGCGTGAGGAAATAATAATGGTCGGCAGGGTCATTAACGCCAACACAATTCCGCCAACAAGTGGGATAGATCGTGGCAAGCCAAAGATATTGATAAAGATGGCAAGACCCAAAATCCCAAACACAACCGATGGAACAGCCGCTAGATTATTGATGTTTATTTCAATAATTTCTGTAATTTTGTTCTTAGGGGCAAATACTTCCAGATAGATAGCTGTTGCCACCCCAAGCGGAAAAGCAATAATGAAACAAATAAACAGCGTATAGATTGAGCCAAAAAATGCGCCTTTTATGCCTGCCATCTCGGCATTTCGTGATGCACTTCCAAAAAATAGATAATCCGAAATCTCATAGCTGATTAGCCCCTTTGCCTCTAGGCGCTCTAGAAATGCTATCTGCTTATCATTCACCCGCCGCAATGTTTCGGGCGTTTCTTTTGAAATAAACCCTCTTAGATAGCTATCAGCATCATCATCAAGCGCCAGCTTAACGGGCTGAACCGTGTCTAGCAGGTTTGAATTTGCTTTCACAAATTCCACCAACCGAACATCAGAGCCATTTGACATAAGCTGGCGGGCAGCTTTTTTATCTGATCTGCCCTTAATCTCAAGCTCGGCATAAATCGCTTCATATACAAGCTTTTTGGCATCGCCATCAAAAAATGACTGGTCTGACATATCACCATTTGGATCAAGTCGTGATGCATCAAGCGACACATTTAGCGTTACATAATATTGAAAAAAGCCTGGAATGCCTTTAGTGCCGATCGAAATAAATAAGGTTGCCAGAAATATCAATGCGATTGCAATCGCAGAACGGCCAAGCCAGACAAAGCGGCGTTCTTTGGCGCGTCGTGCCTTTAGCCCGCCAAGAAGACGTTGTTCTGTTTGTTTTTGTTGCGATGTTTTTTCAGTCATATTGCTCTCTATATTTCTTCACAATCTGCAACGCTACGAAATTAAGGGCTAATGTGATTACGATCAAAGTTAAGGCAAGTGCAAAGGCAGATAAGGTCTTTGCTGATTCAAATTCTTGATCCCCTACCAAAATGGTGACAATTTGGGCTGTCACTGTGGTCACCGCATCAAGCGGATTAAACGATAGATTTGCTGCAAGCCCTGCTGCCATGACAACGATCATGGTTTCGCCAACCGCCCGAGATACTGCCAAAATGATACTAGCAACAATACCTGAAAGCGCGGCAGGCAATACTACATTTTTGATTGATTCGCTTTTGGTTGAACCAAGCCCTAATGCCGCATCTCGTAATGATTGTGGCACAGCATTTATCACATCATCTGACAGTGACGAGATAAAGGGGATAATCATAATCCCCATCACAAAGCCTGCGGCCAACGCTGATTCAGAGGCAACAGACAGCCCAAGATTTTCGCCAACACCCTTGAATAGCGGAGCAATGGTTAAGGCAGCAAAAAATCCATATACAACAGTCGGGATGCCCGCCAGAATTTCTAGCAATGGCTTGATAATCCCGCGTGTTTTTTTAGAGGCATATTCAGATAGATAAATCGCAGATAATAGCCCGATAGGAATAGCTACGGTAAGGGCGATAAATGAAATAAGGAAGGTGCCAACAAATAGCGGAATTGAGCCATAAGCGGCAATGCCGCCTTGTCCTGAGCCTGCACGTGAAGCCCCTTCAAATTCAGGGTTCCAGACAAGACCTGTTAAAAATTCAAGAGGCGGGATAAGCCGAAAAAATCTGATTGATTCAAAAATAACAGAAAACACAATGCCTATGGTGGTTAAAATTGCCACCACTGAACATAGCACTAGAAAATTAGAAATTAGCCTTTCAACAGCGGCGCGGGCTCTGAAATCTATCGCAATTTTGCTTAGCGCATACACGCTGGCAGCAGAACAAATACCAAGAGTTGATATCGCCATAACCACAAAGGAATTATCTTTCCAATCTTGAAATTTCACCGCCAGCTCAGAGACCCATATCTCAACCTCGCCAACAGATATGCCATCTACAAGATTATGGATGCGCGCAAGCGCAACTGAGCTTGAAAAATCATCCCCTGCTTTTACTGCCTCTGGGATTTGGGCTAACAACATTCTGTCTAGCAAGATGGTTTCACAAACTTGCCATATGATAATGGTGATCGCAGGCAGGATGATAGCTAGTGCGGCTGGATATATGCCATAAAATACGGGTAACGAATTTGGCCGCTTAGAGTGCGTTGCGGCAAGCTTTATAATACGAGATTTTCCATAAAAAAATGAAGAGAGGGCAATGCAACCACAAATGAGGTATATTTCCAAATAATACATCTACACCATCCCCCTAGAAAAAACGTGCCACAAAAGCTGTGGCACGCTAATCTTGTATTTACGACTACTATTTTAGCATGTCAGCTGTCAACTTTGGTAACGCTACCATAGCGTTTGCGTAAGCTGCACGCTCTTCTTCAGGCATTGGTACCATGCCAGAATCAGATAGAATCTCGTCTTCACCCCAATGCTTTGTCCATTCCTTCATATATTCGGCCATGCCAGGAATAACAGACATATGCTCATGCTTTACATAGAACCATAATGCGCGTGAGATAGCATAGTCACCATTTGCGATTAGCTCAAAGGTGGCTGGCGTGCCATCTACAACAGCGCTCTGCAATGTGTCACGGTTCTGGTCAAGATATGAAAAGCCGAAAATGCCAAATGCATCTTTATCTTCCTGAAGCTTCTGAACGATCAGATTATCCTGCTCACCTGCTTCAACATACGCGCCATCTGTGCGCATTGCACGACATGTCTTTGCTTTTTTGCCAGCCGCCGCAAGCGCTGCTTTTGCCATAGCATCTTTGCCACAATAGGCCTTTTCATTGACCATCTCAGCAAATGACGCGCGGGTGCCAGATGTTGTTGGCGGGCCATATACACGGATCTCAATATCTGGATAGTTTGGATTGATTTCACTCCATTTTGTGAATGGGTTAGCAATCATCTCTTCGCAATTATAGTTTTGACGACCAGCTGCACAGGCAGGCACTTCTGCTGTCAGTGCCATTCCAAGATCTGCTTTTGAAATATCTAATGTTGCGCCTTCAAGCGAGTTCGCAACCGCAATGCCATCATATCCAACCTTGATTTCTGTCAATGTAACGCCATTTTTGTCACAATATTCAAGTTCAGCTGGCTTCATCCGTGATGAGGCATTTCCGATATCAATAAATTCAGTGCCGATTCCATCACACACCCCTTTTTTGCCAACAGATGAGCCACCTGATTCGACAACGGGTGTTTTGAAATTCGGGTTTTTACCCATTTCTTCGGCGATGATAGTTGCAAAGGGTAGTACAGTTGATGAGCCGGCCATACTAATCTGGTCACGTGCCTGAGCCGTGCCTGCCACAAGCATTCCAGCAAAAAGACAAAGAACAAGTTTTTTCATAATACTCTCCATAGGATTAACGTAGCAACAGCACTAAAATCCCTGAATTGCACTTATATGACAGATTTATGACAAATATGTTACAACCAAGCAGGTAGCCAGCTTATCTGGCTGTTATGCGCCTGTAAAATCATGTTGGCGCCATGCATCATATAGACAAATCGCAACCGCATTTGACAGATTTAGGCTTCGTGAGCCGCTTTGCATGGGCAGATATAGCTGGTTTTTGTTGCTGATTCTCTGTTTTATGGCATCAGGAAGCCCATGTTGCTCATTACCAAAAAGTAATGCATCCCTTGTGGCAATAGATGCCTGATCGAATCTGGTGCTACCGAATTTGGTGACAGCCCACAGATTGCTAGGTCGTTCATGTTCAAGATAGCTATCTAAATCAGCCCATCTGGAAACAATCGCCATGTCATGATAATCAAGCCCCGCGCGTCGGCATGATTTCTCATCCAGATCAAACGCAAGAGGTTCGATCAGATGAAGCCTTGCTCCAGAATTTGCACATAGCCTGATGATATTACCCGTATTTGGCGGGATTTGAGGCTGAAATAGAATAATGTCAAACATCTAAGGGATACCTTTATCTGTTACCAGCCTAGCGGCAAAGCGAGCCTTATCCTGCCAGTGGTGATATGTGGATATCAATAGCGAATATCGCCCTCACCCATAGCTATTCTGCCTCACACGCCTAGCGCTATGAGATGTAACTCTGGCTATGCTCGCATTAACTTTTTTAAAATAGGGTAAATTATCTGTGTCTCATTAACCATTTATTAACTTATTTGCTTGTACAGTAGCGTTTCACATTTGCCAGTAGGTTAGGAGTCATGGCATGAAAACGCTTACTTACGGAAACGCACATATTTGTTTTGCGACAGCTATGTTGGTTTCAATGATGGTGCCGCAAATTGCGCTATCTCAATCATCAGATACTATCACTGTCACGGATGATGCCCACAGAATAACTGCCGACATAGTGTCTGAAAGCGGGGATATTGGCTCAATTGTCAGAGATGCGGTAACAAAGCATCCCAGAATCATGACAGCAAATACGCTGGTATGTCAGGCACGATATGCGCTTGACCTTGCAAAGGCAGGTAACAGCATGGTGATTACTGGCTCGCTTGAGGGAAATAGCAAGCTTATCAGCAATGTGCCTAAGACTGGCGCCTCAGAGGTAAGAGGGCGTTCTTTCAATTCAGATTATAATAATGCGGTAGACCTAAAGTTGCGACTTGGTAAGACCCTGTGGGATGCAGATAGAACCCGTTATACTATTGGTTCCAGCAATTATCGCTATCAGGCAGAACAGATGCGAAGCGTCAATCAGACCTCTGAGATGTTGCTATCATTGCTGACCATGCTGGTTGAAATTGTGCCTGCGCAATCTGATATGCTGGTACGGGCAAAATTACTGCCTCAGGATATCGTAGATGTATCAGTAGGGCAGACGGTAAGGGTAAGCCTGTCTGCTTATGATGTAAGCCGCTATGGCTCATTAGAAGGGGTGGTCAAAAATATCGCAACTAACACAACCCAAGAAGACCAACAACCGCCCTATTATGAAACCTTTATTTCTATTGATAATCCTGTGTTTGAAATTTCTCAGGTGCGGCCAGAGGTGATTCCAGGTATGCAGGTAACAGTAGATATTATTGGCGGCAAGCGTACTGTGCTTGATTATATTCTGAGCCCGATAAAACGTGCGTCAAAAGTGGCATTCCGCGAAATCTAATCCTTTCATAATCTGGCAGAAATAGGGTAATGTTCGAGGCATGGGTGGTATGCCAGCCATGCCATCGATAAGAGGTGAAGGTGCCAATGATGAGATATCACGCTGATACAGCAATCATTGTCGGTGGTAGTGATGTCGATTATAATCAGCTACGCTATTGGTCAGCTAGCCTAAAGGCTGAGATTTTTGCTGCAGATAGTGGCCTTCAGCATTGTATCAATGCCGGCCTAGCCTGCCGTGCGGTATTTGGGGATATGGATTCGGTATCACCTGAATTACAAGACCAGCTTGCAGGCAAGACAGCATGGCATCAGATTTCTGAGCAGGATACAACTGATCTTGAAAAATTGCTGATGCATCTTGATGCGCCGCAAATTCTTGGCTTTGGCTTTATGGGCGGCAGGTTTGATCATGCACTTCAGGCGCTTAGCGTAATGGCGCGGTATCAAGATAGGCATATTGTGATGGTTGGTGCAGAAGATTGTATGATGGTTTGCGAACGCAATCTTGTTATGCAGACCACACCAGAATGCCGCCTGTCTATCTGGCCATTAGCTGAGATATCACAGCTATCATCAACAGGGTTGGTATGGCCACTAGATGGGCTTACGCTTGCCCCAACAGCCCAGACTGCTACCTCAAACAGAACCTCTGGCTCACGGCTAACTATCTCTATGCCAGACGGGCAGACAGCGCCTTATGCGGTGATTATGCCAGTTGAGAGGATAGCTGATATGCTGGATGCATCACTATGTATCGCACAAGAAAAATAATAGCCTTATTCAGTGCCATAGGTTCTTCGGCGCAGAAACTCTATTATTTCTTGACGATTAGTAAGGCCTGATAGCTCGTGGCTTTTGATAGGCCGCCTCATGGTGATATTTACTTCGCCATTCATCTGTTTACAGATTTCGCGGAACATAAGCGAATAGCCAAGCGTTACGCTCATCCGCCGCGCCATCTGGTATAACACCGAATTGCGACCATCAAAAAAGAATGGCAGGACAGTTGTATCTTCCTGTTGGGCAAGTTTGGCAGCAAAGGTTTTCCATTCAACATCAAAGGCAGGGCCAATAAAATTTGGCGCAAGTGAAATGCCCCCTGCTGGGAAAATAATCACAGCACCACCTGCCTTCAAGAACTTCTGAGCTTCGGTGCGTGTGTTCAAATTTGTTCTCAGGGCTGTTTCGGTTTCTGCAAAATCAATCGGCAGAATTTTATCCATAACAGCAGGCGCCTGCCGTAATACCTGATGGGTGATAATCCGATAATCCTGCCTGATTTTTGATACCATCGAGCATAGAACCAGCCCATCAATCACGCCAAAAGGATGGTTGGCAATCACCAGCAGACGCCCTGTCTTTGGTATTTGTGCGCCTGCTTCATTGTGAAGATTATAAGAAATATTGAGACGCGCCAGCGCATCTGTCCAGAACAGATCTGATGGGCGGTTATCATCAACATAGTCAAAATAGATTTTTTTGATTTTAGGCTGGCCAGTTACCTTTTCCATCGCGCGGATAAAGCCACTCGCTACAGGCCCCATTTCGCCATTCGCAAATGAAAAAATAGGATGGTCAATCTGATTTGTGGGGTTGGCGAGTACGGGCATATCTAATTATGGTCTGCCTTGCAAATAAACATAACTTCTAAGCAATATTATCATAGATTGATACCTTCTAGAAGTTACAATTTTTTGTCACCTGCGCGCATGATAGCCGGTTTGTTACAATGTGGTTGTCGCTAGCATCCAGATAATACCAAGAATTGTTATCAGCCAGCATCCGCCGCTTACCTCATCTATCCGCCCAGCTGCTATTCTGACAGCCACATAGGTTATAAAGCCAAGACTGATACCAGCGGCAATCGAAAAGCTAAGTGGCATAATAAATAATGTCACTAAAACAGCCAAACCAGATGCAGGGTCTGCCCAGTCTACCTTTTTCAAAGGCGCCAGAAAGCCAACCGCAACATAGATCAATGCAGGGGCAGTTGCAAAGCTAGGTATAGACTGGAATAAGGGCGAGAAAAACAAGCAGACAATGAATAATATCGCAACAACTACCGCCGTAAAGCCAGTGCGCCCACCTGCTTTTAGCCCTGCTGCGCTTTCAAGATAGGTTGTCATAGTAGAGGTGCCAAACAGGCTGCCAAAAATGCTGGCAGATGTATCTGCAAGCACAGCTCTATCCAGATTTTCAATCGAGCCATCTGGCTTTCGTTTGCCTGCTGGCTCTGCGATTGCGGTAAGCGTGCCTGTGGTATCGAAAAAATCCACAAAGAACATCACAAACACAACAGATAGAAAAGCAGGGGTAGCAAGTGCTGAAAAATCTAACGAAAAGGCAATATTTGAAGCAGGTGGCGCAGATACTACCCCATCAAATTCAGCTAGCCCCATCGCCCAGCCAATGATGGAGATAAGCAAAATACCGATAAGAATACTGCCCTTAACATTGCGCGCATCAAGCCCTGCCATCACAATCAGCCCTGCTAGCGATAACAGTAATTCAGGCTGTGACAGGTTGCCAAGACTGACCAGCGTATCAGGATTATCAACAATAATCCCTGCTGAGGTCAGGCCAATCATCGCTAAAAACAGCCCTATGCCAGAGGTGATCGCGATTTGCATCTGCTCTGGAATAGATAAGATCAGCCAGCTTCTTATTTTGGTTAAAGAAAATATGAAAAACGCAACAGATGACACAAACACTGCCGCAAGCGCCTGTTCTGCAGATAACTCATATCCCAGCACGACCACATAGGCAAAATAGGCATTCAACCCCATGCCAGGGGCAACTGCCACTGGCCATTTTGCGTAAATCCCCATAATCAGACAGCCTAGCGCAGTGGCAAAAATGGTAGCGATAAAGGCTGAGCCAAAATCAATGCCTGCATCAGATAGAATGCCCGGATTTACAGCGATGATAAAGCTCATAGTCAGGAAGGTGCTAAGACCCGCAACTACTTCCTGCCAGAATGATGTTTGATGGTGATTAAATGCAAAAAACCGCGCCAACATTGGTTTGCCCTAAAAATTATAAGATTAACTGGCAAGGCTTGTAGCCGATTTTACCAATTTAAGATAGCCTGCCAGCCAAACTATTTTACGCAAAGTAAGGCAATAAAAATCTGTGGCTGGCTGAAAATACTGGCATTTGAGACCATTACAGGATAAAAACACAGAATACAGACAGAATTTCCGCCCCGATAACGGGTGCTAGCAAAGGATATATCATTATGAGCGCATTATCTTTTTCACCATCAAAGCCATTTTGTCATGTTGCATTTGGTGATGACAGCCAGCTTCGCAGAATGACCCAGATTATAATGGTTGTGGCAGGTATTGCGGCACTTAGCCTATCTGCACATATCAAAATTCCATTCTATCCTGTGCCTGTGACAATGCAGACTCTTATTGTGCTGATGATTGGCATGTCTTATGGCGCGCGTCTTGGCGGGGTGACTATTCTTGGCTATTTGGCAGCTGGTGCGGCAGGTGCGCCTGTGTTCGCTGGCGGCGCTGGTTTGGCATATATGATGGGCACAACAGGCGGATATTTGGTTGGGTTTTTCATTTCTGCTATGATTATGGGATTGCTTGCCGAACGTGGCTGGGGGCGCAACTGGATGACAACTTCACTTGCAATGGTGATTGGTTCAGCCCTTATCTATCTATGTGGGGCAAGCTGGCTTTCAAGCTTTATCGGACTTGAAAAAGCAATTATTGCTGGCGTATTGCCCTTCATTTATGGCGATGTGCTGAAGCTTGTGATTGCGGCGGCGGCGTTGCCAATGGCATGGTCACTGCTTGGGCGCCGTGATAGCTAGTCCAGCTGTTAAATCCAAGTTACCAGCAAATATAAAATAGCAGGCACGGTAAGGCTGGCAATAATGGTTGTCAGCATTATCGTTGTTGCTGTTCTGCCCTGATAGATATTATAGAATTGTGATAGTGCAAAAACATTTGCCGCTATCGGCAGACAAGAAAATAAAATAGCAACCTGTATCCAAAGCGGGTCAATCGGAACCGCACTTGGCCAGCCTAAAAACAGACAGGCGATAATCGCGGGATGCACAATCAGCTTTAGAACGGTGATTGGCACAATTTCGTTCATGGTGGTGCGCACAGGCTGTCCTATCAAGGTGATGCCTAGCGCAAATAGCGCAGTAGGTGCTGCCGCACCAGAAAGCATCACAAGAAACCTGTCTGGCATGCCGCTTATCTTGAACCCCAAGGCAGAAAATGCAAAGCCTGCCAGTACAGACATAAGAAGCGGGTTTTTCAGCATGGATATGATAGTCGCATATAAGGCTTGAGACAGGCGGCCTGATTTCGGATCATGCGATAGAATATTTGTCATCACCAGCAAAACAACTGTATCACAGACCAGTAGCATAGATACAGGAAGCGCTGCTTGTTCCCCAAAAGCAAGAATCGCAAGTGGCACCCCAATATAACCATAATTTGGATAGGCTGTATTAAGGCAAAACAGCCCACGTTCTGGATTGGAAAGCGTCAGAAATAATCGCACAAACACCGCAGATATTACAAACATAGCCACCGTGCCTATTTCATATCGGATGATAAAGCCAATGTGAAATGCTGAGGTTACGTCTGCTGAGGTGATGGCTACAAACATAAAGGCAGGGAGGGCGACAAAAAAAGCAAAGCGTGCCAGCATCTGCCCATCATTATCAGAAAAATACCCTTTATGACGCGCCAGACTGCCAAGTAAAATGATGGCGAAAAACGGTATGGTCAGTGATAAAATATCGAGCATGTGATGATATTGAAGGTCTATGAAGCTGAAATCAGAAAAAGGTGATGATAGCTATAGCATATATAGCAGGCAAACTGGCCAACAGATTTTACCCTAAATGTTATTTGCTAGGCAAATATCAACTTATCTGAAGACAGGCGCCAGCTACAAGCACCATGTATCTGTTAGTCAGCGTTATTGTCATTATTGGCTGATGCTTGATAGCCCATAGAGAAATCTTCATATGTCTCGCCAAGCGCTTCTAGTGCGTCTGATGCATCAATAACTTCAGCCTCGCCACTCGCCTCTATTAGCGCAAGCAGTTTTTCTTCAGGAGATTCGTCTGCTTCATGCAATATATTCACAGCCACAAGCGCCGCTATGGTGGATACCTCAAGTTCGGATTTCTTCTTGGGACGAGGGTGGAAGGGTATTACCAGACCTGCAAAACGATATTCATGCTCTGAAGATGACATCACTGAACTCCTGTGTTTTGAAGAAGGATAAGGCACCTAGTGCCCGCTTATATACATGACAGACACAGCAATGCCAGCCAGTGGATATAATAGATAGTAAATGGTGAGATGTTGGGGTAATGGTGAGCTTAGGCGAGACATAATCGCAACATCTATAATGTGTGCTTGGCCAATCAACTACCATACTAGATATAGTATATGCAAAAAATGTCAGATTCGTGAAGAAAATAATTATGTTTATCTTTAATGATGGCGGATTGATGAAAAATAAGACCTTTTCAGCCTATCTCTCGTAACAATAGTAGCGTGTGATAATAGTGAACATAACGGAGTGATTGTGGCATCGCATCAGCAGCAACAGGGCGACCAGCAAGATTTGTTTGAGGGTGATGAGATGTCAGCCAATCTGCCCTCAATCGACAGGCAGGCTGGGCTGGCGCATCTAAACGGCTTTGCCCCATTTGCAGGCAAATCTTATGCACAATTTAGAAATTTTGAGAGAGGTCGTGATCAGCATAGGGCTATCTCGCGCCTGTCTGCCCATCTCAGGCGGCGGATAATCACCGAAGAAGAGGTGCTTAAAGCGGTGTTGAGCTATCATAGCCCTGCAGCGTGTGAGAAATTTATTCTTGAAGTGTATTGGCGAGGCTATTTCACAGGCTGGCTGGCAAATAGACCTCAGATTTGGGATGAATTTTTGGACTATCAGATGGATGAAAGCCAGCATATCGCCTATCATAAGGCAATTGACGGGAAAAGCGGTATAGCCTGTTTTGATAGCTGGGTAGATGAGCTGAAACAGACTCATTATCTGCATAATCATGCACGTATGTGGTTTGCGTCTATTTGGATATTTACGCTTGGGCTTGACTGGCAGGCAGGCGCCGCATTTTTTGCGCGCTATTTACGTGATTTCTGTCCAGCATCAAATACGCTTGGCTGGCGCTGGGTTGCGGGTTTGCACACGCATGGCAAGCATTATTTGGCAAAGGCAGATAATATCGCCAGATTTACAGATAACAGATTTAATCCCGCAGGTCAGCTTAATGAGCATGCCGCGCCAATAGCTGGTGTTGCCCATCCGCCAGCACAATTTGCATTTGAGCAGGCACAGATTGACACATCACCCTATCTATTGCTGGCCACAGCCGAAGATTGCCATCTTCAATCATTGAGCCTGCCGCACCCGCCTGCCGCCATTATTAGCTTGCCAGACAAGATGGGCGATTCTAGCTGGCTGGCGGGAAGACCAGCCATGAGGTCTGAGCCTATGCTGATGCTAGACAGGCAGGCAATATCTCAAACTGCTGAAGAAGCATCACAGTATTTTGGCTGCCCACATCATGATCTCACTAGGTGCGCTGATGGCGATGCGCTTGCTAGCCAGATAGCCGTGATTGCCGATGGCTGTCAGGCACAGCAGATTATTGCGGCTTATCAGGGGGTTGGGTTTTGGCAGTCACATCTTGAGGCGCTTTCAGCCCTAATGCCAGCACATCAGATTGGCTATGTTATGCGTGACTATGACAGGTTGGCCATTCAGGCGGCTACAAAGGGGTTTTTTGCGTTTAAGGCGCATATACCACAATGGCTAGGCATGCTGATTGCCACAAAAACATAGCCAGCCTTATGGGCTGGCTATCTAATATTTTTGGGTGTTAACCAGCGGTTAGTTCGATATCCTGCGGATAAAGATATTGCCAGCAGGCTTATCATTCACATTCTTGATAGAATTTGTTGGCTTGCTCATCACCACATATTCAGCGCCGAAATTATCCACCACAGTTGCTTTTGCTCTGATCAATGAGCCCACAAGTGGCTGACCAAGTTTCAGGCTACGAATATTTTCAGTGCCATCAATCGGTGACCATGTTCTGCCATCTGATGATAGCTCCCAATTCAGATTGATACTGGCAATGCCGTCATAATCAGAAAGGGTTGAGGTATTAACCACCAGCTCTTCACC
>CBFHYU010000017.1:0-47623 GCA_965660165.1 Puniceispirillaceae bacterium (SeqCode)
AAACAGCATCTTGCAACCCTGTAATAAAATAGCCTGCCCCTTATTCAGGTGCAGGCTATTATCTATGCTAGACCAAATATAGCTAGTCTATTAGGCCATAGCGCGTTTCAAATTTTCGTCAATCGCATCCAGAAATTCATCGGTAGTCAAAAATGGCTGATCAGGGCTGACCAATAGCGCCAAATCCTTTGTCATATTTCCGCTTTCAACCGTATCAATACAGACTTTTTCAAGAGTTTCAGCAAATTTGGCAACATCTTCTGTGCCATCAAATTTTGCACGATAGCTTAACCCTCTTGTCCATGCGAAAATTGAGGCGATAGGATTAGTTGAGGTTGGCTTGCCTTGCTGGTGCTGGCGATAATGGCGCGTTACTGTGCCATGCGCAGCTTCTGCTTCAACTGTTTTCCCATCTGGTGTCATCAGCACAGATGTCATCAGACCAAGTGAACCAAAGCCTTGTGCAACAGTGTCAGACTGGACATCACCATCATAATTTTTACATGCCCACACAAATCCGCCTTCCCATTTCATTGCACAGGCCACCATATCATCAATCAGACGATGCTCATAGCTGATGCCAGCATTTGCAAATTTGTCTTTGAATTCTGCTTCAAACACCTCTTCAAACAGATCCTTAAAGCGGCCATCATAGGTTTTCATAATAGTGTTCTTGGTTGACAGATAAACAGGCCAGCCAAGATCAAGTCCGTAATTCATACAGGCGCGCGCAAAACCTCTGATAGACTCATCCAGATTATACATTGCCATCGCAACGCCGCCATCAGGGAAGTCAAAGACGGTATGGGTAGTTGCTTCTGATCCATCTGCTGGTTGGAAGGTTAAGGTTAAGGTACCTGCACCTTCGATTTTCATATCTGTTGCACGATACTGATCGCCAAAGGCGTGACGACCAATCACGATTGGCTTTGTCCATCCAGGTACTAGACGAGGCACATTTGAGCAGATGATAGGCTGGCGAAACACAGTGCCGCCAAGAATATTTCTGATAGTGCCATTAGGCGATTTATACATAGCTTTCAGATCAAATTCTTCGACCCGCGCTTCATCAGGTGTGATGGTGGCGCATTTAATTGCAACACCATGCTCTTTCGTGGCATTTGCAGCATCAATGGTGATTTGGTCATTTGTTGCATCACGTGCTTCAATACCCAAATCAAAATATTTCAGATCAACATCAAGATAGGGATGAATCAGCTTATCTTTGATTTTCTGCCAGATGATCCGTGTCATCTCGTCCCCGTCCATCTCAACAATAGGATTTTTTACTTTGATTTTGCTCATAATATGCCCCTACTTTTTTGCAAATATGTTAGCCAGAAAGGAATCTTCTTGCCCAAAAAGGAATCTTTTTGATTATCTGAGGGTGTGCATGCGCAACACAACACACACCCTTATGAGGGGGTTATATTGCGCTTGCAGAGATAGTTCAAGTGCTTAACGCATAATATAGCTTATGACGCAGGCTTGCGTGCCATTTGCTGTTCAAGATTATCAACAAGGTCATCTGCATTATCTGCCACTGAGAAATGTAGCAGACCTTTTGAATGCACAAAGCCTTCTTCTGTTGCGTGATGCAACATGCCTACGACATGATCCCAATAGCCAGAAACATTCAGAATATGCACCTGAGCGTTGATAATTCCTAGCTGGTTCCATGTAAGCACTTCCATCAATTCATCCATTGTACCAAGCCCGCCCGGAAGCACAATAAACGCATCAGTGCCCGTATACATCATGGATTTTCGTGTATGCATATCATCAACAACAATCAATTCCTGAACAGATTTATTACCTACTTCCAATGTTTCCAGAAATTTGGGGATAATGCCTGTTACATGGCCGCCTGCCTCTAGCGCGCCTGCAGCAAATGCCCCCATCAGACCTGTACGGCCGCCGCCATAGACACAGGAAAAGGCTCTTGCGCCAAGCATGCCGCCAAGCCGCCTTGCTTCTTCAGCATAAAGCGCATCTAAGCCATTAGATGCGCCCGCAAAAATACACAGCCGCCTATCTATATTCAGTCCAGTGTCAGACATAGTATAATCCTGAAAAAAGTCAGTAATTTAATTGTGCAGTTTCAAACTTGATAGTAACATAAGTTATGTGGTTAATGCTAACCAAAGTTGTAGGCACTGGTTGAAATATGCGTTCATTTACAGTTCTATCGTTAATTATTGCAGGTGCGATATGCGCGTTAACACTTGGATGGTTTTTTTTCTCTACCAATTCTGATGAAAAACAGTTCCAACAACAAACCTCAATTAGTAATGCAGATACCCTGACACGCACCACAGAACCCTCAGAAATAAAACCGCAAGAGGTAAGCCCGCCTGAACCAGCGTTGCTGTCATCTCCACAGCCTATTCCATTTGTACAATCTGATAGCGATAACACAAATAAGACATCTGAAAATGCGTCAGACACACATTCTGACAAAACGTCCGAAACAACATCTGAAATACCCCCCCAAATAACACCCAAAAGCACACCTGATATAACACCAAAAATATCGATAGCGCGGATTGATCCACAAGGTAGTGCTGTTCTGGCTGGCACAGCTGATGCGCGCGCTAGCATTATTATTTCTGAAAATGGGGTTGAATTAGGCCGAACAGTCGCTGATGATTCAGGTGAATGGGTAGCTGTGCTTGATAAAAATTTGGCACAAGGGGAGCATCTGCTGATTATTGAGATGCATACTGAAGATGGCGAAATTATTTTGGCTGACCGTGCAATAGTGGCGCAACTTATGGGCGATGATAAACCGCTGGTAGCAATCGTTCCAATGGGTGAGGCCATATCAGGTGAGCGTGCTGATGTGCGCATTGTATCTGTGCCAGAGGAGCTGAAACAGCCAGTAACACCTATCATCACGCCTCAGACAGCGCGAAATACGGCTAAAGATACAGATCAAGAAAAACAAGCACCAAAAGCTGTGCCAACATCTGTAGAGGCATTAGAGCCTAATATTTCAATCTTCACTTTGGCGTGGCAATCCAGCACTATGTTGACCATCAAAGGCGAGGCTGAAGCAGGCGAGACTATTAGGGTAAGTTTTGGCGAAACACAGATGCAAGCCGACTATCAGCAAAATAGCTGGTCTGCGACGATAGCTGTTCCTGTTGATACAGGCGTGAACGCTCGGCTAACAGCAGAATTGTTCTCAGGCGACAACACTATTTTGGCAAGAAAATCACTAAATATTGATCTGCGCCAGCTAGATATTGGAAAAGATGGAAGTGATATGGTGGTTGTGCAGAAGGGTGATATGCTGTGGCGGATTGCCTATCGCACCTATGGAAGTGGGATTCGCTATCTTGATATTGTTAAACGTAACCAGACACGCATTGATGACCCTGATTTGATTTTTCCAACTCAAATTTTCTCATTGCCAGCACAATAACGTTACAACGGCGTGATACTGAAAGCACATTGCAGAGTAAGAATTAAGGTTAAGTCAAATTGTTAATCTGCGTATACTGAGCCAACATAAGCGCCCCAAAGACAAAAAAGATACGATAAACATGGCTGAACATAAGACACACCATCTTCATCTAGCATGGCAGGGACTATCTGAAATGATAGCCCAGAAAACCGCTGAGCCTGTGTTTCCTGTTAAGGCAGTGGCAGGCTGTTTATGTATCTTTGCGGTGATTTTGTATCTTCCGCTAGGGGTCGTGCTGTTTGGCGGATTTTTATACCTTCATCTGATTTTGCGCATGTCAGCTACCCCTATTCTAGCGTCTGATGCAGGTGCCCAACAGATGATATTTTCGCCAATTGACGGGCAGATTTTAACGATAGGTAATGACCGTGATGGCCAGTTTATTGTATTCAGCCCGCAAGTTTTTGATAGCCATGTTATCTATGCGCCTGTTGAGGGGGAATTAGCACAGCATATTCATTTTTCTGGCAGGTTTGATATGGTGCAAGTTAGCGCAGAAGAAATCACTATTCCTGAGCATAATATGCGCCATGAATATGTTATCGAATTCGGCACGGAAAGCCTAAAGCTTGATATTGTGGGAACACGGTTTAACCGTATTGTCAGTGCGTTTATAGATGAAGGCAAAAAGCTAGCACGCCGTGAGGCTATCGCTTCAGCTATATTCCATCCGATTATCATCATGCATCTACCAGATAGCTATCAGCTAGAATGTCATCTCTCGCAACGATGCATTGCAGGTGATACACCGATCGCCCAAAAAACATGACATATGTGATGGTTGACATGATGAGCATCTGTTTATGCTAGATAGCCGTATCAGAAAACAGATAGACCCAGCGTTGATATTGCTTTCAGCCCAGCTTTTCCGAATTGGCATTACCGCAAATCAGCTTAGTATTGCTGGACTTGCGCTTGGGCTGATGGCGGGTATTTGTGTGATGTATAATGCCTGCATTATTGGGTTTTGTTTTTTTTGTCTTAGCCGATTGGCAGACGGTCTAGATGGGCCATTGGCACGCCAGACAAACGCAACAGATTTTGGCGGCTTTCTAGATATTGTTTGTGATTTTATCTTTTATAGCTTTATTCCCTTTAGCTTTGCAGTATTACAGCCAGAACATGCGATTGCTGCTGCATTTCTGATGCTGAGCTTTATGGGTACAGGCACAAGCTTTCTTGCCTATGCAATATTGCAGGCAAAACATCCTGAAAAAACAAATATGCCCTCACAGCAGAATAAGTCTTTTTACTATCTTGGCGGCTTGACTGAAGGCACAGAAACGATTGCAGTTTTGGGGCTATGTTTTCTGTTTCCTGAATATTTTGTATGGCTGGCATGGGGGTTTGGGGTATTATGCTGGATTACAGTTATCACCAGAATCAGGTCAGCATGGCTGGATTTTGGAAAAGACTGTTGAAATCGTCAAAAAACATATTATCGTTTGAGTATAATTAGGCCAGCTAAACGAAAAGAGATAGCAAGATGAAATTTGGTATTGGGCAATCTATTAAACGTATTGAAGATAACACGCTGATCACGGGAAAAGGGCAGTTTTCTGATGATAAAATGCCAGGTGAGGGGGCGCATGTTGCTTTTTTACGTTCGCCTTTTGCCCATGCAGACATCACCCATATCGATATTAGCGCGGCTAGCAAAGCCTCTGGCGTCATTTTGGCGGCCACACAGGCTGATTTGGACAGCGATCAGGTGGGCGAGATCCAATGTCGGCAATATGTAACCAACAGAGATGGCTCATCTGTACCACAGATCACAAAGCCCCCTATGGCAAGAGGCAAGGTCAGGCATGTGGGTGATATTATTGCTATGGTGGTGGCAAATACCAGAAAAGAGGCGCTTGATGCGATTGAGCTTATTGACGTTGATTATGACACGCTAGATGCTGTCTGTGATGTGTATGATGCGATAGCAGAAGGGGCGCCGCAGCTTTATGACTGCTATCCGCAAAATATCGTGTTTGACTGGGAAGCTGGTGATATTGATGATGCGCAAGCTAAAATAGATGAAGCTGTCGCAAATGGCGCACAGCTAGTGTCAGTTGATGTGGTAAATAGCCGGGTACTTCCAAATTCTATGGAAACTCGGCCGATGGTGGCAATGCCGTCTGATAGTGGCGGGTTGCGTATCTGGTGCGGAAGTCAGGGGCCGGTTGGGCTTGCTGAACAGATAGCCGAAGCATTATCACTTAAGACGGAAGACGTGCATATCATCACAGGCGATGTTGGCGGCGGGTTCGGATTTAAGATTTTCCTGCATCCAGAACAATTATGTATTGCATGGGCAGCACAGAAAACACACCAGACTGTCAGATGGCAACAAGATAGGTCAGATGCGTTTTTATCTGATCTACATGGCAGAGATAACAGAACACAAGCAGTGGCTGCGGTTACAGAGGATGGCAGGATCAAAGCGATAAATGTATCTGTTCATGCTAATATGGGTAGTTGGCTATCCAATTTCTCTATTTATATTCCAACCCTTTCTGCCTGCCGCACCTTAACTGGTCCTTATGATATTCAGCATGCAGGCATGCGCGTTAGAGGAATTGTCACAAACACCCCTGCAATTGATGCATTTCGGGGGGCAGGGCGGCCTGAAGCGAATTATCTGATGGAGCGCCTGATTGACCATATTGCTTATCAGCTTAAGCTGGACAGGGTAGAGGTTCGCAAACGTAATCTTATCCCTAAACAGGCTATTCCTTATAAGATGGTTGAAGGCGGAACTGTAGATTCAGGTGATATGGTGGGCTTGCTGGATGATGCGCTGGCAAAGTCAGACTGGAATGGTTTTGCAACTAGACGCGCACAAAGCGAAGCAGAGGGGAAATATCGCGGCATTGGTCTTGCAATGTATCTTGAACAATGCGGCGGCGGCGGTGATGCTGGCATAGAGCTAGAATTTCTGGCAGATGGCCATGTGAATATCTATGCCTCTCAACAGGATAATGGGCAGGCACATAGAACAACCCTGACTCAGATTTTCTCATCACGTCTTGGCTATGATGCAGATAATATCACCGTTATTCAGGGTGATAGTAACCGCACGCCAGCAGGCTCAACAGGCGGCGCTAGAATGGCTGCTGTGATGGGCTCAACCTTGTTTGAAGCGGCAGGCATTGTTGCTGAAAAGGCACAGATATTTGCAGCAGAACGGCTTGAGGTTCAGCCTGATGAGGTAGAGTTTGATGATGGGCTATTTACCGCATCTCAGACAAATGAAACATTGAGCATTGAAGAAGTTGTTAGCCTGATGGCAAGTGACGGTGATGAGCATCCGCTCAATATGAAACATAGCTATACCACAAAAGGCGCAAGCTATCCGTATGGCTGTCATGTGGTAGAAGTCGAAATAGATAAGGCAAGCTGTATTCCGCAGATTGTCGCCTATAATGTAGTGGATGATTTTGGCAATGTGCTAAATCCGCTTACATTAGAAGGCCAAATTCACGGCGGTATCGCGCAAGGTGTAGGCCAAGCGCTGTATGAGCATGTTGCGTATGATGAAGAAGGCCAGATGCTATCTGGATCGCTTATGGACTACACCTTGCCCCGCGCAGATCATCTACCCACCATCAACTGCTACATGCGCAATACCCCATGTTTGAATAATTTGCTTGGGGTTAAGGGCGCAGGCGAGGCAGGGGCAATTGGCGCGCCGCCAGCTGTTATTTCGGCAGTGTGTGATGCGCTGGATATCGTTCATGTTGATATGCCAGCCACCTTACAAACTATTTTCGATGTGGTGTCACAGAAACAATCAGCAGCATGAGCAAGATTTCAAAAACAAAATCTGAATGGCAGGCAGAACTGACCGAGATGCAATATTATGTGACCAGAGAACATGGCACAGAACGCGCCTTTTCGGGCATGTATCATGACCATAAAGAAACAGGGCTATATCGCTGTATTTGCTGTAATACACCTCTTTTTAGCAGTGATGAGAAATTTGACTCAGGTACAGGTTGGCCCTCTTTTACTGCCCCTGTTGATGAGAATAATGTTGGCAAGAAAGAAGATAGAACATTCTTTATGCGCAGAACAGAGGTGCATTGTGCGAATTGTGAGGCGCATCTAGGCCATGTGTTCCCAGATGGCCCTGCTGATCGAGGTGGTTTGCGCTATTGCATAAATTCCGCATCACTTGATTTTGAAGATAACTAGCCCGCCTAAAAAGACTCACAAAAATAGGTAGCGCATCTTTGCTACATGCTTACATTCTGCCGGAGAATACAGAAAAGCATCTACAAAGACATGCGCTACCTTAGCCAGTCTTATCTCAATCTGGATTGAGAGCCTATATCTGGCGCAATGACGGTGACACAAAAAATGAGGGGGAGAAATCACGCATCATTGTAGGCTTATCTAGCCGTCATGTTCAGCTTCATTATGACCTTCGGCCTTGCGCTCATGACGCATTTCACGCAATTCATCTTTGGTGATAAATAAATCACCATTACCATCAATCATGGCAAATCTTTCTAGCCGCTTCGAGCTAAATTCTTCAATGCCGATCTGGCCGTTGCCATCAAGGTCTAGCGCATCAAACTGCATCTGCAAATTAGCCTGTATTTCGGCTTGTGATATCATGCCATCTTCATCGGTATCCAAAGACTTCATGAAATGCTTTCCCCGTTTGCCATGAGACATATATTCCCCATGTTCGTTTTTGCCGCCATGACGTTCGTCAAATGCAGCGTGAGAGATAGCAGCAACGGATGCAACACCTGCAATAAGGCCGCTAGCGATCAGGATTTTGTGTGAAGTTTTCATCTGTTTGGTCTTCCTAGTCAGTTTGTTAATGACCCTAAGATAGAAAGCAAATGCGACCATAATAGGGCTATAACATGACACCTTTACGCCCGATTGTAATAAACATAGAAAAAATCCAGATAATTCTGGAAATCTGCTGAACTATGGCTGATAAGGGGAGTGAGAAAAGCGCATCGTTGAGGATTCTCTATGTCAAATATTTTACCTATCAATGGCACTACCCGTTTTTGGGGTTGTATTGCCCATCCTAGCGATCATGTAAGAGCGCCCACGCTGTTTAATGCCCAATTTGCCGAGGCTGGTGAGGATAAGGTGATGATACCGCTAGATATTCCGCCACAACATCTTGCCGAGGCAATTACAGGCTTGCGCGGGATGAAGAATTTTGTGGGTGCGGCTGTTACCATCCCGCATAAGATGCCGCTAGCTTCTTTATGTGACAGGCTTGGCTCAGGTGCAGAGGCAACAGGCGCTGTAAATGCTGTCTATTTTGATGAAAATCGTGAGTTGGTCGGAGATAATTTTGACGGCGAGGGGTTTGTCGCGGGGCTATTGGGCGAGAATCCATGCAACTTTGCCAATCCAGAAGCGCATTTTACCGATAAAAATATCCTGATTATAGGGGCAGGTGGTGCAGCCCGAGCAATCGCTGTGTCTGTTGCACGCCAAAACCCTACGACAGTTGATATTACCAACCGAACGCTTTTGCGTGCAGAAGATACCGTAAAGATGGTCAAGAAGCTTGTATCTGGCGCGCATTGTAATGCCTATCTTAATGATGACATATGCTGGTCTAGCTATGATATGGTCATTAACGCAACCTCATTAGGGCTATATCCTGAAGATAGCCTGCCAGTGGCGCTAGACAGCCTATCTGCTGATTGTCTTGTCTGTGATATTATAATGCGCCCAAAAGACACAAAATTGCTTATTGAAGCTCAAAAGGCAGGGTTCAAAATCCATTATGGCCATCATATGCTAGATTATCAGATGAACCTGATTGGACAATTCATAAAAGCGCATGATTAACACCAATATCGCCAAGAGATGTTGAAACATATCGTGCAACATTGTACTATGCAGTCGTTATCGAGTTTAGCGCAAACTAGGGTGCCACTTTATGTCTGAAACATTAAAATGGACGGATGAACGTCTCGCACAATTGAAAGATTTATGGAATCAAGGTCTGTCTATCTCTCAAATTGGCGAAAAAATGGGTGTAAGCCGAAATGCGATTGCAGGCAAAGTGCATAGAATGCAACTGCCAAAACGTTCGTCACCTATTTCGAAATCAGCCAAACCTGCAGAGGTTGTTGTTGAGACAGAAGAATTGCCGTTGCGCAGATCGCTTCGGAAAATAAAATGGTCACGCTCAAAATGTGCATGGCCATCAGGCGATCCAAAAACAACAGATTTTTCGTTTTGTGGTGCGCCAATCCTTGCAGGCAAACCCTATTGCCCAGAACATTGTGAAATGGCCTACACCACCTCTCGTGATGGAAGCTAATACCCCTCATTATATTCGGCGTCAGGATTATTCACAGCCTGACTGGCTGATACCGCGCACGCATCTTGATGTGCAGATTTTCACTGAATATGCTCGCACGAGCATTACCCTAAGCCTGCGCTCTGCCTCTGACATCCCAAAGCCGCTTATGCTGCACGGTGAACAGCTTGATTTTATGTCTGCTGTTTGTGATGGGGTAGCGCTTCGGGCAGAACAATTTGAGCTGACAGATGAAGGCATGATCATTACTGGCCTGCCTGCTCAGTGTGAGCTGGAAATCATCTCCCAAATAGACCCCTATCATAATACAGCGCTTGAAGGGCTATATGCCTCTGGCGATATGTTATGCACTCAATGCGAGCCTGAGGGGTTTCGCAGAATTGCCTATTTTTGTGACAGGCCTGATGTGATGAGCATCTTTACTACGCGGATTGAGGCTGATCTGGCATATCCCACTTTGCTGAGTAATGGCAATCTTGAACAAACAGGCCAGTGTGAGGGCGGGCGACATTTCGCTATTTGGCATGATCCGCACCCAAAACCTAGTTATCTATTTGCGTTGGTCGCAGGTGATCTGTCTTGCGTCAGGGATGAATTTATACGTGCCTCTGGCCAAAAGGTGGCATTGCATATCTATGTTGAAGCCGGCAATGAGCATCTAACGCGCCATGCGATGGATAGTCTGAAAGCCTCTATGAAGTGGGATGAAGATGTTTATGGGCTGGAATATGATTTGGATTTATTCCAGATTGTAGCGGTAAGCCATTTCAATATGGGCGCAATGGAAAATAAGGGGTTGAATATTTTCAATTCCAAATTTGTGCTGGCTGATGAGCATACGGCAACAGATGATGATTTAGCCAGAGTTGAATCTATCGTTGCGCATGAATATTTTCATAATTGGACAGGTAATCGGATAACCTGCCGAGATTGGTTTCAACTAACCTTAAAAGAAGGGCTTACTGTCTTTCGAGATCAATGTTTCAGTGCTGATATGCATGATGAAGGGGTAAAACGCGCAGAAGATGTCAAAATATTACGCAGCGTGCAATTCTCAGAAGATGCAAGCCCAACCGCTCATCCCATTCGGCCTGAGCAATATTCTGAAATAAATAATTTTTATACCCCGACTATTTATGAGAAGGGCGCAGAAGTTATTCGCATGATGTATCATGTGCTAGGCAAGACAGCCTATCGCAAAGGCATTGATATTTATGTACAACGCCATGACGGTCAGGCAGTTACTTGTGATGCGTTTATCGCTGCCTTAGATGCTGCATCAGATGCGGATATTCAGGCATTTTCAATCTGGTATCGTCAGGCTGGCACGCCTGAGCTTACCGCCAGCAGAGGCGCAAATAACCGCATCATCTTTAGCCAATCACTTGCGCCAACCGCTGCACATACATCAACAGACCCAATGCCAATCCCGATTAAAATGGGGATGATTGATAGACAGGGAAAGCCGATCTGTTTCGCAATCGATCAGGGTATGCCAGCTACAGAACATCTGGTGATGCTAGATAGCAGGCAAAAAACGATTACATTATCTGCTGATGCTGATGAATTGCAAGGTGCCGTGCCATCATATTTACGCGAATTTTCAGCGCCTGTGCGGCTGAAGCATGATCTAACATTGGATGAAATTGCCCATCTTGCTTGCTTTGATGCTGATAACTTCAATAGATATGAGGCGTTTCAGACGTTATATAAACATGCCATTTCAGCCCGTCTGCTGGCAAATCAAGATCAAAGGCTAGAGGATATTTTAGCTGATGCGATCGGCAGATTGCTTGCTGATGCCAGCCTCAAGGATGATTTTAAGGCAATTTCGATTAGCCTGCCATCTCAGGCAGAAACAGAACAGGCTACATCTATTGGTGGATATGTTGATCCTGTGGCTATTTACTGGACAAAAATGGCGCTTGGTGCGGCATTAGGTAATGCATCAGAACAATGGATTGTTGAATTTATCTCAGATGAGAGCCATCAGCATGAAGCTGGATCGCGCCATTTGCTTGGAAGTGCGCTATCGTGGGGTGTGCTTACTGGCAATGAAGATATTATTAGCCGCGCTGAAACGCTGGCCAACCATGAGAATATGACAATATCTATGGCCGCATTACGGGCGCTGAATAATAGCGAACATCCTGCCAGAGAGCGTGCGCTGTCACACTTCCATGATAGATGGCAGGATCAGCCGCTAGTTATGGAAAAATGGTTTTCCTTAAAAGCCTGTTCTGGCTATGTCTCTGATATTGAGGAGATGAATAGGTTGATGGCGCATCCTGCCTTTGATTTCAAAAATCCGAATAAGGTGCGTTCTGTTTTAGGGAGTTTCTGCTCTGCCAACCCTGTTCATTTTCACCATGAGTCTGGAAGCGGCTATCACTTTATAGCAGAACAGCTAGCCAGACTAGATGCACAGAATCCGCAAATTGCGGCCAGAATGGGAATTAGCCTAACACGCTATGCCCATTATCAGCCTGAACGCCAGAAATTGATGTGTGATGCCTTGCGAACACTTGCCAAAGGAAGCTTGTCGCGTGACCTGAACGAGGTGGTAAGCAAAGGGCTTACCTCGCTTTAGGCGCAATGTTAGACTGAGCGCATAAGAAACGCTGGCACTTCGTCACAATCCTGAAAGCTAGTGCCAATCCACGCAGGTGGACGTTTCTCGCCATATTTATTTTTCTGCGCATCCTGAGCTGGCAGCTGGCCTGCAGCATCTTTGCTAGCGTCTATATTGGCATCTTTGCTGGCTTGTTTTGGTTTTTTGCTAGCTTTTGATGAGGCTGTTGATTTGGCTTGCGGCTTATCTTTTGCGCTGGCAGCTTTTGTATCGTTATCAGCAGGAATGGTTTTGCCGATCAATGTTTCAATCGCCGCAAGGTATTTTTCATCATCATCAGTCGCCACAAGCGTCACAGCGATGCCTGTTCGGCCAGCGCGCCCTGTTCTGCCAATGCGATGCACATAATCTTCAGCATTAGACGGAATATCAAAATTAAACACATGACTTACAAGCGGAATATCAAGCCCTCTTGCGGCAACATCAGAAGCTATCAAAATAGGGATTTCGCCTGATTTGAACTGGTCAAGCGCTTCTAGCCGTGCAGATTGCGTCATATCACCATGCAACGCCACAACCGAAAAATCATGCCGCTGTAATGACGATAACAAGGTAGAGATATCTCGTTTACGATTACAGAAAATTACCGCATTCTGAAGTTGCTCAGACCGAAGCAAATCTCTTAAAATTTCGCGTTTTTTGCGTGTTTGAGTGCGTACCAGCCTTTGAGTGATGGTGTTAGCTGTTGTTGAGGGCTTGTCAATTTCGACGATTTTTGGATTCATCACAAATTTACTGCCGATTTTATGAATTTCATCAGACAATGTGGCTGAGAAAAACAGCGTTTGGCGCATAACAGGCAGATAGCTAACAATCCGTTCAATATCAGGGATAAAGCCCATATCCAGCATTCTGTCAGCTTCATCAATCACCAATATTTTCACATCCTGAAGCAACACCTTTCCGCGCTCAAAATGATCAAGCAGGCGGCCTGGCGTAGCTATCAACACATCAACCCCCTTATCAAGGGCAGCTTCTTGGTCTGAGAAGCTAGTGCCGCCTATCAATAGCGCCATAGATAGATTGTGATTTGTTGAAAATTTCTCAAATGATTCGGCGACTTGCGCCGCAAGCTCTCTGGTAGGTGCAAGAATAAGCGAGCGCGGCATACGTGCTTTTGCACGGCCAGAATCCAGAATATCAATCAAGGGTAGGGTAAATGACGCTGTTTTGCCTGTGCCTGTCTGAGCAGAGCCCAAAATATCGCGCCCCATCAAAATAATAGGAATTGACGCATTCTGGATAGGGGTGGGTGCTTCATACCCCAACGCCGACACAGCATCTACCAGACGTTCGCTAAGACCGAGATCAGAAAATAAAGAAGAAATGATGGTAAGTTCCTTTTTTAACTTTCACGCAACTATGTTCAATCGCTATTATCACAGTGAACCATTGCTTGGAAAGCGTGTTCTATACATTATGTAAGAAACCAAAAATTAGACATAAGTTCCTATGCTAAAGGTGAATATTAAATACACTAACTGGCCTTGCAGGTCAAATAGCCTTATTGGATAGTATAAATATAGGTGCTGGCCAGATCTTCGGGCTAGATATTCAAGGAGTTCAAAGATGGTGAATGTGGTGTTTGTTCCTGGCCTGTTATGCACAGACGCATTATTTCATCATCAAATTGATGCGTTATCAGGCGATCATACCATCCATATTGCCCAGACAACACAATGTGACACCATAGAGGAGATGGCAAGCAGGATGCTAGAGACGGTCTCTGGCTCTATGGTGGTGGTGGGGCTATCTATGGGGGGATATGTTGCGCAGGAAGCCGCCCGTATTGCCCCTGAACGTATTTCAGGGATGGCATTATTATCTACCTCGTCTCAGCCAGATGATGATGCGCGCAAACGCCAGCGTCACGAGCTGATCAAACTATCTGAAATAGGCAGATTCAAAGGCGTTACACCACGACTTCTGCCTCGCTTTTTATCAGAAGAAGCATTGCAAGATGAGGCTATGTGCCAGCTTGTGATGGATATGGCCGCAGAAATTGGCCAGCAGAATTTTACAAAGCAACAATATGCAATTATGGCACGGCGAGATCAGCGTGATGTTCTACCAGCCTATGACAAGCCATCTTTGGTGCTGTGCGGTAGGCTTGATGCGCTAACACCGCCTGAGCTGTCTGAAGAGATGGCTAGCTTATTGCCTCAAGCCGAGCTAGTGCTTTTGGACGGGGTAGGCCATCTTTCCAGCCTTGAAGCGCCAGAAGATACCACAAATGCGATTATGCGCCTGATAGACAGGGTGCAAGGCTAAGCGGCTAGATATCAAGCTCTGCCAATACAGATTCAGCATGATCCCTAATATAGTTAAAGCGCAATTCAGGTTTTTTGCCCATCAGGGTATTTACCAGCCTATCTACATCACGGCGCTGATCTGCTTCGATTGTATCGCGTGATGGTAATGATATTTGAAGCAGGCGCCTTGTATTGGCATTCATTGTGGTATCTTTAAGTTGGGCAGGGGGCATTTCGCCTAACCCTTTGAAGCGGCTAATTTCAATTTTGGCTTTGCCCGTAAATTGGCTTTCTAGCAACGCATCTTTATGTTCATCATCCTGTGCATAGGCTGTCTGATTGCCTTGTGAAATCCGATATAATGGCGGCTGTGCCAGAAATAGGCGCCCATGTTCAATGAGTTGAGGCATTTCGCGATAGAAAAATGTCATTAGCAGGGCCGCAATATGCGCCCCATCAACATCAGCATCTGTCATAATGATGATTTTGCCATAGCGCATCTGTTCAATGTCAAATTCCCTGCCTGTTTTGACACCAAGTGCCAGTTTCAAATCAGATAATTCCTGATTTTGAGATAGTTTGTCAGCGGTTGCGCTTGCCACATTCAGAATTTTTCCCCGAAGGGGTAGTACAGCTTGCGTTTTTCTATCGCGTGCTGATTTTGCTGAACCGCCTGCTGAATCGCCCTCAACCAAAAATAACTCTGTTACTTCTGTATCTGTTTCGGTGCAGTCAGCCAGCTTGCCAGGTAGACGCAATTTTCTGGTCGCAGATTTTCTAGCAACTTCTTTTTCACGCCGTTTGCGTTTGCGCTCTTCAAGCCGTTCAACAGCGCGTTCAAGCAAGTCATTAGCGCGTGCTGTATCTTCTGACAGCCATAGCTCAAAGCGGTCACGCACTGCCATTTCAGTTTGCCGTGCGGCATCTGCTGAAACGAGCTTATCTTTTGTCTGCCCTTGAAATTGAGGGTCTCGGATAAATACTGATAATAGCCCTGCAGAAGAAGACAGAATATCATCTGCAGTTAGCTCAGCTGCCTTTTTCTGTCCAGAAAGCTCGCCATAGGCTCGCAAACCGCGCGTAATCGCTGTCTTGAACCCTGTTTCATGCGTGCCGCCTAGCGGGGTTGGCACAGTGTTACAGTAAGAATGGAAAAATCCGTCCTCACCATCTGCAAGCCAAGTTAGCGCCCATTCAAATTTCTGGCCTTCTAGCTCAATCATAGTGGCAAAGGGCGTGGATAATAATAGCGCTTTATCTGAGGTAATCGCTGTTAAATAATCTTTCAGCCCATCTGGATAGCATAACACCTGTTCTTCAGGGCATGTCTGGCTTGCCAGATGAGGCGCACAACGCCATCTAATCTCAACCCCTGCAAATAAATAGGCTTTTGATTGCGCCATTTTGAACAGGGTAGCTGGCTTGAACTGACAGCCTTCGCCAAAAATACTCTCATCTGGTTGGAATCTAATCAACGTGCCACGTCGGTTAGGCGCGCTTCCTACCTCCTGAATAGGGCCAAGAACCTGTCCTTTTGAAAAGGACTGGGTATAAAGCATTTTATTACGCGCTACTTCAACATCAAGACGTGATGAAAGCGCATTTACAACAGATGCCCCCACGCCATGCAACCCGCCAGAGGTCTGATAGGCTTTGCCTGAAAATTTGCCGCCAGCATGTAATGTTGTCAAAATCACTTCTAGCGCTGATTTATCGGGGAATTTAGGGTGCGGGTCGGTGGGAATGCCTCTGCCATTATCTTTGATAGACAAACAATTTTTGTCTTCTAGATAGATTTCAATCCAGCTTGCATGTCCAGCAACCGCTTCATCCATTGAATTATCAAGAATTTCGGCGGCAAGGTGATGCAGGGCGCGCTCGTCTGTGCCGCCAATATACATGCCAGGACGGTGACGAACAGGCTCTAGCCCTTCAAGAACCTCAATCTGGTTTGCATCATAATCAGATACATTTGCTTGTGCCCCGAAAAGGTCTGACATTTAATTTGCCTCATCACCATATTAACCATGCGGGCAGACTGGCTGCTTGCGCTCTTTATTACAATATCTTGGGGTCTAATAAAAGGCTAGATACGATATAAGCGGTTAGTTTTTATCCCAAACAGCTAAAAAAACCCGATAGTGATGATGTTCACTATCGGGTTAATCTGTGTTTATGCGGGCAATGCCGCTATATCTATTCTAGATTAGTATGAATAATACATCTGGAATTCGATTGGGTGAGGTGCCATCTCATAGGTGGTTACCTCTTCCATCTTTAGCTCAATAAAGGCATCAATCTGGTCATCAGTAAACACGCCGCCTTCGGTTAGGAATGAACGGTCTGCGTCTAGTGAGTTTAGTGCTTCACGTAATGAGCCACATACGGTCGGGATTTGTGCTAGCTCTTCAGCAGGCAGATCATATAAATCCTTATCCATAGCTTCACCTGGATGAATTTTATTCCGAATACCATCAAGGCCAGCCATCAGCATCGCTGAGAAAGCTAAATATGGGTTGGCTGTTGCATCTGGGAACCGCACTTCTACGCGCTTACCTTTTGGATTGGCAACAAATGGAATACGGCAGGATGCAGAACGGTTACGTGCAGAATATGCAAGCAACACAGGAGCTTCAAAGCCAGGAACCAGACGCTTATAGCTGTTGGTTGACGGGTTTGTGAATGCGTTCAATGCCTTTGCATGCTTGATGATGCCGCCAATATAATATAATGCTGATTCTGACAGGTCAGCATAGCCATTCCCTGCGAATAGTGGCTTGCCATCTGTCCAAAGTGACTGATGCACATGCATGCCTGAACCATTATCTTCTGCAATCGGCTTTGGCAGAAATGTCGCTGAAAGACCATAAGCAGCAGCGACCTGATGCACAGTATATTTATAAAGCTGCATATTATCAGCTGTCTCTAGCAATGTGCCAAACTTCATGCCTAGCTCATGCTGAGAGGGAGCCACTTCATGGTGATGCTTTTCAACAGGCACACCCATATCGCTCATCACTGCAAGCATTTCTGAGCGGATATCCTGTCCTGAATCGATTGGCGGTACAGGGAAATAGCCACCTTTCACACCAGGACGGTGGCCTGTATTGCCTTCTTCATAATCACGGCCGCCATTATAAGGGCCTTCTACAGAATCCACCTTATACATTGAGCCATTCATTGAAATGTCGATTTTTACATCTTCAAAAATGAAAAATTCGGCTTCAGGACCAAAAAAGGCTGTATCAGCAATGCCAGCAGATTTCATATATTCAAGGGCTGCTTTTGCGGTACTGCGTGGGTCACGCTCATAGGCTTCGCCTGTGACTGGATCAAGCACATCACAGAAAATTGCCAATGTTGGCTGTGCAAAAAATGGGTCAATATAGGCGCGTGATAAATCAGGCATCAATGTCATGTCAGATTCGTTAATGGCTTTCCAGCCTGCAATAGATGAGCCGTCAAACATAAAGCCTTCTGCCAGCGCTTCTTCATCTATCGTGTCAATATGCTGCGTTACATGCTGCATCTTGCCGCGAGGGTCGGTGAAACGCAAATCAACGAAAGAAATATCGTTTTCTTTAAGCATTTCCATGATTTGTTTTGCATCTGACATCATTTTATCCTTTCAATCAGCGTTTTCATATCAAAAGTAAGGACAGGGAATTTCCCTGCCCAGAATTAGGTGTGAACAAATTTATACGGCGTCAGCGCCTGTTTCACCTGTTCTTATACGGATAGCTTCATCGATGGTCGATATAAAAATTTTCCCATCGCCAATGCGTCCAGTTTTCGCAGCATTCTGGATAGCTTCTGTGACCTGTTCTGCTTGATTATCATCTACGACAACCTCAATTTTCACTTTTGGCAGAAAATCTACAACATATTCAGCGCCGCGATATAGCTCGGTATGACCTTTCTGACGCCCAAACCCTTTTGCTTCCAAAACAGTGATGCCCTGAATGCCGACTTCGTGCAAAGCCTCTTTCACTTCATCAAGCTTAAATGGTTTGATAATGGCTTCGATCTTTTTCATAACGAGGTGACCTTTCGAAAAAAAATAGAATTTCGTCACTGATTAACTGATAAATAAATCACTTAAGGGCAAGTGATTTACGTGACGCACATTTTTTTCGAGCAAACTGCCTATAATTTAGGCATTATCAGCAACCATTCGTTTTAGTCTCGAAACTGCCTCAGTGATGGCCTCATCAGAATTAGCGCAAGATAATCTGATATAGCCTTCACCAAACCCGCCAAAAGATGTGCCAGAAATACAGGCTACCCCATAGTCTTCTAGCGCCTTTTCTTGAAATGCCATTGATGAGAAAGCGGTATCCTTAATATTGGCAAAGGCGTAGAACGCACCGCGTGGAGACTGACAGCTTATCCCGTCAATGCCATTTAGCAGATTAGTGATGAGTGTAGCGCGGCGTCTGAACGCAACCAGCATCTCGTCAACACAAGACTGATCCCCTGTAAGGGCGGTGATAGCCGCATGTTGCGTGGCCGCATTCACACAAGAATGGATATTGACGGCTAGCCTGTCAGCATAATCGATCATATCGGCAGGCCAGATGCCATATCCAATTCGCCACCCTGTCATCGCATAGGTTTTTGACCAGCCATTTAGCACGATTAACCTGTCTCTAATGTCAGGATAGCTTAGCAGGGATAGCGGCTCACCTGAGAAAATAAGTCTGTCATAAATCTCGTCAGACAGAATTTTGACATGAGGAAATGCTTTCATTCCTGCAACAAATTTGTCCATTTCTGATTTTGGTGTGGTGCCACCTGTTGGATTTGCGGGCGAGTTAATGAGAATAAGACTGGTTTTATCGGTAATTTTTGACAACACATCATCAGCATCAAAGGCAAACCCATTTTCTTCAATAAGCCCATAGGGCACTACCGTTGCACCGCTGTAATTTATTGCAGATTGATAAATAGGAAAGGCAGGATCAGGGGTTAGAATCTCGCGGCCTTCACCACCCAGCAACATCATTGCCGTAAACATCACAGGCTTGCCACCAGGCACTATCTGAATAAGGGTTGGTGATACCTCTTGATTATACCGCATTTTAATATCATCTGAGACTGTCTGGCGCAGTTCTGGCAAACCCATTGAGGGGGTATAGCCATGCGCTCCATCCTGCAATGCCTTAATGCCAGCCTCTACAATATGTTGAGGTGTTCTGAAATCTGGCTGTCCAATGCCTAGATTTATAATATCTTTGCCAGAGGCGGCTAGCTGTCCAGCGCGTGCAAGCACTGAAAAGGCAGATTCGGTTCCTAGTCTATCGGCAGAAGGGTTTAGCATGATATCACCTATTTACGCGCTATTGTGAATTCGTGAGAGCTTATGGCTTAGACATAAAAATTCTATTGACCAGTTATAGCTTTTTTGACTATTAAAGCAACACGCTTGGGGAAGACTTTTTTTAGTTCTCTTCAAACTGCTCTTGCAATAGCTTTTGGGCTGTCAAAAAGGGTAAAAGTGTGGCGGGTGTAGCTCAGTTGGTTAGAGCGCCAGTTTGTGGTACTGGATGTCGCCGGTTCAAATCCGGTCACTCGCCCCATCTTTTTTGAAAGTTTTTACGATTTTCAAATGCCTTTTTTGTTGACGAGGTTAGGGTTCTTCCTGTACCGATGCCCATCAATGTTTGCATTTGCGGCAAATAGCTTTGTGGAATGCGGGCGTGGCGAAATTGGTAGACGCGCCAGATTTAGGTTCTGGTATCTAACGATGTGGGGGTTCAAGTCCCTCCGCCCGCACCATAGCGTCTCATCCTTATCGCAAGCAGACAATCCGTTTTTCGCGAAACGTCAGGAGCATGCGCTGCATATAGTAAAGCTAAGATAATGACAGGTTTAGCCAGAATTTCACTTCTGGTGCGATATATGCATTGCGGCATACGCTAACTGTGAATGGGCGCGTTACTAATCAAATAACCACTGGACAAAAATAAGAGCATAATAAGGGCATTATAATGAATATCACAGAAACTCTAAATAAAGGTCTTGAGCGTGAATATGAGATCGTGCTTGGCGATGCTGAATTATCTGAGAAAATTTCCGCACGGCTTGCCGAAGTAGCCCAGACAGCCAATATTCCAGGCTTTCGGCCTGGTAAAGTGCCTGCAGCGGTAGTCAAGGCACGGTTCGGAGATCAGGTAAAAGGCGAGGTTATTCGCACTGCCCTTGATGATGCCGCAAAAGATGCGATTGAAACAAATGAGCTAAAACTGGCAAGCCAGCCGCGCCTTGATATTCTAAGCTTTGAAGATGGTAAGGATTTGGTTGCAAAATTGATGGCTGAAATTATGCCAGACATTACAATTCCTGATCTGGCAACGTTGGATGTTGAACGCCCAACTTTATCTGTTGCGAAAGATGAGGTTGATGCCACACTTGAGCGTCTGGCCGATGAAAACCGCCCCACAACAAAGGTTGAAGCCAAGCGCAAAGCAAAATTGGGTGATGTTGTACTTATTGATTTCACAGGTCGGATTGACGGCGAAGCCTTTGAGGGCGGTGCGGCAACTGACCATATGCTTGAATTGGGCTCAAACAGCTTTATTCCAGGATTTGAAGACGGTCTTATCGGAGCAGAAGCTGGCCAGACGATTGATGTGAAAGTATCTTTTCCCGCAGATTATCAAGCAGCCCATCTGGCTGGTAAAGAAGCTATCTTTGAATGTCCAGTGAAAGAAATCCACGAACGTGGCGAAGCCAAGATTGACGAAGAATTAGCGAAAAAGCTTGGTTTTGAAGATTTAGCCGCGCTTACAACTGCGGTTGAAGGCCAGCTTGGTCAGCAACATGCACAAGCGTTACGTGCCGCTGTGAAAACAAATATTTTGGATGGGTTAGCAGAAACAGTCGATTTTGATGTGCCGCCATCTCTGTATAATTCTGAATATGAAGCCATTATCCGCGCTATGAAGCCTGAACTGGCTCAGCATAATCATGACCATGACCACGATCATGACCACGATCACGATCACGATCATCAGCATGAAGCAATTGATGCAAGCCTGACAGATGATGAAAAATCTGAGGCACATGCGATTGCTATGCGGCGTGTACGTCTTGGATTGCTGGTTACTGAAATTGGCCAGCAGGCAAATGTTGAAGTAACAGAAGAAGATGCACGCATCGCTGTATTTGAGCAGGCACGCCGGTTTCCAGGACAAGAACAGCAGGTGCTTGAATATTATCAGCAGAACCCTGATGCGATGAAACAGCTAGCAGGTCCGCTTTTTGAAGAAAAAGTGATGGATTACATCCTTGAAATCGCAAATGTAACCGATGTTGAGACAACAGCAGAAGCGCTTTATGCTGAACCTGAAGCACTTACCGCCAAGCCTGCGGCAAAGAAAGCGGCCAAAAAAGCAGCTAAGAAGGCGGCTAAAAAAGCAGCAGAAAAAAAGCCAGCGGCTAAAAAAGCAGCTAAGAAGGCAGCCAAGAAAGCAGCCGCTAAAAAGTAATAGCCTCGATAAAAATGGAAAAAACCGCATCGCCAGTCTGTTTTGGGCTGGCGATTTTTATTTTCATACCTATTTATACTAATAGCGGCCTGATAGTGAAGGCGGCGGATAACAGTGTAACATAATTCATCATTGTTATTCATAGAATAATAAATATCAGTTCAGGCTCATCAATGGGATGACATGAATTATGAATTATGCTCAGATGTGTCTCACTATAGACGCTGATAGTAGCACGAAAAAAGGGGTTGTCTTAAAGCCAAAAACAGGTTTTGAGATTTGGTAAAGGAAGAGAGATTATGATTGAGCCTACAAATTTGAATCTGGTGCCAATGGTCATTGAGCAGACTGGCAGGGGAGAGCGGTCTTTTGATATTTTCTCACGCCTTCTAAAAGAGCGTATCATTTTCTTAAACGGGCCTGTGGAAGATAATATGGCCTCACTTGTATGTGCCCAACTTCTATTTTTGGAATCAGAAAATCCGAATAAAGACATCTATATGTATATCAATTCGCCTGGCGGTGTTGTGACATCTGGTCTGGCGATTTATGATACGATGCAATATATCCGCCCTGATGTAGCAACTGTTTGTATGGGGCAAGCCGCCTCTATGGGCTCGTTATTGCTAACAGCAGGCGCAAAAGATAAGCGCTATTCTTTGCCGCATGCGCGTATTATGACGCATCAGCCCTCTGGCGGGTTTCAAGGTCAGGCAACTGATATTGAAATTCACGCAAAAGAAATTATCAATTTGCGCGGCAGATTAAACTCAATCTATGAAAAACACTCAGGCAAGACAATCAAGCAGATTGAAAAAATTATGGAAAGAGACACTTTTATGTCTCCTGAAGAAGCGCAGGAAATGGGGCTGATTGACGAGGTCGTATCACAACGTCCAGACGCTAGCGAATAGATATATCAGCTAGATTGCCTGTCTTTTGGGTACGGCATCTAGTCACGTTAGACAGCAATTGGCATGTTTTTTGTTGAGAAACCCTAAAAGCCCTGTCTAATATAAGAAGGTGAAGTGTATATCGCTAAATAAAGGCAAATTGTTGCTGGAAGAATAGATAAAATGGCAAAATCAGAAGACGAAAATTCATCAACCCTATATTGCTCCTTCTGCGGAAAGAGCCAGCATGAAGTCAGAAAGCTAATTGCAGGGCCTACTGTATTCATCTGTGATGAATGTGTTGAGCTTTGTATGGATATTATCAGGGAAGAACATAAAGGTAGTATCGAGAAAAGCCATGATGGCGTGCCAACGCCTGCTGAAATCAACAAGGTGCTTGATGACTATGTCATTGGGCAGGCAAAGGCAAAGCGCGTCTTGTCTGTTGCAGTGCATAATCATTATAAACGTCTGGCAAATGAAGGACAGACAGGGGATATTGAGATTGCAAAATCAAATATCTTGCTGGTAGGGCCTACTGGTTGCGGCAAAACCTTGCTAGCGCAATCTTTGGCCAGAATGCTAGATGTGCCATTCACAATGGCAGATGCTACTACCCTGACAGAAGCAGGCTATGTCGGTGAAGATGTTGAAAATATTATCCTGAAATTGCTGCAAGCCTCTGATTATAATGTAGAAAAGGCTCAACGTGGTATTGTGTATATTGATGAGGTGGATAAGATTTCACGCAAATCTGATAACCCATCTATCACCCGTGATGTGTCTGGTGAAGGGGTTCAGCAGGCATTGCTTAAAATCATGGAAGGCACAGTTGCCTCTGTTCCGCCACAGGGGGGCAGAAAGCATCCTCAGCAAGAATTTTTGCAAGTAGATACCACGAATATTCTATTTATTTGTGGGGGCGCTTTTGCAGGTCTTGATAAGCTGATTTCAGCTAGAAATTCTGGGGCAGGGATTGGCTTTGGTGCTGATGTTCGTGACCCTGATGATCGTAAGATTAGTGAGCTTTTGACTAGTCTAGAGCCTGAAGATTTGATTAAATTCGGCCTAATTCCAGAATTTATCGGCAGATTGCCTGTCATCGCTACATTGGAAGATTTGGATGAAGACGCGCTCGTGCGGATTCTAACAGAACCGAAAAATGCGCTGACAAAGCAATATAAAGCGCTGTTTGATATGGATGATGTGAATCTTGAATTTAGAGAGGATGCGTTACGGGCAATAGCCCGAAAAGCAATTGAGCGCAAAACTGGTGCGCGCGGGCTTCGCTCAATTCTAGAAAATATCTTGATGGATCCGATGTTTGATATTCCAACAGCAGAAGATATCGCAGAAGTGGTCATTTCAGAAGAAGTGGTAACAGATGGCTCAGCGCCGCTGATTGTGCATACCTCAGCCAAGAAAAGCAGCAAAACCAGCTAAACCCGTTATCTCGTCAGATAGGGGGGCTCTGGTACGCTTTGCCGCTAACCTGAATGGGCTATAGGCATGATGGTGTGATGCGGTGTGATGCTGATTTGATTTATACCGCCAAATACGAACAGGCATGGTTCTTGCAAAATTATAAAATGGCATACCCTAACGCTTGATTTTTTTAGCGTGGATACACATCTAATAAGTAGGGTAGCGTCTGCCGCCGATAAATTTTTTTGAGGGTTATCATGACAATTACGTCTTCTTCTCGCATTCCTGTCCTTCCATTGCGCGACATTGTAGTGTTCCCGCACATGATTGTGCCGCTATTTGTCGGGCGTGAAAAATCAGTTCGTGCGTTAGAAGAGGTTATGGGTAGCTCAAAGCAAATCTTGCTTCTTACCCAGACAGATGCTGCAACAGAAGACCCTGAAACAGGCGATATGTTTGCAGTAGGCACGATTGGTAATATTCTGCAACTGCTGAAGCTACCTGATGGCACTGTAAAAGTGCTAGTTGAGGGGATTTCCCGTGCCAAAGTTGATGATATGGTAACGGCTGATGGCTATATGATCGCAGATGTTCATGAATATATTGAAGACGATGAAGCTGATGCAGAAACAATAGCGCTTGGCAGAGCGACAATTCAGCAATTTGAGCATTATATCAAGCTAAACAAAAAAATAGCGTCTGAAGTGATGGTATCTGTAAATCAGCTAGAAGATACCTCTAAAATCGCTGATACAATCGCGTCTCACCTTGCCGTGAAAATTGCTGAAAAACAAAGCCTGCTTGAAATGATAAATGTGCAGGAACGGCTAGAAGCCATTTATGGCATGATGGAAAGCGAAATCAGCGTACTTCAGGTCGAAAAGAGAGTTCGCAACAGGGTAAAACGCCAAATGGAAAAGACCCAGCGCGAATATTACCTCAATGAACAGATGAAAGCGATCCAAAAAGAGCTAGGTGAAGGCGAGGACGGCAAGAATGAGACTGATGAGCTAGAAGAGCTTATCAAACAGGCCAAAATGCCAAAAGAAGCCAAAGAAAAGGCCGAAGCTGAGCTGAAAAAGCTCAGAAATATGGGGCCTATGAGCGCAGAAGCAACGGTTGTTCGGAATTATCTGGATTGGATGACAAATTTGCCATGGAAAAAGGCAAGTAGGCTGAATAATGATATTAAACGGGCAACTGAAATTCTGGATGCAGATCATTTCGGACTGGAAAAGGTTAAAGAACGCATCGTTGAATTTCTGGCAGTTCAGCGCCGCACAAAAAAGATGAAAGGCCCTATTTTGTGCCTTGTTGGGCCTCCTGGTGTGGGCAAAACCTCTCTTGGTAAATCAATCGCCAGAGCATCAGGGCGCGAATTTGTACGAATGGCGCTAGGCGGCGTGAGAGATGAGGCCGAAATCAGAGGTCATAGACGTACCTATATTGGCTCTATGCCTGGCAAGGTGTTGCAAGGCATGAAAAAGGCTGGCAAGAATAACCCGCTGTTTTTGCTTGATGAAATAGATAAGCTAGGCGCTGACTGGCGTGGTGATCCAAGTTCTGCTTTGTTAGAAGTGCTTGATCCTGCACAAAATTCCACTTTTCAAGATCACTATCTGGAAGTCGATTTTGACCTCTCAAATGTGATGTTTATCACCACCGCAAACAGCATGAATATGCCTCAGCCTCTGCTGGATAGAATGGAAATTATCCGCCTTTCTGGTTACACAGAGCAGGAAAAGCTAGAAATTGCGAAGCGCCATTTGATGCCAAGACAGCTTGCAGATCATGGGCTGAAAGATGGTGAGCTTAAGATTGATGATGCGGTAATAACTGATATTATTAGATATTACACTAAGGAAGCTGGCGTTCGTTCGTTGGAACGAGAGCTGGCCAAGCTAGCCAGAAAAGCAGTGACAAAGATCATGTCAGATGATTTGGAAACAGTGGTAATCACGTCAGAAGTTCTGTCAGACTATCTTGGGGTGAAACGCTTTAGGTTTGGCGAGATTGACCAAGATGATCAGGTTGGCGTTGTAACAGGGCTTGCGTGGACCGAATTGGGCGGTGAGCTGTTACAGGTTGAAGCGGTCAAAGTGCCAGGTAAAGGCAAAATCTCATCAACAGGTAAACTTGGTGATGTGATGAAAGAATCAATCAAAGCCGCCGAATTTTTAATTAAATCACGAGCTTTGAGCTATGGAATCGACTCAGAAGACGCTGAAAAATACGATATTCACGTGCATGTGCCAGAAGGTGCTACCCCGAAAGATGGGCCGTCTGCTGGCGTTGCTATGGTAACCTCTATCGTATCTGCCCAGACAGGGATTGCTGTGCGCAAAGATGTGGGTATGACGGGCGAAATTACCTTGCGCGGCAGGGTGCTGGCCATTGGTGGTTTGAAAGAAAAACTACTTGCAGCATTGCGTGGTGGCATCAAAACAGTATTGATTCCAAAGGAAAATGAGCGAGATCTTGCAGATTTGCCAGATATTGTGCGTGAGGGGCTGGACATTATCCCTGTGTCTCTGATTGAGGAGGTGTTGGCGGTTGCGCTCACATCACCATTACAGTCGGCAGGTGATAATGACGTCGAAATTGTTGCGACAACACCACCTTCTGAAACTATCAAATCAGAAGATATAGTAGCTCACTAACCCCAAAATATACCACAAATTGTGGTTTTCTAGGCTTTTTATGTTGACCTACCTCTTATTGGATGGGTAGATTGAGGGTGAGGCAATCGCTTGGTGCATTGCCAACGTTTCAAATATTTATATGAGGAATTCTAAAATGAATAAGAACGAACTTGTTTCTGCTGTAGCCGATCACGCAGGCATGTCAAAGGGTGACGCAGGGAAAGCCGTTGATGCCGTATTTGCTTCTATTGAAGGTGCATTGAAGCAGGGCGGGGAAGTAAGGATTGTTGGTTTCGGTTCATTTTCTGTAGCTCAGCGTGCCGCAAGTACAGGACGTAACCCACGCACAGGCGAGCAAATCCAGATTCCAGCGTCTAAACAGCCAAAATTCAAAGCAGGTGCTTTACTTAAGAGTGCTGTAAACAGCTAAATTTGTTTTGACTTTCAAACCAACCCATGACATATATGGGTTGGTTTTTTTATGTCTGTGACAGAGCGATTATCTGTTGTGTGTGACCGTTACCAAGACAGACATGTTGGTTAGTTAAAGGTTGTTTAGATAAAGGGTGGTTAGCTCAGCTGGGAGAGCAACTCGTTTACACCGAGTAGGTCGGGGGTTCGAGCCCCTCACCACCCACCATCTAACCTATCTCACCAGCTTTATAAATGTCCCATAATATAAGAAAATGACCTGTTATTTGATGTTAACAGGGCTGCTTGCTATTGATTGGCTAAATTTGGAATTGGAAGAGTGAGCCTTTTCAAACCAATACTCAGGGTTACAATTTATCCTGTTGCACCAGTACCCATATGCTAACCAGATAGGGCGTTCAGGTCAAAATATAATGTTTGGCGAGGGAAAATCTGGCTAAAATATCATACAATGTTCAATAAGTATGGTGTCATCATGTTCAACAAACATAGCCTCGCATACATATTCATCGTCTGATTTTGTGTACCATAGGCGCCAAATAACTGCGATAGAATGGGTTCGTCTGAAAATAGCGACAAGCTCTCTTCGATCAAAATATCCAAGCTTTTGTTGATATTCATCACATTGGCGTGACAGATTATCTTCGGTCACAATTACCTTTAGGCGAGGTGTGAAATCCTTAACATGTTTGGCATGATCTCGTTCAGTTGATCCTGCTAGCATATTCTGCATTAACGGTTCAATCACCTCTAGGATTTCACTGTCTGAACAGTGTAAAAGCCGCATAACCCTATCCTTGACATCGTTAGGACAATTTTTACTGGCTAAAGATAATAAATGAAACAAACACTGACGTTAGAATAAAATAGCTAATAAGTCGGCGCAAGTTTAACATTTTGCGTCTGTTAGTTGCGGCCTTATTAGTTACAGCATCTTCAATATGCGGAAAATGAACTTCCATACTCTCACTCCCTTTCGTCCATTTATACGGAATCATGTATGAATTTGGCTCACTTTGCTGACCTATAAAATCTGCATTATGCTAGCCTAAGACAGCTGCTCTTTAATTTAAGAAGAACAGATCTCGCAGATACGCAGGAGATAGATATGCCCCAACCTTATCAAGGACGCTGTCATTGTGGTGATGTGCACTTTACAGTCAATGCCGAGATTACAGTCGGCGTTATATGTGACTGTTCACTCTGTATTAGAAAATCTGCGGTTATGGCGCTGATTGACACGCACGCATTCTCATTAACCTCAGGGGAGACGGCACTATCTGCCTATCAGTTCAATTCATTTCAAGCAAAACATTATTTTTGCAAGCGGTGCGGTATCTATACCCATCATAAACGCAGAAGCGGCGAGGGGCTGGCTGTTAATACAGCCTGCCTAGATGGTTTTGATAAAACCGATCTATCTGAGATCAGATATTTTAAGGGCTCTTTATTAAGTGTAATTTAATATACTTAATAAAGAGGGTCTAGCGGAAGGCTGGGGGACGAGCATCTACCCAAATTCCGTCTGATGCGCCGCTTTCGGCAACCGCATAGACAGCTGCCATAGACCGCAGCCCATCTTCTGCGGTTGGAAATAATGTATCTGGTATGGGCGCGCCTGATTTTTCAGCATATATGGTTTTTGCCAGATCAGAATAGATATTTGCAAATGCAAGGGGCATGCCTTCAGCGTGGCCAATGGTTACGCGGCTTGCGCTATCTGCTTCGGGGGACAGGTTAGCTTCACCTCTTTCAATTATCTGCATGCGCCCGCCCAAAGGCATCCAGTAAAGCTGATTTGGCTGTTCTTGTGCCCATCTTAGCCCACCTGTCTCACCAAACACTTGAAGGGTAAGCCCATGTTGCCTGCCAATTGCAATAGATGATGTCCACAACCTGCCAACGGTGCCGCCATCCATTCTGAAATTGACCATTGCGTCATCTTCTAGCTTGCGGCTGGCAATGGTTGAGACAATATCTGCTGAGAGGCGCGCAATCTGCTGGCCAGTAACAAAGCTTGCCATATGAAGTGCATGAATGCCGCAATCTGCAAATTGTGCAGAAACACCTGCCTGAGCAGGGTCATAGCGCCAGCGCACACGTGGATTATCTGCATCTGCGGCATCTGCATGATGGCCATGTGCAAATTCTGCTACAACAAGCCTTATCTTGCCTAAATCGCCGCGTGCGACCATTGCTTTCATATGGCGGACAAGCGCATATCCAGAATAGCCGTAATTTACCGCACAAATCCGATTATATTTCGCAGATATTTTGACAATTTCCTCACCTTCTTCAACCGTCATGGTCATGGGCTTTTCGCATAGCACATGAAATCCTGCTTCTAGAAAAGCTTTTGTGATCTCAAAATGGGTATCATTTGGGGTTGCGATGGTGACAAGCTCAACCCTGTCATCTCGTGCGCGTTCTGCGGCAAGCATGTCCTGCCAGTTGCCATAGGCTCTATCTTCTGCCAACCCTAGCTCAAGGCCAAAGGCCTTACCTGCTTCAGGGCGGTAATCAAGCGCACCTGCCACAAATTCAAACGCGCCATCCAGCCCTGCGCTAATTCTATGCGCTGGCCCTATTTGGCTGCCTTTGCCGCCACCTATCAATCCCCATCTTAGCTTTGCCATCGCCAAATTCCTTGTCAAACATTAGCTAACATTCTATCTGCTCAGCCTTATGCAGAGTTTGGCTGCTTGTCAATCATTTCGGTAATGGCAGATAGCAACAGGCTTATGTTACAGATACCCAGCGTTTTGTTTCAGATGATATGAAACAGCTTTCTACTATCTGGCTAACTGCCAGCCCATCTGAGAAATCTGGCCAGCTTGGTTTGCCAGCATCAATCGCATTAAGAAAATCTTTGGCTTCAATAATGATTTGATCCTGATAGCCTGTGCCATGACCTGCCCCTTGACAAAAGGCCAGATAATCTGGATGAGAGGGGCCTGTGAGGATGCGTGTAAAGCCGCGCATCGCTTCATCACCTTCAGCTTTATACAGCCAGAAGCAATTCTGATCTTCCTGATCAAATCGAATAGCGCCTTTGGTGCCCGTAATCTCATAACAATAGCCCATTTTACGCCCATGTGAGACGCGGCTGAAAAACAAATGTCCCATACAGCCACGTTCAAACCGTACCATGCAGTGTGCCTGATCATCATTAACAACCTGACCGCCAGGACGGTGTTTATGCACTGTCTCAATATCCGCCATCACCTCGCTCACAGGGCCACATAAGGCAAGGGCAGCATTTATCATATGAGGCGCCAGATCGCCCATCGTGCCGCTTGCCCTGTCCTCAGCCCGCCAATTTGCAGGCAATTCGGGATCTGCATAGAAATCTTCAGTATGCTCTCCTCTGAACCAGATAATATCGCCAATTACCTTCTGCTGAATTAGCTTTCTGATATATTGTGTTGCAGGCGTGCGGATATAGTTAAATCCAGTCATATGAACCAGATTTGATGCATGCGCAGCTTCTGTCATAATCGTTGCGTCTTCTAGGCTAGCCCCAAGCGGTTTTTCACAAAAAACGTGCTTTTTTGCCTCAAAGGCAGCGAGCGCAATGTCCTTATGGGTGTGTTGCGGGCTAGCAATAATAACAGCCTGTATATCAGGGTGTGAGATAACATCTTGCCAATTATCTGTCGCGCTCTTAAAGCCATAGGCGTCACGATAATGAGTGGCTGTTTGCGTTGAGGTAGCGCATACCATCTCAAGGACAGGTGTTAGCGGTGTGTTAAACACAGAAGCCACCGCATTATAGGCCACCGCATGTGCCTTACCCATATAGCCGCCGCCAATAATGCCAATGCCAATCTTGCTCATATTTCGTCCACCTGATGTACTTCAATGACATTGCCGTCTGGATCATAAAAGAAGATTTGTTGCCAGCCTGCAACGGCCTGATTACCCCAATCTGCAAAGGGGATATTATTATCTGAAAGATGCTGTTTGAATGCGGCGATATCATCTGTTCTAAATGCGATGTGCCCGCGTGATACAGGATTTACATATTGTTGCGCATTAAAGCCTGCATGAATATCTTTCTGAGCCAAATGCATCTGGATAGCGCCATCAGACACAAAGGCTACATCGCCTGCATAGCCTTTATTTTTCTCTAATGTTGGCAGTCCATCTACAGTGTCATCAAGGCCAAGAATATTCTGATAAAAGTTATCCATCTGCTCAACATTAGGGGTTGAGAGATTTATATGATGTAAGGTCAGTTTCATCGGCATACCTGTCACGAAAAAGAAAAATAGTGACAGTAAAAAATTGGTTTGCCAAGTGGATGAACGCTTATTTATTCATGCTTACCCGAATATTTGCAAATGATGTTGGGGGCTCAATAAGACGAGTCACAAAATTTCTGGTATCGCCTGCTTCAATTGGCTCAGCGTCAACTATCATAGGCCAATCAATGACGGTGTTACCTGCCTTGTCAACAAGTTCAATGACAAATTGTTTTGGTGTGCCGATTGCATCGCCCTCATTTGCGACCGTAATGGTGATTTCCAGCGTTTTGCCAATATCTGATTCTAACATCTCATAGCTAGCTGTTTTCAGCATCAGATTCGCAGACGCTGTGATAGGCGAGGTTTGCTGCGTATCAGCAACGGTTTCTGGCTGTTCTGTGCTAGCGGTTTGCTGATTAAGTGCAACATGTGTCATCTGGGCAATGAAAAAACTAAAGCCAAGAAATAATAGTAACAAAAATGCCCATTTAACCATTTTGCCAAATCTTGAACCTTGTCCTGTTTTGGCTTTCTTCTTGGTTTTTTTAGATAGGGTTTGAGTGCTTGATTTGGTTCTAGCTGAATCGAAATTATCACTCACAGCTTCCATTTTCTTCTTGAGCTGTTCGATCGCTTCAAGAGTTTTTGGATCATCTACAAAGTCAGGGTCATCATGAAACGCTGTAGTCATCTGGTTACAATACTCGCAAAATATCAAACAATAATGCTAATTTAGAAAATTATAAGTTTAATAATAGCTAATCTAATAGCAAAAATCACGCCAACAGCATCATTATCTGCTCAAATTTTGCAGTTTTAGCATTTATGGCGCACCCAGCTAGGGTATCAGGTCTATTTAGCCGACAAGAAAATACGGTTTTTAGACAAAAAATGTAAATGATTTCGAGGTTTAGCCGTTTTAGAAGTGGCTTAGGGAAATAGGGTTTCAATGAGATTATTACGGCGCATTTTGGTGACATGGTCATGGTGTTTGATTGCGCTGTGGGGGATGCCTATTTCCCAAGTTTTGGCGCAAACAGATAGCCTATGCCCAAAGCCGCCTGCCGTAATCCATATTCAATATGCTTTTGACTGGCCAGTAATTGAACAACAAAAGCTGGCAAAATCCTTCTCATTAAGATGTGGACTGGCAACTGATCTGGATAGATTGCTGAAATTGACTGCGGCCTCGTTATCAGAGCTTGATAAAACATTGATTAGAAGCCAGCTTGTGCTGAATGATGAGCGTGGGCAGTCTCGCATCAGCCTGATAACAGAACAGGATGATAACAGGCTGAGAACAGCCATTTTGCCAATTAGGCATATCACCAGAGATGATGGCTATTTTCTGATGGCAGATATTATTGGCAGGCCTGTAGAGGGTGAACAGCTTCGTCTGCGCTATGCGGTAGATGAAACACGGCTTAGGGGTGTGGATGGGCAAATCAGCATAAGCTGGGCGCTAGATGGCGTGCCTATTTCTGGCAAGCTTGGCAATAAGCTATTGCTTCGTGAGGCCTATGCAGGGGGACGAATTTCTGCAACGCTAGCCTTTATAGATGAACGTGATTTTGTCTATGCCTCAAAAGATTTAAGCATGTCATCTGTGGTCAGTCTCAAGCCAACTCCGCCTGAAGCCAGAAACCTCAGTATCTTGGGAGATGCGATTATTGGGCAAGAGCTGGCTGTATCTTATGAATTTTATGACAGAAATCTCAATGATACAGAGCAGGGTAGCCAGATTCAGTGGCTAAGAAATGGCTTTGCCATTCCTAATGCAACGACAGATAGCTATGTGATTGTGCCACAAGATTTAGGCGCACAAATCTCTGTTAAGCTTATTCCTCGTTCAAGCGATGGCCAGCGTGGCACGGCCTATATGGCGGGTCTGTCATCCCCTGTTCAGGATGATCTATCCGCGATGCGCCCAGATATTCTTGCAAATGCAGCTAGCCATAATGCAGATTTGCCAGAATTTACGCCGATTATAAGCTCGCCGCAACCTATCACAGATACTGAAAATTCGGCTGTCACACTGGCGCCATCAGCGCCACCGCAAAGCAGCACAATCGTGCTTGCGCTTGGGCTTGAGGTGGCGCGCGCATCACCTCGCCAATTCTCAGCCATAGATTTTAGCGAGAATGATGTTCTAGATCAGTCTGTTCTGGATGAAATTGAAGGCAGGCTGATTGGTCAAGAAATTACGCTAGAGGCGATTAAGGCAGTGCTGGAAGAACTTAATACCGCGTATAAAGAGGCTGGCTTTGAGCTATCTCGCGCCTTATTGCCAGAACAGGTAATCGAAAATGGTCGGCTGAAAATTCAGCTTGTCCAGACAAAAATCGGAAAGATTGAGTTTGAAAATAATAATCGCCTTAACGATAAGTTTTTGCGCAAGCATCTTCGCCTTGCAGAGGGTGAATTTATCTCTATCGATACACTTGAGCGCAATATCAGGCTGTATAATGCAGGCAATAAAAGCAAGCTGAAAACTGAGCTTGCGCCTGGAGAGAAGTTTGGTGAAACAGATGTGTTTGTTCAGGTTGATGAGCCTGATGCGTTTGAGCTTCCAACCCTATCGGTTGATAATTATGCAAACCAGATGACTGACTGGCGCAATAATGCGCTGTCATTTGTGCTGAATAATGCGCTTGGCAGAGAGGATGAGACAATCGTCACATTCTCAGATGCAAATGGCTCTTCTAGCCAATCTGCCTCTCTTTCCATGCCGCTTAGCGCCACTGGCACTAATTTATCTGCCAGCCTGTCACGCTCGCAAACTCAAACAGTTGGCGGTGATCCGTCAATCGTTGGGTATCGGGGACGGTCATATTCAGCTGCACTAGGGCTATCTCATCCAATCATATTCGAAGATAATCATTCTATCTATCTATCGGCAAGCTATGGCTCTAGCTATAATCAGCTTACCCAAGCAGTGACAGGTGATTTACTGTCAAAAAGCACAGGGCGCAAATTCACCCTATCATTGCCTATGAGCTATTCAACGCCAACCTCAACCTATTCATTTGCGCCAAATTGGAGCGTGATAAATACAGAAACGCAAATCCCGCCTCAGGCAGTATGGGTGCAGAAAATTGATGGCCAGCTTGCCAGCTCACATTTTCTGTCCAAAGTGGCCACGCTAAATACAAAAGGGAATTTTTTATATACCAAGTCTAAGAAGCTACTTTCGATGCCAGGTGAAATCCTGTCTGTGGGCGGCCCATCATCTGTGCGCGCTTATCAGCCATCCGAATCATCAGGCTATTTAGGCTATTTTTTGTCAGCTGAAATGCGCACGGATTTAGCAAATTGGGAATCTGTCAGTCTGCCTAACGCGATGCCAAATATTCAGCCATATCTATTTATAGACCATATGCTGGCACGAAGCCAATATCGCAAAGATACACGTGAAGATTATTGGTCAGGCTATGGGGTTGGGGTAACAATACCAAGATTTTTCAATGGATTGTCATTAGATGCTTATGTTGCAGAATCACTTGATGGTGATGTGCATGAGGCAGAGCAGGAAGCCTATGATGAACAACGAATTCAATTCTCATTAAAAGCTAATTTAGATTTTGTTAAAAATTTGAATTAACGCGGGCAGTTCAAAATATTAACCTAAGACGTAAATGAAATGGAGAGTCATGTGATTGAAAATGCGAAAACCTTTGGCAACGGGATGAACATATCAACCTTGTTGCTAACAATCTGGTTTGGTGTGTCGTTAATTATCTTTTGTTTGTTGGGGTGGAATTATCTTCAGGGGTCTGTGTATGAATCTGGATTAAGAACAGGCGCACAGGATGCTTCTGCTCAAATCTATACTGATATTATCAATAAAGCGGCAAATGAAGAATGTAATACTGTTTTTGTGCAGTATGAAGGACGCCGTGTCGATTTGATCAATGTGATTTGTCTGCAAAGACTTCAGCAGGAGCAACCATCTCAGGATGCCATTGCTGATCCAAAGGCAAATCAGGGCTAAGATTCAAATTGTAAAAGGTAAATTTCAGTGCATTCGTGGCGGGAAAAACAGATATTCAGGATAGTTGCAATAGTGTCTATTGCGATCCAGCTTATCTTTCCGCCACTTGCCATTGCCCAGTCTAGCCAGCAAATAATCCCAGATGGCAGAACCCAGACAAACCTATCAATAAATGGGTCTGTTACAGATGTCACAACCTCTACAATAAGCGGCAATACTGGACTTAATTCTTTTAGCGTGTTCAATGTGTTTTCAGGCAATACAGTCAATTTATTTCTGCCTGAACGAACGGATAATCTGGTTAATTTAGTCACTGATCAGCAAACTGTTATTGATGGATTTTTGAATGCCTATAAACAAGGGCAGATAGGCGGCAATGTCTATTTCCTGAACCCCTATGGGGTGTTGGTATCACAATCTGGAATGATAAATACGGGTAGCTTGCACCTATCAGCGCCGTCCCATGAATTTATGAATACGCTGTTTGCTGACGGCAGAGTGTTATCACCGCCTGCGATACAACAAGTTTTAGATAATGGTGCCCCGCTATCGCAAACGGGGCTTATTGATATAAGAGGCACTATAAATTCTGCCCAGAATACGTCTATTTCTGCTGGTAATATTCATCTTTCAGGTAATATCCGCTCTGGATCATCAGCTGTAATTGCGGTTGACCAGCTTGTGAATATGAACCAGATGACACTCCCATCAGGTAATAATGCAATGTCATTATCTGGCGGCATTACCCCAACGGTCAAGCTAACCTCAGCAGATGATATCGTGATTAGTGGTCAGATTTCAGCAGATGGCACTGATAATATAGATGCTGGTATCGTTGATATTTTGGCTGGCCGGCAGATATCTATGTTGGCAGGAGCAGATGTTTCGGCGGATGGGACAGGCGTTAACAGCAAAGGTGGGCGCGTTGTTGCGTTAGCAGAAAATAAGTCGGTTCTGAATCAGGGGGCAAAACTGTCAGCAGATGGCGGTCAAAGCGGTGATGGCGGCTTTGTCGAATTTTCGGCAAAAAATATTGTTGATTTGTCTGGTGGTGTGCTGTCTGCCTCTGCACAGAATGGCGCACAGGGAGCGGTGCTTATCGATCCAGCCTCTATTGAGGTAAATAGCCATATTTTAAGAAACAGCACATCTTCTGGTGGCACAGATACAGCCTCGCTTAGCTGGAATGCTGGCAGTCTTACCTTGCAGGCAGATGATAATATCACAGTCGCCTCAAATATGGTGATATCTAGCCGTCGGGTGACAAACGCATCTGATGCCAATGCTCATCTAAATGATGCATCGATTGCAAATTCAGGGGATATAACCCTGCAATCACAAAAAATTATTATCAATGATGGCGCTACTATTACGGCTGAGGGCACAGCAGGTCATTTAGGCGGTGATGTTACGTTCGATTCTGATTCAGCTGAACATGCTCAGATCATTATTGATAATGCGACTGTCAAAGGCGCGAACGTCACCCTAGATGCTAGGTCTAACCATGCCACCATCTCAGTATATGATGCGCCCCTTAGCACTGCCAGTGCAGAGATTCAGATAATAGATGGCGCGTCAATCACAGCGACTGACAATATCTCTATTACCTCAGATGCGCTTCAGGACAGGCCAGGATATTCTGGCGGTATTCTAGTGGCATTTGATGCACGTGAGGCACGGTCTAGCATTTCAATAGATGATTCTGCGCTAGATGCAGGCCAAGATATAACCATTAAGGGCAAATCCGAAATAAATACAGATTTATCAAAACAGGGATTTGCCTCTCTTGCCTCTTTATTGCCTCTTGATGTTGGGGTGGCGGTGACAACCTCACAATCTGATATTGTAGTTAGCGGCAATAGCGATATTAGCTCAACCTCAGGAGATGTGTCTGTTACGTCTGAGGCCGTTACCCGTTCTACAGTCTATTCTGAAGCAACATCGCTTGCTGCTGGCATGTCCGCAGGTGTTAGTGTAATTGATAATCAAGCCCATATTCTGCTAGAAGATAATGCCAGAATATCAGCAAATAATGTTGACCTAGCTGCGCGCACGACCTCTCAAATAACTTCAATAGCGGATGCCACCGCAGCGCCTGTATCAGGTGTTTCAGGGGCATTGTCTGCTGCTGTAAGCGTAATCAATGATAATACCACAGCCACCATTTCTGATAATGCCTCTGTTATAGCTACAGGCAATATAACGCTTGCCGCAGAATCAGAAGTTGCTTCCCTGACAGCCGCTCGCGCTGCCCCTGATGATAATTTTACAGCGACTGTAAATGAAAAGTTTGAGCGTGGTATTGATAACACCTCTCAGCTAGATGTGGAAATTCTTGGCTTTCATGTGGGCGATTTTCTCAAAGGAACGGTTGAAGATATTCTAAATCTTCTCACAAATGCGCTCACTTCAGATGATGAGCAAGAAGAAAATAAATTCCAGCTTGGTGGTGCGCTTGTGTTCTCAGACATTACCAATAATACCATTGCCGAGATAAAGGTTGATGATGCCAATACAGCAACCACCGCGCCATCATTAACTGCAGGCGGAGCGGTTGATATCGCCTCAAAAGGTGTTACCCAAGCCCAGTCTTTTGCCTCTGGCAGGACAGATAATCCGACCTATGGCGGGCAAGCAGGATTGGCTATCCAATTTGTTGATAACCGTCTTATTGCCCAAATACAGGGGGCAGATAATGCCAATGCCCTGATTGATGCACATGATTTATCTGTTGAAGCGGCCACAACTTCATATTCTGGTGACTATGATAATCAGAGCCGCTTTGGCGTCTTTGCGTCATCTGGCGTTGGCGGCGGCGGTGATGATGAGGGCGGTGTTGGTATTGCAGGTGCAATTGCGCTTGGCATAAATGAAGTGAATGAAACTTTTGCCACAATTGGCGATAATACCAGCCTTGATCTAGCTGGCGATCTAGCTGTTTTGGCGGTGAATGATACAGAAGTAAAAGTCATTGCAGATGGCTCGTCTGAAGCTCATTCTGCCGCAGATGAGTTATTTGCCGTAATGATGGATGATAACAGCACGCCAGATACTAGTGATCCAGATGTGTCAGGCGGTACGCTTGGCATTGGCGCGTCTGTTGCTGTGGCTACCCATAAAAATATCACCCGTGCTAAAATCGCATCAGGCGCAGGATTTATAGGCGCAGATAACCCTGATAATATCACCGTTAGCGCAGATCAGATATCATCTACCGAAACTGAGGGCAAGGCCGCAGGGGCAGGGTCTATTTCGCTTGTGCCGCTTGCCTCTGTGACTGTGGCAAGAAATACTGCTCAGGCCATTATCGAAGCGGGTAGCACAATTACGGCACAAGGCAATGTGACAGTCAGCTCGCAACAGACAGTCACCACCAGTGCCATAGGTGATGGTGAGGCAGCTGGTACATCAGATGGAAAATTTGCGCTTGGGATTGCTGCTGGCGTATCTGTCGCACTAGATAGCAATGATGCCTCAATTAACCGAGATATTACAACTTCGGGCGGTAATGTGTCTGTGATGGCAAGCACCTCTAAAAATATTGAAGCAGGCGCAAAGTCTAATGCCTCATTTAGCTCAGATGATAGCGGAGATAGTGGGAATAGCGGCGGCGCAGCGTCTGATAATGCAACAGCAGATAATGCAAGCAAAAATTCCACTGAGGATGCCTCATCTGGCTTATCGTCACTAATGGCAGGTCTGACTTCTGATACAGATGATGATAATAGTAGCTATGATTTCTCTGAACAGATGTCAATTGATACAGATGCACTGTCTGATGGGGCTGATCTTGGCTCAATTGGCGGGGATGGTGAAGATGAAGAAAGCTCAAAAATTACTATCGCAGCGGCGATGGGGGTTACTTATGCTGAATCATCTTCACGGGCACAAATAGCAGATGGCGTAAGCATCAACGCAGGTTCGGGCAATGTGCGTGTTGAAAGTCTTAGCAATACAGATATTTCAGCAGATGCGGATGCATCAGTATCTGATGGTGACTATAATATAGGCGGCGGTGTTGGCCTAAATATTGTCCAGAATGACAATGAAGCCGCAATTGGTGTAGGTGCGAATATTACCTCTAATGATGTAACGGTAACTGCTGGCATGCGAACTGAAACGCTAGCGGATAACAGCACAGATGATGTCAATTCAATTACTGCTGAAGCTGTCGCTGGAGCTGGCACTGGCGAATTTTCTCTAGCAGGCTCAGTTGGTCTGAACATTGTGTTACGGAATAATAGCAAGGCTGTTGTGAATACTGATGCGGTGTTGAATAGTAGCGGTGATGTAATTATCTCTGCGAATGCAAAAAACAGCTATAAGACAGATGCCAAAGCCACTGTTGGCATGGATAAGACTATCTGGGACGGCATTGATGAGACCTTCTCTACCTTAACCGATATTAAAGTCTGGACAGGCGCGCTTGAAAAAGGCTTTGAGGGCATGCTGGATAATTTGCAGACAAGCCTGACCTCTGGCGGCGGCGGTGATGGTGGTGACAGCGGCGGCGGAGACAGTGGCGGCGGTGATGACGAGGGTGGCACAGGGATTGGTGCTGGTATCTCTGTTAATATTATAGTTGCGGAAAATACTCGGGCGGCAGTTGAGGATAACGCCAGCCTCAGCAGTTCAGGGGCTGTAGAAGTCTCCGCATCTGCTGAATCGGATATTGAAACAAATGCTTTTGCAGGGGCAAAGCCAGATGAGGCTGGGGGCGCTGCGAAGACGTCATTAGATGCGGCGGTGGCCGTAGGTGTGTTGCTGAAAGATGTTGATGCCTATGTTGGCTCAGGTACGGGGGTGATAGCTTCTGATAATGTAACGATTTCAGCTAGTACAGACACCAACACATTATCGACAGCAAAAGGTGAGGTCTCTGCTGACAGCACGGCGGTTGGGGCGTCAGTTGCAGTCGGCGTGGCTTTGGAAAGCGCAGATGCTGAGCTGAAACGCGATATTACCACTTCAGGCGGGGTAGCAGTTCTGGCTAATTCTTCTAGCACGGATATATCGCTAGCAGATGCTGTTGCGGCAGGCACGGTAGTGGATAAATATGCTGATAAGCTGGGCAAGACACCAGATATGCTAACGCAATCTACCTCGCAATTGGGGGATGTGAATAACGGGCCAACCTCAATGGAGGCATTGAAGGGTGGCTTTACTGGCGGGGATGGTGCCAGCTTTGATCTAAGCGGCGCGGATACGGCTACAGGCTCATCAAGTGGCGGTGAGGCACAGCAGTCAGGCTCGCTAAATATCGCTGCCTCTGTTGCGGTAAACTGGGCTGACCATGCCGCCCGAGCTAAAATCGCAGATGGCGTGCAAATTGTTGCTGGTAATGATGTAACTGTTAACGCAAGAAATGATGCAAATTACAGAACTCGTGGTTCTGGCATGTCTGTATTTGCCGATAAATCTATTGGTGTTGGGGTTGGCTTGCTGAAGACAGGCCAGCAAACCCATGCTGAACTGGGCGATAATGTAGGCATCACCATAACTGGCGGTTCAGGCAATGTAGAAATCCTAGCAGTAACCTCTGAAAATCAGGGAACAGATGTTGATGGCATGTCCTTCCGCTCTTATGCCTCATCTGAAGGGATAGCTGGTGCTGGCGGGGGTGAGCTTGGGATAGCTGGCTCGCTGTCTCTGGTGGTATCCCATGACAGCCAGCACGCAAAGATTGGCGGGAATGTTCAGATTAACACGCCTAGCAATGTAACTATTAGCTCAACGGCAACTAACAAAATTGTCAACCGCGCTTGGGCAATGGCAGTTGCCTCTGATGTGACTTGTGATAATCCAGGTAATTGCGGTGGAAGCGGTGGCGATAAAACAGCTGTAGGTGCGTCTATTGCGGTGAATGTGGTGGTAGATAATAATTCTGCCATTGTGGGTGAGGGAAGTGGAATAAGTGCAGGAGATAACGTAACAATTTCTGCAAAGGATTTGGCTTCTGGTGCAGGTGATTTCACGCTTGATCCCCTTGATGAGACAACAAGTTCTGAAGATTATCTAACCACGAACTATACAGCTCAGTTGCAGGATTCATCCTATTATGCAGAGGCAATAGCCGGAGGTGTAGCGCAAGGCGGCAATGCTGGTTCAGGTTCATTGGCGGTAACAGTGTCAGTCGGCAAGACTGAGGCGATTGTTGGTGAAGGCGTATCAATTCTTGGTAATGATGTCGAGGTAAGTGCCTATAATGAATCGGAAGCACGCCATCTTGTAGGAGCGGTTGCGTTATCTACTGATAAAAAAGCGATAGGCGCATCTATCTCAGGCATTTATCTACGTGAGGATGTGCGCACCATAATTGGTGATGATGGCGTGGTTGATGATGGAGATAATACCTCGATCATAGCCTCATCTGGAGATGTAGATATTTCTGCAAAGGCTGATCAGGACGCACTTACCTTTATGGCGGCAGGCGGTGTATCTGGCAATGATTTAGCCCTGGCAGGCGCATTCGGCTTTAATGTGATGGATACGGATATTGAGGCCCGCATTGTTGAAGATACGCTTATTCAGGCAAATTTAGGCTCTGTTGGCGTGACTGCAGATAGCTATACCAATATTAGAAATATTGCTATCGCCATCGCTGGTTCAGGCGGCGGCAATTCTGCTGGCGGCTCGCTTGCTCTAAACATGTTCTTAACAGATAAAAAGGCAATTATTGGCAGTAATAGCACAAATAATAACATTATTATCAATGCGGCTGATGCTGTGAATATTGGTGTGAATGCTAAACAAGAAATATTAAACGGCATTATTTCTGCGTCTGTGTCTACGTCCAGCAACGCACTGTCTGGGGCATTATCTGCTAATATTGTTAAGGGTGAGAGCTATGCGCTGGTAAAACAAGGCGCAGATATTAATGATAATAGCTCGATTAACACAGCATCTTCTAGCCAATCAGTTGATGTAATTGCCACTGATAATACCACTATTACAGATTTGACTGGCACAATCGCGGCATCATCAAACACCTCTGTAGGTGTTGCGCTTGGCGCTAACGTGTTCTGGAAAGACGTAAAATCAGGTATTTATGGTGATGTGACAGCAGATGAAAATGTTAAGGTGTTAGCGGATACACGCCAGAATCTTACCTCGATGGTAGTGGGTATTGCGGCTTCTACAGGCGGCTTTTCTGGAGCAGGTTCAGTTGGCGTTGGATTGATTAAATCAACCACAACAGCCGAAATAGGTAGCGCTGCAAATATCTATACCTCAGGCTCAGTCCAGCTTCATGCTGGTGATGATACTGATGTTTTCATGATGGAGCCTGCGGCTAGCTTCTCAGGGGGCGGAAGTGCGCTTGCTGGCGCAGTCGGTGCGGCTGTGTTTATTGGCCAGACCAAAGCAAAGGTCAAAGATGGTGCGCGCATCATCGCACTTGGCAATTCTGCGGTTCAGGTAGAAACAGACAGAACACAGACCTCAAGCCCACTTCTTGATGGCATTATGGGCGGGGATGATAATCAGACCAGAGACACGCTTGGCTCATTTAACGAAGATTTTACCTTTGATAATGTAAAAGATTTATTCCTGACAGAACGCAGAGTTACTGAATCAAGGCGCGGTGTTGCGGTGACTGCCGTTGCAGATCAGGATGTGATTTCAATAGCTGCTTCTGGGGCTGTTTCATCTGATACAGCTATTGCGGTATCGATTTCTGCAGGTGTTGGGGTAGGGCAGGTCGAGGCATCAATCGGTAATGCAGATATCAATGTTACGTCAGATATTGCACATGCTGATCAGGATGTGTTGGTGCGAGCTGTTTCTGATACCTACTGGACAGATGTTTCAGGCGCGATTGCTGTAGGCACAGGTACAGCCGGTGTCGGTATTGGCGGCGATATTGTAGTGCAGGTAAAAGATACGCGTGCCTTCATTGGTACTGGCGCAGATGTGCGTGCCGCAGATGATGTTGTGGTTCAAGCCTATAATACTGACAGGATTATCAATTCTGCTGTTTCTGTAGGTGGCGGCTCAACCGCAGGTGTATCAGGTGCAGCAGCAATTGGCGTGTTAGTAAATACCACCACAGCCTTCATTGATGGTGATGTAACAGCGGGCGGCGATCTAGAAGTCTCAGCAAAAGCAAAGTCTGAGCATATTCAGATTGCAGGCGGAATAGGCGCAGGCGGTACAGCAGGTATCGGCGCTTCATTTGGTATTGGGTTCGTTAAAAATGAAACACAAGCCTATATTGATGAAAACGCCATTACCAATGCAGGCGATAATACCACAGTTGAGGCCGATACAACCGAAAATGCTGTTTCAGCGGTAATAGCAGGCGGTGTAGGCGGTACGGTTGGCGTGTCTGTATCTGCTGGTATCAAAGTGCATCAGTCCAATACGCAAGCCTTCATCAAAGGGCAAGTCAATCAAGATAGCAGTCTGGCCAGTGCAAGCCAAAATGTAAATGTTCTGGCAACAAATAGGATTCATACAATCGATGTAATTGGCGGCGTTGGCGGCGGCGGTACAGTGGGTGTGGGTGTGACGCTAAATGCGCTTGTTGTCCATAATAATGCACAAGCTTGGATTGGCGGTGGTTCAAATACACGTGTTAGTGCAGGTGGTGATATAAATATCAAGGCTCGCTCTGATAAGTTGACCAAGAATTTCCTTTTGGCTGGCGCAGCAGGCGGCACGGTAGCTGTAGGCGGTAATATTGCTGTTTTGCTAATTGGGGCAGAGGCAGATAGCGAAACAAATTCCCAGACAAACAGTCAGGATCATGGGGATGTGGCCTCTCAATCTGATGATAGAACACAGGCAATACAGCTTGGTAATGTTATCAGTCCAGACAATTCATCTGGTGATTATGAGGCGACTGGATTTGAATTTGCAGAACTAACCTCTGCTATTGATGATAATAATTCATCACATGGTCAGCTTGGCTCTACCTTTGATGCAAAATCGTCTAATCTGTCTCGCAATAAAACACAGGCGTTCATCGAAAATGGCGCTATTGTAAAAGCTGGTGATGATTTGACAATCGAGGCTGAGGATGCCTCAGAGACAGTGTTTGCCGCAGCCGCCATCAGCGGGTCTGGCGTGGTTTCAGTTGGCGCTACAGTCGGCGTGTTATTGGTTAATAATACAGCAGAGGCTTATATTGATAATAATACTATTGTAAATGTAGAAGATGATCTGCTTGTGCGCTCTAGAACGTCTGAGCTGGTAGGGTCAGGCGCACTATCTGCTGGCGGTGCAGGCGTGGCGAGCGTTCAGGGCGTGGTGATGGCGCAAAAAGTTTCCTCAAAAAGCAACGCCTATATAGATGATGCAACCATCAATGATAATACCTCAGAGACAGCGTCGCAGAGCGTTGCTGTCCGTGCTGAAAGTGATACTGAGCTTGTGTCTTTCTCTGGTTCAGGTGGGGGCGCTATTGTCGGGGTAGGCATCACAGGCGATGCAATGATCCTAGAAAAACAGACTAAAGCCTCTATTGATGATGATGCGGTAGTGCGCTCAGGCGGCGATATTGATGTGCGCGCCGAAGCACAGGCTGACATGATCCAGATTGCCGTATCCATAAATGGTGGTTTGGTTGGGGTAACAGGCGCAGCAGGGGTAATCGCTGCCAATAATATGACAGAAGCTCGGATTGGCAGGCGCGCTAATATTTTCGCCCGTGACAGTATCAATGTTCAGGCAACAGATGATACTGAAATGGACGGGATTGTGATCACAGGAGCAGGCGGCGCAGTGGGCGTGTCTGGTTCTGTGGGCGTCTATGTTGTCGAGAGCCAGACAAACGCTGTCATTGATAATGATGCTATAATTACTGCGCTAGCAGATGGTGACGGGATAGCGGCATTAAGTGGGTCTGTGGATAATTCAACAACTCAGACACGTACCCAAGATTCACGCGACCAAGAGGGCGGCTCAGAACAGCGTGATATTCAGCTTGTAGATGCTTCTTTTGATACTCAGACAGTTCGCGGACTTAATGTTGCAGCTGTGACGTATGAAGACATAAATTTTGCGCCAATAGGGGTTGCTGGCGGTGTGGTTGGCGTGGCAGGTGTTGTTGCAACAACTGTCACAAATTCAACTACACAGGCGCTGGTCAATCAGGGCGTGATCATCAATGGCGGTGATAATTCAGCTGCAGATGCCAGCCAGTCAGTGTCTGTACTGGCAGCGTCTGAAGGTCAGTTAAATAACATCAGCGCAGGCGTTGGGGTTGGGGGTGTTGGCGTTACCTTTGACATAGATACACAGGTCTTTAAGAAAACGGTTCGGGCTCGGATGCTAGGTAGTGCTACTGCCAAAGGTAATATTGATGTTAGAGCCATCAGCGAAGACAGGGTCTTGCAGACAGCTATTGGCATCGCTGGCGGTGTTGTTGGTGCGGCGGGTATTGTTGAAGTATCTGTAGTTGGTAATGATGTGCTGGCAGAAATTGGCGATAATGCCAGCGCCTTCGCAGGCGATAATATCACAGTTGCCTCAAACCAGAATGTATCAATGATCCAGACAGCAGGTAATGTCGCGGCTGGCGCCTCTGGCATAGGTGCTTCGCTGGGTATTTTGATTGCCAAATCGTCTAACACTGCCAGAATTGGCAATAATGCGGTGATCCACGCATCAGACAGGCTGAATGTTCAGGCCAACACAATTACCAATCTAAACCAGAATGTGGCAGGCTTTGCGGGTGGTCTGACAGATGCATTCACAGGTTCCATTGGCATCAATGTGCTGAAAACAGCGACTGTGGCCGAAATTGGCACTAATGCCTCGATTAACCAGCAGAATATGGATAATGCAAGCTCTCAGTCTGTAACTGTTCATGCAAATGATACTGTAACTACACAAGGCGCAGCTGGCGCGGCAGCAATAGGCGGTGTTAGCGGGGTTGGTATTGGCGTAGTTGCAACAGTCACCAGAAACACAACACGTGCGTCAATCGGTAATGGCACTGTGCTGTTTGCATCAGACGATGTTACCGTCATGGCGGATAGCACAAAGAATATCTCTAATCAGGGCATTGCGGCGGCAGGCGGTATTGGCGTGGGGGCGGCTGGGTCTGTTGCGATTACGCTTGTTGGCGGTAGCATGTCTCAGGATGCAAGAGATACTTTCGAAAAAGAAGATGAAAATGGCAATAACACAGGCAATCTGCTGGCAGATGCAGAAACGTCTGCTACCAGAGATCGGCAAGAAGGTGATGATGATTCTGGGAAATCAAACCAGCTTTATGCCGAGAATTATGATAACAGAGCCAATAGTCTGGCTGAGGGAGAAGCGGCAGGGCTTCGCTCGGATGTTACAGGTGGTAATGCCGATTCAACGTTAGCGTCTATCGGCAGTGATGTGACGATACAAAATGGTGGTGATGTGGCGGTAGAGGCTGAAGAAACCATCTCACTATCACAAATATCAGGCGGTGCTGCGATTGGCTCTGTCGGGGTAGGCGGCTTTGTGGCGGTTGCGGATTATGGCGGGTCTGTTGGGGCTAGAATTGGTAACAGAACCGTTATTTCTGGCGCAAATGCCTTATCTGTTGATGCCAGACTCAATTCGGGTAATGACAAGCTAATTGATTTGCCAGGCGGTAGTTCTGTGAATGTCAGTGCAGTCAATTCAACGGTGATTGGCGCGTCTGTTGGTCTGGTCGGGGTATCTGCATCTATCGCCAATGTTAATCTGGCTGAAAATGTCACGGCTGAGTTAGGCGATGATGTTCAGGTCACGCTGGCTGATAACAGCTCAACCGCAACCATTGACGCCTTGCGTGATGTTGATGCTGATGTGCGTGTGGCGGCCGTAGCAGGCGGTGTAGTAGCTGCCGGCGTTTCTTATGCAGGCGTAACAGCTAGCGGTGATGC
>CBFHYU010000018.1:0-47569 GCA_965660165.1 Puniceispirillaceae bacterium (SeqCode)
ACGCAATTTGCTACAGGATTTACTGTCAACCATTGCTGGTCTTCGGCCGCGATTTGCCTCAGATAAAGATGATGGCTCAATTGAGGATTTATGCACTGTGCTGCTGAGCCGTGATGATGAAACATCTCAACAGCGGATAGGCAATCTAATTTTGGGAAAATATGAACAGCTAGAGGATGACGCCAAAAAACTGTTTTTTCACTTTATCACGAACAAGATGGATTTAGACAGTCAAGCCATCTTGTCACATGTCACAGAGTATCAACAAAATAGGGATGCTAAAACGCTGTCCAAGCTATTACGTTCAGCAGAGCCAAAACGTCAGGAATTTTTGCGGCGACTTAATCAGGTTGCAGGGGCAACAGAGGTGCTGGTGAATATGCGGGCTGATTTGTTGCGCTTTGCAACGCAAGATAACGATCTGAAAATGGCAGATCTGGATTTTGCGCATCTATTCACCTCATGGTTTAATCGCGGATTTTTGACGCTACAGCCCATTTCATGGCACACGCCTGCGAATATTTTGGCTAAGATCATCAAATATGAAGCTGTGCATGCAATCAATGACTGGGATGATTTGCGTAGTCGTCTGCAACCAGAAGATAGACGCTGTTTCGCCTTTTTTCACCCTGCTATGCCAGATGAGCCGCTTGTCTTTGTTGAGGTTGCCCTGTGTAAAGGGGTGCCAAATTCTATTCAGAGAGTGCTGGCGGAGCGCGATAGCAATCTGATAAGCGATGAGGTAGATACAGCTACATTTTATTCTATCTCTAATTGCCAGCGTGGGCTTCAGGGGATTTCGTTTGGCAATGCGCTTATCAAGCAAGTTGTAGAAGATTTATCTAAAGAGATTCCCTCTTTGAAACAATTTGTGACGCTGTCACCGCTTCCTGGATTTGCAAGCTGGGTGCGAGATCAGGCTGATAGCTTATCAAATGATGATATCGCTCAGATAGACCAGCTAGCAAAAACTGCAATCCAGACATCAGATAGCAGTCTGCTAGACAAATATAATGCTAGCTTGACATCGCTTGCTACCCAATATCTGCTTAATGCCAAGCGTTCAGATGGGCAACCCATTGATGCTGTGGCTAGGTTTCATCTCAGAAACGGGGCATGTGTGCATGCGATCCATGCTGGTGCAGATATATCTGATAACGGCATTAAACATGCCTTTGGCGTGATGGTAAATTACGCCTATGACCTGCCGCATGTTGCAAGCCGCCATGAAAACTATGTGAAAGATCAAAGAGTTGTGGCAAGCAAACAGGTCACGCAGCTTCTTTCTGGAAAATCATTGTCTGTTTTTGCACAGACAGAAAAGTAAGTATGATTGCGCATCAGCGCTAACCCTAATTTCTACTTTTAGGCCTTTTTGGGTCTTTTGTAGCCTTTTCTGGCCTTTTTATATATCATCATATCATCGCTAAACAGAATAGGTAGATAGGCTATGTGTATAGGATGTGCTGAGGCCGTGATGCTTAATAGTGATGGCAAAGCGCCAGATACCGCCGAAACAGCGTTATATTTCGGTGCCTTTGCGCTGTGGATAATTATTCTGACGCATCTTGCAAAAACAGGCAAAAAAGAGTGTGGCCAGACAACAGGCTGACCCGCTATTACGCGACGCCCAAGCTCAGCATTGCCACCACAATATAGCGGCCGCATTTCGCAATCGTAACCAAAAGAATGAATGACCATAATGGCTCACGCAATATGCCAGACATTACGGTTATCGGGTCACCCACAAATGGCACCCAGCTTAACAGCAAAGCATATCTGCCATATTTTTGGTAATGCTGTTCTGCTCGTAAAAGCGTTGCGCCCTTAACTGGAAACCAGCGCCTATCTTTGAAGTGGACGAAAAAGCGGCCTAGCCACCAATTGATGACCGCCCCTAGCACATTGCCTGCACTCGCAATCGCAATCAGCGTGACAATCGCCTCTGGCTTAGCAGCAACCGCATAGGCCAGAAATGCCTCAGATTGAGCAGGCAATATGGTCGCCGCAAGAAACGCGCTGAAAAATACTGATAGATACACGCACGCTCCATAGCCATATATTACAGGTAATCTGTATTAGGCTATTCTGCCAGCATCTTCAACTGCTAGCTGTGGGCGGCTTGAGCCTATCTTTATCTCACAATCATGATGAAGCGCTATTAGTACGATATTATCCAGATAGTTTAGCTCTACTGTCTTAGAAAAAATGAAAACTATAAAAAGGCTAAGTAAGCGTTGGCACAGCTCATTTCTCAAATGTCCTTTCGGGCGCGCCTTAGCGGATGATTTTTCTTTGCAGATAATTTTTCTGGTTTCGCCATTTTATATTAGCTTTTTATATAAATTGATGATGATGTATCTGGTGCTAGCGAGTATATGAAGGGGGTTTGATGTGGGGGATGTTATGAAGGCGGCAATATGTCGGCATTTTGGTGCGCCGCTTGCGATTGAAACAGTAGCAATAGGTAGGCCTGATGTATGTGAGGTGAAAATTCGCATAGATGCGGTGGCTATTTGTCATAGTGATATCAGCTTTATCAACGGTTATTGGGGCGGTCACTTGCCTGCGATTTATGGGCATGAGGCGGCTGGTACAGTAATTGAGACAGGCGCATCAGTAACAGGCATCAATGCTGGCGAGCGTGTTATTGTTACCTTGATGAGGTCATGCGGAGGTTGTGCTGTCTGCTCTGATGGCGCAGAGGCACTATGCGCTGAGCCGCCTCTTACAAGTGATGGCGCGATTGCCAGAATGCAAGATGGCTCACAGATATGGTCTGCTATGCATACAGGTGCATTTGCCGAACAGGTGATTGTGCATCAACGCCAAATTGTCCCACTGCCTGAGGATATTGCCTCAGATATTGGCGCGTTAATCGGGTGCGGTGTGATCACGGGCTATGGCGCAGTAACCCATGTCGCCAACGTCAAACCAGGCGAGAAGGTTGCGGTTGTAGGGTGCGGGGGTGTTGGGATAAATGCGATACAGGCGGCGCGTATTTCAGGGGCATCCCTCATCACGGCGATTGATACAAGCGCGTCAAAACAGGCTATTTGTGAATCTTTAGGGGCTAGCCATTTTGTGCATCTTACAGATAATAGTGACTATGATACTGCCTATGCTATCCCGCCCACTGGCGGGTATGATGTTGTTCTGGTGGCGGTTGGGTCTGCATCTGTGATTGCTGAGGCTGTCAGATTGCTGAAAGCCAGAGGGCGGCTTGTGGTTATGGGCTTGCCCCCATCTGGGGATATGGCTGAAATTGAGATGACAAATCTTGCTAGCTATGGCCAGTCAATTATTGGCACGAAAATGGGTATGGCACGTATCAGAGAAGACATCCCAAATATTATTACTCTGTATCGTGAGGGAAAATGGGTGCTTGACGATCTAATCTCAAGACGGTTTGATTTTAGCGATATAAATGATGCAATAGATGCTGCACAACATCCTGATACAATGCGCATTATTGTGCAGATGAGCCAGAAAGAGACCTGAATGAAACTCGATAGATGTGACAGTTTTGTGGTTGGAAATCCAGAGCCAGGTATTGGCGGCCGCTATTTCATTTTTATCAAGCTGACAACGACATGCGGCATCACAGGCTATGGCGAGATATATAATGCCAGCTTTGGCCCTCAGCTTGTGGCGGCGATGGCTGAAGAGGTATTTAACACCGAAATGGCAGGTGAAGACCCGTTCCAGATTGAAAAAATCTGGCGGCGTGTCTATAGCAGAGGGTTTTCACAGCGCCCTGATATCACGCTTATGGGGGTGTTAAGCGGGCTTGAAATAGCGTGTTGGGATATTATTGGCAAGGCGACTGACAAACCTGTTCATGCGCTACTTGGCGGAAAATTACATCACAGGCTCAGAAGCTATAGCTATATTTATCCGCCAGCAGACGCTGATGCAGAGTCATTTTACAGCAACCCTTATGCTACAGCTGAAATTGCTGAACGCTATATTGCGGATGGCTTCACAGCGCTTAAATTTGATCCAGCGGGCGCTTATACCATTTTAGATCCGCATATGCCCAGCCTAGAGGATATTGACCGCTCAGAGCAATTCTTGAAACGTCTTAGAGAGGTTGCTGGGCACAAGGTTGATTTGCTGTTTGGCACACATGGGCAATTTTCGGTCTCAGGTGCAAAACGAATGGCGGCCATGATGCAGGCATATGACCCGCTTTGGTTTGAAGAGCCAACCCCGCCTGAACGACCAGAAATGATGGCAGAGGTCGCACGTGCCACCTCAATTCCAATTGCGACAGGTGAACGGCTAACCACCAAATATGAATTTATTCGTATTCTTGAAACAGGGGCTGCGTCTATTTTGCAAATGAATTTAGGCAGGGTAGGCGGCTTGCTTGAGGCTAAAAAAATTGCCTCTATGGCAGAAGCTTTTTATGCACATATTGCGCCTCATCTATATTGTGGGCCAATCGTTGCGGCCGCAAATATTCAGCTTTCTGCAAGCTGTCCTAATTTTTTAATTTTGGAATCTATCCAGAAATGGGGCGGGTTTTATGAGCAGATTTTGACCCAAAAAATTGACTGGGAAGAGGGGTATGTGATTGTACCAGACCGTCCAGGTATTGGCTTTGAGATTGATGAAGAGGTAGCACGCGCCCACCCATATCATGAAACAGCATTGCATTTGACTATGGCTGAGCACGGCCGATGAGCAAGGTGATATTGGTTACAGGTGCAACAGATGGTATCGGACTGCTTGCTGCACATAAGCTAGTCTCTGCGGGGCATAGCGTGATTTTGCATGGCCGCAATGAAAACAGGCTGGCAGAATTATCAGACAGATTTGGCGGTGCGCCAACCATTGTTGCTGATTTAAGTCATTTGGATCAGGTCACCAATATGGCACGTACTATCCTGTCTGATTATTCTAGGCTAGATGTCTTGATCAATAATGCTGGTGTTCTGAAAACAGCACAGACACAGACCAAAACAGGGCGCGATATTCGCTTTGAGGTAAATTGCCTTGCGCCCTATATTTTGGCTATTTCTTTGTTGCCGATTATGCCAAAAGACGGGCGGATCATCAATCTGTCATCAGCTGCGCAAGCCCCCGTTGATATTGATGCAATGATGGCGTTTCAGCCCATGCAAGATATGGCGGCCTATGCGCAAAGTAAGCTTGCCCTTACAATCTGGTCACAGGTACTGGCAGGTGAATTGCCAGATGGCCCAATGGTTGTGTCGGTGAATCCAGGCTCATTACTTGCCACAAAAATGGTGAAAGACGGGTTTGGGATTGATGGTAAGGATGTGAATATTGGTGCAGATAGTTTAGTGAATGCAGCTCTTTCGGCTGAATTTGCAGAGGCTACGGGCAGATATTTTGACACTGATAGTGGCGTCTTTGCCTCGCCTCATCAGGCGGCATCTGACCCCAAGCATGTAGCGGCAGTGATGGATGCCCTCAAAAGCCTAACCAATGAGGCTATGATATAGCAGGCCAAAGAGGCAGCGATATAACAGATATGGAACATGCGCCCTAGAAATGGTTCGGTGCGCAGATTACCCCTTTGTATCAAGAAGCGTATCTATATGTTGCTGTTCTAACGTCATCAACTTGTGATGCACAATCTCTGCATAATCAGCAGGCCATAATCGTGTTGCCAGAGAGAGGTATTTTTGCTTAAGCGCCTCTGGCGGGTAAGGGGCTTGCCAGTCGCCTTTATTGGTTTTTACCTCTGCTGATAGCACCTTGCCGCCAGCACATCTAATCATCACTTTGGCAGGCCGTAACTCTGGAAGCAGGGCTGTCATTGCGCTATCTTCACGGATGCTGACTTTCTGGCAAAGCGCGGCAATAGTTGGGTTGGTACGCGCCTGTTCTGTAAAGCTAAGCACATCAGATGAGCCATGATACAGCGTAGTCGCAATCGCAAAGGGCACTGAGAATTTACAAGCAAGCACATTTCTAGGCGTCTTATCCTGTAATTCAGCCGCCAGATTATAGCTCGTTACATCGATAGCCTCAATCATATCAAGATTTTCTAATTCAGGATATGCTTCCATCAATTGCCATAGGGCATCAAGCGCGGCATGATTATAGCGGCAACAGGCATGAAGCTTGAAATAGTTTCGGCTTACCTCAAAGCTTGTGCCCAATGCCTCACATGCTTTTTGTCTGTCAAAACCAGATGATATTACAGATGAAAATACTGAATAGATGCCATCTGTCTCGCCGCTAAATCCAGATTGTAATAGGGTAAGGCCAAGATGTGCCATCTGGTTTGAGATACCAGCATAGGCATTTCGCACTGTGCCTCCCTCTAACATGGTTTTCCGACTTGTTGCCAGCGTAAGGCTTGAGGCTATGTTCAAATATTCGGCAGTCTGATCTGTATCTAGCTGGTTAAGACTGGCAATAGCAGCGGCAGCGCCTAGACCGCCCCACGTGCCATGCGGATGGGTGCTGGGGTGAAGCTGGCTTGCAAGCCCTATTCTGGCGGCCACATCATAGCCAAGAATAAAGGCTCGCAAAAAAGCTTTGCCTGATATCTGCCTTGTTTCTGAGGCTGAAAATAAGGCAGGGAAAATATGCATCGCAGGATGGCCTTTGGCAAATTGATGCCCTTCATCCATTTCAAGCACAGTGCCTGCTACCCCATTCAAAAATGCAGCCTGTTGACGGCTTGTTTTTTGCTGTGAGCCAAACAGGCTAGCCTCACCCTGCTCAGTGCATCCCATCGTGTGAACAAGGTGCTGCATCTCAGCTTCTGCCATGCCGCCAATAATGGCCGCAACACTATCTGCAATAATATATTTAGCGTCTGTTACAGCCTGCTCAGGAATATCTTCAAAACGTGTCTCTGTGAGGAATACAGAGAATATTTTCGCCAGAGACGTTGCCTCATTTTCCATATCTTCTGCCTTTATCTGGTAACGTTTTTCATCATGCAGAACAGAATAAGCTTGTTAAAGCCTATCATTATAGCATTTACTCTATAATAGATATGTTTTGACTATAATATCGGAAATAATTTTGAGGGAGAAAAAGATGACAGATAAATTGATTAAAAAAGCAACGACAAGACGCAGATTTCTGGGCGGTACTGCCGCAACAGTCGCGTTAAGCTCTGGGCTATCTATGCCATGGATTGCACAGGCGGCTGGAAATGTAAAAATCGGTTTAATCCATCCAGCCACTGGTTGGGCAGCCTATCCTGCAGCACAGCTTCGGTATGGTGCGCAGATGGCGATTGATGACATTAACGCCGCTGGCGGGATTAAATCTATGGGTGGTGCCAAGCTGGAGGCATTGCTTGGTGATTCTCAGACAAAGCCTGAGATTGGTGCAGCAGAAGTTGAAAAAATGAATGAAGCTGGCGTGCATGCGATACAGGGCTGTTATCAGTCTGCTGTTGGTCTTGCCGCATCAGCTGCAGCCGCGAAATATAATATTCCGTTTTCTGTTGATGTAGGCGTGTCTGACAAGCTTGTTCAGCGTGGCCTGTCAAATGTGTTCAGAATGGCAGATGGTTATGGACGTATTGCGCGGGATGCCGCAACAAATCTAGGCGAGATCAATAAAAATGCAGGAAGCCCTGCCAAATCTGTTGTGATTGTCCATGAAGAATCAGAATTCGGCACAGGCACAGCGAAATTGATGACAGCGGCATTAAAAGAACATAATCTTGATGTCATTGATACAATCAAGCATGCTAATCCAACGCGTAACTTTGACAATATTGCCTTGCGGATTAAGTCTGCCAAGCCTGATATTGTGATGCCGATTAACTATCCTGGTGAATATGTGTTGCTTGCAAAAACGCTTCGCCAGCAACGTGTTGATTTTATGGCTAGCTATTCTGTTCTAGGGGGTGGTTTCAACTTCAAATTTGTTGATGATCTGCCGCAGATTGCTGAAAATATGATCGATGTGAATCATTGGTATAATCCAAATTCAGAATCAGGAAAGGCAATGCGCGCCCGTACTGAAGCAGACGGCAAATATTTCACCTTTGAGGTGTATTGTGCCTATATGTCAATCTTATTCCTTGCTGATGGGTTTGAGCGTGCTGGCTCAACAGACAAAGATGCGGTAAATGCCGCATTGGCAGCGTCTACCCTAGAGGTTGATTTCATGCCGTATGGTCAGACAAAGATGGTAGATGGCCAGAATATGGGATCACGAGCCGTGGCAATTCAGGCACAAAAAGGAGACGTTCAGATTATCGCGCCTTCTGCGTATGCGTCTGCAAAAGCGGTATTCCCGCGCTAACCCTCTCATCTATTTAGGCAGGCACTAGCACATAAGTGCCTGCCCTTTATTATAATCAAAAGATTTTCTTCATGCTTTCTGCGTCATTATCCATCTTGCCTGCCGCTATCATCAACGGGTTGATGTATGGCGCTATTTATGCGCTTGTTGCTCTTGGACTTACCTTGATTTATGGCGTGCTTCATATTATCAATTTTGCGCATGGGGCAATGTTAATGCTGGCATTATATGCCGCCTTTTTCTTGTTCAAGCTTGCCCAAATAGACCCCTATATTTCGATTTTTATTGTTACCCCGATTGCCTTTATGTTTGGGTATCTGATTTATCGATATGGCATTGGCGTGCTATCCAAAGGCAAGGATCAGAATATTTTGCTGATTACGCTTGGGCTGTCTATTATCATTGAAAATAGCGCCCTGTTTTTCTTTAGTGGCGATCAGCAAACAGTTAGCCTTTCATATGGTTTTGAGGCGTTTGATTTAGGATTTATGTATCTTTCATATCCTAAGGTAATTTCCTTTTTTGCTGCATTGGTGATTTGTGCGTTGCTGTGGGCGTTGATGAGCCTCACTGATCTTGGCAGGGCTATTCGGGCGGTGGCAAAAGAACGGCAAGGTGCGCGTCTTGTTGGCATCAATGTTGAGCATATTTTTGCCGTTACATTTGGTATTGGTATTGCTTGTCTAGGGGCAGCAGGATGCATGATGTTGCCAATTTTCTATGTAGACCCGTATACAGGCAATATTTTTGTGCTGGTTGCGTTTACCATTGTGGTGCTAGGCGGGATGGGAAGTGTGCTTGGCGCACTATTAGGCGGCTTTATAATTGGCATTACTGAATCTGTAGGCGGATTATTGCTTGGTGAAAGTCTTGGGCAGATTGGTATCTCCCTTATATTCATTTTGATATTGATTTTTAAGCCAACTGGCCTGTTTGGAAGCAAGGTGTGATGATGGCGCTAAATAAATACACTATCTGGCTTTTGCTATCTGCGATAATCGCCGCCTCTGCGCCTATATTTATCACCAGCAAATTTTATATTGATGTGCTGACGTTAATATTCTTCACTGCCTATATTGGTCAATCTTGGAATATTTTGGGGGGCTATGCTGGCCAGTTTTCCTTTGGCGGCGTGATGTTTTTTGGGACAGGTGCCTATGCCTCTTCAGTATTGCTAACCAGCTTTGGTATTCCCCCTATTTTCGGGATTTTTGTGGCTATTTTTGCAGGGGCATTACTTGGGCTTATTGTCGGGTTCATGTCATTCCGTTCAGGTTTGAAGGGGTCATATTTTGCTCTGATTACGCTTGCTTTTGCTGAATTATTGCGGGTATTGGCCAATTCTGTTGAATTTACAGGTGGCGGTGTAGGGCTGTTCCTTACCTATGCGCCAGGACTAAGCAATCTGCAATTCAAAACCCCGATTGGCTTTTACTATTTTGCATTTTTGCTGATGGTGATCTCAATTTTAATAGCGTTATGGCTTGAACGATCACGCTTTGGCGCACAGCTTGTTGCGATTAGAGAAAATGAAGAAGCCGCAGAAGCGCTTGGTATCAACACGCTAAAATGTAAGATTTATGCGATTATGATTATGGGGGCGATGGGTGGTGCCGCTGGTACCTTTTATGCGCAGAAATATCTGTATCTTGATCCCCCTATTGCCTATTCGATTCATCTATCGGTTGAGATGCTTCTGGTTACGATTGTAGGCGGGATGGGCACTGTATTTGGCCCGCTAATAGGCGCGTTTGTGTTGCATATTGTCAATGAAATTGCGCGTCACCTTATTGATACACCAGGTCTTAGCTTGATTGTTTATGGGGTTATTCTGATTGTGATTATCAGCTATCTGCCAAATGGTCTTATTGGCATGTTCAAAAAGAAGATGGGCAGGCCAACTGCATTAAATAAGTTCCTATCAGGAGATAAAGATGCTTAGGGTGGAGGGCGTTACCAAGCGGTTTGGCGGCCTTACGGCGGTATCTTCGGTTGATCTGGATGTAGCGGAAGGTGAAATTGTCTCTTTGATTGGCCCAAACGGGGCAGGCAAAACCACCCTATTTGCGATGGTAGCGGGCTTTCTAAGCCTCAATGAGGGAGAGATTTTTCTCAATAATGCGCCGATCGCTGGCATGAAGCCGCATCAAATTTGCAAGCTTGGTATGGTACGCACCTTCCAGATTACCCAGCCTTTTGCTGGTCTGACTACCTTACAGAATATTATGGTTGGCGCTTATTCGCATACAGATAGCCCAGCTGAAGCACAACAAAAAGCAGAGGAAGTTGCCGAAATTGTGGGCATGAGCGCATTGCTAGCGTCTGGCGCAGACAGCCTGACAGTGGCTGGCAGAAAGCGTCTTGAGCTTGCGCGCGCGCTAGCAACAAACCCTAAATTACTGCTTCTGGATGAGGTGATGGCAGGATTAAATCCTACCGAAATAGACGAAATTGTGGCGGTGATAAAGGGGATCAGAGATACTGGCGTGACGATTTTTCTGATTGAGCATGTAATGAAAGCAGTGATGAACTTGTCTGACCGAAGCTATGTGCTGAATGATGGTAAGCTGATTGCCACTGGCACACCTGCTGAAATCGCTGAAAACCCGCTTGTCATCGAAGCCTATCTAGGGCATGGCGCAGCAGACGAGATGGTGAACGCATCATGAGCTTAGTGTCAGTTCAAAATCTATCTGCTGGATATGGCTTTGTGGACGTGTTGAGGGATATTTCAATCGAGATTGATGCTGGTGAAATTGTGGCTGTGCTTGGCAGTAACGGAGTTGGTAAAACAACCTTGAATAACACACTTTCGGGCCTTATCACCCCCAAAGCAGGCGAGATCACATTTGATGGTCAAGCTGTATCGGGCAAATCTACGTCTGAAATTGTTGAGCTGGGGCTTGTGCATGTGCCAGAAGGCAGAAAGCTGTTTCCCAATTTAACCGTAAAAGATAATTTGGAATTAGGCTCATATCGCAGAGGCAAGGCTGACCGCAAACAAAATCTGGACGAGGTGCTGACGGTATTTCCAAAACTGGCAGAACGGATTAACCAGCTGGCAGGCACACTTTCAGGCGGCGAGCAACAGATGGTAGCGATTGGCAGAGGGTTGATGAGCAACCCTAGATTGCTGATTTTGGACGAGCCTTCTTTGGGATTGTCACCATTGCTGGTTGAACAGATGTTTGAGCTTATCAAGCGGATCAATGACAAAGGCCTGACCATCTTGCTGGTTGAACAAAATGTTATTCAGTCTTTGAATATTGCCCATAGAGCCTATGTAATTGAAGAGGGCCGTATCGCTATTTCAGGTGAGGCGAAAACCTTGCGTGATAATGCTGAGCTGAAAAAATCCTATTTAGGATTATAACCGCAGGTAAGGCGCCACTATTGGGCTGTAAAACCGCCATCTGCTACGATCACCTGACCAGTGATAAATGACGCCGCATCAGAGGCTAAAAATACGGCCAGTCTGGCTATCTCGTCAGCCTCGCCAAACCGTCCAAGCGGGATGTTGTCAATTAGGCGGTGATAGCGTTCGGCATTAGCGCGGGTCTGCGCTGTCATTGGGGTGGCGATAGGGCCTGGTGCGATGGCATTTACCCGAATATTACGTCCTGCCAATTCAAGCGCAAGCGAGCGCGTTAGCCCGTTAAGCCCTGATTTAGAGGCGGCATAGGCGGCGGCATTTTTATGACCAACCAGTCCGATTTGGCTTGAAATAAATACCATAGCAGAAGAATCACAAAGATAGGGTGTGGCAAATTTTGCAAGCTCAAAATTAGCACTAAGATTTATATCAATTATCTTATGCCAATCAGCAGAAGAGGTCTCAGCAGTGGTTTTTAGCTCAATAATCCCTGCACAGCCTATCACCCCATCTAATTTATGATATTTGGCTGAAACATCTGCCAGAGACTGGCTTAAGGCGCTTGTATCTGTAATATCTATCAGATAGCTATGATTACAAAATTGCGAGATTTTATCCTGCTGGCTGGCATCAAATATGGTGCCTGTAACATGTGCGCCAAAGCTGCTTAGAAGCCTACCTGTTGCAAGTCCAATACCGCTACCCAAGCCTGTTATGAAGAATGTTTTATTGACAAGTGAAATCATTCATGGCGTCCTTATTCTATTCGTTAATGTGGCATATCACAGGCTGGTAATGAAGCAGATTTTAGTCATTGTACCCTTTCCCATGTCGGATGATAATCTGGCGGCACGGCGGTCTCAGCTAGATGCAATTCAGATTTCTGATGAGCTTGAATTCACCTTTAGGCCAGTAAAGGCGGCGCCGCGCAATTATATATCACATGCAGATATGATGCTTGCTGACATCTCTATCTTTGAGGCTGGGATGGATGCAGAAACACAAGGGTTTGATGCTGTCTGTATCGACACTATGAGTGATTCAGGCGTGGAAGCATTACGCTCTGTACTATCAATTCCTGTGATTGGCGCTGGTAGAAGCGCTGTATTAAATGCGTTATCGCTAGGGTCAACATTTTCAATAGTGACCATGTGGCAAAAATGGCGTCATCTGTATGATAAGACCATATCAAATCTTGGTATTGAGCATGCGCTAGCGTCAGTGCGTTCGATAGATGTTGCGCCAGATAATCAGGCATTGCTTAGCGGAAAAGAAGATGCCTTATTCCCGTTGTTAGAACAGGCAGCACAAGCAGCAATCCAAGAAGATGGCGCTCAGGTTATTATTTTAGGGTCAACCACCATGCATCAAGCGCATGCATATCTGTCTGATGTCTTAGATGTGCCTGTAATAAATCCAGGCCCATTAAGCTATAAGATGGCTGAGATGATGTTGGGCTCGTCTCTGTCGCATAGCCGAAAAGCCTATCCAACATCACCTGTTCCGCGAGACCAGATGATACGGGCGATGATGGCCGCCGCCGCTAAATTTGATCATTAAACAATGCTAGCTAGTGAGTGGCGTTAAGCGTATTTTCGCCTGCCATATATACTCTGACGGCTGAAAAGCTGCCATCTTTCACAGTAAAAAAATTGCAATTTGACTTATGAGCTAAACTGCCATCATGCAATTTGTTGGTTACCTGAAATCTTACAGCAATGTCAGTGCCAGACGGGTCAATTACAAAGTGAAATTTGTCATGTTTCACCCATTGGTGATGCGCCCACAGCCTGTCAAACATGCCTGTTATTGCATCATGGCCAACCAGCCTTACACCGTGTGTTTCAACAGTAAAGACGCACTCTTTGGCCAAAGTGTTTACTATCATTTCGATATTTTCTTCATCTACGCCCTTGAAGTAAGTAAGCACTTTTTGTTCAAGCAAATGCGCTGTCATCATAGCCCTCATCTTGTTGTTTCTGCTAAATCATTCCAAACTTGCTGGGATGTAATACTTCCATCACGCAGGGTGAATCTGTCAATAAAGCGGATATTGTCAAATGGCGTTCCATCTGGCCAGATACCCCGCAAGGTACCAAAACAAGTCACACAGGCTTCTGTGCCATGAAAAGCAGTATCAAATCCGTCATATGTTTTGGCTATTGACTGGTATCGTGTCTTTGCCCATGCGACCAGCTCATGAAGTTGGTGAAAGCGATGATTGCCAGGAAACACCATTTCAAACTCTGCGCCTAGAAAGCTAGCAGCCTCATCCAAATCCCGCCGTTCCATCGCATCTAAAAATGCTCTGACAATGATTTCAGGCTGTTGTGGTGCAGCAGCAGGCGCTCTGTTGACCCTGCCGCGCATATAATTTTCGGCGCTAATTTCCTTAATGGTGACAATCACAAGATCAGGGTGAGCGCCAATCGTTGCGCAAGCCGCATCTGTAAGTCGTTCGGCAATAAGGTTTCGGGTTTGTCTGTCATATCCTTCAATTAAGCTACATTCTATCATTGGCATTTCAGCGCTCTCCCCCATCTATTTTCCTTATATAATTATACCTATCTATAGATTTTTTGTCTGCTGAAATTGGGACAGAAAACAGTTTTATTCATGCAAAATTGTGATACGGTTTATCGATGACTACACTTGCCAAAAAACTTATTTCAAATGCATGCGGAACAGGTCAACTCAACACAGGGGATATTGTCATCTGTCAGGTTGATTTGGCCATGATTCATGATTCTGGCGGGCCAAGACGGGTGAAACCTATTTTGGAACAGCTTGGCAGAAATGTATGGGATAAAGATAAAATTGTGGTAGTGACTGATCATTATGTGCCTGTCGAAAGTGCGGAAACACAAGCTATCCAGCATCTAACGCGGCAATGGGTTCATGATCAGGAAATCAAAAATTTTTATGATCAGCAAGGTATCTGTCATGTTGTGTTACCAGAAAAAGGGCATATCAGGCCTGGCATGTTCTGTGTTGGTGGTGACAGCCATTCTCCAACAGGCGGAGCGTTTGGGGCGTATATGTTCGGGATTGGCGCAACAGAAATGGCTGGGGTGCTAGCCACTGGTGAAATCTGGATAAAAGTGCCGCAAACTATTTTAATTAACTGGCGCGGCAGGTTGCCTGCTTATGTTACTGCCAAAGATATGATGCTTGCGATTTGCCGAGATATTGGCATGGGGGGCGGGCGCTATCAAGCTATCCAGTTTGCAGGCGAAGCAGTGCATAGCTTGTCAATGCAGGAGCGAATGACACTATCGAATATGGCGGCAGAGCTTGGCGCTCAGGCAGGGCTGATTGCACCTGATGAGGTGGTTGCCGAATTTGTGCAGAATGCAGGCGCTGAGATGCCTGATGCATGGCGGGATTTCTGTATAGAGACGATTGGCGCTGATGATGAGGCGCTTGATTATGATGCAGAGGCGTTGGCGCCACAAATTGCAGCGCCTCATTCGCCAGAAAATGCAGATAATGCTGAGGCCTTTCGACATACCAAATTTGATTTAGCCTATATTGGCGCTTGCACAGGGGCGAAATATGTTGATTTGGCCGCTGCTGCATCGATATTGAAAGGCCGAAAAATAGCGTCTGGCATCACGCTGAAAATTGCGCCTGCCAGCCTGAAAGATCAAAGGCGCGCCGAAGATGACGGCATTATGCAGATTCTACAAGATGCAGGGGCAGAATTTTTGGCAAATTCATGCGGTATTTGTGCCGGCTATGGCGCAGATAGGCTGGCAGATAACCAAGTCTGTCTATCATCTACAGCGCGGAATTTCAAAGGGCGTATGGGCGCGCCTAGCTCTGAGGTTTATCTTGCCTCGCCCTATACGGTGGCGGCGTCTGCTGTTGCTGGCTCAATGATTGACCCGCGTGAATTGCTAGAGGGGTCATAAAAAATGGCTAGGTTATGGCGATTTGACGATACCATCAATACCGATATTCTGGCGCCAGGCTTTTATATGAAAGCCCCGTTAGCTGAGCTTGCCAGCCATTGTCTGGAGGCAGTGCGGCCTGAATTTGCATCGCAAGTAACAGATGGTGATGTTATTCTGGCTGGCGAGAATATGGGGGTTGGCTCATCACGAGAGCAGGCAGCAGAAGTGCTGAAATATTTGGGGGTATCTTGTGTGGTTGCGCCAAGCTTTGCAGGCATATTCTATCGAAATGCGATCAATCTGGGTTTGCCTGTTTTTACGCTGTCTGTATCAGATGAGCTAAATGCCACGCTGGTTGATGGCGCTGAAATTAGCTTTGATTTTGACAGTGCCCAGCTAACTCTACCAGACAATGATATAGCTATTCAGCTTGATCCATTGCCGTCATTTTTGCGTGATTTAATGATAGATGGCGGGCTGGTGCCGCATCTTGAAAAACGCTTTGCTAGCTGAATTAGGGGGGATGCATGTTATCATTGCTTAAAGAAGATGGGTTTGTGCTTGCGCCTGGTATTTATGATGCGCTTTCAGGGCTTATTGCCGAGCAAATGGGCGCAAAGGCAGTCTATCTCTCAGGTGCGAGTATCGCCTATACGCGCTTTGGGCGCTCTGATATTGGGCTGGTATCTGTAAGTGAGGTGCGTGACACGCTAGATGCCATTACAGACAGAATATCGTTACCTGTTATTGTGGATGCAGATACAGGCTTTGGTAATGCGCTTAATGTGCAGCGCACAGTGCGCAGTTTTGAGCGTGCAGGCGCAACAGCTATCCAGCTTGAAGATCAATCTTTTCCGAAACGGTGCGGCCATCTTGCAGGCAAAAAGCTAGTCTCTCAAGCAGAGATGGTTGGCAAAATCAAGGCAGCATTAGATGCGCGCGAGCATGACAATACTTTGATTGTTGCCAGAACAGATGCGCGTGCTGTTGATGGCTTTGAAGCCGCGATTGAACGAGGTGTTGCCTTCAAAGAGGCAGGTGCAGATATTCTATTTATCGAAGCCCCACAATCACGTGCAGAAATGATGCAGATTACGGCTGAATTTGGCGCAGATATCCCGCTTCTAGCAAATATGGTAGAGGGCGGAAAAACCCCTATCAGCACGGCAGCCGATTTACAGCAGATTGGCTATCACATAGCAATTTTTCCTGGCGGTGCAGTGCGTGCTATCTCGCATCATTTGCAACGTTATTATGGTGGGCTTCTAACAGACGGCAATAATGACGGGTTTGCAGAACAGATGCATGATTTTAACGGCCTGAACGAGATTATAGGCACTCGCGAGCTGTTAGCGCTTGGCAAGAAATACGAATAATCACAACGCTATTATCATAAAAGAGCAAAAAATGGACAGTGTTACACTCGCAATTTTGAAAGGTCGGCTTGAACAGATAGCAGATGAAATGGATGCTACGCTATTCAGAACAGCCTTTAATCCGATTATCGCAGAAGCCCATGATGCCAGTCATGGTATTTATGATGCAAAAACAGGTGAAACGCTGGTTCAAGGCAAATCTGGCCTGCCTATTTTCGTGGGTGTAATGGCATTTGCAGTTCGGGCTGTGATTGACAAGGTTGCACAAGATGGCAATTTGCATGAAGGGGATGTGTTTATCTTCAATGATCCTTATGATGGCGGCACTCATCTTTCAGATTTCCGTCTTGTCAAACCTATCTTCAGAGATGGCGAGGTGTTTTGTTATCTTGCATCGGTAGGGCATTGGCATGATGTTGGCGGTAATGTGCCTGGTAATTATAATCCAGAAGCACGTGAATCCTTTCAAGAAGGAATGTTGATACCGCCTGTAAAGCTGTTTGAAGCTGGAATTATGAAACAGGATATTGTTGATATTCTATCTGCTAATTCACGCTTGCCAAATTCCCTTTATGGCGATCTGAATGGCCAGATTAACGCGCTTGATTTAGGCCATGAGCGGCTTCACGATTTGCTTGATCAATATTCTGAATCCACAGTGCTTGAGGCGCTGTCAGCATTGCGGGGGCGAGCTGAGCAGATGATGCGTGAACATCTGCTGAAACTGGGCGGCGCCAAAATAAGCGTTGAAGATTATCTGGATAATGATGGGGTAGAAGATACCCCCTTAAAGCTGGCGCTTGATATGACCATCACTGATAAGGGCGGTCTAGTGATGGATTTCAGTCGGTCTAGTGATGCGTGTGCAGGCCCTGTAAATATTTCGCGGTCTACCACAATTGCAGCAACTTATGTGGCGCTAAAGCATATTTTTACAGATGTGCCTGCTAATGCAGGGGTTCTAACACCTGTTGACTTTATAATTCCAGAACAGTCATTCCTCAGTGTGAAAGCGCCAAAACCTGTGGGCGGATATACCGAAACAATATTGCGGCTAATTGATGTCGTATTTCAAAGCTTTCAGCATGTTGCCCCTGAGAAAGTTAATGGCTGTGCCTATGGGACGATAAATGCGCTGTCTCTGGCGGGCTATCGCAAAAATGGCAATAGATGGGTGATGTTCTCATTTTTTGGCGGTGGACATGGCGGTCACCCTGAAGGGGATGGGCTTAATCATGGCAATGCCCCTATTTCAACGGCGACTATTCCGCCGCTAGAAATTCTGGAAGCTGCCTATCCTGTGCAATTTACCCAATGGGCATTGCGACCAGATTCAGGCGGTGATGGCGAATATCGAGGCGGGCTTGGCGCAATTTATGAAATTGAATTGCTAGAAGAAGAAGCGACTGCCTTTTTGTTTGGCGAGCGCGGAAAATATGCGCCCAAAGGGGTTGTTGGCGGCGGTGATAGCGCCAAAAATATGTTTTGCTATGACAGCGATGATGAAGATGCAGTAGCAGGCAAAAAAACGCCGCCGCTTATCTCAAAAATTACGGGCATACCGTTAAAAAAGGGTCAACGTGTCAGGCTTGAAACGCCAGGCGGAGGCGGGTATGGCGATGCACATAAGCGATCTAAACAGCGCATCGAATATGATTTAGAACAGGGCTATGTAACTCAGGTGAAACAATGACTAGCAAGATGGTGATCGGTGTTGATGTTGGAGGCACTTTTACAGATATTTTGGCATTTGATGAAGCCTCTGGCACGGTAAGGGTGGCAAAAACGCCCTCAACCAGAGGCGATCAGTCGGCCGGGTTTCTTGAGGGAATTCTGAGTGTTACAGATGAGCTATCCGCAGTTGCGACTATTATTCATGGCACCACTGTTGCGACCAATGCCCTGCTGGAGCGCAAAGGCGCAAAGACAGGCATTATCACCACCGCAGGGTTTCGTGATGTGCTTGAAATGCGGCGGCGTGACAGGCCTGAAACATGGGGCTTATGGGGGCAATTCACGCCTGTTGTGGAACGTCAGCATAGACTTGAAGTAACAGAACGCACCTTGGCTGATGGCACTATTCGTCAGCCAGTTGATGAAGCAGGGGTAGCTAAGGCGGCGCAAAAATTGCTGGATGCTGGGTGCGATTCAGTATGTTTATTTTTCATAAATGGCTATGCAAACCCTCAAAATGAGCAAATTGCTGCCCGTATTATTCGGGATATCTGGCCAAATGAACATGTTAGCGTTGCCACAGAAATTCTGCCAGAAATCAGAGAGTTTGAGCGTTGTTCAACAGCTACCTTAAATGCCTATTTGCAACCCCCTGTAGCCAGCTATTTGTCCAGACTGGAAGACAGAATTTCAGCCCAAAAAGCAACGTCAGAAATTCTGATTGTGCAATCAAATGGCGGGGTGATGTCTGTGGATACCGCAAAATCGCTACCTATCAAGACAGCATTATCTGGCCCTGCTGCAGGGGTGGTAGCCGCCCGCCAAATTGCCTCTGCTGCTGGGTTTGAGAATATTATAACAGGTGATATGGGCGGCACCTCGTTTGATGTGTCTTTGGTCGCAGATGGCCAGAATATGCTTACCTCGCAAGCCAATATTGATTTTGGCATGACTATTCGTGTGCCTATGATAGAGATGAGCACAATAGGCGCGGGTGGCGGCTCTATTGCGCATATTGACGAAACAGGTCTGTTGGAAATAGGTCCTGAATCAGCTGGTTCAGATCCTGGCCCTGTATGTTATGGCATGGGTAATAGCCGCCCTACTGTTACAGATGCTAATCTGGTACTTGGCAGAATTGATGCTAGCAATCCAATAGGCGGGAAACATAAAGCGTTGGATAGACAAGCCGCAATAGCTGCTATTAACACCCATATTGCTGAACCGCTTGGGCTAACTGAATATGACGCCGCAGAAGCCATTATCAAAGTAGCCAATGCAAAAATGGGGGGCGCTATCAGGTTGATTTCAATCGAGCGAGGATATGATCCAAAACAATTTGCGATGATGCCCTTTGGCGGCGGCGGCGCGCTACATACAGGGGCATTGATGCGGGATATTGGTCTGGGCGCTTCTGTGGTGCCACGATATCCGGGCGTAAATTCTGCGTTGGGATGTGTGATGTCAGATTTGCGGCATGATGAAGTGCGTACTATGAACCTTATGCTAGATGATCTGGATTGTGCGGGTCTAGCTGAGATGATTTCGGATATTTCGGCAGGGTCAATCAAACGGGTGCAACATACAAAAGCAAAGCTGGTTTCAATCGAACGGATTATTGAGTTAGATATGCTCTATTTGGGGCAATCCCATTCAGTTGCAGTAGCTATTTCTGATGATCTTGATAGCTTGTCAATTGAGTCAATCCGAGATGCATTTTCTCAAGCCTACGCAAAATCCTATAGCCGCCCGCTATCAGGTATTCCTGTTCGGATATTAAATCTAAGAGTGTCTGTTGTTGGCGTGCGGCCAGCAATTGATTTGCAGATACTTGCACGAGGTGAGCGTGCTGATACTATTGAGCAATGCATCCGTGCCAGCCAAGATATTTATGCAGATGGTAGCTGGCATAAAGGGCAGATTATTGACAGGCTTCGCTTGCCAGAAGGCGCAGAAATACATGGACCAGCCTTGCTGGTACAGCCTGACGCCACAATCTATCTTGATCCGTTTATCAGCGCGAAGGTAGATAGTTTTGGCAATATTATTATGACTGAAAAGGGCTAGTATATGGCAGAATCCAACAACAGGCTGAATCCTGCAACAACCGCTATTTTGATTGTTGATCTTCAAAATGATTTTCTTGATCCAAACGGGGCTTATGGGCGGGCAGGACAGACAAGTCCAGAAATCGCCGCCCTTCCTGAGCGGCTTCTGCCATTGCTTGAAACAGTGCGGCGAGCAGGCGGATGGATAGTATCTACCCAATTTACCCTTGTGCCAGGCAAAGAAGGAGAGCCATTTATCTCAGCGCATCTTAAAAGATTGCGCCCCTTTCTTAAAAAGGGTGATTTTGCACCGTCATCATGGGGCAATAGCCTTGTTGATATGCTTCAGCCTGCCGATATTACGGTTGAAAAAGTGGCCTATTCAGCTTTTTATCAAACAAGAATGGAATTTGCACTTTCACGCGCAGGAATACAGACTTTGATGGTATGCGGTATTGTCACAAATGGCGGGGTAGCCTCAACTGTCAGAGATGCACATGTTCGGGATTTTCATACTATCACGCTAGCAGATGGCTGTGCAGCATTCACGCCAGAAACCCACGAAATCGCGATTAAATCGCTCTCCTCTGTAGGCGAGGTGATGACAGTTGCAGAGGCCATAACAGCATTCGAAAGCCAGAAGGTTATCTGATACACACTATGCCAACTATCATCAAACAGAATGACTTACAGGCTGATATTGAGATTGACTGCCTTATTATTGGTGGAGGGGCGGCGGGTCTTACAGCTGGGCTTGCCGCACAACAGGCAGGGCTTAGTGTGTTGGTTGCAGAAAGAGACGCCAGTATTTCAGGCTCAACAGCCTTATCATCAGGGCTTATCCCTGCGGCTGAGACGAATGCTCAGAAACGCCAAAAGATAGAAGATACTGCTGATAGGTTTTTTGATGATATTATGGCCAAGAATAAGCATCAGGCAGATGCTGATCATGTTAGGCGCTGTATCACAGGCGCAAGGGCAGCGATTGACTGGCTAGAAGCAGAATATGATATACCTTTTCATGTGCTGGATAGTTTTTTATATCCAGGCCATAGCCATTACAGAATGCATGCCGTGCCAGAAGTTACAGGCGAAGCGCTGGTCAGGCGGCTTGAGCAGGCGGCATTGACACATGATATTCTGATAGCCTGTAATCTAAGAATAGTAGCGCTGATCATCTCAGATGCTGGTGACGTGATTGGTGCGCAGGCAGAACGACCAGACGGCACTGCTGAGAGAATTGCCGCAAAATCCGTTATTCTGGCATGTAATGGCTATGGTGGTAATCCAGCATTGGTCGCAGAACATATTCCTGAAATGAAAGATGCCTTATATTTTGGCCATGCTGGCAATCAGGGAGAGGCGGTGTTGTGGGGGCAGGCGTTAGGGGCATCTCTTGCCCATCTATCTGGATATCAGGGGCATGGGTCTGTTGCGCATCCGCATGGTATTTTGGTGACATGGGCCTTGATGATGGAAGGTGGTATTCAGGTAAATGTGAATGGTAAGCGGTTTTCAAACGAGCATCATGGCTATTCTGAACAAGCCGTTAATGTGCTATCGCAGCCTCAGCAAATTGCCTATAACATATTTGATGCGCGACTATCCGCCCTTGGCGCAGAGTTTGAAGATTTCAGAAATGCAGAAGCATGTGGCGCTGTGATCACTGACCAGACATTAGCTGGATTAGCGCAAAAAATCGGTTTAGATGCAGATGCTCTGGAACAGACAGTAGCAGAATGTGACAGCTTTGCACTGGCAGGCAAAACTGATAATTTTGGCAGAACATTCTCAGCAGACAAACGGCTAGCCCCGCCTTTTGCCGCCGTAAAGGTGACAGGCGCCCTATTTCATACCCAAGGCGGGCTAGTAATAAATGATAATGCGCAAGTGTTACGCGCTGATGGTTCAGCTATCTCTGGGCTGTATGCGTGTGGCGGGGCAGCGTGCGGTGTTTCAGGCCCTGATGTATCTGGCTATCTGTCTGGAAACGGGCTTCTAACAGCCCTCTCTCTTGGGTATATTGCTGGCCATCATGTTGCAAAGCGTTCTAATTCTGATCATCGGAGGCCAGATAGTCATGTCTAGATATATCAGTGCGGTACGGGCTGGTACCGCAATGATCTGCGGTGTTTTATCTGCTATCTTATGCCAGCCAATCGCCCATGCAGAAACCTTTGAGAGTGTTGAGCCGCCTGTCTGTATCAACAATCTGTCTGAGCAGGTAAGCTTTGAAAATCAGAAAAATGATAGGGGCAATTTGGCGGCAGGCATGGCGCGGCGTGATAGCGAGGGCAAGCCCCTTATCTTAAGGTTTAATTACCATTTAGCGCCAGCTGGTATGCAGCATTTTATCGATTTGCATGAATGTGCGCATCATCAGACAGGCGATGTAGACAGACCTCATCCGCCCAGAAACAGCCCTGAGCATTTAATGAATGAAAGCATTGCAGACTGTATCGCAATATTACGCATTAGAGATGAATTTAGCGATGCCGAGACCCTGTTTGACACTATTATCACCCAACTGCGTAACGATATGACACAAGCAGGCTTTCCCGAAATCTCAATTTCAAGCCGCCTGTCAAACATTAAAAACTGCTATGCAGACTACCCGCCCGCCGCACGGTTCATCAGCCAGATTTTGCAGGATAGGCAGTGAGGTGTATCGATAGCAACGCTGCAGCGCCTATTTTGCTGTTTCATCTGGCAAATGTTTGCCGAAATAGGATAGGGCGAAGAAAAGCGGGATTATTCTGACTGTGTGGTGGAAGGCTACAAAGGCAACGTCAAAGCCAAAAATCAGAGCTAGAAGCGTGACTTCATATAGCCCCCCTGGCACAAAGGCTAGCCAGATCTCCAGTAGGGCTGTATCGCCAAGTGCGGCCATCAGCAAGGTTGCTAGCATATAAAGCCCAAGTATCATCACTGCATTTATAACCGCATCTTTGAGATAGGACAGCACTTCTGAGACAGCGACCTGTGCTAGCCGTGCCCCGATCGCACCGCCTATTGCCAACTGAGCCAATATCACAAATTCATGGATTCGTGGTAGATGCGCCCAGCCCATCAGATGCACAATCATAGACAGGCTCATAGGGCCCAAAAGATAGGGAAGCGGCAATCTTAACAGAAGCGCAATTGCCAGCCCGATGGTTGCGATAATTACAAATAACAGAACATCATGCAAAGACAGCGCAAATATACTTGGCATCTCAGTTAATGTCTGATTTGACTGTACTACCGCGTCGCTTCCTTGAAAAATCGCCAACAACATAGGGGTAGACACAAATACAATTGTCACCCGAACCAAATGGAATAGCGCAACAACATAATCTTTGTCCAAAAGCTGTCGTGCCAGCGCCAGCGCTTCTGCCTGACCGCCTGGCAGACAGCAGAAAAAGGCAAGCCGCTTTTCATATCCGCGCAGGCGAGTTAGCGTGTAATATCCCAACCAACAGACAATAAGCGTGGTTACCATCATCACAATTAGGCTTTTCCACCATTGCTGTATCTGGCTTATCAGGTTGGTATCAAATGTGGCGCCTATCAGCACTGACAGCCCGATAATGACGGGTACATGAAACCATCTGGCGACCCCTAAATACGGACGAATAGGCGTTATTATGCTGCCTATTGCCCAGACTCCGAACAAGCTTCCCATCAAATAGGGCGCAGGCATAGACAGGCTATGAAATATTAGCCCTGTTGACAGCGCAAGCCAGAAGGTCACTGCCATTTTCACAAGGTCATTTGCTATCTGCTGGAAATTTGGCATTGCTACTCTGTAACGTGATAACTGGATGCACCTGAACGACACATCACTGACAATAAAAAGATGATGATAAATAATGCGCTATTGGCATCATGCAAGAGTGATAGTGATAATCGTTTTTTACCCAAAAACCAAATAAAATTGGAAAAATCATACGAGATTTTGCCAGAATTTGTTGGCGACAAACCGTGATGAGTGTTACATATTTTTTTGATGATTTGCACTGACTTGACGATAGCCAGATAAGGAGAGTGAGATGAAGAAAGCAGCTTTCATAGGCGCGTTAATAGCCGCCATGTCAATAACGCCAGTATTTGGCGAGACGATTAAAATCGGATATATGACAACACTTTCTGGTGGGGCTGGCATTACTGGCACACAGATGAAACAAGGTGTTGAGCTGGCGCTTGACCATAAGGGCGGAAGATTAGGCGGAATGGATGCAGAGGTTATTTTCGTGGATGACCAGCGCAAGCCTGATGTAGCCAAACAGCTAGCAAACAGATTATTGAAACGTGACAAGGTTGATATTGTTGCAGGTGTTATCTGGTCAAATTTGCTGATGGCAATTCATAAGCCTGTTACCCGTTCTGGCAAGCTTTTGATTAGCTCTAATGCGGGGCCGTCACCAATAGCGGGTGAAAACTGTCATAAGAATTTCTTTTCTTTGTCATGGCAGAATGATCAAACCCCAGAGGGGATGGGCAAGCATATGCAGGATGCTGGAATAAAATCTGTCTATCTGATGGCGCCAAATTATCAGGCTGGCAAAGATATGCTTACTGGCTTTAAGCGCTATTACAAAGGCGAGGTGGTTGCTGAAATCTATACCAAGCTAGGCCAGACAGATTTTCAGGCAGAATTATCTGCCTTGCGTGCGGCCAATCCTGAAACCACGATGATTTTTCAGCCAGGCAGTATGGGGATCAATTTTGTAAAGCAATGGAAGCAGGCTGGAATGGATTCAGTCAGCAAGCTCTATTCGGTATTTTCTGTAGATGCTGTGACCTTGCCTGCGCTCAAAGACGCTGGACTTGGGATTTTAGGCACGCAAACATGGTCAGCAGATATTGATAATGAGATCAATAATAAATTTGTGGCGGATTTTAAGAAAAAATATGGTGTCTATCCATCATTCTATGCAGCTCAAGCCTATGATACGATATTAGCGATCGATTATGCGATTCAAACAGCAGGTAGCAAAGATGCTGATAAAATGGGCGAGGTATTGGCGGCTGGCAATATTCCGACAACACGGGGCAATTTGCAGATGAATAGCAATCATTTCCCAATTCAGAACATCTATCTTCGCGAAACTGTGAAAGATGCTGATGGGGTGGTAACTGCCAGAATTGTTGAAACTGTGTTTGAAAATCATGCAGATTCCTATGCGCAATATTGTAAATTCTAGCCAGTGTTTATCAGCTAGATGTTAGCTAGCATGTGATATTATGGTCTGAATGGATGACAGTAACCTTAATTCTGGAACAGATATTTAATGGGCTTCAGGCTGGTGTAACGCTGTTTTTGGTAGCGGCAGGGCTTACCCTTATTTTAGGGGTGATGGATTTTGTGTTTCTGGCACATGGCGCTCAGGTGATGATAGGGGCATATGCAGCGGCCGCCATTACCAATGCAACAGGCCAGTTTTATGTTGGCATTGCGCTAGCGATACCGATTACATTTATCTCTGGCTATTTGCTTGAAATTCTGATTATTCGGCATCTTTACAGGCGAGATCATATGGAACAGGTATTGGCTACCTTTGGGCTTATTCTGTTTTTTAACGAAGCTGTGCGGATTGGATTTGGCCCTGCGGCGCTATTTTCCGATTTGCCGCCCTCGCTATCAGGCTTTGTTGAGATTTTGCCAAATGTGCCATATCCAGCCTTCAGATTGTGGGTGATTATTGTGGGGCTGTTATGTGCGCTGGCAATAGGGCTGTTTGTATCACGCACAAAAACAGGGGCAAAATTACGGGCAGGGGCAGAAAACCCCGAAATGGCGGCAGCGCTTGGGGTAAATATCAACAGCTTGTTCAGGCTAATTTTTGCGGCAGGCGCGTGCCTTGCAGGGGTTGCAGGCATGATGATAGGCCCGCTTACAGCCGTGCAGTCAGGCATGGGCGAGCCTTTGCTTATTTTATCTTTGGTGGTGATAATTATTGGCGGTATCGGGTCTGTTCGGGGCGCGTTTATTGCAGCCATTATTGTGGGCTTGGTAGATACAGTGGGGCGGGTGTTTCTGCCGTCTCTATTAAGGCTGTTTTTTGATCAGGCAACAGCAGATGGTGCAGGGCCTGCGCTCGCCTCAATGCTTGTTTATATCTTGATGGCAGTGATTTTGATTTTCAAGCCAACAGGCCTGTTTCCAGCAAAGGGCAGTTGATGTTCACCGCTATATCTAATGTATTGATGATAGTATTATCTGGCATACGCGCCCATAAAATGTTCTGGGTGGTAATTGCTGGATTTGGCCTATTTCCGATTTTCACCCAAATTGCAGATTTACCATTTTGGAATGATCTGGCAATGCGAATTATGCTTCTTTCGATTGCCGCGATGGGGCTTAATCTGGTGCTTGGATATGGCGGCATGGTGTCGTTTGGGCATGCGGCCTTTATCGGTATTGGTGCCTATTGTGTGGGTATCAGCCAGTATTACGGGCTGATGAATGGCTGGATTCATTTATTATTTAGTTTGCTGGCATGTGCCTCTATCGGGCTTGTTATTGGCATCTTGGCGCTTCGGACAAGTGGTATCTATTTTATTATGATCACGCTTGGCTTTGCGCAAATGCTGTTTTTTCTGTTTGTTTCGCTTGAAGGGTTTGGCGGTGATGATGGGATGAGCATTGACAGGGCAGAATTTGGATTTATCGATCTGTATGAGCCGTTGCGTCTATATTTTCTGATCTGGGTCGTGCTTGTGTTGGTTGGGCTTTTGATGATGGTGATTGTTCGATCTCGCTTTGGTGTTACTTTGCAGGCAATTAAAAGCAATGAGGCTCGCATTGAGGCGATGGGGCTTGTGCCGCTTCATTACAAGCTTGTTAGCTATTTGCTTTCTGCGATGATTTGCGGTGTTGCAGGAACGCTATTTGCTAGCTGGCAGGAATATGTATCACCTGACATTATGGATTGGACACGCTCTGGCGAGCTGATGATTATTATCATTTTAGGTGGGCTTGGCACGTTGGTAGGCCCTGTGATAGGCGCCATTGCCTTTTTATTGCTAGAGGAATTTTTGCCGTTATTGCTTGAGGTGATCTTGCCTGATTATGCCGAAAACTGGATGATCCTGTTTGGTCCGTTACTGGTGCTTATTGTGTTATTTGGGCGTGGTGGTCTGGTCGGGTTGGCACAGCGCGCAATGGCTAGCGTTAGAGGCGGCAGGCAATGACAGTGCTTCAGCTTGACAGAATCTCTAAATCATTTGGCGCGCTTGCAGCCAGTACAGATATATCGCTAACTGTATTGTCTGGCGAAATTCATGCGCTGATAGGGCCAAATGGGGCAGGTAAGACAACCCTTATTCAGCAGATTTATGGCGCGCTTACCCCTGATACAGGCACGATAAGCCTGAATGGTGAGGATATCACATCATTATCTGTGCCAGCCCGCGTGCGAAAAGGGATTGGCCGTTCATTCCAGATAAGCAATGTGCTGATGCAATTCTCAGTGCTGGAAAATGCCATCATTGCCGAACAGGCGCGTCAAGGAAATAGCTTTAATATGTTCTGGCCCGCATTTGAAGATGCTAGCGTGCGGGCAGGTGCTGAGGCGATTCTTGATAGGCTTGGCTTATTGCCGCGCGCATATCAGCAAACAAGCGCACTTGCACATGGTGAGCGGCGTATGCTTGAGCTTGCGCTGGCTTTGGCGGTGTCACCGTCATTATTGCTTCTGGATGAGCCTGTGGCTGGGGCTGGTATAGATGAAAGCCAGCATATTACGCAGATTATTGACCAGCTTCGCGGCAAGATGGGGATTTTGCTAATCGAGCATGATATGGATGCTGTCTTTAAGCTAGCTGACCGTATATCGGTACTAGTGGAAGGGCGCATTATTGCGGTTGGAACGCCTGATGAAATTAGCCAGAATCACGAGGTAAAAACAGCCTATCTAGGTGAGGATAGCTAGTGATGTTGCATCTTGATGAAGTTGAAGCAGGCTATGAGGCAGGGCAGGTATTATTCGGTGTCAGCTTGTCGGTTGAAGCGGGCAGTGTAGTATCGTTAATGGGGCGAAACGGTATGGGGAAATCAACCACCATCCGCACAATTATGGGTCAAGTCTCGCTTAGCTCAGGCCGTATTACGCGCTTTGGTGACAGCAAACCAAATAGTACTCCGTTCGAGATTGCACGCTCTGGCATCGGGCTAGTGCCAGAAGGGCGCCACATATTCTCAAGGCTCAGCGTGGCTGAAAATCTGAACACATTTTATCAGCCGCCCCATAGTCAAAATTCTACCCATTGGGATTTTGAGCGCGTCTTGTCTCTATTCCCAAGACTTGCCGAACGCCGCCATCATGCTGGCAGTCATCTATCTGGTGGTGAGCAGCAAATGCTGGCAATCGGGCGTGCCTTGATGACCAATCCTAGATTATTGATTTTGGATGAGGCAACTGAGGGTCTGGCACCGCTTATCCGTGAGCAGATTTGGAATTGTCTTGCCCAACTGAAAGCTGAAGGCCAGTCAATTTTGATCATTGATAAAAATATAAAAGCAATGGCTAAGTTGGCTGATCATCATTATGTTATTGATAAAGGACGTGTGGTCTGGCAGGGCAACTCAGATAGTCTGCTATCTAACCCGCAGCTTATATCACAATATCTGGGGGTATAATAAGCTAGCCATAGCATGGCTATGGTAGTTCGATAGGTATCTTTTGAAGCTAGATACCAATAAGATAGGATTTAAGGCGAATAATGTCATCATCACATGCCACATGGCTAGGCATCGTAACTGCCTTGATTACAGTGACAATCTGGGCGTCTTTTCTGATTGGCACCAGATTTGGCGTGAGCGGTGTATTTACAGTAGAAGAAGTGCTTATCCTGCGCCTGCTACCAGCCGCATTGGTGATGGCGCCTCTGATGTTAAAGCTTGGCATATGGCCTCATGGTCAAGGCTGGTTTGGCAAGTTTTCGATTATGATTGGCGCTAGTGCGGTATTTCCATATTTGGTGTCGCAAGGGCTATTTTATGCGCCTGCCTCTGATGCTGGCGCCCTTGCGCCAGGCATGTTGCCATTTTGGACAGCGCTTGCCGCCTTTATCATGACAGGCGAAAAGCCAGATAAAAAAGGCCAGCTAGGGCTTGTCTTGATTTTAGCAGGTGCGTTGATGATTGGCTTATGGCAAAGCCTATTTGGGGCGCATGATGAGGCATGGAGAGGGTATCTATTTTTCCTGTCTGGCTCTGGATTATTTGCGATTTATTCTGTGGTGTATAGAGATAGCGGAATCAGCCCAGCTCATGGACTTGTTATTGGGCTATTTTGGGGCTCTCTTTTAATCGGCCCTGTAATGCTTGCTACTGGCAAGGTAACATTTGCGCTAGCAAGCTGGCAGGATATTGCGATGATGATTTTCCTGCAAAGCTTTGTGATTGCCATTGCTGCAATGTTTTTGTTCAGCTTTGCAGTTAGAAAGATTGGCGCACCACAGACAGCTGCCTTTGGTGCGCTTACCCCTGTATTTGCCTTGATAGGCGGGGTGATGTTCTTAGGTGAACAGATGACACTCACAAAAATTATTGGGGTTGGTTTGGTATCGATTGGGGTATTGCTTGCATCTGGCGTTCTGTCCCAAAAGCACCCATGATATAGGCGCTATCAGGGCTTGTAACGTGAGGCTGGCTTTAATCTTGGCGGTGTCAGGCCACTCAGCTCACATTGCACATCAAGCATTGCCGAGAAATCCTTGCTGCCAAAGCCGCGTGATCTGGCAAGGCTGAATGCCTCTCTGGCCGCCGCCGCCATAGGCATGGCAACTTGCTGGGTGTTTGCTGCATTTACCACCAGACTAAGGTCTTTATGAGCGAGATCAATAGTAAAGCCAGGCGCTGTATCATCACTTAGCACTTTTGCAGGCCAGGCAATTTTCATTTGGCCATTTACGGCTGTTGTGCCAAATAACACATCAAGTGTGCTATCCAGATTAAGCCCGAAACGCTCAGCCAGTGACAGCGCTTCTGCGTTCATCTGGCAATAGGATATGGCTAGAAAATTATTTACTAGCTTGGTGCGAGTGCCTGCGCCATATCCACCGCAATGGAAAATGTCACTTCCCATAATATTCAATAATGGCAACACACGCGCAAAGCCAGCTTCTGTAGCGCCCACCATAAATAAAGATTCGCCATTATCAGCATGAGAGGCAAGTCGGCCAACAGGGGCATCGACAAACTCAACACCTCTGTGCGTGCAAGATTCTGCCACATAATCTGTTGTCTCAGGGCTAACTGTGCTCATATCCATAATCAGCTGACCTGCCTTTGATGCGGCCAGAATGGAGGTTTGCTCTGCGGTGATAACCTGTTTTACAATTTCGGAATTAGGTAGCATGGTGATAATCACATCTGATGCATCAACTACTTCAGCAACAGAGTTGCATCTTTGCCCGCCATTCTGGACTGCCATGTTTAGCTGTTCTTCTATAATATCAAAGCAATGTAGCTGATAGCCTTGCTTGATTAAATTTGTTGCCATTGGCAGTCCCATCCTGCCAAGACCAATAAATCCGATCTGTTCCATATCCATTCCCCCCTTTATGCGTAACTAAGATTATAGCCTTTATCATAAGAATATTTTGCTCGCACTTACCAGCATAAATAAAACAGCTATCACATTTCATAGCGCTTTTTGCTAGGTATCTTTCAGAAATTGCCGCCCTGTAAAAGTTGGTCTAAGCTGGCACAGGCACAATAGGGTGATACACTAAATCATAGTAGGGTTGGTGATGGCAGAAAAAAGGTATGATGTGATCATTGTAGGGGGCGGGCCTGTAGGTATGGGACTTGCCATTGATCTTGGACAGCGCGGAATAACAGTAGCTGTTATGGAACAATATCACACGCCCCAGCCTGTGCCAAAAGGTCAGAACCTTACCCAGAGAACAGTAGAACATTTTCAGGTCTGGCACTGTGAAGATGAATTGCGTGCCGCACGTATCACGCCACGTCACCTCGCAAATGGCGGTTATAATTGCTATCGCACCTTGCTAGGGGAATATTATTATGAATGGCTACCACGCGAACAAGTACGCCCCTTTTATAACACAGATGTTGAGCGTCTGCCTCAATATGAAACAGAAGCTGTTTTGCGCAATCGCGCGGCTAGGCTTGAGACTGTAACATTCTGTTATGGATATAGTGCACTGAGCGCTATGCAGCATGATGATCACGTCTGTGTTACTGGCAAAGATAAACAGACAGGCCAGAAAATAACGCTTCAAGGCAGTTGGCTGGTGGGATGTGACGGCAGTCATTCAGTGATTAGGGATGCAGCAGGCATTACCCAGACACAATCTGATCATGACCGTAAAATGGTCTTGCTAGTGTTTGAATCAGAAGCGCTTCACCAGCTATTATCGAAATTGCCTGAACGGTCATTTTATAATGCGCTTAAACCAGAATTAGAGGGGTATTGGCAGTTTCTTGGCAGGGTGGATTTGGGCAGCAAATGGTTCTTTCATGCGCCTGTTCCTGAGGGCACAACAAAAGATAATTTTGATTTTCACACGCTGTTATATCAGGCAGTGGGGATAGAATTTGATCTGTCCCTTAGCTATGTAGGGTTCTGGAATTTACGCTTTGCCCATGCTGATTGTTATCGCAATGGCAGGGTGTTTATTGCAGGTGATGCCGCCCATAGCCACCCCCCTTATGGCGGATATGGTATAAATATTGGCTTTGAAGATGCGCGTAATCTGGGCTGGAAGCTGGCAGGCTATATTCAGGGTTGGGCAGGGGATGGCTTGCTTGCATCCTATGACGAAGAAAGACGCCCTGTCTTTGCCTCAACTGCGTCTGACTTTATTGAGAATTTTATCCGTGAAGATAGGGATTTTCTTGCTTCATATCATCCAGAAACAGATGAGACTGAATTTCGAGACGCATGGAATAGACGAAATCAGGGCGCATCAGAAGTATTTGCCTATGAGCCACATTATGAAGGATCATCTGTTATAGCCGCTTTGGACAATGCTAGCCCATCGGCGCGGGGGAAGCATATTATGAAACTTAGGGTTGGGCATCATATGCCGCCACACTTGCTGACAGATGGGCAGATGAGCTTTCAGCATCTTGCCCAAGATGGCTTTACCTTATTTACAAATAACAGCCAGCCGCAGATTGTGCGTGCATTTGAACAGGCGGCACAGCAAAAAGATATTCCGCTAACTGTTATTGATTTGCTTGGTGATGCGGCAATCTCTGCCTATGAAACAGATTTTTTTATCGTGCGCCCTGATCAGTTTGTTGCGTGGATAGGGGCTGTTCCAGATGCAAATGCGATTTTAAGCAGACTTTCAGGAAAGCCTGCCTAGATATGGAACTGGACGCGATATTCTATATCAGCCTCGCATTTTTTATTGGTGGGCTATTGAAAGGGGCAACAGGGATTGGTGCGCCCTTTGTGTCTGTGCCTGTAATGGCGATGCTGTTTGACACACAATTCGCAGTGGCTAGCTTTGTGATCCCAAATATTGTCACAAATATCGTGCAATTTTTCCAGACTAGACGGCATACCACAAGCTGGCCATTATTATGGAAGTTTGGACTAGCAGGTGCATTAGGGGCTATGATGGGCTCATTTGTGCTTATATCTGTAAGCCAAAATTTGTTGATGATGGCTATCTCTAGCTTAATGCTGGTGTTTGTGGGCTGGCGGATTGCAAAACCACAAATCCAATTATCATTATCTGCTGGTCTTAAAAGTGCAGTGCCAGTGGGGGTTATTGCAGGCATGTTGCAGGGGGCAACAGGGATTTCTGCCCCTGTGTCAGTATCCTATCTAAGTTTGATGAAGCTAGAACGTGGCGCCTTTATTACGACCATTTCCTTTTTCTTTTTATCGATGGGATTGGTGCAATTACCAACTTTGGTACAGCTTGGGGTGATTACTTCAGAGCTATTTTATTTTAGCTGTTTTGCGATTTTGCCACTATTGTGCGGCATGCCAGTAGGCTCATTTCTGGCTAGATTTGCCACTGCTGAGCAATTTAACAGAATATTGCTTATCATTCTGACAGCGCTTGCTATTCGGCTTGCTATCTCAGCAATATTTTAGAGTGTGCCGCGATAGGCTGACTGTAATAGACCAAGATAATCTGCCGCAGATGCTGGACGGGGATTGGTTGCGCTTAGATGATCTGCTTCAGCCCGTTTGGCTATCTGCTCTAGGCTAGCGTCATCAACCCCTAATTCTGATAGTGAGGTGGGCAGGCCAAGATTTGTAATCAGCGTAGCCAGCCAGTCAGCAGGCGAGTCATTTTTGCCAATGCCTAATGCTAGATTTAGAGAGGCTATTTTGTCTGTGATATGGCTGGCATTAAAGGCTAGCACATGCGGAAGCAGAACCGCTATTAGCGTGCCATGATGAATATGAAACTCACCCAAGGGGGTGGCCATAGCATGAGCGCTTCCTAGTCCTTTTTGTAATACCATGCCACCTTGTAATGCCCCCATCAGCATGTCAGTTCTGGCCTGAATATTATGAGCCTCTGAGGTTGCGGTTTCAATATTGTTGGCAATTCTGGCAATACAGTCTAGCGCAATAGCATCTGCAGGTGGATTATAGCGCGGACTTAAAAACGCCTCTATACCGTGCGATAGCGCATCAATTCCTGTTGCCGCAGTCAGTCTGGCAGGCAGGCTAAGGGTCAATGCTGGATCACCAATAATGCTATGGGCAACCATTTCAAGGCTAACCGCAACCCGCTTGACCCCATCATTAGTAGTAAGAACACACGCACGACCAATTTCTGCCCCAGTGCCTGCAGCTGTTGGAATGGCGATATGGGGTAGCACCCGCCTAATCTGCTCTGAGCCTCCAATTTTGACATCATAATCGCTAAAACAGCCGCCCTGACTGGCAATCAACGCCACTGCTTTTGCCAAATCCATCGGCGAGCCACCACCGATCGCAATCAGCCCATCATGGGTGTGGCTATTAAGCTGGCTTAAGGCTGCATCAAGATTTGCTTCGGTGGGATTTTCATCGGTACTGTCAAATACCGTAAAGGATGTATCTGCTAAATGGTTGGTAAGCTGGCCTAGAATACCAGCGTCAACAATGCCCTTATCTGTGATGATAAGCGGACGGGTAATCTGCAGCCGCCGCAATTCATCTACAATGGATGATATTGCGCCAACGCCAAAAATTGTTGGCGTGATATAGCTGATCAAATCCATATCAAACAGCCTATCCAACAGCGTTGAGAGAGGGGGATATATATACCTGCCGCCCGCATCTTACTAAGCCAGCCAATCAGAACGCACTGGCCATGCCATAGTATCAAGGGTGGCTAATAATTCTGCTGTAAATAGCTCTGCGCCCCCATCCATTCTTGATACATTGTGGCAAATAGCATGAAAAAACAGATAGGCAGAAAGCTGAGAGAAATCATGGCCATAAGCGTGAGGCGTATCGCTTTGGTTTATCATGTAACGGATATCTTTCCATTTGGCTATCTGCGAGATAAGAAATGGGTTTTCTTGGCTAAGAGCGCTTAGCATGTCAGCAAAGCTGTCAGCAGCTCTGCCTTGCCCTAACCGCAGATTGCGTGTCACCATCGCTTTGGCATGGATACCATTTGCACCTTCATAAATGGCTGTAATTCGTGCATCCCGCCACAGCTGTTCAATCTTATATTCTTTAAGATAGCCATAGCCTCCCATTATCTGAATACCAAGATCAGCAGATTTTATACCTGCCTCAGAACAGAAAATTTTGCATAAAGGCGTCAAAAATTCAGCTAGGTCAGGATTGGTTTTTTGCTCTAACAGGCCAAGCGTATAATAGCACATGGCTCTGCCGCCCAACGCAAAGATACGTTGCTGATGCAACATACGTTTTACATCATCATGTTGATTGAGATATGCTGGCTGCTTGTCTGAAACCCGCCCTTGGATTCTGGTTGCTGCATATGCTGCGCTTAGCCCATAGGCATGTTGTGCATGAGCCACACCTTGAAGCGCGACATCTAGCCGTGCATGGTTCATCAGCGTAAACATCACCATAAGCCCTGCGCCAATTTCGCCTATAAGCTCAGCTTTGGCGCCATCAAATTTCATATGACAGGTTGGCGAGGCGTGGATGCCTAGCTTATCCTCAATGCGTAAAATGGATATATGGTTTGGCGCGCCATCACTATGTTTAGGCACGGCAAATAGCGACAGGGCAGAAAGTCCCTGCTCGCGCGACCCTGTTCTAGCCAGCACGAAATGCAGGATAGAATCGCTCATATCCTGATCGCCGCCTGAGATGAATATTTTCTCACCATCTATCTTCCAGCCGCCATCTAGCTGTTTGGCTGAGCATCTGATTTGTGATAAATCAGATCCAGCCTCAGGCTCGCTCAAACACATAGTTGATAGCCACCTGCCTTCAGCCAGAGGGGGAATGAGCCGTTGTTTTTGGTCTTCTGTGCCATATTGTTCCAATATTTCAACAGCGCCTGGCACAAGATTACAAACCATCTGTAAGGCGTGGCATGCCCCTGAAAATATTTCTGAGACAGCGGCGGCTGTTAGCTTGTCAAGCCCCATGCCGCCATAGCGCTCTGAGATAGTCAATCCTTGCCAGCCATTCGCCGCCAGCATCTCAAATGCAGGCTTGAATGATTTTGGCATGGTAACACCGCCCTCTTGCGTTAGACTGCATCCGATAGCGTCACCCTCGCTATTTAGCGGGGCAATTTCCTGCTCGGCAAATCTTGCAAATTCAGTGATAATACTAGCAGAAGTAGCGGCATCAAATTGGATATGTTCTCTGCCGTCAAAAAGCATGTTCTGGGTTTTCAGAATATCATCAATCGGCGCCTTAAACTCAGCCATTAGCCATTACCCCTATTACTATCTGATGATGTATAAGTTCATTTTGACTGCATCTGCTAGACGTGCGCCTGAGCCTATAAATAGCAGGTCATTCACCCATTTATAGTCATTATGACCTGTCTCAAGGCGGGCATGTGTGCGCATATAATAGCTATCAGGATGAACTGGTCTGCCTGCCGCAAGTTCTGCGATAACCTCAGCAGGGCCATGTCTGAGGCCATAATTGATGATTTCGATCACTGCGCCATCATCTGTTTCAATCGCATATCGTGTATCAAGCTCTGCTAGGCCAGTATGAAACACAGTTTGCCAATCAGCGCCGATATTTAGCACCTTTCCAGATAGGTAAGGGCCAGAGGCACTGCCGCCAATGATGGGAATAATGCGTCTATTACCTGCGTTGCCAATACCCATTTCACGCACAGGATCAAGCTGGACAGTCAGCGTTGCAAATAGCTCTAATGCTGGGGTTGAGGGGGGCTGGCTATCTGTCATGATATGTCTAAATCCTATGGCTGTAATCCAAGAAGACGGGCGGCATTATGTTTTAGAATATCTGGCCTGATTTCATCTTTGATAGCAATATTTTCGAAATCAGCAAGCCATCTATCAGGGGTAATCATCGGCCAATCTGAACCAAATAGCACTTTACGCTTCAAGATTGAATTGCAATATCGCACCAAAATATCAGGGAAATATTTTGGGCTCCAGCCTGACAAATCAATATAGACATTCGGCTTATGTTGGGCAACTGCAAGCGCTTCTTCCTGCCAGGGGAAAGACGGATGTGCCATAATGATCTTCATATCTGGAAAATCAACAGCCACATCATCAAGATAAAGCGGATTTGAATATTTCAGCCGCATATTATTGCCGCCACGCATGCCAGAGCCTACACCTGTCTGGCCTGTATGAAATAGCCCAACCAAACCCTCTTCTGCAATCGCCTCATAAAGCGGATAGGCCATTGTGTCATTCGGATAAAATCCCTGAAGGGTAGGGTGAAATTTGAAGCCCTTTATCCCAAAATCACGAATAAGGCGTCTGGCCTCACGCACCCCCATTTTGCCTTTCCATGGATCGATAGAGGCAAAGGGTATGAGAATGTCATCGTGATCTGCGACAAGCTCTGCCACCTCTTCATTTTTATATCGGCGATAGCCTGTTTCGCGTTCAGCATCTACAGGAAAAATCACTGCCGCGATTTGCTGGTCTCTGAAATATGCTGCTGTTTCAGGAATCGTGGGCGGATGCGTCCACGGGGCTTTGAAATATTTTGCCATTGCCGCCTGTAAATCGTCATAGCCATCATCACTATGCATCCCGCAAGGCTCTTCAGCATGGGTATGAATATCGATAGCCCTAATCTTATCAAGGTTAATCATAGCTGTTCTCTTTTACGTTTTAGGCGATGTTCTATCTTTTGTATCATGGCTAGAAACTTATCTATTTCATCCGCAGAAAAGCCAGTTAGAAATTCTGCTTCAAGTGATGCACAGCTATTATCTGCTTTTTGATATAGCTGTTTGCCTTTATCAGTGGCAAATAAGGCATAGGCGCGCCTGTCGCCATCTGCCCGTTCTCTTTTTACCAGCTCTTTGGCTTCAAACTCATCAAGTAATTGTACGAGATTAGCCTGTTCTATGGCTAATGCCTGTGCAAGTGAAGATTGCTTAAGGCCTGGATAATTTACAATCGCCGCCAATGCCGCAAATGAGCTAATTTTCAGCCCAAGCTGTTTTAATTCATAGGATAATTCCATTTGAATTTCATGATAGGCACGCTTCATATTATAGCCAATATAGTTGCGCAGGCGGCTATCTGCTGTATCAAATCCATAAGATTTAGGTGTAACGGCTATTGTCATATCAAGCCTAATCTGTTCAGTTCTATCTAAAATCTGGGGCGCGTTTTTCTAAAAAGGCCTTCAACCCTTCTTCTGCATCAGGGGTAGTTTGCGATAGCGCAGCAGCTAGTGATTCAGCAAATAGCCCATCCTGAGACGGCATATTTTGAATCCTGCTTATGGCCTGAATCATCATATAATTCGACATTGGCGCATTTCGGGCAATTTTTTCTGCTAGCGTTTCTGCCAGTGCCATACCCTCATCTTCAGGCACAGCATAATGGGCAAGCCCCAGCCTTAGCCCTTCTTCAGCATTGTAGCTTCTGGCCGTAAGCATCATTTCTGTCATTCTGTCCGCGCCTAAAATGCGGCCTACCCGAACAGTGGCACCTCCGCCCACAAAAATACCTCGCCTGCCCTCAGGAAGCTGGAATTGAACCTCGCCAGAAGCTATCCGAACATGGGTAGAGGTGGCTAGCTCAAGCCCGCCACCAATCACTGCGCCCTGCATTACAGATATCACAGGTAATCCGCCAAGCTGAATAGCATCCATTATTCTATGCCATTTTCTAGAATGATGCAGATTGCCTTCGGCTGTTCGAGATACATGCTCACTTAAATCAAGCCCAGAACAATAATGCCCGCCTTCGCCAGATAAAATAACAGAGCGAACATCTTCTGACGGATTGCTGAAAAATGCGCCTAAGGCATCCAGCAATTCGTTATTCATGGCATTTCGCTTCTCAGGCCGACTCAACTTCAGGCGCGCAATTTTATCTCTGATCTCGATATGCAATAATGATGACATTGGCTCTCTTTCAATAGGCTCATAAATTGGCTTTTATACAGCTCTGTTTCATGTGCATGGACATATAGATATTTTGATAAAGGTCGATTTCTTCTTGCTATATATCATTATAAAATACAATAATTATATTAAATAACTATTTTCTGATGTCAAAAGTTAGTTTAATCTTACCATGATATTTTTTGTATTTGGTTGCAGGCAGTAGCAGGAACACTATCATGGCGCACGCACATAACAGCTATCTAGCGCATCAGGTCAGGGTAGATAAAACAGCAGATGGCGCTTTGATTATGGGCTCAACTCTGCCGCTAGGGCCTGTGGTACGCAATACTGGTGAATGGCTTCGCCATTGGGCAAAACACACCCCTCAGCAGATATTCATTGCGAGCCGATCAGGCGCTGGCTGGCACGAATTAACCTATCTTGAAACCTTGCAGAAGGTTGAGGCGCTGGCAAGCGGATTGCTGGGAGAGGGTATCGCCAAAGGCGACAGAATAGTCGTGCTTTCTGGTGCGAGCGTTAATCATGGCATCTTAAAATTGGCGGCGCAATATATTGGCGCGGTAACTGTGCCGTTGGCAGAGCAATATAGCCTCATTGCTCAGGCACATGACAGGCTGGATTATATTGCCGAAAAAGTGAAGCCTGCGCTTGTCTATGCTGAAGATGGGCAAGCCTTTGACGCTGCGCTGAAACGGCCTATCTTCACAACAGCTATCAAACTGGTGGGTGTAAATCCAGCGCCTGATCATTTGTCAATTGGCTCATTGCTGAACACGCCAGTAACTCGCCAGCTAGAAGATGTCTATGCACAGGTTACCCCTGATAGTCTGGCAAAAATTCTATTTACCTCTGGGTCTACCTCAATGCCAAAGGGGGTACCCCAAACCCATCATATGATGTGTGTTAACCAGGCGCAATATTTAGCCTGCCTGCCATTTTTAGGTGAGCGGCCGCCAGTTATTCTTGATTGGTTGCCGTGGAACCATGTCTTTGCAGGCAATTCTGATTTTAACATGGTGCTGTCAAATGGCGGCGCTCTATATCTGGACGAAGGCAAGCCTGTCAAAGGGCTGTTTGACAAGACGCTTGAAAATCTGCGGCTAAAGCCTGGCACTTTGTCGATGAATGTACCTGCTGGTTATGCCATGCTGGTAGATGCATTGCTGAAAGATAGCGCATTGCAAAAGGCCTTTTTTGGTGATCTTGACCTGATTTTCTATGCAGGCGCCTCATTGCCGAAATCGGTTTGGGATGCGCTGGAATCAATGGCTATCGCTCAGACAGGCAGAATCCCTATGATGACCTCAAGCTGGGGGATGACAGAAACAGCCCCTATGGCAGTTATCCATCATCAGGGAAATGCCCGCTCAGGTATGATAGGCGTGCCAGGCCCTGAACTTGAGGCAAAGCTTATTCCTGTGGAGGAAAACAGGTTTGAATTACGGGTGCGTGGCCCAAATGTGATGTCTGGCTATTTAGATGACCCCGAAAAAACCGCCGAAAGCTTTGATGAGGATGGATTTATGATCACTCATGATGCGGTTAGATTTGCAGATCCAGATAATATTGCCGAAGGGCTGTTATTTGATGGCAGATTATCTGAAGATTTCAAATTGCTTACAGGCACATGGGTTCAGGCTGGCAATTTACGCCTTGAGGTGCTTACCGCCTTATCAGGTCTTATCCAGGATGTGGTGATAACAGGTGCAGATAGGGCTGATATTGGCGTGCTGATTTTCCCAGACCCGCAACTTGGTATAAGTCAGTCAGAAGCAGGTGTGATAACAGACCCTAGCTATATTACGCATATTACAGACAGGCTTAAAGCCATGCAGAATGGCGCCATAGGATCATCAAAACGGATAGGGCGCGCTCTTATATTGGCAGACCCGCCCTCTGTTAAGAATGCAGAAATTACCGCAAAAGGCAGTTTGAACATAAATGCTATCTTACGACTTCGTCACGATATGCTTGAACGGCTATATAATGATGCTGACCCTGAAATTATTTTGTTACATGCCCGCAAAAATCTTGGAGAATAGTGCAGATGCAATTTCATGAAAACGGCTTTATTGCAGGCGATCCAGAAATCTCACAAGCAGCCCGAGCTAACAAACCCCAACAAACAGAACTTCCAAAACAAACAGATGTTTTAATTGTTGGCTGTGGTCCTGCAGGGCTTACCCTTGCAACCCAACTAAGCGCCTTTGCGGATATTTCAACCACAATCATAGAGCAGAAAGACGGGCCAATGAAATTTGGTCAGGCAGATGGCATTGCGTGCCGAACTGTTGAGATGTTTGAAGCGTTCAGCTTCAGTGAAAAAGTGCTGAAAGAAAGTTATTGGGTGAATGAAACAACCTTTTGGCGGCCAGATAGCCAGCAACCAGCAAATATCATCAGAAGTGACAGAATTCAGGATACAGAAGATGGGCTGTCTGAATTTCCTCATGTGATATTGTCGCAAGCACGTATTCATGACCGCTATCTTGAAGCGATGGCACAAAATGCCTATCCAGTGATCCCGTTCTACCGCCGTAGCCTGAAAAGCCTGCAGATCGATAATCAAAAATCTGGCCTGAAAGATGGCTATCCAGTTCGTGCGGAAATTGAGCATATTGAGGCAGATGGAACGGCTAGCATTGACGTGATTGAAGCCAAATTTGCGGTTGGGTGTGACGGGGCGCATTCGTCTGTAAGAACTCAGCTAGGCTATCAGCTTGAGGGTGATTCAATAAATAGCGCTTGGGGCGTGATGGATGTGCTGGCAGTTACAGACTTTCCAGATATACGGATGAAATCAGCTATACATTCTGCTGAGGAAGGTAGCATGCTGATCATTCCCAGAGAAGGCGGCCATATGGTCAGGCTATATATCGAAATCGCAAAATTGAAAGAAAATGAGCGTTTGACGCGCGAGGAAATTACCCTTGAACAGCTAATCGCCGCCGCACAGCGAATCCTCCACCCCTATCAGATAGATGTGAAACAAACAGTCTGGTGGTCTGTCTATCAGATTGGCCAGAGGGTATGTACATCATTTGACAATCTGCCTGAACCTGCCTCTCAACTTCATTCTGATAAGGGTCAGCCTTCCCCATGTGTATTTATCGCTGGTGATGCGTGCCATACCCATAGCCCAAAAGCTGGGCAAGGGATGAATGTATCTATGGCAGATGCATTTAATTTAGGCTGGAAGCTAGCCGCAGTGCTGAGGGGGCAGGCACAACCATCTTTGCTTTCTAGCTATTCAGATGAACGACTTGCCGTTGCCTGCGAGCTTATCGAATTTGACAAGGAAATCGCGCGTCTGTTCAGCTCTCGTCAAGAATCTAAAGATGACGAAGAAAATCAGGCTTTGGCTGAAACATTCCAGAAATATTTTCAAAAACATGCACGCTATACCGCTGGCGTTGAGACCAGATATGAAGCAGGCTTGCTAACAAGCGCTCAGCCTAAACAGTCTTTGGCTAGCGGGTTTCCTGTTGGGATGAGGTTTCATTCTGCGCCTGTTATAAGGCTTGCAGATTGTAAGCCTGTGCATCTTGGTCATTGTATCAAGGCAGATGGCAGGTGGCGTCTTTTTGCCTTTGCGCGTGCGCTTGATCAAGACCAGCTTGGCGGGATTACTGCGCTGTGCCAGTTTCTTGAGAGTGATGATAAATCGCCAATGCGTAAATATACCCCTGATGGGAAGCCTTCAGACTATTATTTCGATTTGAGAGTTATTTTTCAGGAGGCATTTAGAGACGTAGATTTAGAAACAATGCCTGATTTTCTAATGCCTCGAAAAGGAGCATTAGGGTTAAAAGATTATGAAAAGATATTCTGTGCGGTACAACATCCCGAAAAAGATATTTATGAGCTAAGAGGCATCGATAGGCAGGCAGGTGTAATGGTAATTGTTAGGCCAGACCAATATGTCGCCGATCTGTTGCCGCTTGATGATTATCACAGATTGTCTGAATATTTTGACAGATTCATGCTGGCGCCTTAGAGTGGGGATATCCTGTGTTTATTGGCCTTTAGGTTGAAGGTTGGACGCTTTTTTGGGTTATGGTAGCTAAAGGCACAGAAATTTGACAAAGTTTCAGTTGATTTTTTCATTCGTTGTGTTGTTTGGTGGCTTTTTACTACAGACTTTTGTGATTTGGCCGATAGAAATGCAGTTTCGCCATGATGGGCTCGGCGCTATTGTAAGCTTCATATTTTTGCCTCATGGCCTGAAAGTGCTTGTCTTTATGATGTTTGGAGTTGTCATATTGCCAGTTGTGTTTTTGGCTCAGCTGATAAATGGATATTTTCTGTTCCATACACTAGATTTCATTGGTGTCGTAAGTGCGCTTGCAGGGGCGATTTGCATTGCCATTCCGATAATGCTTCATAATTTGTCAGTTGGGCAAAAAATAACAGCAGCCCCTCTTTTTAACGCGACTACGTCATTAAATATGTTCTGGACATTTTTATCGGTGGCATGTGTTGCCTCTCTATTTAATGGCATGATGCATACAGCGATTTTTGGGTTTCCAGATGATGGTTTGCCATTTATGTATCTGGTAGGGGATGTGACAGGAACGTTAATTGTGTGTATAATGTTGCCATTACTCTCACGGGTGATTATTTCTCAAATACCAAACCTTGGGGCAAAACATGACTAATATTAAGGTTTTTGTAGGATTGCTAAAGCTTACGGAATCTGTTGCAGACGAACTAGGGTTAGCTGGCCTTACCGCCAGTGATAGAAAGATTCTTGAATTGTTATGGGAGCATTACTCGAATGATGATGCCATATTTTCAGTTACCTATAGCGATTTGCTAGCAACATCAAAACAGAGCGGTTTTGAATTTTCCAAAGCGCAACTTTATAAAAGTTTGGGCAAGATGGTAAAATTAGGGCTCGTCAAAAAAGAAGGTAGCGAGAGAAGCAGAAGCTACCGATTTATCTATTAGCCTCACTTACGTCCAATCTATTATCGCTGTGGCTAAGCCAAGCATGCTTTATGGTCTGCATGATAACTAGCGGACACTAATCTTGCTTTTTTGCTATCGCAACACCATATCGCATTAGTACGGTGTTTGTTTAATCATGGTGAGGTGGGTCGATTTCCAGCAGAGATAAAAATCATCAGCCAGAAGCTGTCGGGCAGACATCTTGGGCTAGCCTTAGATCGTGGTGCATTTCCATAGTAGCTCATCTGGCGTGTTTATATGTGCTGTTCCAATTTTCAGCCCAGCTCTCTGCACCTTCTACCCTAGAGAGGCCAGCCACGATTGAGCTAGTGTACCTCACCTCAGAAACTAGCCTGCCCAGCCAAGTCAACGCCGCACTGATAGAAAAAAAGCAAAGTGATAAAATAGCGACTGATGATGTTGAACCTGCTGAATTAGAAGAATTTTTATTCACGCAGAACACTAACTCGCCCCAAAAACCAAGCGTTACAGAGTTTGATTCTTTGATAGAGCAGCGCACGGCTACCAATACTGCAACACATAGTGAGTCTGTAGAATTGCCGATACTCTCGGCTAGTAAAGGGTTAATTGAGAGCAACATCACTGAGGCCTCAGTAACTAATGCGAAGTCACAGGCTGAGGCCGTTCTGTTGCTAGAGTCTAATCATCAAGCTGAACAGGTTAAAATGCCTACAACGCCCAGAATCTATTCTGGTACTATCTTAGGTGCATCTAAGCGTCAAATCTCTCCTGAGCTAATGCCTTATAAATCAAAACAGCCAATCGGGCAGCTAGACACGGCTATGGCAATGCGGTCATCCTCCTGTAAAACCCAAAAGCAAGCACCCCCTTTAGAACGTCAAGATCATACAGGGGACGCAGATATAACCATTTCTGCACTTCTTGGGGGCGGTCTGTTAAATGGCGCTATAATCAAAGATCAACATATGAATATTTCAATGCTTCTTGGTGGTAGGTTGCCCACTAATAAGGCCATAACAGTAGCTCAATTATTAAACCTACAAAGAAACGCATCTGAGAATATCTCATGTGTGTCGGAATAAGATTCTTTTTTTGACAAAGCGCTGACCTAACTCTATTCTTGATTCGTATACTTATAATGACGATGTCGTTATGAAATAGTGTTTCTGAATGGTTAAGAATAGTGGGTAAGAGCAGGGGTCTGTCGTGTTGAGTGTTAATCGTGTAAAGTCTGTTTGCGGTAGTGTGTTGGTGTCTAGTGTTATATTCTGTAACATCTCATTTGCTCAAACAACCGAAGAGGCAGAGGCGCAGGCGCCTCAGCAGCCTGAATTTATCAATTTTCTTGATGTGCTTCCTAATGCGCTGGAACTTGATGAGGGCATCAAATTAGCTGAATATGGAAAGCGTGCTGCTGTCGAATCGGCAAAGGCCGCTTGGAGCGTTTGGTATCCCAAAGCTGATATTACACTTAGCACAGGCGAGCAATATGATGTTAAGCCAGGCGGCTCAAACAATGGGGCGACCTCACCTGGCATGACAGGTGCGGGCGGAGCTGGATCATCTAACCAGCGATATAATCCAACCGAAGCAAAATTGAAAATCACTCAGAAATTGTGGGATTTTGGCGAAGCAAAAGCGGGAATCAAAAGTAGTGAGCTAGCTGTAGCGCAAGCAGATCTAGGTATTTCTGCTGCGAAAAATAACGCTATCAAGGCGGCAGCTCAAGCCTATATTGGCTTAAAGCGTGCTCATGCACAATATAAGCTTGCGTTGGAAACAGAAACACAATTGAAGCGTCAGACAGGCCAGCAGGATTTTCGTGTGAGCCGAGGGGCAGCTGTTGGTACAGATGTGTTGCAAGCTAAAAATGCGCTGGCAGGAGCGGTAACTGCTCGTGTTGCGGCGCAAGGTTCATTTGAAAGGGCAATGACAGATTTTGAAAACCGGTTTGGTATGGTGCCGCCAAATGTTGATTATATGTTGCCTATCAGGGTGCCAAATTCTCTTGTTCCTGAAAATAAAGACGCTTTCAAAGCGGCTGTGATGGCGAGTGGTGAGCAGTTGAAACGCGCACGTCTGGCGTTTGATAAGGCAAAAATCAACGCAGATAAGGCGTTTGCCTCAGCATTCCTGCCAGAGTTCAAAGCAACCGCTGAAATGAACTATAAAGGTGATTCAGGGGGCTCGCTTGGCGGAAAGACTGAATATATCGGCAAGGTTGAGCTTAGCTGGCCGATTGAATTATTTGGCACTCAGGTAAATAGCTATCGTGCGTCTGGCCTAAATTTTGATAGCGCCAATCTAACTTATGCAAAGTCACAGCGAGACGTTGAGAATGCAATTTCTAATGCGTGGATTGGGTTCCAGACATCATCTGCATCTCGGTCGAACATTCAGAATCAGGTCGAGATTGCGCGTCAATTTTTGCGGCTTGCCCAAATGGAAGTTCAGCAAGGGCGTGGTCAAATGATTTTGGTTGTAAATGCTCAAAATGCTCTCGTAAATGCTCAAAAAGCGCTGGAAAACAACACAAGCGATTATGCTGTTCAAGTGTATAATTTGTTGTCGCAAATGGGCGTGCTGTCGGTTGAGGCGCTTCAAAATGCTGCTATGCTTGAAGATGAGGCGAGAGCCAAAGCCATTGAAGATTATAAAAAACGCGTTGAAGAGCTGAGACAGCAACAAGATGCTGAAACTCAGCAAAATAACGGTTAGACGGAGGCTATCATGCTGAAAATCGCAGAGACAGGTGCTGGTATTAAACAGGGTGATGATGGAAACCCAGACATAATTTTAGCGCAGGCGACAACTAATGACGTGTTAGACCAGCCAGAGCAAAGTGAAAACGCTGTTCAGGCAAATGAGCCGCCAGTTGAAACAGCGGACGGATCAGCTGAAGGGGCTGAAAATGCAGAAAATGCAGAAAATGCAGAAAATGCAGAAAATGCAGAAAATGCAGAAAATGCTCCTGTTGCCGATGACGCTAACGTCCAAGAAAATGCAGCTGAGCCTCAACAGGGGGCGCAGACGGCCAAAGCTTCTGGAAATAATCCACAGCCAGCAGCAAATCAGGCAGGGGCAGGCCAAGGAGTAAGTGCTCAGTTTATGATGAGGCCTAAGTTAGATGCAGATGGCAATGTTATGTTAGATGCAGATGGCAACCAGATAATGGAGACTGTTGATGGTAATGGCGCAGGTGCTGAAGGGCTTGCGTCAGGAAATGGTGCGGTTGATGGTGGTGTGCAGCAGGCTGGCCAGTTGGGGCAGAATTTTGCGCCGGCAAACGCTGGTGTGCCTGTGCAGGCATTTGCCCCAGGCGTAAATTCCGAAAACCTTGGCGACACAATGCCAGGCATGGTACCTAGCATGGATCCTGCAATGATGGGTGGGTACACTCCTCCAGGTGGCGCAATGCCTGGTATGGATCCTGCTATGATGGGTATGTCACCAGGCATGATGCCAGGCATGGATCCCGCAATGATGGGTATGTCACCAGGTATGATGCCAGGTATGGATCCC
>CBFHYU010000019.1:0-45008 GCA_965660165.1 Puniceispirillaceae bacterium (SeqCode)
CAAAAGTTCTCCAGTTATCCTAGCTAGGCTTGTTGCGAGCGTGGTCGTGCAGCCTTTTTTCAGGGCTGGAACGTCCTATCCCGCTCAAATTCTTCTGCCTATAGGAAATAGCTATCGCTGAATTTTCTCAAAACTGCTAGCATCTTAAGTACAGTAAAAAAGAAAGCGTTGGGAGATAGGATAGTGCGAAGTAAGTCGTCCATTGGTGATAAAATTAAAGCATCAAAAAATAATGGAAACCACGCAAGAAATGCAACATACCAACTCCGCTCAGATATAAATGAGCTTATGAATTTAAATTCTGCGATTGCTTCAATAACATTTCTTGGAACACGTCAGCTGCTTAACCAACACCGAAATGACTTGGTGGAAGCTATCTTTGAAGAGCTAGAAAGACAGTCCGATTTATCAAATTTAATTGATATTGAAGATGTAAGAATAATATTAGAAACACTTTTGATTGAGCATAGAACCTATCTGAACCTGAAATTACAAGAGATAAACAAAAAAACCATTGAAAGCGAAACACTCCAAGATGATATCAACAAAATAAGAGAAGAGGCCAACCAACATTCTCTAGCATTTAATGAAAAGCTAGAGCGTTATATTGACACATTGAAACAAGGTGATTTATCCACCAAAACACTTGGGATTTCAGACACTCTGATCGTGGAAGACTTTGAAAACAGGCTGAGCGAGGCAGATAAACAGAATAACACTATTTTGAGCCATACTGAATCTCTTTCTGCCTCAATCCGAGCAAGAGCGAATTATCTTGAGAAAAAAATTGAGGAAGCTAGAGCCATTAGGGCAGAGTTAGAGAAATGATAATATTTACCGATTTGCAATTAATTTTAACGATAGCTTAAATAAACGTTGCTTGAATTTCTTTCCTTCATGCGCTTGAAATACGGTAATTGACGTTTTGGCTTTAACATCTTTATTGACTTCAATCACAATATTCTCGGGCAAATAAATATCAATCCTATCAAGAAAATTTTTTGTGTCGAATAGGAAAAAATTCGCAAGGCTCTGGTTTATCCAGCATAAGGCAAGGATTTTCCCTAACACGCCTGGCAATTCTTTTCTAACCTCTGCCTCATCAAAAAATACCTGTGCTGGAACCAGAGTTTTAACAGCATCTATTAGTGTGCTAGGAACCTCTTGATCAGTGTTTTCAGCAACTATTAACGATGTACCAGGCTCGTTATTCATTTTATATCCCGAAATGAAACAAAAATGCCTAGCTATGCCTACTAGCACAGCAATCACGTAAAACATGTATTGATACGTATTCAATAAGTCTATAGATTTATAATTAAAATAGTCAATGTTAAGGGGTTTTCTTTGCAAAGGCACAGGCTGTTACGCACTATGCCAATAGTGCCCTTTTGCGTAATAAATCTGCGGGTATATGCTAAAAGTTGATTGGCGTGCTAGTCTTGTGGTATCGCGACAATAATATGGTAAGTTTGAGTGCGAAAGCTGTCTTGGTCAACCAGCCTAAGCCGATGCCCGAACATTAGCTTGTGTAGATAGCTAACAGCTTTGCCAAAAACCGAACTACCATAGCTATGAGCGTCAATCATCACAGCAAATTTATACTTATGCGCACGCAAAAATTCGATAGTCTCTGAGCTGCCATTGGTAATCTCATCTGCATTTTGCTCAAATAGGATAATAGGCTTATGGGTGTTGATAATATGTTTTGCGCCCTTCAATACGTGAATTTCATGACCTTCTACATCAATCTTAATAAGGCCAATCTGTTTGTCTTGAAACTCATCTATCTGATCTAACGGAGCTAATGTAACCTCAACACGCTTAGTGTCAGGCGTGTCATCCTCTGTGCTTTTCAGGGTGCCGCCGCCAATATTGCGTGTGTTGAATACAAGTGTTCCCTCAGTATCGCTGTCGCTTAAGCCTAGATTGAAGCAGGTGATATTATTATCCTGTGCGGCATGTTCGGCATTGAATGCCAACAGCTTGAAGGTTACAGGGTTTGGCTCAAACGCAAAGACTTGCTGGAACAATTTTGCAAAAAAGACTGAGTGATTTCCGATATTTGCGCCAATATCCAACGCAACCATCTTGTTACAATTCGGCACTGTTTTTGCTAAAAACGCTTCAATCAGCTCTAGCTCATCAGCCTCATATCTGCCAAATAGATTTATTCTGAGCCCAATATGCTCATGCGAAAATATCGCCATTTGAGGGTAGGCGTGTGAGTAGTGCTGTGCTTTTTTATGTAAATAGGCATTTATCGCTATGGCGGTCAAATTACCCAATCCAAAGTTCTTTGTAACTAAGCCATAACCCTTACTCATCACTTTACCCTGCAACCACAAAACACGACCTAACTATTATCTATCAGATAATTCGCCAGATTGATATATGCCAATAGTGTAGATGTATGGTCAGGCAGAATTAGGGTGCGTTATCTCACTATGCGCCTATGACTAGCCTGACATCTCGTCTTACCTCGCCTAACAGGGTGCGGGCGGCTTGGTATTCTGTGCTTTCATAGGCTGCTTTTGCCTGTTCGATGGTATCAAATTCTATTACGATTGTGCGCTGGTTCTGGCCTGCTTCAAAAATATGAGTTGGCGTATTTCGGACAATGAATCTACCGCCATGCGCATCAAAGGCAGCTTTGGCAAGCGGGGCATATTCTGCCAGCCTATCTTCATCAGGATTATCAAGATAACAGGATATAATATAGGCTTTTGGCATAGGGGCTTCCTTCTTAAGATGCGGGGTATTGGCACCATATTATGGTGGCGATAATTATGGGTTCGGTCAAATAAAATTCAAAATGCACATAGCGATTAGCGCCGTCCAAGGCCATAGTTTGAAACTGGAGTTTCAATAGATAAAAGGGTCGCCTGCTAGATATTTTATGCATCTGGCTATGATAGGTTTTAGCGTTAGATAGGCTAGATGTAAGAGATCAATATGACCCAGAATAACCGCCTGAAAATTGTGCATCTGGATAAGGAAAGTATCAGCCCAAAGATTGAGTTTGTGAAGCCAAAGGCTGATCATATCTGGATTAGCCACGATTTTACCTCTGCTGATTTGGTGGTGCCACGTCTGGCAGATGCTGATATTGCTGTGATAAATAAAATTTCGATCACGCGCGCGCATCTGCAATCATTGCCACGCCTGAAATATATTGTGCTTACGGCAACTGGCTTTGACCGCGTTGATATTCAGGCATGCCATGACCATCAGGTGCGTGTCTCAAATGCCAGAGGCTATGCAATGCATGCTGTGCCTGAACATACAATCGCGCTGATATTTGCCTTGAAGCGGTCTTTGATTGGCTATGGCGAGGATATTCGGCAGGGGGTGTGGCAGAACAGCAGACAATTCTGTTTTTTTACGCACCCTGTCTCTGACCTTCACGGCAGTAGGCTTGGCATTATTGGCTCAGGCGTAATTGGAAGCGAGGTTGCACGTATTGCCTCTGCACTTGGGATGGAGATTCTGATATCAGAGCGAAAAGGCGCATCCCAGATCGGCGCTGGCAAAACTGCCTTTGAAGAGGTGCTTGCAACCTCAGATATTATCAGCCTGCATTGTCCGTTAACGGCAGAAACCACCGATTTAATCTCAAAAGCCGAATTTGCGATGATGCAAAAAGCGCCCCTTATCATCAATAGCTCACGTGGCGGGTTGGTTAATGAAACAGCCTTAATTGCCGCGCTTGATAGTGGGCAGATCTCAGGGGCAGCGCTTGATGTGCTTACCCAAGAACCGCCCTCAGATGACCATATCATCATGCAGAATTTGCATCGCCCAAATCTGATCGTAACCCCCCATATTGCATGGGCATCCCATCAGGCGATGCAGGCCTTATGGCATCAGACCATTCGCAATATTGACAGCTTTGCCGCGGGCACGCCAAATAATGTGCTTTAAGCTTGCATCAAATGCCCTAAGCTCTCTAGTCTGATAAGGTATTTTTTAGGTGATAGTAACATGATGCACTTTACCAAACCCTTTACCCAGCAAGAATCTATCCCTGAAGCAGGGATAGAGCGTGCGATTGAAATTCTGCGTTCTGGCAGGATTCACAGATATAATGTGGCGGCGGGCGAGATTGCCGAAGCCTCGTTGCTGGAACAGGAATATGCAAATTACCAGCAGGTTAAATATTGCGTAGCAACCGCCTCAGGTGGACAGGCTATCCAGCTTGGTTTGCGCGTATGCGGGGCTGAGGCTGGTGACAAAATTCTAGCTAATGCCTATACGCTTGCACCTGTGCCAGGCGCTATCAATAATGTGGGAGCCGAGCCTGTTCTGGTTGAAATAGACGAGAATTATCATATTGATCTCTCCCATCTGGATGAAATGGCAAGACGGTCTTCTGCGCGGATATTGCTGCTCTCTCATATGCGAGGTCACATTGTTGATATGGACGCGCTAAAGGCTATTACAGACAAGCATAAGATAAAAATCGTTGAAGATTGCGCACATACGATGGGCGCAAAATGGAATGGCGTTAAATCTGGCAATTTTGGGGATGTTGCTGCCTTTTCAACTCAGACCTATAAGCATATGAATTCAGGTGAGGGCGGATTTCTGACCACAAATAATGATGAAATGGCTGCCCGTGCTATCATTCATTCAGGGTCTTACATGCTATATGATCGGCATGGCATTGTGCCGCCAAAGCAAGTATTTGATAGAATTAAGCTAGATGTTGCTAATTTTTCCTGCCGAATGGATAATTTACGGGCGGCTATCATCCGCGCGCAATTGCCCTATTTAGATAGTAATATTGAACGCTGGAATCAGCTTTATGACAGGCTTTTTGCCAAACTATCCCAGATTGATGGCATTGATATTCCGATGCGCCGTCAGGCTGAATTTTATGTTGGCTCATCTATTCAGTTCCGTGTATCAGCATTGCCGCAAGACAGGATTGCTGCGTTTCTGGCAGGCTGTGCCAGTCGCGGGGTTGAGCTAAAATGGTTTGGTGCAGATACGCCAAATGCCTTTACCAGCAGATATGATAGCTGGCGCTATATAAAACAGATGCCCGATTTGCCTGCTACCCGAAAGGCACTGGCCAAGACAGTGGATATGCGGATACCGCTAACCTTTGATCTTGAAGATTGTGATGTGATTGCCGCCATCATTGCAGATGAGCTAACCCGCTAGCCATATAATCAATACTTGATCTCAAATCTTAATCGCTCCAGCGTAATGCCAGTGATGCCTACTCTATTCTAAACAGGAGGGTGTTATGCGTTTAGTTGCGATTTTTATGTTATTGCTTGCATGTGTCTGGCTGGGACTATGCGTATATCTTGTCTTGCCACAGCTTATTGGTCTTAATTTTACAGGTCATATTGTGCTTGGCGGTCTGGTAGCGTCTCTACCAGCAACAACTGCTTTAATAGGGTTAAGCCTGATGTTAATCGTAATGATAAATAAGGTTAACGCGATGGACATGAATCTTGAGAGGTTACAGGCAACAATAGCACAATCTGCCAAAGCCAACGAAACGCAATCAGATACAGAGTCAGCATAAGGTCTATTTATAATGCTGGCGTCTGGTACCAAAGTCATGCACCCGCTTGCGCCATGCGCGATAGCTTGCGGGCTTTAAGGATTGCCGCATAAGCGCTTTAACCTGTTTTTCTTCAAGCCCATAAAGCTGTTTGATATGTGAAAAGGCGGTATGATCGCTTAATGCCATCTCGATAATTTCACTTATCTCGGCTGTTGTAAGAGTATCGTGCATAGGCTAACGCGCATCCTGAACCTGCCCTAAATGACATGATGTTTACGCTAAATACAGCGTTTCAGATTGCAAATCAGATAGCTACATATCACTATAGGGATAAGGCTAGGGAGGTAGTACATGAGTAATGTGAATAGCTGTGATGTTGTCTCGGCATCTCAAACGGCATCTGACTTCAAAAAAACCTTTATATGCGCGGGCGACCAGCTTCATGAATCATTGCTAAGCTCGCCATTAAGTGTGCTGGTATATGCCTTTGGCGTGTTACTGGTTATGGGACTTGTGCATAGAGCCTCGTCTGGCAGTCGGCGAAAGCCATCCCAGAAGGAATAGGACAAAATAAGTGCCTGTTCGCCAGATGACAGTACTTGTCGCAATTAAGCCAACAGTGTAATGATAAGGTCATATCGTTTTAAAGACAGCTTGCATTTTCAAAGGGGATTTTCACAATGGTAAGACGTATAGGTTCATTTGCTAGCATTATGTCATTAGTGACTATGCTTCCACAGATAGCATTTGCGCATCATCCGCTAGGGGGAATGACGCCGCAGACTATGATGCAGGGATTTCTGTCTGGCATTGGCCATCCAGTAATTGGGTTTGACCATCTTGCCTTTATTATCGCAATTGGACTTGTGTCGGTTTTTCATAAGAACAGGGTTTTGCTTCCGCTTGGCTTTGTTGCGGCAACGATCATCGGTACCTTGTTAGCTGTCTTGTCATTTATTATGCCTCTGGCTGAATTTGTGATTGCGCTCTCTGTATTCGCCGCTGGAATCATGGCAATGCGTGGACGCATGGTGGCCTTACTTCCAGCTATTGGTGTGGCTGGGGCGGCTGGTTTGTTTCATGGCTATGCCTATGGGGCAGCTGTTATTGGGGCAGAACCAACCCCTATCATAGCCTATCTGGCAGGTTTTGCGGTTGTTCAGTTTGCGATTGCAACGGTGACTGGCATCATCGCAAGCCGTCTAATTGAAGCGCAACGGGCGGTTCATGTTAGGCTGGCAGGGGCAATGGTTGCAGGTATTGGCGTGTTCATTGTGGCAGAACATGTTGAAACCGCAGTCTTCTCGATTATCTAAATTCTGATAACAGCAATAACGAAACATAGACTTATGGTATCTTTTATCCGTTTGCGCGCTATAGGCTTTGCGATTCTATGGGCTTTGCTCAGCTTGTCATCTGCTGTTGCTTCTGACACAATTATGATTTCAGATGCATGGATAAGAGAGACACCACCAAACGCACAGGTATCTGCTGGCTATATGACTATCAAAAATCATGGTAGCGCCTCAGACCGCCTTATTGCGGTAAGCGCAGATTTCGCGAATGCTTCTGAGATTCACGAGGTCACCATGCAAGGCGATGTGATGAAAATGCGCCCTGTTGAAAATGGTATAGAGATTGACGCAGGCAAAATAGCAAAATTGCTACCAACTGAAGCCTTCCATCTGATGTTTATCGGTTTGAAAGAACGGCCCGTAGCAGGCACAACATTTGATATTGAGCTGGTCTTTGAGCGGGCAGGTAGCATATCGCTATCTGTTCCTGTGTTAAACAGAATGATCGGGATGGGTCATAGGCATAATGATAGCGAAAATCATAGCCATAGCCATTAGTCGGATGGCGCTAATCTTAGGTTAATTATCCCAGAACTGACAAGTGCCAACCTCTCGGCCATTAGGCTGAGAATCAACATAGTCTTGGCCTGGCTTTGCATAGCGGTATCTCATTTTCCAGCTAGGCTCTTTGAAATTTATGACAGTATCGCCCCAGATAAGCATGCCGCGATGCGGGTATTTGGCAACCTGACAAAAGGCTTCTTTGTTACCCATTCTGAATGTTTGATCATCATTGGTCGGACACCATAATTTCCAGTCTGTATTATTTTTGCGCACAAATACTTCTTGCACGAAAAACCCTTCAAGCTTGAAGTTTCGTATGCCCAACCCCTTGATTTTGCATTTTATCTCTGTTGCGGCGAATGATGCTGTTGTCATCAGGCAGACTATGCCTACACACAAGATAACTGGTGTTAGCAATTTTTTGACCATATTCGCACCCTCAGCACCCGACCTAGCTTCAATATCTTAACGCTTATTACTAGCATTTTGTAAGCTTATCATCAAGCCATCCACCATATTTCATATCAGGCAATATTATAGAAGCGCAACTGTCTCATCACGCAGTCTGAAGGCCAGCGCGGACGTATCAATTTCTACATCATCCCAGCTAATAAGCTCGTCAACGCCAATATCTCTGCGCAATCTAGCGCCCTTACATAGCCCCAATGGCAGATAATTATGTGCAGTTGATAGGGCGGCAGGGCGCAATGCCCCATAGACGGTTGAACCACCTTCGCCATCAAGATAAGTTCCTGCTTTCAACACTGCTTTTGATGCACAGGCAACATCTCCGATAAAGGCGGATGGGGTGCCTGTTGTCTCTCCTCTGATGCCAACCATCGCAACTGACATGCCTAATTCAAGTCCGATAAGATGCCAGCGTTTATATAAGGCGCAATAGCGGCCAGTATCATCTGTTACTACCTTATATTCTTCAAAACAGTGTTTGATATAATCTGTATCAGCCTCAATACAAACCCAGACACCTTTGCGGATATCATATCCCACATGGCTTCCATCTTCCCGTAAAGACGAGATGACCTCTACCATGCCTGAACGCTCAAGCCTGCCGCCTTCAGCAATAGGCCGCATCAATGAGGGAATATCATCCACATCACCTGCGGGAAATGATAATCCGCTTTCTGGCACATTCAGCCCGCAAGCATTGGCAATGGCAGCTGATTCAATCGCAGGTTTTGAGCCATCTAAAAAGGAGTTGAACATTTTTGGATTTAGTCTGCCCCTTTCAGCCTGTTCTTTGGTAAGCCCCCAATAGTCCCAGACTGTTTCAGGCGTAGATAGGCGGAAATGAGGTTGCCAGATATGGCCTCTGCCAGCCGCCATCACGGGAAAACCGCAACAACGCGCCCAATCTACCAATTCTGCTGTTAAGGCAGGCTGGTCACCATAGGCAAGCGAGTATAAAACCCCTGCATCTTGTGCCCGTTTTGCTAGACCTGCCCCGCAAAATGCATCTGCCTCTACCGTTACATTGATGACATGTTTTTGATGGGCAAAGCTGGCGATAATATGATTTACAGCGGCAACAGGATCGCCAGTTGCTTCGACCATAATGTCAATATGAGGTGATGAGACAAGTTTATCTATATCTTCGCAAATATAGATTTTCTGGGATGCAAGCGCATCTTCGATAGAAACGGCATCAAGCGCATCTGCTGGCCAGCCAACATATTCAAGATTAGAGCGTGCGACATCTGGTTTCAAATCAACTATGCCAACAATCTGAACGCCTGCTAATGTCCGAGCCTGAGATAGAAACATCGAGGCAAATTTACCAGCCCCTACCATGCCAATTTTGATTGGGGTATTACTTTGCTCGCGCTGTAAAAGCTGGCTATAAAGTGACATATGTTCAATCTCCCTAATCATTACACATTACACTAGTGCTAGCTTAGCCTGTGCATATATCTCGGGCAAAGCCCAAATATAGTGATTCTCTAGATTATCTAACTTAGACACCGCATGGCTGAGACACAGTGCCCCCAACCAATGGCTTAGCAAGATCATCCAAATTTTGGCATGATTAAGCATATAAAAAGTGAAAAATAGTCAAAATAATACAATTTTTAGTTATTCTCTTAACCAAAATTTAAGGTAAAGGGGGGTATGGTAAGCACTTCCGTAATTGCAATAATGGGGATATTCCGTGTTTAATATGCTCACATCTCGGGTTGCTCGCCTGTATCGTTATCACATACCCATTCTGGCTGTAATGGCCATGATAGGTTCAGCCTCGCCAGCATTTTCTGAAAATGGCCAAAATTTCTTTGTTCTTGGGGGCGTTGGCAATACAGTTGTTAACCCAAATACATTAGATATTTCATCTGAAAGCACCACTATGTATCATGTTGGGATTGGCATACCGCTTACTGATAATTTTGTTGCGGAATATAACAGGATGGTTGAAATAACCACAGATCATTCTCGGCCAAATGCGAATAATTTTTCTATTGATACTACGGTTGACAGTTTTTCTATTGTTGGCAAAGCGCCTATATCTGATCGGCTGATGGACACAGAGGCTTTGCTCGGGATAAGCTTCTCTGATGTTTCTTACTCAACCAATGTATTAAGCGTGAAAGATCACTGGCTGGTACCTGGCTTAAATTTAGGGGTACAGCACAAAATAACGCAAGATTTCAGCCTTAGATTTGAGCGCTATTTAATCAAAAGCGAGATTAACATTAGCGGCAACAGATTATCTGTGCTGTATGAATTTTAGGCTGGAATAGCGGTTGGCTTTGGGGGGATATCTCCCCCATTACCCGCTATTTAGCCTGCCAGCTAAACCCCTTCAATTATTCGAATATCCCGCTTAACGCCATCACCAAGCGCATCAAGTGCAGCCTTATAGGCATCACTGTCATAGGCTGTCTGAGCCGCTTCGACAGAATCAAATTCAAGCAACACTGTACGCATTTTCTTACCATGTTCTTTGGCAATATTTGCAATTCCGCGCGCTAAGATTCTGCCGCCATGTGCTGTTAGTGCAGGGGCGGCTAACTCGGCATAGGCGGCTAGCTTTTCCTCGTCATAAATCTCGTGATAGGTTGAAATAAAATAGGCTTTGCTCATTTCAATATCCTTTTTATCTAGGGTTTTTCTTAGCTTAGCCTCAGCCTCGCATAAAAGCCAGAAACACCGAAAAAAAAGCCTGCAATATATCATGCAGGCTTTTTCAAGATGTGTGCTTGTTCCAGAATGCTAGAATTGCAACGAAATATCCCGATGCTGTGACCGGCAGGTTGATATTCTTGGCACTAGGAATGAAGGCAGTCTATCCTGACCACGAAGTCCGATAGTATCTGCTGTTTGTTCCTGATACGCCTCAAGCACAGGCAGAACAGACATCTTTGCATCAGCCCGCCATGCCAGCTCAGCTGTCATTTGCGCTTTGGCATCTGCTAAATAGCCATCTGCTTTGTCATTATCATCCTTTTTATAGGCACGACGTGCTTTGGATAGCAGTGATTTAATATCATTGCTCCCTGTGATAGCGCCAATTTCCTTTTCAACATTTTTAATTGCATCCTGCTTTTCCTTGTTGTTTAAGGTTGCGAATGATGCAATATGCTGGTCAAGGGTTGGCTGATAGGCTGTTAGCGCATCACTGGCCTTGATCAGCTCGATAACTTCATCAATATTGGTAAAGCTGTCATCCATAGCGCGGCGATATTTACGGCTTGCCGTATTTACCACCTTCTGCTTTGCCTGATATTCTTTGGCGGCAGGCTCCCAATCAGCAGGAATTGACTGTTTTAACGCATCTTGTTCAGCTAGCGCTTCTTCAAGTTCCTGTGTGATATGCTCTTTATCCTCATCTGTTCTGGCGGCAAGTACTTCACGTTTCATCCGCTTGATTTTTGTTTCAAGCTTGCGAATATCACGCTCGATGGCACGCACATCAGAATGGAATGATGCATAGGTTAGGGTAGCGTCTGCCAATACCAGCTCAGCTTCTTGCACTTCAGCCAGATAGCCTAGCACTGCGCCAGCGTTTTTCTCAGCATCAGTAATCTTATCTGCGATTTTTGATGGCAGCGCATCTAGCTTGGCAGTGCCAAGCATATCTATGGACTGAGTGATAGCTTGCTGATTCTGTACAAGCGCTTCTGCTAAATAATCTTCAACACATTGCTGTAGACGTGGATTTTGCGGCGGCGGTGCGTTAAATGAAGATAGATAGAAACGGTTTGGCAGATAATTCACCAATGGCGGTGCTGCGCCTACAATCGCAAGCGCAATTAGCTGAAGTATGATAAAAGGCACAACACCCCGATAAATCGAGATGGTCGATATCGCCTTTGATGCCACACCTCTTAGATAAAATAGTGCAAACCCAAAAGGTGGTGTTAAGAAGCTTGTCTGGATATTTACCCCGATCATCACACCAAGCCATACAGCGGTAATATTCGCACTTGGGTCAGCTAGCAAGATAGGCGCAACAATAGGCACAACCACCACTGCAATTTCAATGAAATCAAGGAAGAATCCCAGAATGAAGATAACTGCCATCACCACAATGAATTGAGACCAAAAACCGCCCGGAAGCCCTTGCAGGAAGTCACGCACATATTCTTCACCGCCAAAGCCACGAAATGCGGCTGTGAGCATGGTTGCACCTAGCAAGATAATGAACACCATTGAGGTTGTTTTTGCGGTTTCAATCATCACTTCATTAAGCGTATTTTCTAGCTTAAATGCTCGCCATGTTGACCAGCCAATTGCAATGATAAGGGCAATAGACGCAATCACGGCCATAAATACAGGCACATAGGCTTGCGTGACAGCCAGATTTTTAACGTTCAAGTCAAAAAGGCTCAGCAATATATAGATAGCAATAACAGAACCGAAGGCCATAATCGCGGGATAGAGCGCATCTTTATGACCTTCGCGCAATTTATAGCCAGCCATAATGGTAGCTCCAACCGCGCCAATCGCACCTGCCTGATTAACCGTGGCAATGCCCATAATAATTGAGCCTAGCACCAAGAAAATCAGCACCAGAGGCGGTACTAGCGAGAACATCACACGGCCAAGAAATGCACGTGTAAATCCATCAGGGTTTGGCACAGCAGGTGCCATATTTGGCCTGATCAGGGCGGTGATTAGGATATAGGCAAAATATACCCCCACAAGCACCATGCCAGGCAAAAACGCCCCTAAGAACATATCGCCAGCAGATGTTGATGTAACGTCAAGTGCAGATGGCATTGAAAATTCACCAGTCGCCTCACGATATAAAGACTGGCGCATGGCAGATGCCTGATCAGATGCCGAACCTAGCTGGTCAGCCAGAATAATCAGCACAATTGAAGGCGGGATAATTTGCCCCAACGTGCCAGAGGCGCAAATTGTGCCAGAGGCGAGTGAGGGCGAATAGTTATTCCGCATCATTGACGGAAGTGAAATCAGCCCCATCGCCACTACAGTCGCGCCAACAATACCTGTTGTAGCCGCAAGCAATGCACCCACAAACACCACTGAAATACCAAGACCGCCTGGAACAGGGCCGAACAAACCCGCCATTGTCATCAGCAAATCTTCTGCAATTCGTGAGCGTTGCAACATAATGCCCATAAAAATGAACAGCGGAATAGCGATCAGCGTGTCTCGTTCAAAATCATAATAGATAGCTCGGAAATTCATCACACCCGCAGACAGCCATTCAACAGGTCCGTCCTGAGCAAAAAACATTTTTACGTCACCTGCGATTAACCAGCCTGTAAGTGAGGCAAGACCAATGGTCAGGATAGCGGCGCCCGGAAGCGCAAACGCAACGGGAAAGCCGAACCCAAGCGCTGCCATCATCACAATAAACAGAAGAAAAAGAAAATATAATTCCATAGCTAAACGAACCTCTGCCGCAGATTATACGGCGATTTAAGCTGATGTTTCAGATGCTAGCTTATTCATTTCAGACAGAATGAAGCTAGAAAACTGAAAAATCATGGATAACGCGAAAATGACAAGAAAGCCTGACATTAAATATTTCACATACATGCCAAAGCCTTGCTGCGTTACTTCAAAATTAAGCAACGCCAGATTAAACGGAGATGATTCACTCCATAATCCTCTGAAAAGTACAATCCAGCATAATGGAAGGCCAAGCAACATAGAGCCTAGCATGTTTGTTCTGTTTCTGGCTTTCTCAGAAAAGCCTGCATATAACACATCAACGCGCACATGGCCGTCATGAACAAGGGTGTATGCGGATGCAAACAAGAACAAAGATGCATACCAGAACCGCACCAAATCTCCCATAAATGCCTGCTCATATGAGAAAATAAAGCGGGTTATCACAATCAGCAATTCGCCAAATACGATCAAAGAGGCAAGCCAGATAAAATCAATTCCCTTGCGGAAGGCCGCTATAATAAAGCCAACTGCCAAAAGCGGAAGATGCACAAAACTGCCTCTGAAGGCAGGCTTGCCAAGCGACAATGCCAAATCATCCCCTACGATTGCAGGTAACAGCCCTTCAATACGAACAAAAGAGATAGCGGCATCAACAATGCCAATCAGCATCACAGACCAGAACGCGCCTGCCACAATAAAGCTAGCACCTTGATCTAGAAAGCTAATATCACGGTCAACATTATAGCGGCGAAGCAATATCACCGGATAAATCAATGCAGCAAGAAAGCTAAGTGACTGAAGCCAGCCAAAGACCAATTTTCCTGCGCTATATCCATCTGAAGCATCACCAAGTTGCAAGCCAATGCTTGCCATCGTGCCATATAAACCTGGCATATCGAACACATATGTTAAAAAATTATTGACCACAAACACTGATGCGAGAAGCGCGCCAGCAACAGCGATGTAGTGAAAGCAGGTAAAAACAGGATTTTGAGATAGTGTCATGATGTTGCTCACTTACAAAAAAGAATTGCAGAGCCATAGGATATAGCTCTGCAATTTCATCAAGTCAGTATGATTGAGGAGACCTCAGATTACACATTGTAAATTCTGTTACGCTGCGTTAGATAGCCGCCCTCAGACGTGCCAATCCAGCCACCGATTTCAGAACGTGCTTTCATGCAGCTTTCATGAATTCTGTTAGCCAAATCTGAATGTGCGCGTGCTTCTTCGAACACTTCTTCAGCAGCTTCAGCCAATGCATCCCACACATCTTCGTTGAATGAACGAATCTGAACACCATGATCAGTCTTAAGACGCAGAAGGGCAGCACCTGACTTACCATTATATTCTGACATCATCATTTCATTTTCTTGCGTGGCAGCAGCTGTAATAATGGTCTTATCTGTGTCTGACAGATCAGCCCAGAATTTCGCATTGAAACCAGCGGCAATCATTGAGCCTGGCTCATGCATACCAGCTGTGTAGTAATATTTAGCTGCTTCATAGAACTTCATGATTTCATCGTTCCATGCGCCAACCCATTCAGTTGCGTCAATCGCGCCTGACACTAGGTTTTCATAAATCTGGCCACCTGGCACAGTTACAGGTGAGCCGCCAAGCTTACCAATAACGTCACCACCAAGACCTGGAATACGCATTTTCAAACCATTGAAATCATCAGCTGAGTTGATTTCTTTATTGAACCAACCACCAGCCTGACAGCCTGTTGAACCAGCCATAATAGCTTTAAGGCCAAATTCACCTGCTAGCTCGTCCCATAGCTCTTGACCACCACCATAGCGAATCCATGCATTCATTTCTGTGTAGGTAAGACCGAATGGCACAGCAGTGAAATAGCCATATCCAGGATGTCTGCCCTTCCAGTAATAATCGGCTGCATGATAACCTTGCGCATTGCCAGAAGCAACTTCATCAAAGCTGTCAAAGGCGCCAACACGCTCACCAGCAGCATAATAGCTAACCTGAATGCGACCACCAGATAGATCCTGAATAGTTTGGGCATAACGCTGAGCCCCTGTACCAAGACCTGGGAAGTCACGACCCCATGTAGCCACAATAGCCATCTCAATGCGCTCTTGTGCTAATGCTGGCGTTGCCAGTGGTGCGGCTGCTGCACCGATAGCTGCTCCTTTAACGAAAGAGCGGCGATTCATCTTTGTCATTATTTCCTCCAAAAAAAACATGATGTTTCGTAATGTCAAAGTTAGTGTAGAATCTACAGGTGAGCAAGATATTATATTGATTTTTCTCAGAAGAAGGGTGAAAAGCATCTTTTATCTCTTAAAATGGCGTGAAGAAGAGGCAAAAACCAAAACTCACACAAAAGGACGGTCATGTTTCCAGTCAAAAAAGTAATTGATGATATTATTAGTGTCTCAATCACATTGTTCAAAATTATGATTCCCACACTGATCGTAGTCAAAATACTTCAGGAAATCGGTGTTGTTGAATTGTTGAACCAAATTCTTGGTCCGGTGATGGGGGTGCTTGGTCTGCCATCTGAGATGGCTGTCGTGCTGACAACAAATATGCTGACAAACCCGTATGCAGGGCTAATTGTTGCCTCCACTATCCCTGAATTATCCAGCCTGTCTGTTGCGCAAATGTCTGTGCTTGCCAGCTTTATGCTATTTACCCATTCGCTTCCTGTTGAGGCGCTGATCTCTAGAAAAGCAGGGGTTAGGCTAAGAGCCACCATCGGATTAAGAATTGCCGCAGGCTTTATTATGGGGATTCTGTTGCATCAATTTTGTCAGGCAACAGGCTGGCTAGCTGAAGTTGCAATACCAAATTTGCCTGAATTTTCTCAGGATACTAGCCTTGCTGGCTGGGTGGTGAGCCAGATTAAAGGGCTTATTTTTGTTCAAATTGTTATTGTTGTGCTTTTGTTTTTCCTTGAATTTTTGCGGATGATAGGGGTTGAGCGGCTGATAAAGTTGCTATTATCGCCTTTTTTGAAAGTGATGCGCATTGGCGATCGTGCCTCAACTATTGCAGTTGTGGGAGTTACACTTGGATTGGGATTTGGCGGCGGGTTGCTGATTCGTGATGTGGCAACAGGTACTATCAATAAAAAAGATGTGTTTGGTGTATTGTGTTTTATCAATTTGCTACATTCTATTTTTGAAGATACGGCAGTTGTAATGCTACTTGGCCCTAGCCTGTTGGTAGTGCTGGTCGCCCGCACCATCTTTGCTATTATTATGACGCTGATTGTAATGATGATTGCGGCTAGATTGCCGCAACAGGTTTGGGATACCCAACTGGTAAATCACAATATTCCAGCCCCAAAATTGCCCGCAGATAGCTAGTAAACGCCATTATCGCCCCATAGCGCAGATAGTAAACCAGAGAGTAGTTATGAAAATAGTAAATGCCAAAATTTTCGTGCAGGATTCTCCGCTACATGGGCAGGGCGTGTTTGCACTTGAAGATATTGAAGCAGGCGAGGTGTTTGAGCGATGCCCCTATATTGTGATTGATGATGATGACCTGTCTGAGGCCACGCGCCTGCAAGATTATATCTATACCAGCCCTGATTGTGAGACTGATTATCTATGTGTGATGGGATTTGGGATGCTGTATAATCATTCTGATACACCAAATGCTGAATGGAGCATTGATGAGGCAGATATTCGCTTTGTTGCGTTTAGCGCAAAGACTGCTATTCGCGCAGGCGAAGAAATCTTGCATGATTACGGACAGGATTACTGGACTACGCGTGAAGATGAAGATGATAGCTAGGCATCTGATTTTGCGTCCTATTTTGCGCGGAAAATACGTGTTTATATGCGCTCAGAATATTTGCCACAGATCACTGTGAGGCTAGCGATTTTTGTCGTTATAGCCTTTATCTCGCGATGGATCATAGAGTTGAGTGTTGGTAACGTGCAGTGTTTTTTCCGATTTAGGCGGCCTCAGATGACGCTAGGCAGATGGCTAATATTGCCGCTTATGATAGGCTGGCTGGTGGGCGGCGCTAGCATGCCTGCTTATGCGTCGGCAGACCGTTTGTCATTGCTATCTGCCGAACGGCTTGCCGATAGTCTGATGGCGGCTTTGCCTGATGATATGGCTGCAGATCAGAAACAGGCACTGCGCACCATCTTATATAGTCCAGATGACCCCGCGGTCTCGGTCTCTTCACTTGAGGCGATGAGCAGACTTTTGCCCTTGCCTGCCGCCACAATATTGCGACTTACAGCTGGTTTTGAGCGCCACCTGCCTGCAACGCCTGCTATTGCGACACATGCCCAGAATCTAGGATTTTATTCTAATGTTCATGCCTCCCCCATGCGTCGCCAACCCAATAGGGAATCGCTCAGGCTGGCACTATATGCAACGGTGAAACAGCTTGTATGGCGTGCCGCACTATCTGGCGGTCAACTTAATCAGATGCCAGAACCGCCAGCACTGCCACCTTTACCCGCACCGCCAATCTCGCCTGTCTCTATCGCAACCAGCTTTGCTGCACCTGCCGCATTATCACCCCTAGCAACCGCCGCCATCGCAACAGGAGCGGCCGCCGCAACAGCAGGGATGACGCGCGCCTCAGATGATAGCACTACGCCAACTAGCCAAGATTCAGCCTCTGGCGGTGATTCGGGCAATGGAAGCGATAATGGGGGCGGCGATAATGATACGTCAGAGAATCTAAATACCGCTATTTGGGAGACAACAGAATATAATGCCAATTACGGGCTGGCTAGCTTAAATGCCTCAACTGCCTATGCACGCGGATATACAGGGCAGGGGGTAGTTGTCTCTGTGCTGGATTCACCTTTTGATACAGATCATGCAGATTTAATTGATAATTTGGTGACAGGATATGATGCGATTGAGGCTGATAACACGGTTTCTTGTCCTGTAAATGGCTGTGTGTCAGCGCATGGGACTCATGTTGCAGGCATTATTGGAGCCAGCAAAGATGATGTTGGCATGCATGGGGTAGCGCCAGATGTATCCATAAAGCCTGTTAAAGTATTTGGAAATGACCTCAGCTTCGCCAGTAATAGCCAGCTAGTTGATGCGATTTCTCAGGGAAGCGGAACCGCAATTACGGCAATGAATAATAGCTGGGGCTCTGGCGTGGTAGATTCGCTGGTACATAATAGCACAACCTATTATTACAATCGCCCTTATTATAATTACGCGGATAATGGGACTTCGGAATATATCTATGCCTATCAAGGGGCAACAGCGCTAACAGGACTTCCACCTGCTGAAATTGCCGCATGGCAGAATGCAACCCAAAATACAATTATTGTATTTGCCAATGGGAATGACGGGCTTAATACCGCAACAGGTCAGATACAGCTATTTTCGGATGATCAGCTGCAAAATTATGTCACGTCAGTCAGTAATGTCTCTGCTGGCCTAAATGCTGATATTCCGTCTTTCAGAGGCTCATATCCTGTCATTGATTCAAGCCTAGCGGGTGAATGGCTAACAGTAGTTGCGGTGGATCAGTCAAATCTGATTTCTGAATTTAGCAATGGCTGTGGGTATGCTAAAGCATTCTGCATTGCGGCGCCCGGACAATCTATTTATGCCACCTATGATGTTGATGATAATACTACCTCACCACCTGCTAGCTATGCCACTCTTAATGGTACCTCAATGGCCGCGCCTCATGTCACAGGCGCTATTGCACTTTTGAAACAGCAATTCCCTAATCTTACGCCGTCACAGCTTACCTCGTTGGTATTATCTACAGCTACTGATCTGGGGGCAACTGGTATAGATGATGTTTATGGGGTGGGGCTACTAAATTTGGCTGAAGCCTCGCGCCCACAAGGCAGTTTGGCAGTGGCTGGCATAAATGGCCAGCGACTTTCAGGTGTTTTGCCTCAGGATACTTCGATCACCCCATCCTCTGCCTTTGGACAGGTTTTTGCTAGGAATCTGCCAGTGATAGGGCTGATAGATGGCTATAATAGAGCATTTGAATTTCAGCCTCATCTTGGCACGGCACCTAGATATGAGGTGAGCGCAGATGAGTTTCTAGCCTTGCTTGACGCAAACCCAAAAGAGGAAACGCTTATCGCATCCAGCATTCTATCCGTGTCTGGTGAGGTGTCAGATGATAGGATGTCAGTCTCGCTCTATAATCAGCAGATGCGGCTTGAAGCAGGCAAGCGGTCAGGGACGCGGCCTAATCCGCTTGCCTCTGGCAATGGCTTGAATACAGGCTTTACAGCCCAGCAATCTGTCTTTTCACATTTATCATCAGACAAAACAGATTTCCGCTTTTTGCAGTCACATATTGCGCTCACGCCCGCAGTGTCATTAGAGATGGCGCATGTTTCAGGAAGCTGGCAGAATGGCGGGCAGTTTGACGAGCTTTCAAGCCAGATAGGCTGGCAGGATGGAAGATCATTCATTTCAGGAAAATTTGGATTATTACGTGAATCAAACACTGTGCTTGGCGCGCGCCTCTCAGGCTTTTATGCGCCTGATTCTGATGTTTTGTCTCACTATGCGGCAATAGATGCTCGCATGCCGCTAACCCCCTCAAGCCAGCTCACAAGCAGATATATGGCCATGAAGACAACGCTTGATATGATGCAGGCAGATCAGCTTTCAATAGAGGGGCTTACCTCAGATAGCTACAGTCTCAGGCTGGATAGATGGTCTGATAGCCGTGCTGAGCTTTCACAATATATCTCATTGAGGCTTCCGCTTGCGACAACTGGCGGATTTATGAATCAACTTACGACCAGAGGCTATGATAATCATGGCTATAGAACCGTATTTCAGCGCTATGATCTTGCCAATAAATCACGTCAGCTTGATATTGATCTTCACCATCAAGACAGGCTTTGGTCAGGGGCGATGTGGATGCTAAATATGCGTGCTAGTCAGAATCTTGACGGCATCAGCCAGAAACAGGGTGCAGGACTATTTCTGGGCATGAAACAGGCATTTTAGCGAGTGGCTGTGATCAGTGATTTTAGGTCTGATTGAGGCCGCGCGCCAAAATGACAGATAATCTCGCCTGCGCATTGGCTGGCATATTCAGCTGCCGTCAAAATATCAGTATCTTGTGATTTGCCATAAAGATAGCCTGCGGCAAACAGATCGCCAGCGCCAGTTGTGTCTACCACATTGCCTATGGGCATGGCAGGGACACTAACTGTTTGTTCAGAGGTTGCGACCATCGCGCCATCTGCGCCCATAGTGACAATAATATCGTCAACAACTTCACTAAGTGCCTGTGATGCATCAAAAATACTATCATATCCAAGTGCATGCATCTCATCATTATTGCTAAACAGAATATTGACATGCTCTTCGATAAATTCGCTTAAGGCTGTGTGATGACGTTCAACACACCATGCATCTGAAAGTGATAACGCAATCTGCCCGCCTTGATGGGTGGCGATCTCTGCTGCCTTTTGAAATATCTCAGGGCCTTTTGGTGCATCAAATAGATAGCCTTCAAGATAGATATATTTTGCCGTGATATCCTGGTTTAGGTGAGTTTCATTCAGCAATAAAGATGAGCCTAAGAACGTATTCATCGAACGGATTGTGTCTGGCGTTACAAAAATCATTGACCGTGCAGTGGCTGGCCCGTCTGGTGCCTGCCTGCCAGCAAAATGCACCTGCGCCGTCTCAAGGTCTTTTATGAATGCATCTCCTAGCATATCTGTTGCTACTTGCCCTGCAAAGGCCGCGCGCCCCCCAAGACAGGCAATGCCATAAGCGCTATTGGCAGCAGACCCGCCTGATTGCTGAGTAGGTGCTGGCATGGCGTCATACAGGCTGATCGCCCGTGCTTCATCAATCAGATTCATGCCTCCTTTTTCAATGTGGTGGGTATTAAGGAATTGCTCATCACATGGCGAAAGCACATCCATAATCGCATTGCCAACACATAGCACGTCAAAATCAAAATTCATCTTACTCTCTTTACATTTCCAGTTGACCCAATTAAGGGCAGTACAGTTAATCAGTGGCTAGTGCGGCGTGACATGCCAGATTTCCATCATTCTTGCCAGCACATCTTCAGGCATAATCTTTTTGATAAATCCCTCACTTCCATAATCCTGATCATCAAATAACTCAAGCTTATAGATATACGGGCTATAGCTTAACGGCTTGCTGTGGGAAAACAGCCCAAGCGCTGGAACATGCAGACATGCCATAATATTCAATAAGCCTGAATCATTGCCCACAAAGCCTGTTGCGAGCGACATTAACGCTACTGCTTCTTTTAATGAGGTGACAGCTGGGATAAGGTCAGATGGCTTTGGCGCCTGATCCAAAATTTGCTGTAAAAATGCCTCTTCATTAGGTGCGGCAATCATCAAAATAGGCATGGCTCGTGGTGATGTGGCAATTAGACCAGCCAGTCTAGCAAAATATTCTGCTGGCCAGCATCGCCGCTCATCCATAGCCCCGATACCAAATATCAAAAACGGAACAGGCGTGCCATTTGGGGCAAGCAAGTGATGCTCTGCAAGCCACATTGTTGCCCAATCAATTGCCTGTTCTGATGGGGTTAAGTGCCATTCTGGCACATCAAGGCCAAAGCCGTTCAGGGCACTAAATTCGGTAATGCGGTCAATTGCATGGCTGTGTTTAAGCACTGCCTTATCAAGCATTTTGCCTGCATTCAGCCCAAGATTATGAGATTTATGGCCATAGCCAAGCCGTATCTTTATGCCTGCGAGCATGCAGGCTAGCGCATATCGTGGCGAATGATGCAGGATGATGGCTGTGTCAGCGCCGCTGGCACGAAAATCTGCGGCCAATCTGAATATACCAGCAATACCATCATGCCGCCCTTGCATGCCCCGCAATGAACGCTGGATAGATAGGTGGGTTAAGCTGGGGTGCTGGTGGCTAGGGAATAGCAAAGCTGATTGTGCCGTTGGTTTGGCTGCAAGGGTGATTTTTTTGTTGCTAGCAAGCTGGTCAATCCATGGTTTATGCCAAATCATATCCCCAATTCCAACAAGCGGCTGGATAACCAGAATATGCTGTGCGGTATCAATCGGATTAGCCATGAAATGCCTGTTCCCTGCGGTGTGGATAATGCGCCCCTAACGCATCATATCGCGTTACACGAGGGGATATTAGTCATGGCAGACGCTAAAATCTAGCAGAAATACAGATTTATGATCTGACAGCTATTTGTCTATTGTATTTGGCGTATCTCCGCGATAGGCTAACTCATCGTTAACAGCATTTAAGGAGGTGATCACATGTCTAGTGAACAGAAGAACAAGGCGTTTGAACGAGGTGTTATCACCTAAAACAGGCAATCCTGTTTTATTCAGATAACACGCATTAACCAAATGCGTCCTTGTTATCTATGTCACGAACAGAATTTTTAAGACAGCCATCTGCTAGCATTGCAGGTGGCTGTTTTTTTTGGTTTCTTTATTCAGCATCTTTATGTGGCATCATCTGGATAAAGCCTGTGTAATTCAGCCACAAGCTGGTCAAGAAACCGTGCAGCAGCGATAGGCAAGGTGCGGCCTTTCAGATAGGCGATATGTGCTACTCCACTGGGAAATTCTCCGTCTTTAATCGCACAGCTTACAAGTGTCTGCTGCGATTGACTGGCCGCAAGCGCATGTGCTGAAAACGGAATTTGTAGCGAAATTGCCATTTCATGGTGGATATAATGTTGCATAAAGGCAAAATTATCTGACATCACCATTTCGGCAAATTGAACTGACTTTCGCGCGCAACCAATATCTATCTGAGGCCTTATGCCTTCTTTGCCGCGTGGCACTATCACTGGATAGGACATAATATCTTCAATGCTAAGAGACTGGCTTTGTGCCAGCGGATGGGTGTGATGCATCTGGGCAATAATCGGTTGCGAGATGGTTGCGGCAAGCGCAATATCTGAGGGAAGTAATGGCGCATAAATAAGCGCTATATCTGCATCATACTGTCCCAATGCTGTAAGGCTTTGTTCAGAATCATGTTGCATCACATCAAAGCTAACAGCTTGATGTTCATCACGATACCGCCCGATCTGTTCAGGCAAAAAATTACCATGCATTTCTGCACAAACGCTGATTGAAACATGACCACGTCGTTCGCCAGACAGATCAGAAATCTGCGATAATATGCGGGATAAATCATTCATTTGAAGCCTGATATGCTGGATTAACAGCTCGCCTGCCGCATTTAGCCGAACTCCAGACGGCAGCCTTTCGAAAATCGGACTGCCTATTTCATCTTCAAGCGCAAGAATTCGCCTGTTAAGCGCGGTTGAGGTGATGGCCATCCTCTCTGCTGCTTTCCGAATTGATCCTTCTCTTGCTACAACGTCAATATATTTAAGATGGGTAAGGTGCCTCATATATTCCTCATACCGCTAATAACCATATTGCCCCCCAAAACTTGCTAAATCTCTAGCATAATTGCCTAGCTATGCAAATAATGCATCACCCTTGAGCATATTCAGCACAATTTTTAATCACATATCTTTGCTACACCATTTTCATCGGCAAGAAGTGCAGGAAGTATCCCACGTTGGATAAGGCTGGTCTTGTTGCCAAAACAGTAAAGCGGAGACTTAAGATGATTTACATCGTAGCGATTATGCAACCTGGAAAGCTGGAGCCTGTTCAGGAAGCGCTGACAGAGCTGGGCGTAACAGGCATGACAGTGTCAGAAGTGCAGGGTTATGGACGGCAAAAAGGAAAATCTGAAATTTATCGCGGTGCAGAATATCAGGTGAATTTCATGCCAAAGATTAAGGTTGAGGTGGCAGTACCCACCTCTCAGGCAGGCGCTGTCAAAGATGCGATTTCAAAAGCGGCTCAATCAGGAAAGATCGGGGACGGCAAGATTTTTACATTCGCGCTCAAAGATGCGTTGCGAATTCGCACGGGCGAAACAGGCGAGACTGCGCTATAGGCGGTTGCTTTAGCGCATATTCATGTAAGGAGATAATCATGACTATCAAAATATCCACCATTTTAACCCCGTTGGGATTGGCAGCAGGATTAACTGCCAGTCTTACGGCGCCTGCCTTTGCTCAGGAAGTGCCTGAACATGGGGTCTTTATCTTAAACTCTGTTCTGTTTCTTATGAGCGGCTTTCTGGTCATGTTTATGGCATGTGGGTTTTGTATGCTAGAAGCAGGGCTGGTACGGGCAAAAAATACCACAACACAGCTCACCAAGAACGTAGCTCTATTTTCTATTGCGGCGATTGGCTATTATCTTTTGGGATATAATTTGATGTATCCGCTAGGTGACTGGTCCGTCAATGGCGTATTTTCAGGGGTTTTCCCTGCGGTGGCAGTGATGGAAGCCGTAGGCGTAACAGCAGAAGCGGCTGATGATCTTAGCTATGCGTCAACCGCCTCTGATTATTTCTTCCAGCTGATGTTTTGTGCGGCTACAGCGTCTATTGTATCTGGTGCAGTGGCTGAAAGAATTAAATTATGGCCATTTCTGATTTTCACTTTCTTGCTGACCTCTGTAATTTATCCTTTGCAGGCGAGCTGGAAATGGGGCGGCGGTTTTCTGGATGAGATGGGCTTTCTTGATTTTGCTGGCTCAACCGTTGTTCATTCAGTCGGCGGCTGGGCGGCACTAGCAGGTGTGCTTGTACTTGGCGCACGAAAAGGTAAATATAAAGATGGTAGAGTCATTCCTATGCCAGGCGCAAATTTACCGCTAGCTACTTTGGGAACCTTTATCCTGTGGCTTGGCTGGTTTGGATTTAATGGCGGCTCTCAGCTTGCAATGGGCACTATTGGTGATGTGGCAGATGTATCACGTATCTTTGCAAACACAAATGCTGCTGCTGCAGGGGGCGCAATCGCCGCTATGATCCTAACCCAAATAAGCTATAAGAAAGTTGATTTGACGATGATGCTAAATGGCGCATTGGCAGGGTTGGTATCTATTACAGCTGAACCTCTAACTCCAACACTTGGCGTAGCAACGCTGATTGGCGCTGTTGGTGGTGTGATTGTTGTGTATGCTGTGCCTCTTCTTGATAAGCTTCAAATCGATGATGTGGTTGGTGCGATACCAGTTCACCTGTTCGCTGGCATTTGGGGTACAATAGCTGTTGTGATCACCAATCCTGATGCTAGCCTTATCACTCAGCTTACCTCAATTGTGATTGTTGGCGCCTTTACCTTCTCAATCTCGCTTGTGCTTTGGTTTGTGCTAAAATCCATCATGGGAATTCGGGTGAGTGAAGAAGATGAGATAGCAGGTCTGGATAACTCAGAGCTAGGGATGGATTCCTATCCTGAATTTGGGGCAAAATCATAACCCCTTACGGCTTGATATATTTTTGAAAGTGTTGCCATCCTGTGACAGGGTGGCAACCTTTTGCCTTTGCAATCTAGCCTGCAATCATGGTTTACTTAGCGCATCTTTTTAATTCTTTTATTTTGATTGGCAAGCACCTATGAGTACCCCAGCTATCTATGATTTCAGAAGCGATACCGTAACCGTGCCTGATGCGCCTATGCGACAGGCGATGGCAATAGCAGAGGTCGGTGATGATGTATATGGTGAGGACAGGCTGGCAAGCAAACTTGAGGCAGATGTCGCCACATTGCTTGGCAAAGAGGCAGGGCTGTTTGTTAGTTCTGGCACGCAAAGCAATCTGATTGCGATGCTGACCCATGCGGCAAGAGGCGAAGAAGTCATTTCTGGCGATCATTATCACAGCCTGTTTTATGAAGCTGGCGGCATTGCCGCATTAGGGGGTGTTATCCCATGCCCCGTACCCGTAAATTCTGAAGGCTCTCTCACTCCAGAGGATGTTCTCAAGGCAGTGAAAAAAGATGATTTTCATTATCCTGTCTCACGTCTTTTATCGCTCGAAAATACGCATAATGGGCTTATCCAGCCATCAGAACGGCTCCACATATTATGTGATCTCGCGCATGAAAGCGGTCTTAGCACGCATCTTGATGGGGCGCGGTTGATGAATGCGGTCATTGCAACAAATATTTCTGCTGCTCAGTATGCGCGCTGTTTTGATAGCGTGTCACTATGCTTATCCAAAGGGCTTGGCGCGCCTATTGGTTCAGTGCTGGTAGGCTCAGCAGAGTTTATCTCCCGAGCGCGTAGATTGCGCAAAATGCTAGGCGGGGGAATGCGCCAAATAGGGATAATGGCATCTGCGGGGCTCTACGCGATTGAGCATAATATATCTAGACTAGCGCAAGATCATGCGCGGGCAAAAACACTTGCCCATATGCTAGCAGATATTCCTTCTATTCATGTTGATATGGAATCTGTGCAGACAAATATGGTCTATATGCAGGTACCAGATAATCTGAAATCATCTCTGCCTGTAACATTACAGGCTCACAATATCACAATAAGCCCTGCCAAAGATATGTTTAGATTGGTCGTGCATAAGGATATTGATGATGCAGGCATATCAGCGCTGGCAGAAGGGGTCGCACAGGCTGCGAATTCAGCATAAATTCCTGAGACATAATATTTCAAAACAGCAAAAGGTAATAATATTACCTAGCTAATAAGCTGTTTGGTAATGAAGTTTTAGTTGGGTTTGACCCCGTGTTATGTTACCATTTATGGGTGCTGGCAACAGTAAAAAAACAGTCAAAAATCAGGCGCATATAATGTGTGATAAAGGAGCAAGCTTATGGTTAATCGCCATCATCTAGATCAGCTTGCTTCAGCGCAAAATAATATTCAAGAAGAGCAAGTCACCTCTCAAGCATCATCCCAGCTATCATCGCTTTATGGACTTACCCCAAAAGTTGAAAGTGCAATTATGGATGCGCTTTCACGCGAAGATGCAACCAGATTAAAGATGCTTTTGGATCCGCTTCACCCTGCTGATAAGGCAGATTTTATCAAGCGGATTGGCCAGCAAGATACTGCTAGTCTGGTGCAGTTGATGGGGGTTGATTTTGATGGTGAAATTCTGGCTTATCTTGATGATGATGTCAGAGAGACACTTGTTGAGCATCTATCCTCAGATGTGATAGCCGCCAGCCTGCCTGAGCTTGATTCAGATGATGTTGTTACAATTGCAGAAGAGCTGGAGCCCGAAGAGCGTGAAGAAATTCTGGCCTCTCTATCTGAAAAAGACAGGGTTCTGGTTGAACAAAGCCTGAGTTTCCCAGAAGATTCTGCTGGGCGGATGATGCAACGTGAAATGGTAGTTGTGCCGCCATTCTGGACAGTTGGCCAGACTATTGATTCCCTGCGTTCAGAAGGGGTTGAGCAGGATGATTTTTATATCGTCATGGTAACAGATGCTACTGGTCATTATGTGGGCGAAGTGCGGCTTGACAAGCTGTTATGTAGTCAGCGTCCAAAACGTATTTCACAGATAATGGATACAGATATTCAGCCTATCCCTGTGAGCATGGATCAAGAAGAGGTGGCGTTATTATTTCGCCGCTATGGGCGTGTTACCTCAGCAGTGGTTGACCCAGATGGAAGGTTGCTAGGCATCATTACGATTGACGATATTATCGATGTCATTCACGAGGAGGCAGAAGAAGATTTGATGGCACTTGCTGGTGTGTCTGATGCCTCTATCAGAAGTTCGATTATTGAAACCTTCAAAGGCAGGTCCCCATGGCTGTTTATCAATCTGCTCACAGCTATTTTGGCATCCATCGTCATTGGGCTATTTGAGGCTACGCTTGACAGGATCGTTGCGCTGGCGATTTTGATGCCAATTGTGGCATCGATGGGGGGTAATGCAGGTACTCAAACAGTGACAATTGCTGTGCGAGCGATTGCGATGCGTGAATTTAGCACAAAGACAGCAATTACCTTTGGCCTCAGAGAATTATATGTCGGTATCATAAATGGGATAGTATTTGCTGGTCTTGCTGCAGGGCTGGCCTATGTTTGGTTCGGTCAGCTTGATATCGCACTTATCATGGCGATTGCTATGTGTGCAAATATCATTGTTGCCGCTATTTCTGGCACGCTGGTGCCATTGGCACTGATAAAGCTTGGCTCAGACCCTGCAATAGCATCATCTGTATTTATCACCACCATTACCGATGTGATTGGCTTTATGGTATTTTTAGGACTTGCCGCATTGATGCTTCTATAAAGCGCTCATATCTCGGTACGGGAATTTTTTGATCAAACTGATTGAAGTTCAGCATCAGGCACACTAGCTTGTGAGATATGACAGTTCATCTGAAAAAGCTATCTGTTGGCTCTGTTTCGATTGACGGCCTGAAAGGCTGGCAGAAACGGCGAGTAGATGCAGGCTTACCTATTATTCACCCAACTCGAAATTGGCCAAGACGGTCAGATGAGTTGCTTGATGGCGGATCAATTTATTGGATTATCAAAGGCCAGATGATTGTCCGCCAGCCTGTGATTGATTTGATTGAGGTGAAACGTGAGGATGGGCGTCCTGCCTGCGGTATTGTGCTTGCGCCAGATTTAATGGCGGTCTGGCCGCGCAAAATGCGTATTTTTCAGGGCTGGCGCTATCTTGAAGCTGATGATGCCCCCCAGGATATGCCCCAAACAGATGATAATGACGCGATGCCAGTAGAATTAGCCTCAGAATTGCGCGAGCTTGGTCTGCTATAGCCAGAAAGCCTATTGGGTGCGCCGCCATGTTTCAGGCATGATAAACCTGCCTTGCCAAATGCCTTGCTGTGATGTTTTGGCAAACTGTTCATCTGCAATATAGTCTGATGAATATCGCCGATAGGCCACAGCCCATCCTGCCCGAACCATCTCAGTCGCAATATCTTTGCCATCTGCCATACATTGCACAATCAGCCGTTTATATCTGTCAATATCCTTTAGCACACATTCTAGCGGACGATCTGGCATCGCAAGTGATGCCAGATATTGCTGTGCCATATTTCCGCACTGATAACGCTTGTTGGTATCATCTTCACAGTGCTGACGAATTTCAGGTGCATCTATGCCGTACAGCCTCAGCCTGAAATCACCTGCCCTCAAACTGTCACCATCTGTTATGTTGGTAGGCGTTACCGAAAGCTGTATCGCTGCGATATCAGCCGCATATGCCTGAGCACTGCCAGCGGCAAGATAAAAACAGAATAAGCTGATCAGCAAAAGGCGCATATCTATAAAGCCACTTAATTAGCATTAGATAATATTATACTCTAAAGTCTAGCTAATAGGCAAAACTGAAACCGTATCTGATGTCATTATCTATTGTAAGTAATGTGACTATCCCTTTGGGGAGTCTGAAAAGCCCGAAATATCCAAATATGGATTATCTGAGAGTGGGTCTTCCATTTCAAACGCGTCAGATGGCTGATAGGGGGTTTCTGGATTTAGCTGGACGGCAACTGCTGTGCCGATTTCAGGCACGGCAACAAATGGTGATTGCGCTTCTGATGGCACAGATGGGCGAGATATCATCCGCACCATTACAAAGATGGCTAGTCCGAAATGCACAATAGCTATCCCCCAGAAAAAGGCTTTTGGCGTTGAGATTTGCATAATAAAGCCAATCAAAGGCGAGCCTAAAATAGCGCCAACCCCATTGACCATGATCATGGTTGAGGCTGTGCTGACCATCTGCGAGGGGGTGAGGTAATCATTGGCATGGGCGATACATAGGGAATAGATTGTCAGGCTAAGCCCGCCATATATCCCTGTGATAATTACCAGCATGAAGAATTGCTGTGCAGATAGGCTTGCTGCAACACTTGCCGCAATGCCTGCCCCTGTGGCGATTGCTAAAATCATTACCCGCCTATCAAATAAATCAGACAGCCGCCCAAGCGGATATTGAAGCAGCATATTACCTAATGTAAAGGCGGCCATAAACAGTGAGGCCTGACGCTCTGTCATGCCAATATCAGTTGCATAAATAGCCCCAATGCCAAATGCCATTGATGCCGTTAATCCCTGAAATAACATGCCGATAAGCGCAAGCGGCGAGATTTGATAGAGCCGCCTGATAGATACAGGATCAGGGGTGGTAAATTCTGGTGCGCGGGCGGCGGTTAGCAAAATCGGCACAACCGCAACAGATACCAACACAGAGGCTAGCAAAAACGGGGTGATATTTTGAATATCATAGATACCGCCAAGCAGCTGGCCTGCACCCATGCCAGCCATGGTGATGACCATATAGACTGCCAGCATCTGGCCGCGTGAATCATTCGTGGATTTCTCGTTCAGCCAGCTTTCAACCACGATATACATGCCGGCATAGCTGAATCCTGTGAAAATACGCAAAATTGTCCATAATATTGGGTCAACCGCTATCAGATGCAGAATTACCGCAGCTGAGGCAATCGCGGCTAATGCGCCAAAGGTTCTGATATGGCCAACATCCTGAAGAAATTTAGGCACAATTGCAGAACCTCCAAAAAATCCTGCAAAATAGCCCCCCATCATAATACCAGCAATAATAGGCCCAAAGCCTGCATTACTTGCCCTGATCCCAAGTACAAGCACCATCAGCCCATTGCCAATCATGATCAGCAATAGCCCAAAAAATAACGGCCATGAAACAAGTAATGAGCGTAACAACTGCGCGAAACTCCTAATATCGAGAAAAACCAACTATAATTATGAGCTAATCAGGCAAGGCTCTGACGGGACATGATAACGTAACCGTTGAATGCCCTATGCCTTGCGTGAAAAATATACATTATGCTCTTCTAAAACCGCCCTCTTAAGGTCGCAAATGTGATACAGCAGGTTAATTCACAGCTTTGATAGAAGATTTATTGAATAATCTGATGTCGCCATGCTAAATAGGCTCATCTAATAGATGTTATACTAAATTAAATAGTAAAGAGAGTTTTATGACAATAAACTGGATTGAATTTACGCCACTTGCATCTCTTGCTGGGGGTGTGGCTATTGGCTTTGCTGCATTAGGCATGTGGCTTTTACTAGGGCGCATTATGGGTGTGTCTGGCATTTTGGGTCAAGCAATCGCTGGTGAAGGTATTGGTGATAATGGCTGGCGATTAGCCTTTATTTTAGGGGTGTTGGTTGCGCCTGTCGGATATGTATTTATGGTGGGCGAATTTACCTCTCGGATGGTTGCGTCACCGACTGGTCTGGCAATAGCAGGCTTAATGGTCGGTGTTGGTACAGCGATTGGAAGTGGATGCACCTCTGGTCATGGGATTTGCGGCTTGTCACGTTTTTCAATCCGCTCATTAGTGGCAACATGCTGTTTTGTAGCAAGCGGTATGGTGACTGTCTTTATTTTGAAAGCAGGGGGTCTAGCATAATGGTTGCGATATCTTCATTTTTAATTGGCCTAGTGTTCGGAGTTGGACTGCTGATTGCAGGCATGTTAGACCCTACCAAAGTTCAGGGATTTCTTGATATTACTGGACAATGGGATCCATCACTAGCCTTTGTGATGGTTGGAGGTATTGGCGTAAGTCTGGCTGGTATCAGAATGACAGGCAAGATGGTAAAGCCTGTTCTGGCTGAGCTATTTAATGCGCCAGTGTCAACACATATCGACCGCAAGTTGATTATTGGTGCGGTGCTATTTGGGGCTGGCTGGGCACTTGGTGGATTATGTCCAGGCCCTGCGATTGCGGTAGTTGGCGTTGCTGGTATTGAAGGCGTGATTTTCATGGTCTGCATGATTGCAGGTTTGGTTGCAGGCAGATGGATTAGCGCGCGTCTATAAGCGCTTGTGCGCTGTGTAATGCTGTCTCAAGACAGTGTTTGATATATAGGCAAGCTGGGTCTGACAGGGCAAGGAATTCTGAGAGTTCCTGTCCTGTCTTTGCCTCATCAACAGCCTGCATTCCAGCATAAATGCCATAGACAGGTAAGTGCTGTTTTATGGTCTCAAGCTGGTAAAGCGCATCGGCAAATGCGGCTGAGCTTGCTAGCTGTGAGCCTAAGGCAACCATATCGGGATGTGCTTCAAGCCCCATTAGAAATTCAGCATCAAGAAACCCGCCTAAGCGTTTTTTAAGATCACTGTGGGGGGGTGAGCTTTGCTGTATTTTCGCTCTCATCTTATGGATATCGTCTACCAATATGCTAAGGCTATCTAGCCTGAAATAGCCATGCATCTTATCAACTATATTTTGAATCCACATATCAGACTGACCCGCCCCATCGCTTTGATAGGTGCTGGGGTTTTGATATGAATAGATTATGCGTGCCTTGCGGAAGGATAGTTTCTCCCACGCCCATGCCTGTTCTGTGAAATAGCTATCTAAACGCTGGCTAGGTACAGCTAGTGCCCCTGAATTTCCATCTGGCCTTAGCCGCATATCAAGCTGGTACAAATTGCCATGCGCTGTTTTGACTGTCATGAAATTTGTAATTCTTTGGGCTAGCTTGGTGGCATATGCTTTCGCAGAAATAACAGGCTGCTGTTCTGTTAGCGTTTCATCTGGCGGCTCGTCAGAATAGATAAAGACAAGGTCAAGGTCAGAATCAAGGGTAAGCTTTCGGCTACCAAGCCTGCCCAATGCAATCACCGCAAAGCGAAATCTATCAATCTTGCCAAACTGTCTAGAAATATCTTCTGTGGCGGCTTGGCACATAAGTGCCAATGCGGTATCTGCGGTGTGCGTTAGAAGCGCTTGAACATCTTCAATAGCGCTAAATTTGTGAAGCAAATGCATGCTGGCAATAAAATCACTTTCACGTTTAACCATCCGTATTTGTTCAAGTCTGCTTTCTATATCAGGCGTATCAGCAGATAATATTGGCAGGTGAACAGCACTATCTGAACGCCCTGCAAGCGGTGTAAAAAATTGGTTTTCCAGCAATAAATCAAGCAGATCAGGCGCCTCGCTCAAGAAATCAGCAATAATGGGGGATTTGCTAATGCTCTCGCCAACCAGCTTGCTCAATTCTGGATGTTCTGCGAATAGTGCAAAAAGCAGAGCGCCTGCAGTTTGCTTTTCTATCATCCGCACAAAATCAAAAAAGGTGGTGTCTGGATCATGTGCTTTGGCAATATCTGCCAGAAAGCGAGGTAGCATCCGCCCTAAATTTTGACGTGCCTTCTCAGACCTAGTTGCTGCAATTTGGCCTTCCTGCCAGCGATGGATTGTCTTGGCAATATCATCTATGCGCACAAAGCCAAGCTCAGACAAATGCTGGCACATGCCGTCATAATCTTCATTATCAATGAATCTCTTTACCTGCTCTTTATCTGGTGTTCGGCTCAATGATAGCGCTCTGCTCATCACAGGGTGAGTTGAGCATTTCTGGGTGTGTTGCTGTAGCTGGCTGAGGGCATTGATAAAATCGGAATTAGAGTGCCATCCCGCAAACGCCGCAAAGCTTGCCATTTCCTCTTGCTGGCGCGGCAGGCTGTGGGTATGTCCATCTTGCCGATATTGCAGGCGATGTTCAATCTCTCGCCATGCATAATATGCGTTTGTAAGCTGGTTTGCTTGAGCAGGTTCAAGCCACCCTATCTCAGCAAGTGCAAAAAGGGCTGTGGCGGTATTGTGGCTTCTGGCTTCAGGGTTACGGCCACCTGCGAGTAATTGCAGAATATGGCAGAATAATTCGATATGGCGAATCCCAAAACTTCCCTTTTTAACATCAAACCCAAGATAGTCACTAGGGGTTGCTTTCTGCTGAAGCATAATCGCCAAATCATCAATAATGGTATAATCAAGGCTTCGCCGCCAGACAAAATTACTAATCTGTTTTAGAAAATGCGTGCCTTTTTCTATATTGCCTGCGATCGGTCTGGCTCTGATAAATGCGGCGCGTTCCCAACTTCTGGCCAGCGATTCATAATAGCTAATCGCCGCTGGCACAGACAGGCATATAGCGGTTGCACTTGGGGCTGGCCTAAGACGCAAATCAATGCGCCAGCCTGCGCCATATTCAGTGTTGGCGGATAATAGTGAGACAAGCTGCTTTGTGAGCTTTATATAGGTTTCTGGGCTATGTTCGGCTTGTGGTTGCGCGCTTGCTTCGGCTATGTCAAACAGGCAAATAAGATCAAGATCAGATGAATAATTCAGCTCTTCGGCGCCTAGCTTGCCTAGCGCAAGAATGATCCAACCACTTTTAGATAATCCTGCCTCAGATACCAGATGTTCAGATACCAGCTGAACTGCCTGTTCTGCAACTTTGCTTAATAGTGATAATGATGTCTCGAACGGCAAAATGCCCCATAAATCGCCACATGCAATAGCAAAATGGCATCGATTGCGGAAATAGCTTATGGCCGTTTTAACATCCTTGCTCTGTAGCTGATCGTGAAGCGTTTGATAGGCCTCATCACAAATTTGATGAATATCGCCTGCCCAGATTTTCGGGATGTCTTCGCTAAAATGACGCGCAGAACGATGCAGGTGTGATGAAAAAGAAACGCTGGCGGCACACAGGTCAATAAGCGCGTTATCTGCATCATTGCCAATCAATTCCCTAATTTCATCTTGCCATCTTTTGCGAAATTCATCAGGGCAATGTTGTGGAAATTGTACCTTATTCATCTTCTAGAATTTTGCCACCTGCAGCCATCAATTTTGTCTTTTGATACCATCTTACGCAAAGAATGGCAGAGGTCGCAAATAATCCTGCTGCAAGACCCACCCACAGATAGACAGGCCCACCCCCAAATTGAAATGCCATCAGCCATGCAGAGCCTACCCCAATGACCCAGAAGCCAATAATGCCATAAATGGCAGGTCGTTTGGTATCATTAAGCCCGCGCAAGGTAGCAGAAATAACAATATGCAGCGCATCCCCTATCTGGAAAATGCCTGTAATCACAAGCAACGGTAGCAGATAGCTTAAGGTCTGCATAAACAGCGCATCATCAGGACGCAGGAAAAATGTGGCAAGTATTTCAGGAAAAGCTATCAGCACAAAGGCAGACGGCAGAACCAATATGATGCAACAGCCTATTGCAACCCAGCCAGTACGGATGACATCTGATGCAGACGCTCTGCCAGCTGCATTGCCAACCCGAATAGATGTCGCCTGAGATACAGATAACGGGATCATAAAGGCCATGCCTGCTATCTGGATAGCGATAGCCCCTGCGGCTAGAGGGGCTGTGCCAAACAGCCCAATCATAAAGCCTGCCACAATAAACATGCCTGTTTCTGCTAAAACCAGAAAGCTATGTGGCAACCCAAGCGAGACAATCCGTCTGGCTATTGGCATATCCACAATCCACCATCGTCTGAAAGGCTTAACATCGCTAAATGGCGCTTTAAGCTGGATGAATAGCCCAAGACAAAGAGCCATTGCAAGATGGCTTAGGCTAGTCGCAAGCGCAATCCCTGCCAGCCCCATTTCTGGCATGCCATACAACCCTTTTGCGAAAATGACATTCAGCACAATATTCAATGCGAGCCCAAGCAATGAGGCTATCATCTGAGGGACTGGCCGTTGAAAAGACGAGGTATAAAACCGCATCACCATAAATATAAAGCTAGGAAGCAAGCCAAAAGACGCATAGATTAAAAAGCCTTCGGCATGATGTGAAGTGGTACTGTCCTGACCGAAAAATATCAAAATATCTACCCCGTTCAGAACAGGTATAATCCAGATAAGCCCTAATATAACGGCCAGAATCAGCCCTTGACGAAAGGTGCGGCGTGCACGTTGTGGGTCGCCTGCACCAAGAGCCTGTGCAACAAGCGGGCCTGCAAGGCTTAGCAGGCCAAGAGAGAAAAAGTAGAATGGCTGATATAGCCGTATGGCAAGCGAGCCAGAGGCTAGGTCAAATGCGCTTAGCTGTCCCATCATCCAGATATCGGCAGTTAGAATGCTGATAGAGGCAATCTGGGCAATACAAAGCGGTACACTTAGCTTGAGCAAGGTTACAGCTTCGCGCAAAATTTGATGGAATTTAGGGGTATTCCAAGCCTGTAACATGATGAGCATTGCCCCTTCGCAATTGTGTGGAATCCCAATCATGAAACTGTTGGACATTACCCTATTAGAACATTATAGTGCGGATGTCATCCTCATAGCGAAATCAACAGTATAAAGATTAGATGGTCGATATAGTGTGTTAGGGCATCAGCGCAGCGGAGACTAGTTTAGTCGGGCAGATGCGAGCCGTAATATATATCTTTTATGTGTTGTAACATTACAGTTATTTCCAAATTCACCTTAGGGAAGCGTTAGAATATGTGGTCAAAGCTAGGTTCAGTGCTTGCAAAGGCAGTGCTTGCCATCCTTGTTCTGGGTGTGTTTTTTGGATTTTATCAATATCTTCAGAATACTAAGCCTGAAGTCATTGCCAATGTGCCAGAAGAGCAAAGCTGGACGGTAGATGTCATCACTGCGAAAATGACAAATGCGATGCCTGTTGAACAGGCGTTCGGCACAGTGCGTGCTGCCCGTGAAGCAGAATTGCGCTTTGGGGTAGCAGGCGAGGTTGAGGTTATCTCACAGACGCTTCGTGATGGCGCGTTGGTGCGCAAAGGTGAGCGTCTGGCTCAGCTTGATAGCGAGCGATTAAGACTTGCGTTACAAGATATTAAATTACAGATAGAAGCAGAAGAAAAACAAGTTGATGCGCTGGCAAAACAGGTGAGTTTGCGGGAACGTACAGTGCAAAGAACGCGGTCTATGTTTTCGCGTTCAGTGGCGACAGAAGCCAATCTAGATGAGGCTGAACTTGCGCTATCTGTTACGGCAAACCAGCTTGCTCAGGCAAAGGCAAAATTATCCCAGCTTCGACTGGCCGAGCGAAACAGAGCAAAAGATATTGAAGATTCTGTCTTGATTGCTCCTTTTACAGGGCGGTTAAGCATGGTCAAGCTTGCGCTTGGAAATCGTGTGTCAAACGCCAATATGGTCGCACGACTTACTGATCTTGACTCGCTTGAGGTGCCGTTCGTGGTATCTGCCGAGATTTATTCTAATCTGCCTGATTTGATGGGAAAGACTGTTCAGCTGAAATGGCAGGCAGAAGGTAAGGTGGTCTCGCAAACAAACGCTATTGTATCGCGCGCAGAAGTGTTGGTTGACAGGTCTGAAGGCGGCGGCAAGCTATTTGCTGAATTGGTGAATGACGGCACTGCGATCATTCCGCCTGGGGCGTTTGTAGAAATTAGCTTTTCAGGCATGGAATTACAGAATGTGTTTGAGCTTCCAGAAGAATCGCTTGTTGGCAGTAATCTGATTTTTGTTGCAAAAGAGGGGCGCGCAGATCAGCGTGTCGTATCGGTTATGCATCGGGCAGATGGCCGTATCTGGGTAACAGGTGATATTGCTGAAAATGAACAGGTAATCGCAACACGTCTTCCAGGTATTGGAGACGGGCTTCGTGTTCGAATTGCCAGCAATTAGAAAAGATATCTGTTGATGTTTAGTAGCGCTATTGAATTTTTTGCCCGTCATCGCACCGCCGCCAATATTCTGATGATATTGATGCTGGTGGTCGGTATTGCGTCCGCAAATAGGCTGAATAAGCAATTTTTCCCCGATGTTGATGTTGAGGTCGTTGCGGTTAGCGTGAATTGGTCAGGGGCAACAGCAGAAGATGTCGATAGTAATATTGTCCAGCCATTAGAGCCTGAATTACGCACAATCGCGAATGTGAAAAATGTAAAATCTTCATCCTTTGAAGGTAATGCTGTTGTGCAGGTCGAATTTGTGTTTGGTGCAGATATGCAAAAGGCGCTTGCAGATGTAGAGGCAGCAGTCGGACAGGTGGATTTCCCTCCAGATGCTGAAGCGCCAAAAGTGATTAAGGCTGAATTTTTCGACACAGTTTCGAAAATAGTCATCTCTGGACCATTTCCGCTAAGCTCGCTTCGCTATCATGCAAAGACTGTGAAAGAAGACCTGCTTCAGCGCGGGGTAGATAAGGTCAAGTTTTTCGGGCTACCTGATGAAGAAATTAGAATCGAGATCAGAGAAGCTGAGCTTGCCCGTCTTGGCCTAACACTAGAAGATATTTCGCGCGCTATTTCCAGCAGTTCAGTAGATGTACCTGCAGGACGGTTTGCAGATGGCGCCTTGCGGGTGCGCTCGCTTGGGCTTCGCAAAAATGCCGCAGAATATAGTGATGTTACTATATTGGTGCGTGCAGATGGCAGTTCGGTGACGCTTGGTGAGGTCGCTACCCTTTCCGATACCCATGAGACGCCCGCAATTTTGCTTCGACGAAATGGCCAGCCTGCTGTCGAAATTCATATCCAAAGAGGGCGTTCAAGTGACTCGCTTGAAACCAATGATCTGGTGCAAAGCTATATTACTGAAAAATCGCAAACCCTGCCGCAAGGCATGAAGATAGAACAGCATGATGTTGCGGCAATCTTAATTTCTGAACGTATCAATCTGATGGTTGAAAATGGTGGCACAGGATTGCTACTTGTAATCCTTGTGCTGTTTGTTTTTCTGCCAGTTCGGATTGCTTTTTGGGTGGCCGCTGGAATTCCAATAGCCTTTTTGGCAACATTCGGGGTGATGCTTGGGTCTGGCCAAACGATAAATATGATTTCGCTATTTGGGCTGATTATGGCGCTTGGCATTGTGGTGGATGATGCGATAGTTATTGGCGAGCATGCAGAATATTTGCGCAAAAAGCGAAACATACATATTCAGGAAGCCTCAATTCTGGCGGCAAAACGTATGGGTCCGCCTGTGCTTTCAGCGATGCTAACTACTGTGGCTGCCTTTCTACCCTTATTTACCATTAAGGGCATTATCGGGGTAATTATTTCTGCTATTCCAGCAGTTGTCTGTGCGGTGCTGATAGCTAGCCTAATTGAATGTTTCTTTATCCTGCCTGCCCATCTATCTCATTATGGTCATTCCAACACCAAATCATCCAATCCTATCTCACGGCTATTTAGCCAATTCAGAGAGAAGTTTGATCTTGGGTTTGATATCGTAAAGGACAGGGTGTTTGGAACGTTGGTGCGGCTGGCCTATCAATATAGATACGCCACCTTTGCCTTTGCGATTGGGCTGTTAATGACAGCGATTGGTATGATGACCAGCAACAGGGTCGGATTTGTATTTTTCTCAGCTCCCGAAGCAGACAGAGTATTTGCCAATGTGCGGATGGTAGCAGGCTCTACCAGAAGCCAGACGCAAAACATGCTTACAGAAATGGAACGGGCGCTGGCACAGACAGAAGCTAGCCTAACAGACGGGCAGGGCGGACTTGTCAAACTGTCTTATAGCGCGCTTGGAACAAATGTGTCAGCAGGGGATGATGACACGCCAACAGGCGGAGCAAATGATTTACGTGCAGGCATTGTGATTGAGCTGATCACAGCAGATCAGCGGTCTATCAGAGTGCAGGAATTTGTAAATGCGCTAAAGGCAGAAATTATACCGCAAGCAGGGGTAGAACGACTTACAGTCAGAGCGCCAACAGGCGGGCCGCCTGGCAGAGAGCTTGATATTCGTATTTTGGGAGACGAGCTGAGAGAGCTAAAAGCTGCGGCTGGAGATATTATTCAGATTGCAAGTGCCTTGCCCGGTACCTCTGATGTTGAAGAAAATCTAGATTATGGCGCAGAAGAGCGCATTATCAGATTGTCTGATTTAGGTCGCTCACTTGGCTTTACTGTCCAATCTATTGGCGGGCAGGTGCGTGCCGCGCTTGATGGGGCAGTGGTTACGCGCTTTCCGCGTGGTGACGAGGTAGTAACAGTACGCCTATCCAGACCAAAAGAAGAAATCGCAACAGATGCTTTGCGTGATCTGAAGCTGATTACCCCAACAGGCCAATATATTGCGCTTGGTGAAGTTGCTACGGTTGAAAACAGGCTAGGCTTTTCGATTGTTCGGCGTCAGGATGGCTTTCGCGAAGTCGCTATTCAAGGTGAGCTTGATGATGATGTCATCAACACCTCACAGGCTGTTGAAGCCCTTACAACAGGCGCCTTTGCAGACTATGTGCAAGAAAATAATCTAAGATATAGATTTGATGGGCGTGATCAGGAACAAGGCGAAGCCTTTGCTGATATGGCCACAGGCGCGATGCTGGCGCTGGTCAGTATTTATGTCATTCTGGCATGGGTGTTTGCAAGCTGGGCGCGGCCGTTTGCCGTGATGATCATGATACCATTTGCACTCATTGGGGCAGTGCTTGGACATTATGTGATGGGGCTTAATCTGAATATCCTATCCATGTTTGCGCTGGTTGCACTATCTGGAATTGTCGTGAATAACTCAATCATTCTGGTTGCTACGATCGAGCGGCGCAGAGCAGAGTTAGAGGAAGATGAAACAGAAGAAGATGCGGTAGTACAAGGTACAATAGACAGGCTTAGACCTGTGTTATTGACCTCGATGACAACGATAGGCGGGCTGTCTACATTGATGTTTGAAACCTCGCTTCAAGCCCAATTCCTGATCCCGATGGCAACAACGATTGTGTTTGGTCTTGCAGTAACAACCGCACTGGTGCTGTTCTTAGTGCCAGCCACTTTGGGCATTAGCCGTGATTTAGGGATGACAGCATTAGCAATATGGCGCGGTATCAAACGCTTCTTTGGTCTGGTGGTGGCGTAGATGAGCGGTTCAGGTTCATCAAAAGGAGGCGGCAATAAGGGTAGTTCTGGTCGTTCATATCGAGCCAAAACAGGGCTTACTATCCAGCCCAAAAATATGCGCCGCAGAAAGCCCTCGTCAAACAGATGGTTAACCAGACAGCTAAATGATCCCTTTGTGGCCGAAGCTCAGAAGCGCGGCTATCGCTCGCGTGCGGCGCTGAAGCTTGAGCAGATGGATGATAAACATAAATTTTTGCGCCCTCATGCGGCGGTGGTTGATCTGGGATGCGCGCCAGGGGGCTGGCTTCAGGTAGTGGCACGGCGGTGCAAGCTTGAAGCAGGCATGGCAAAGCTTGTCGGTATCGATATATTGCCAACTGACCCTGTGGTTGGTGCGAAGATTTTTGAAGGTGATATCACTGATGATAGCGCGCTTGAACGTATCACACACGCCATAGGTGGTTCGGCAGATATTGTGCTGTCAGATATGGCGGCGGCAACCACAGGTCATAGGCAGACAGATCATCTGCGCACGATGGCATTGCTTGAGCTGGCACTTGATTTTGCAGAAGATGTGTTAACACCAGGCGGCACCTTTCTGGCCAAAGCCTTTAGAGGCGGGGCAGATGGTGAGTTTATGACAGTGCTGAATCAGAAATTTGAAAAGGTGCGTTATCTGAAACCTGCGGCAAGCCGCGCTGAATCTGTTGAAACCTATTTGCTAGCAACAGGCTATAAGGCTGAGATAGGCTCAGATGAGGATAGTTAATAGGGGCTAATTTAGGCAGGCAACATAAAATCTTACCTAGTCTTTTATGAAGAGGCGTGCTAATATCCGATGTCATCAGATTACCCCCTCATTTGTGCTAGCATAACAGCCTGAATATTGTGTGAGTTAGCCAATAGAATAGCAAGGAATCAGCCTAGCGATGACAGATTATTCCGATAAAATCAAAGATGCACTCACATTCGATGATGTGCTTTTACAGCCAGGCTATTCATCTGTTTTGCCTGCAGATGTTGATATAGCTAGCCAGTTAACCCGAACCATCAGGTTAAACACGCCTCTTGTATCCGCCGCAATGGATACGGTAACAGAACAGAGGTTGGCGATTGCTATGGCGCAGGCTGGCGGTATCGGCGTTATCCATAAAAATTTCACCATAGATGAGCAGGCACGTGAAGTTGCCGCCGTAAAACGATATGAAGCAGGGATGGTGGTAAATCCCTATACAATCGCACCTGATAAATCACTAGGTGAAGCGATTGAGTTGATGCGTAATCATAATATTAGCGGCGTGCCTGTGGTAAAAAATAGTGGTGAATTGCTAGGTATTTTGACCAATCGTGATGTCAGATTTGCAACTGATATGTCGCAGAATGTAGCCGATCTGATGACTACGCCTGTTGTAACCGTAACCCAAAGCTCAACAGCTGAACAGGCGCGCCAGCTATTGCATCGTCATAAAATTGAAAAGCTAGTGGTGGTGGATGACCATAATCATTGTATTGGTCTGATGACTGTCAAGGATATGGAAAAGGCAGAACATTTCCCGCTTGCATCAAAAGATGAGGGTGGCAGGTTGCTGGTAGCCGCCGCAACAGGCTCTGGCACTAATGGTATTGAACGGGCAGAGGCGCTGATTGCGGCAGGGGTAGATGTGATTGTGGTTGATACCGCACATGGCCATTCGCAAGGGGTGCTGTCTGCGGTATCTGATATTAAAAAACTATCTAATACAGTCCAGATTATTGGCGGCAATGTTGCCACCGCTGATGGCGCAGAAGCGCTGATCAATGCTGGCGTAGATGCCGTAAAGGTTGGAATTGGTCCAGGTTCAATTTGCACTACTCGGATGGTGGCAGGGGTAGGGGTGCCTCAATTAACAGCGATCTTTGATACCGCTCAGATTTGTAGGAAAAAGCAGGTGCCTGTGATTGCAGATGGCGGCATTAAATTTTCAGGCGATCTGGCAAAGGCTATTGCGGCTGGTGCGTCTGTTGCGATGATTGGCAGTCTGCTGGCTGGAACAGATGAAACGCCAGGCGAAATCTTCTTATATAATGGGCGTTCTTATAAAGCCTATCGCGGCATGGGATCGCTTGGGGCGATGGCGCGCGGTTCTGCTGACAGATATTTTCAGGCAGAAGTATCAACCCCGTTAAAGCTTGTGCCAGAGGGGATTGAAGGTCAAGTACCCTATAAAGGGTCAGCAGGGCAGGTATTGCATCAGCTAGCTGGCGGCTTGCGCGCGGCAATGGGATATACAGGCAATAAAACGATTGATGAGATGCAGACAAATTGCACCTTCCTGAAAATCACCTCAGCGGGGTTGTCTGAATCTCATGTGCATGACGTCACCATCACACGCGAAGCGCCAAATTACCGTCCCGGTATGTAGCATTCATGCTCACAATTCTTAGGGGATATTATGACAGATAGTCTGCTGATTATTGATTTCGGCTCTCAGGTTACACAGCTTATTGCTCGCCGCCTCAGAGAGTTGCATTATTTTACTGAAATCATCCCAAGCCATGCTGCTGAGAAAAGATTGTCAGAACCAGCCGCGCTTGATGATGTAAAAGGCATAATTCTATCTGGTGGCCCACAATCTGTTACCCATGCAGATACGCCGCGCGCGCCTGATGCTGTATTTCAGTCAGGCTTACCAGTGCTTGGTATTTGTTATGGCCAGCAGACCCTATGTGCCCAGCTAGGCGGCCAAGTTGACGCTGGCATATCACGTGAATTTGGTGCAGCAGAAATTGAATTTATAGCAGATAGCCCGCTATTTGACGGGTTGGAACACCGCCCCTTAACGGTCTGGATGAGCCATGGGGATCATGTATCTGCGCTTCCCGCAGGCTTTCATGTCATTGCAGCCTCTCAAGGTGCGCCCTTTGCAGCAATAGCAGATGAGGGGCGGCGCTATTATGGAGTGCAGTTCCACCCCGAAGTAGTGCATACTGATAGGGGCGAGAAAATGCTTGGCAATTTTGCCCGCCTGATTTGTGGGTGCGAGGCAAGCTGGTCAATGGCTGCCTATAAGGATGAGGCGATTGAGGCTATCCGCACACAAGTTGGCCAGAAACGGGTTATTTGCGGGCTTTCTGGCGGGGTAGATAGTTCTGTCACGGCTAAATTGCTTCATGAGGCCATTGGCGATCAGCTGACATGCGTGTTTGTAGATACAGGGCTGATGCGGGCTGGCGAAGCCGAAGAGGTCGTATCTCTATTCAAAGATAATTACAATATCCCGCTTATTCATCACGATGCCTCAACGCTGTTTTTAGATAGGCTAGAAGGGGTTACAGACCCTGAGCAAAAACGCAAAATTATTGGCGCAAGCTTTATCGAAGTGTTTGATGCAGAGGCTGGTCAGATTCAAGATGCTGCCTTTCTTGCACAAGGCACTTTATATCCTGATGTGATCGAATCTATCTCTGCGGCTGGCGGTCAAGCAGTGACTATCAAATCTCATCATAATGTGGGTGGTCTGCCAGATGATATGGCGCTTGAGCTGGTTGAGCCATTGCGGATGCTGTTTAAGGATGAGGTAAGGGCGCTTGGTATTGAGCTTGGCTTGCCCCATAGTCTTGTGGGGCGTCACCCCTTTCCAGGACCAGGACTTGCAATCCGTATTCCAGGCGAGATTACCAAAGATAAGCTAGCCATTCTGCGAAAAGCGGATGCGCTATATCTTGAAGAGATCAGACTAGCTGGCCTGTATGATACGATCTGGCAGGCATTTGCCGTGCTGTTGCCAGTGCGAAGCGTCGGGGTGATGGGGGATTCGCGCTCTTATGAATATGTCTGCGCATTGCGAGCCGTGACCTCAACTGACGGTATGACTGCCGAAGCCTATCTGTTTGATACCGCCTTTCTTGCAAAGCTATCGACCCGACTGATTAACGAGGTAAAGGGCATAAACCGCGTGGTATATGACGTAACCTCAAAACCCCCTGGCACGATCGAGTGGGAGTAGTTTTAAGTTTAAAAAATTAAAAAACAATCAATTTGAAATTTAAATTATTTTTTCTGCTTTGGGTCTTATCTGCCATGAAAAGTTCAAATGGTTTTTGGATGTTTGATATTGTTAGCATCGTCAAAACATGGGGGCTTTTCTCCATTCCGCTAATTTTGTTTATCATTTCAAAGTTATTAAGAGCAAAAATATTTAATCATCTTAATAATTATGTTGCCAATTCATTTTATTTAGATTTTGATGGGAATTATGTATCTCCATGAGGCAATTCCAAAATTATCTGAATGTGTTGGAATAAGATTTAAAGAATTATTTTCTGATTTTCCAGACGACTTACTGCTCAACAAAGG
>CBFHYU010000020.1:0-44523 GCA_965660165.1 Puniceispirillaceae bacterium (SeqCode)
CCAAAAAGTGTGTAATAGGTGTGTAACGTAAAAATCGCCTCAAAATGATTTTTGAAGCGCTGCAATATGTTTATGTCATTGAGAGAAGTGGTAGCGGAGGAGGGACTCGAACCCCCGACACGCGGATTATGATTCCGCTGCTCTAACCACCTGAGCTACTCCGCCATTACAGTTGCCACATTGGGCTCTGCAGTTTCAGACCGCCTTTTTAGTATTAACCGCTAGATGGGTCAAGCCATATTTACGCTGTTTTATGCTGATCTTGGTATTGACAGCGGCGCGGCCACAATCCAGCCGCCGCCAATCACCATCTCAGGCTGTTGTGCATCATACAACACGCCAGCCTGTCCGGGCGCAATCCCATATTCTGGCTGATCTAGCGTCAGGCTAAGATGCCCTTCTGCATTTGCCTCAATAATTGTGGCTGGCACCGCAGGCGCAGTATTTCGCAACTTCACCAGCACAGCTTTCCCAATTGCTGTTTTTGCAGACATCACAGATGGCGATAGCCAGTTCATCTCGGCCAGCACAACCTGGGTGCATGCCAGCGCCTCTTTTGGCCCAACCAGCACCTGATGACGCGCTGCATCAATATCCACAACATATAACGGGGCGTTATCTTCAGCGCCATTATTTCGGCCACCAATGCCAAGACCGCGTCTCTGGCCTATTGTATAGTCAATCACCCCGTTATGGCTGCCTAGCACAGTGCCATCTATATGCACAATTTCGCCCGCTTCAATGGCGCCAGGACGCAATTTGCGAACAACATCAGCATATTTGCCATTTGGCACAAAGCAGATATCTTGACTATCAGGCTTGTCACTAACAGACAGCCCAAAATGTTCAGCCAGCTCTCTTGTCTGCTCTTTGTGCATATCACCAAGCGGAAAGCGCAAATAATCAAGCTGTTCTGCGGTGGTTGCGAACAGGAAATAGGATTGATCCTTGCCTGCATCACGCCCGCGCGTTAGCACGAACTGTTCACCAAGCTTCTTGCGCGAGACATAATGACCTGTTGCCAGACAATCTGCGCCAAGTTGACGAGCAGTTGTTAGCAAATCTGTAAATTTGACTGTCTGGTTACATCTTACGCATGGGATAGGGGTATGACCTGCCAGATAGCTTTCAGCAAAATCATCCATCACTTGATCTCGAAATTTACTTTCATAATCTAGCACATAATGCGCTATCCCCAGCTTATGCGCTACTGCGCGAGCATCATGAATATCTGCCCCTGCACAGCATGCGCCTTTTACCTCAATCGCTGCGCCATGATCATATAGCTGAAGGGTGATCCCGATTACCTTATATCCCTGTTCTGCGAGCATTGCGGCTACCACAGAGCTATCAACCCCACCAGACATTGCCACCACTACTGTGGTATCAGCAGGCGCTTTTGCGAAGCCAAGCGAGTTTAGCCCCTCAGATAGTACGCTATCTGGCGTATCTGTTGACTTTGTGAGGGGTGAGTGTGGCATCAGGTTTATTCTTCTGGAACGGTTACAGTTAAGCCGTCAAGCGCATCTGTCACCGCTATCTGACAGCCAAGCCGCGATGTAGGTGTCACGCCAAAAGCAAGGTCTAGCATATCCATTTCATCTTCTGAGGGCACGCCAACACGCTTAAAATCCGCTTCGCTAAAGATCACATGACATGTCGCACATGACAAGCTTCCACCGCAGGTACCTTCAATGCCCATATTGCTATCACGCCCAGCTTCCATAAGTGTGGTGCCTGATTTAACTTCGACATCATGAATGCTTCCATCTCGTTTGATGAAGTGAATAACTGGCATTGATGATCGCCTTTCTAACTGAATGTAATTATGATGCTTGCTTGTATAGATCAATTAGCTGGTCTGCAAGCATGTTCAAATCTGCTTTTTTTGTTTTCCAGCCTGAAGAAACCCTGATCACATGACCTGCTTTTTCTGCCATGCCCATCGCCTTGATCACATGGCTTGACGTCATTTTTCCAGAAGAACAGGCAGAACCCGCACTGATTGAAACTCCCCTCAGATCAAGCGCCATTACCGCCATCTCAGACGAAAGTGCAGGCAGATAAAAAGCAGATGTATTGCCAAGCCTGTCGACCTGGCTTCCAATAATTTCAATTTCAGGACAGCTTTCGGTAATTTTCTGTTCAATCTCGCCTGTCCAGCCTGCCAATGTCTGAAATAAGGCGATCTGATCAGCCGCTATCTCAGCAGCAGCACCAAACCCAATAATGCCAAGCATATTTTCAGTGCCTGAGCGCCTGCCCTGTTCCTGACCGCCGCCCCTCAGCAAGGGCGCTGGCCGTCTAGCAGGCGCGCTCACCACTGCCCCTACCCCAGAAGGCCCCCCAATCTTATGGGCAGATAGGGTGATATAATCAAGCCCTAGCGCTAGCATTTCAATAGGCATCTTACCTGCTAGCTGAACCATATCAGAATGAATATGCACATTATGGCTTGCGCAGATTCTGGCAATTTCGGCAATCGGCTGAATAATGCCTGTCTCGTTATTTGCACCCATCACAGAAACAAGCGTATCAGCGCGCGCCGCATCATCAAGCGATGCCAGCACAGTCTCAAGTGCATCAAGCTTTACAACACCATCACCCCCAACATCTAGCAGAAGCGCATCCCCAGATGCGGCAAGCACAGCATCATGTTCAATAGCAGAGGTAATAATATGCTGATAGCCTGCGAGCACCATATTATTTGATTCTGTGCCGCCACTGGTGAAGGTAACATCCTGAGGGCGTGCGCCTGCCAGCTTAGCCACCTGCTGTCTGGCAGTTTCAAGCTGAGCGCGTGCTTCGCGCCCATGAAAATGTACCGATGACGGATTTGATGGCATCTCAAATGCCTTAGAGATAGCCTGAGCCGCTTCAGGACGCAACGGCGCTGTAGCGTTATAATCAAGATAAATCTGGTTTTCAGATACACCCATCATCTGTAATCCATTACCCAATCTGCCAGATAGAGGTAGCGTTTATTTCTCAATATGAGGCTGTTTTTCAGAGGGTGATGATGGCTGTGCGCCAATTATAGTATCCTCTTTGCCAGAAAGCTGATTGAGCTTGGCGCGTAACTGCTCCAATTCTGCAAATAACGCTGTAATTGCCTTGCTATCTGCATCATCTGTAATTTTGCTTACCCCATAGGCTTCAAACGAGGAATTCTGTTTTACCCTACTAACCACTTTGGCAGGCACACCGACCACAGTTACCCCATCAGCAACATCTTTTGTAACAACAGAATTGCCGCCAACACGGGCGCATCTTCCAACTGTAACAGGCCCCAGAATTTGCGCACCAGCCCCCACAATCACATTATCATGCAACGTGGGGTGACGTTTCACACATCGCTGGCTTACCGCATCAATAGCAGGCATCACACCGCCTAGCGTTACCCCATGATATAAGGTCACATTCTCACCAATTTCGGCCGTCTCGCCAATCACAACACCCATGCCATGATCCACAAAAAAGCCCTTGCCAATTTTCGCGCCAGGATGGATTTCAATGCCTGTAATCCATCGTGCGATTTGCATGACTAGACGCGGGATAAACCGCAAGCCTGCTTTCCATAAGGGATGTGACAGCCGATAAGCAAGCATCACCTGAAGGCTTGGATAGATAAATATTGCCGTGATTCTGCTAGCTGCGGCAGGATCACGCTCTAGTATCGCATCACTATCAGCTTTCAATTTTGCTAACATCTATTCAACCTCGTTATGTTTGGCCTATTATCATACGCCACATGCCTATCAGATAGATTAAGGCCGTATGCTATACCCATATAACACATTCTTAACCATGTTATGATAGCCGCCCTGTCCCAAAAAAGATAGCCGCTAGCCTGCGCCCGCAATACATGCCTGCTTTGATGCTAGAAAACTACCTTTTTCATCTGTTAAAACGCTTATCTGGCAGATTCCTGCTGTTGCAAATCACGCTATCATCTTTTCATCTAGCCTAGTTTCCTATATAAGGCTTTTTAGTCAAAGCTCAAGGGAGTGCATGGTAATATGCCTGAAGTGATAATTAACGGACCAGAAGGTCGTCTGGAATGTAAATATAGCCCGGCCGCTGATCCATCAGCACCAACAGCATTAGTGCTTCATCCAGAACCAGATAAAAACGGATCGATGAATAATCGCGTCACATTCAATACGTTCAATCTGTTCAAGGAGCGCGGCTATTCTGTAATGCGCTTTAACTTCAGAGGCGTTGGCAGATCACAAGGTGTTTATGATATGGGTGAAGGCGAGCTAGCAGACGCTGCCACCGCAATGGACTGGCTTCAGGCGCAACATCCTACCTCATCAATATCATGGATAGCTGGTTTTTCATTTGGCGCATGGATTGGGATGCAGCTGATGATGAGGCGGCCTGAAATAACTGGCTTTGTGTCACTATCGCCGCCTGCTACGACCCATGATTTTGCCTTTTTGGCGCCTTGTCCTGCCTCTGGCATTATTATTCAGGGCACTGAAAATGCACAAGTGCCTCATACTAAGGTAGAAGCGCTGGTAGAAAAAATCAGCAAGCAAAAAGGTATTGAGATAGAAATAGGCCTGATTGATGGGGCTAATCATTTCTTCAGCACCCATCTTGATGAAGCGATGCTATGCCTGTCTTCTTATCTTGAACGCACCAAAGACGGGCTGGCAATGCCAAATGCCGAGCTGGATATATAATAACTAATTTAGACAATTATCATGACCCATTCTTCATCTTTTCTAAATGTTCTGACCAGCAGAGGCTATCTGCATCAGGCCACAAATATTGAAGCGCTTGATACGCGCATGAGCCAGCAGACTATTTCTGCCTATATTGGCTTTGACTGCACAGCAGATAGTTTGCATGTTGGCTCGCTGATTCAGATCATGATGTTGCGCCATCTGCAGCGTGCTGGCCATAAGCCAATTGTGCTTATGGGGGGCGGTACCACTAAAGTAGGTGACCCTTCGGGTAAGGATGAAGCGCGCCCACTTTTGTCTGATCAAGATATTGAGCAAAACAAACACGGTATCCGCAAAATATTTCAGAAATATCTGCACTTTGGGGATGGCCCTAGCGATGCGATTATGGTGGATAATGCAGAGTGGCTGGACGAGCTTGCGTATATTCGCTTTTTGCGTGATTTTGGCTCTCATCTATCTGTAAACAGGATGATGGGCATGGATTCTGTAAGATTGCGCCTTGAGCGTGAGCAGAATCTGTCCTTTTTAGAATTTAATTATGCGATTTTGCAAGCCTATGATTTTCTTGAGCTGAGACGCAGATATGGCTGTTGTTTGCAGATGGGCGGCTCAGACCAATGGGGTAATATTGTAACAGGTATAGATTTGACAAGACGGGTCGATAGTCAGGAGATTTTCGGTGTTACCTCGCCATTGATCACAACTGCATCAGGCGCAAAAATGGGAAAATCTGCGGCAGGCGCTGTCTGGCTGAATGAAGAAAGACTACCTGTATTTGATTTCTGGCAGTTCTGGCGCAATACAGAAGATGCAGATGTTGGCAGGTTTATGCGTCTATTTACCGAGCTAGATGATGCAGAGATAGCACAGCTTGAACAGCTTGAAGGCGCTGAAATCAATCAGGCAAAAATTGTGCTGGCAAATGAAGTGACCAGATTATGTCATGGCGCAGATGCGGCTAAAAAAGCTGCTGGCACTGCCGCCCAAAGCTTTGAGCAAGGCGCCATCGCCACTGACCTGCCAACATTGGATATAACACCAGACCAGCTAAACAGCCTATCGTTAATAGATGCGTTTGTTACGCTAGGCATGGCAAGTTCAAAGGGCGAGGTTCGGCGATTGATGCGCGGGGGCGGATGCAGGCTGAATGATGCTCAGATAACCGATGAAGAGCGTGTTATCACCGCAGATGATTTTAATGCGGATGGGCTGGCACAAATCGCGGCAGGCAAAAAACGCCGCGCCGTGCTAAAGCAGATAGTCTAGCTATCTAGCAGTAGAGCGTGAATCAAAAATTCTGTCTGCTTCTGATTCAAGCCAATTTGGGCTGAACAGATCACGAAACAGTCCTGGCACCAACAATGAGACTGGATTTACCTCAACATTCAGATCATCAATATTGCCAACCACCCTGAATTGAGTCACCAACAGCCCTGAATTATCAATGCCTGTAAGGATTGTGCCTATCAACGGCACATTGCCAATAATATTGCTTACCAGATTGATAGGCACCAGATTACCGCTTATATCTGCCTGTTTGGTGTTGCTATCATACACCCCAACAACCCCTAGCCCAACTGAAGCGCCTTCTGCACGAAGCGATGAGATTGTATGCACCCCATTTTCAGAATTGATCACCGCATCCCCTTTGGAAAAATAGGTGCCCTCACCTTCAAATAAAGAGAATAGACCAGTTGGTGATAGCACAGAATAAACCCGAATAGCCTTTGTGCCTTTTATCAACCTGAAATCATCCATCAATATAGTTGTCGATATCTCGGCATCATCTTTAGGTGAAAATATTGATTTTAATTCGATAACACCGCCCTTAATCGCATCTGTAATCCCAAGCCCATTCAATACCCGCCCGCCATTTTCTGAGAGAATATAAAGCTTTTTGCGGCCATCCTGTAGCTTTTCATAGCTGATGCTGGCTTCTGCTCCGCCAATCAGCCCTGTGCCTTTGGCAACAAACCCGTCGCCACCAAATTGAATATCTAGCTGGGTTTGTTCAAACCGTGTCTGCTTATCTGTTGTGATTGTACCTTGCAATAGAGCGCTTCCAGAAACGCCAGATTGTTTCTCGCCGACAATATTACCAGACACAAACAGGCTTGGGCCTACGCTTATTTGATCTGCTGTAATATCAAAGCTAAAGCTAGGATGAGTGCCGCTTCCAGAAAAGGTCAGAAAGGGCGATATATCAAGCAATGCCCCCTCAGTAGTAAGCAAATAAATTCCCTCACTATTTCGCTGCACAATTATTTCTTCAAGCTCAGTACCCGGAAATTGGATATTTTCCAGCCTTGCTAGATCAACCTCACCTGTCTTTGTTAGCATTATTCGGCCAGCAGCAGATAGGTTGCCTGCCTGCAAATTGTTAATATTGATTTCAGATAATCTGTTATCCGTGATCAGCAAACGGCCTGAAATACTGCCTTTTTCATCCTGAAGTTTGCCCCATTCCAACAAATCAGAATATAGCGATACTGGCGCAAGATCAGCATCAGCAGTGACTGTAAAATCCCCTGTCTTGCCATTTCCGCTTAGCTCAATATTTGCGCCCATCGCGCCTTGCATCCTAATTGGAAGATAGCGCTGAAGCTCAGCGGTGAATGCGGTAGTTGGCACAAATCTGGCCTTTACATCAATCTGCTTGTCAGATGTTTGGATATAGCTGAAATAGGCAGGTAAATCCGATAATGTGGCTGTGCCTGAAAGCTGAATTTCTGCATCCCGATAGCGCAGTTCAATATCGCCATCACGAAGCACTTTACCCATAGCTAGCCCATCAAGCTGTGCATCTTTTAACTCGCCATCTATTTCAATATTGCTAAGGGCTAAGGGTTTACCTGGCTCTAAAAACCCGTCTGCAATAAATTTGAAATGCGTCTTAGCATCTGCCTTACGCCCAGCCAGCCCAAATGCTTCTAATCTGTTAATCTTCTCATGTGCCAGAATATCAAGCAGAGATGCTGAGCCGCCCTCGCCTCTGATTTTGAAGGTCAGGTTTCGAGGCTGATTTGCGGCCTGCAATACAGGGAAAAACATGATTTCAGAATTTTTAACAGAGATAGTGCCAAACTGGCCTGCTGAAGCAGAGATTTGCATTTTATTATCAGCAAAGCTAACTGTGCTATGGTCTATGGCAATATCAGACAGCCCCTCAAGCCATCTATAGCTACCTGATTTATAGTCAAATTGTCCCTGAACATCTGTAAATACTGGCTTGTCTTTTTCTGCCAGCCTGAGGGTCAGATCAATATTTTCCAGCGTGCCGCCAACAAATCTCTCAGAAACAAATTTACGTGTTTTTTCAGCAAGCATTTCTGGCCAGAAGGCCTGAAACAACCTGCCATCCAGCCTATCTGAGGTCACCGTAATATCTGAGACAAATTCACCCTCTAGCTGTCTGCGCTCAGCCTGCATAAATAGCGCGCCTCTATCTTGAGAGGCAAGCCTTAGCTTCTGGATAGAGATTCGGTTCGGCACTATTCGGGTGACTATCTCTGCCACTGGGATGCGTATCACCTCATCTAAGCCTTTAAGCCGAGCAAACCCATCTGACAATGCCGCACTTATCAGCAATTTATCGAAATGTTCTGGCGCAGTCATATCAAGCTCAATCTTGCCAGCTAATGTGCCTACTAGCTGTTGATATTGGCGTCCCTGATAGCCAAGCCTAAGATTTACAAAATCACTTGTCAGCGCCAATTCAGACAGGTTTAGCAATTTGGGTATAGTTTGATAATTGCCTGCAAATTCTACTGTGATTGTCTGAAATCTGCCGCCCTTTACATATTGAAGAAACGCTTGTGCAGGCTCAGGCACAGCTATAAATGCTTCAAACTGTTCTCGCAATAATGCGATAGACATATCTTCTGCCAGAATATTGCCCTTAAATGAAACGGTTGGTAGGCCAATGGCAAAAAATTGCCCTGTCAGGCTAATTTGCTGGTCTTCAGGCAAGGTAAGAATAGCATTATTGACCAAGAAAAGCCTGTCTTTGGCGCTATATTGAGCTGTCATTTCTACTTGTTCGGCAGTAAAAGGCTGAGCCCCGATTTCGGTCGAAAATCCGCCCGTAATATAGCTGTTAATATCCAGACTAACAATCTCAGAGCCATCTGCAAGCCCGTCAAACTTCCCACTAATACGTGTCTGCGGTGTAATCGCCACCATCTCAGCCATAGGGAAAAGCGGGTAAAGTAGCGCCAGATCAACATCCCACAAAGTAAGTGAAAATTCGCTTAATGAGGATAGCACATTATGGTTGATGGATAGTGACGCTCGCCCTTGTTCTTGTGTCAGCTTGCCAAGCTGTGTGCCGCTTGCACGAATAGCTATCTGCTCTGGATTACCGCCAGCAGAAGGGGTAACGGCAATATCAACATCGCTGAAATGTGCCAGCAAATCTGTTTTGGCCTGATGCCGATATAGGCGGATATCTGCCCCAGAAATTTTGATAGTGCCTACGTTGGACAGCCAACGCGCAAGCATTGAGTTGCTGTTTTCGGACAAATTTCTGAATTGGTCAGCCATAGTAGAAGCAAGCCAGTCTGAGCTACTATCCGCACGCAGATTTTTATCATCTGCAAACAGCACAATCTCGCGTGTCTGAAACTCTATTTCCTGTGGTGCAAGTGACAGCAAAGATGACCAGCCAAATACAAATTTGGCCTGCGGCATATCAATATGCTGGTCATTCTGATCAATAGAGACATCCTTAATTGACACTTCAATGCGCTGCGCTGCGCCATCTAGCTGAAGCCCAGCCTCTTCAGCAACAATCAAAATACCAAGATCATTTTGGGACAGCTGGTGAGATATAACTTTTGCAAGCCCGCCTTGCGACTGGATATAATAATTCAGCAACAGACCTACACCTACTGCCAAAATTCCAAAAATCCCAAAAACCACCATCAGGCGCCGTACCCATAGGGTAAGATAAATGTGCGTTGGCTCTCGCCTCATGGCTTTATCCTGTGATGCAATCAGTAGTTTAATATCACTCTATACTATAATTTTTTTTGAGTGTGCAGGCGATTTATAACAGATAATCTGATATGGCTAATATCGAAAAACAGTAAAGCGATGATATTTTTTTGATTTATCAGCCTTGTCATATATCCTGTCATCCATATGTTGAATATTGGGCTAGTATGAACACACACCCCCCACGATATAATATGAGAATATTATGAGCGAGAATAAAAGAGGATAATGATGCTTTCTATTGGTGACACCATCACAGATTTTACTATTCCAACTGATACAGGCGAGTTCAGCCTTTCTGAGCATAGCGGGAAGAATATTGTCATATTCTTTTTCCCCAAAGCAGATACATCAGGATGCACAAAACAGGCAATTGCCTTTTCAGCCCTGTCTGCAGAATTTGAAGCTGCTAATGCAATTGTAATTGGCATTTCAAAAGATACGCCACAAAAACAAGCTAAATTCCGCGAAAAGCACCAGCTAAGCTGTTTGCTGGGGGCTGATCATGAAACAGATATTTGCGAAAGATTTGGGGTATGGCAGGAAAAATCCATGTATGGCCGCAAATATATGGGGATTCAGCGCGCCAGCTTTATCATTGGTGCAAATGGTAACATTACCCATATCTGGCCAAAGGTCAAAATTCCTGGACATGCTGAAGAAGTGCTTGAGAATGTGCAAGCAGGCGGCTAGCTGTAAATGCAAGACCAGTTTGCACACACGCTTAGCTCGGCCATAAAACAGGCATTTGATACCGCATCGGCTGAGCTAAAGGCGCAAAAAGCCCAACAGCTATTTGCCAGCCTGCCTGACTATGGCACCTATCATGGCAAGCCTTGCCCTATTAGCATCGCAGACAGGCCAGGACGACCAGATTTGCCAGTGCTAAAACCACCAAGATTTGTTCCAAGACGGCGCATCTCAAAAAACCCAAAAGGCAGAATTGCCCTGCTTCATGCGATTGCCCATATTGAGCTGAATGCCATTGATTTAGCCTTAGATATGGCCATCAGATATGCCGATAAACAATTGCCATTTGATTTTGTGCATGATTGGCTGTCAGTCGCAAACGATGAAGCCAAGCATTTTATGTTGCTGTCAGACAGGCTGAAATCATTAGATAGTTTTTATGGTGAGCTATATGCCCATGACGGGTTATGGGAAGCTGCGCTAATAACAAAAGATGACCTGCTTGGCAGGCTAGCCATTGCGCCGCTTGTGCTAGAAGCGCGCGGCCTAGATATCACACCCCAACTCATCTCAAAGATGAGACAGGTTGATGATGATGCCTCTGCTGAAATATTCCAGATTATCATGACTGATGAAGTGCGCCATGTAGCGGTCGGCAAAAAATGGTTTGATTATGTGTGCGGATGTGACCGACTTGACCCTATCAGCACATGGCAACAGCGTGTTACACGCTATTTTAAGGGTGCGCTGAAACCGCCTTTCAATATAGATGCGAGAAATGCCGCCCGCTTTTCTGCCGCATTTTATGGCCCGCTTGCAACAGCTCAAGCGCAGGGCAACACCATTACAGACTAGTTATCTTTTTGAGCCAACTCTGGCGGCAAGGCTAGCCTCGATAAATTCATCAAGCGCACCATCAAGCACTGCACCTGTATTGCCAGTTTCAACATTTGTGCGCAAATCCTTTACCATCTGATAGGGATGAAGCACATAAGAGCGAATCTGGTTGCCCCAACCAATATCAGATTTTGACGCATTATCTGCCATTGCATCTTGTTCACGCTTCTGCAATTCCATCTCATAGAGCCGCGCTTTTAGCATTGTCAGCGCCGTTGCGCGATTTCTATGCTGGCTTCTATCTGATTGACATTGCACGACAATATTGGTTGGAATATGGGTGATGCGAATAGCTGAATCTGTGGTGTTTACATGCTGGCCGCCTGCCCCTGATGCGCGATATGTATCAATGCGCAGGTCTTTTTCTTCAAGCTCAATATTGATATTATCGTCAACTTCAGGGTAAATCCAAATAGACGCAAAGCTGGTATGGCGCCTAGCAGAGCTATCATAAGGCGAAATTCGAACCAGCCTGTGAACACCTGATTCTGTTTTCAGCCAGCCATAGGCATTGACCCCTGATACATGCACGGTAGCAGATTTAATCCCAGCTTCTTCACCATCAGATTCATCTATGGTTTCTAGCTTAAAGCCGCGCCCCTCAGCCCAGCGAGAATACATTCGCAACAACATAGCCGCCCAGTCCTGAGCTTCGGTACCGCCAGCACCAGGATGGATTTCAATAAAACAATTATTGCCATCTGCTTCACCTGACAGCAGCGATTCAAGCTGTTTTTTTTCTGCTATTTTGCGTAATTCCGACAGGGCAGATTTTGCCTCTTCAACAAGCTCTGTATCCTGTTCTTCTTCTGCCAGTTCGATCATATCTATCTGATCGCGCATACCCTGTTCTAACTGATCGATTGCGCCTAGCTGGTTTTCCAGATGGTTTTTTTCCTGCATCACCTTTTGGGCATGTGCTTGATTATCCCAAAACCCGTCTGATGTTATCTGGCGCTCAAATTCAGATAGCCTATTGTGGGCACTATCAAAATCAACATGCTGTTTTAACAAGATAATGGCTGAATTTATACTATCTATATCTGCTTGAATATCTGCTTGCATCAATCCTAATTCTTATCTTTTTTCATATTATCAAGAAGCACAGGCTTATCAATACAGGGCGGGAACGTCAACTTGTTGCTGATATATACCATCAGGCGTATCTATTAAAATATTTGTTTGTGGTCTTTGTCCTGGCTTAAAGACTTCAAGCACAGCCATCTTGTCATCAGGCAATACACGCTCGCCTGTCTCTGCATGCACAGGAATAAGGCTGATACCTGCGGGCCTGCGAAATGGAATACGTGGTTTGCCTGCCATTGCATCTCGCATAAATTGCTTGAAAATTGGCACTGCCACTGTTGAGCCTGTCTCTCGCTTTCCCAACGGGCGCGGCACATCATAGCCAACATATACCCCTGCTACTAAGTCAGGTGAAAAGCCAATAAACCATGCATTTGTATTATCATTTGTTGTGCCTGTCTTGCCTGCTAGCACCAGCCCAAGTTCTTTGATTTGACGGCCTGTACCTCTGGTGATAGCGCCCTCAAGCATTGAAACCATCTGAAAGGCTGATGCTTTATCTGTAAGCTGTTCACGATTATCAACAAGCTTCGGCACAGCCTGTCCAGACCAGCCCTCAGCCGCCGCACAGCCAGCACAATCGCGCATATCATGCTTTAAGATGGTGCGACCATACCTATCCTGAATACGGTCAATCAGGCTTGGCGTTATTTTCTTGCCGCCATTTACCAGCTGGCCATAGGCGGCTGTAAGCGCAAGCAAATTAGTCTCGCCCGCCCCCAAAGACATAGACAGATATTCTGGCAAGTCTTCATTGATTCCGAATTTGGATGCATATTCCTTGATAAGCGGCATACCAATATCCATCGCCAGCCTTGCTGTCATCAGATTACGAGATTTTTCAATTCCGACTCGCATGATGGACGGGCCATAAAATCGTCTGGTGTAATTGGCAGGCTTCCATTTTGGTTTGCCCTGCCCTTGATCTACAACCAAAGGCGCATCTAAAATTTTGGTGGTTGGCGCATATCCCTTATCAAGCGCCGCCAGATAGACAAAAGGCTTAAAGGCAGAGCCAGGCTGGCGTTGCGCCTGAATTGCGCGGTTAAATTCCGAAACTCTGTAATCATAGCCCCCACTCATCGCAAGCAATCTTCCGGTATGCGGATCAAGCACTACGATTGCGCCTTCCACCGCTGGACGCTGGCCAAGCGCATAATCATCTGGTTGCGGGGTAAACGCCTCGCTTTCCAGATCAGGCGCTTCTGAAGGGGGCTGAACAATCACAATATCACGCGGCGAAAGCGCTTGTGTAAGCGCTGTTATTTTGGGCGGTCTCACACCATCGTCACGGCGCGGCGGATATGCCCATTGTGCCAGTGCAAAGGGGATTCTGCCTGTTTTGCCATTCACATAAATCTGAGCCTCATCAGCCGATACAGCTGTAATGAGCGCGGCATATCTGTTATCTGGCAAGGATGCGGTAAGCGCATCAAGCTGGGTGTCAACATCACCTGCATCATCTATCTGTGCAAGTGCCCCACGCCAGCCTTGCCGCCTGTCTAACGCTTCAAGCCCCTCACGCAACGCGCGTTCTGCCATAAGCTGATAGTTCGGATCAATCGTCGTGCGAACCGATAATCCGCCTTCATACAGTGCTGTATCGCCATAGTTAGATTTTATGATCCGCCTAACTTCTTCTGTAAAATAGGGTGCGCTGGCGCTGTCAAACCCTGTTCTTGGGCGTACCCCAAGCGGTGATAATTGCGCTACCTTTGCATCTTCTTCTGAAATATATCCGTTGCGCTGCATTTGTGATAACACCCAATTACGCCGCCCGATGGCTGCTTTGGTATTTTTCACTGGATGATAATTTGATGGTGCTTTTGGCAATGCCGCAAGATAGGCCATTTCATGTAAGTCAAGCTCATCAAGCGCCTTGTCAAAATAATTTAATGATGCAGCAGCAACCCCATAGCTGGCAGCACCAAGATAAATCTCATTCAGATAGAGCGCCATTATCTGATCTTTGGAAAAGGCACGCTCCATCCGAATAGCCAAAATGGCTTCTTTGATTTTCCTGTCTATAGATAGCTCATTTGTCAGCAGAAAATTCTTGGCAACCTGCTGGGTAATCGTGGATGCGCCTACTGGCCTGCGCCCTGATCCATAATTGATAATATTGGTCACAGTGGCACGCGCTAATGCAACAGGGTCAACCCCAATATGATAGTAAAAGGATTTATCTTCTGCCGATAAAAATGCATTTACCAGCTGTGGCGGCATTGATTTTACAGGCACAAATACCCGCTTTTGCGAGGCAAATTCAGCTAGTAACGCCCCATTGCCAGCATGAATTCGCGTAGCGACAGCGGGCTCATATGTTGCAAGCTGGCGGTAATCAGGCAAATCCCGACCCCAGTTCCAGAACACCCATATTAAGCCGCCGCCCGCAACCATAAGGCTCAGACATAAACACACGAACAAGGCTGTTAACAGCTTCCACATATTCTTACTCTACTGCCCAAATACGGCCTTGTTATGGCATGATTAGCCAGTTAACTTCCAGAATTTTCCAAATAGGATACTATCGCAATGCTTAAACGACTGGTTAATTTACGAAGATAGGTGGTATCATTCAAATTGGCCTCATCCTGTTTGTTGCTAAGAAACCCCATCTCGACTAGCACTGAAGGAATATCAGGTGATTTCAATACAGCAAAGCCTGCAAATCTGTGACCTCGTTTATCAGAACCTGGAAATTCTTTGACATGGGCAAGGATAGAGGCGGCAAGTTGAGATGATCGGTTCATGCTCTGGCGCTGGAACATCCGCAATAATTCGCTAGCCGCCACAGGGTCTTCACCTGCCAGATCAGGGCCGCCTATCAAATCTGCCTTATTTTCTTTGCGTGCTAGATATTCTGCTTCTTTATCAGAGGCAGTATCAGACAGGGTAAAGACTGAAATACCATGCGCTTTTTTGTTTTTTGCAGAATCAGCATGAAGCGAGATAAATAGATCAGCCTGCGCATCATGAGCTAGCTTGATACGCTGGCGTAACTTATAATACACATCTTTGGAACGCACCAATATGGGCGTCACCTTACCTGTTTTCCGCAACGCCTCAGACAGCATCTGTGCGGCGCGCAAGGTGATTTTTTTCTCATGTGTTCCTTTGAGCCCGATAGCGCCAGGGTCTTTTCCGCCATGACCAGCATCTATGGCTACAATCCATTTTTTTGATGCGCTAGCGCCTGAAGGTTTTGGGCTAACAGAAGGCTTGGCAGGCAGGGGCGTGATCGGCACTATGGTAGCTGGTTTTGAGTTAGGTGCGGTTTGAGCCGTTGTGGTGGCAGGCGTTTGGGGCGAAGCGGTGTTTCCCTCAATAAAAAAAGGTTCTGCCAGCAAGGCTGTCTTTGCCATCAAAAACTGGGTAGCACTGGTCTCAGCCACATCTATCACAAGCCTATGCCCGCCCTCACGAGGCGGCAGGCGAAACGCATCAAGAGGTCTAGCAGGGCTTGCCAATTCCAGCACAATTCTGCCAACACCTGTCTCAGGATAGCCAAAACGGTAGCTATTCACCACACCTTCAGAGATGGTTTTGCTTGGCGGAAGCGAACGCACAGCCCATTGCGCTTGTGTCATATCCACTACCAGACGATAGGGATTTTCCAGCATCAATAATTGCGCATTTGCAGGCTGAGAAGTCTCAATAACCAGACGGGTGACAGCTTGCCCATTCAGCTCAATTTGCCCAAAGCGAATCCCTTGAATATCAATGGTGCTGGCAATCGCAGTCGCGCTATATGCCAGACAGCACATCACAAATAGATAACTATATCCCATAATCCGCGCTAGAATCGAGACAGATTTGCGGCGGGCACACCGGGTTAACATATCAATACGCTGCATCATATTTGTGTCATCACTGCCTATATTGCCTATGTTGACGAACGCTATACCCAATGTGAGGGGGCTTAAGCTGATAGCATTCCCGAAGACACCATACCAGCCAAATTCGTAACGCTCAACCTACCTTGATGCCGTCGTTACAGCGCACTCACAAGACTAATTTTTTAATTCAAAAGGCTAATTATGCATAATTCATTTTGCGCCGCTGACAAATTGACGCTATAACAAAATGGTAAGAGATTTTCTGGTTGGTTTGGGCTTCAGCTCAGCCCTTAAATATCACGTTAGTAGCAATTGTAATATTTAGTGCAATCGCATCATAGACTAACATTTCGGGCAGAAATAATAGCTGAGACGATGACCAACCAAAAGAAGCTAAGGGTCTAGCCTAATGTGAATCAACTCAGACTGTAATGCTAACGCCGATATAGTAATATTGTGGCGAGCCCTCCTGTCTGAATATCATCACATTAAGCATAGCACCTGAAACCACATAGAGCCTGATTTAGATGAACATGCACCATACCATCATATCCTGGACAGCCGAGAGCGCTTTTTATCATAGCCTTCGCGCCCATGCATATATGACAGGCACGCGTGATACATCGCCTCACTCACACATGATGAAATGCGGCAAGCTTATTGCCCGAACATCTGATTTATGCGGCGTCCACGGCTCGGACGCATCGCTTATAGAAAGACTGGATAATGACACGAAAAATGTTGATCGATGCGCATCAACCCGAAGAAACTCGGGTAGTATTGCTTAATGGGAACAAAATTGAAGAATTTGACTACGAAAACAACAATTTTAAGCAGCTAAAGGGAAATGTATATCTGGCGCGGGTAACACGTGTCGAGCCATCACTGCAAGCCGCCTTTATTGAATATGGCGGCAATAAACAGGGCTTCCTTGCATTTTCTGAAATCCACCCTGATTACTACCGTATCCCTGTTGAAGATAGAGAGCAGCTGGTGGAAGATGCGGCTCAGGATGAAGCAGAACAAGAAGAGAATGACGAGGCTGAAGATAGCCAGCCAGACGCAGATGGCCAGTCACATGACCAGCCAGAAGAGCTAGGCGGCGATGAAGCTGAACGCCCCGCCAAACGCCCGCGCCGTATTCATAATAAATATAAAATTCAAGAAGTAATTGTCCGCAAGCAAATTCTGCTTGTTCAGGTTGTCAAAGAAGAACGTGGCAATAAAGGCGCGGCGCTAACAACCTATCTATCGCTGGCAGGGCGATATTGCGTATTGATGCCTAATAGCGCAAAAGGCGGCGGGGTATCTAGGAAAATCACAAATGTTGCAGACAGAAAGCGTCTGAAATCTGTGGTAGCTGATCTGGATGTACCGCAAGGCATGGCTGTTATTGTCAGAACAGCTGGCTCAAAACGCACCAAGACAGAGATCAAGCGTGATTTCTCATACCTGTCTAAATTATGGAATGAAATTAGGGAAAAAACCCTTAGCTCGGCAGCGCCTAGTTTGATCCATGAAGAAGGCAGTCTGGTAAAGCGCGCGATACGCGATATTTACACAAATAATGTTGAAGAGGTGCTGGTAGAAGGCAATGATAGCTATAAAATGGCAAAAGAGCAGATGAAAATGCTGATCCCAAGCCATGCAAAGCGCGTTGTCAAATATACTGAAAACGAACATCTATTCCAGCGCCACCGCGTAGAAGAACAGCTTGAGACAATGCATCAGTCAGAAGTTTCGCTGAAATCAGGTGGTTATCTTGTGATCAACCAAACAGAAGCGCTGGTGGCGATTGATGTGAACTCAGGCAAAGCCACACGAGAGCGCAATGTCGAAGAAATGGCCTTGAAAACAAATCTGGAAGCTGCTGATGAAGTTGGCAGACAGCTAAAATTGCGTGATTTGGCAGGTCTTATTGTGATTGATTTCATTGATATGGAAGAACATAAGCACCAACATGCGGTTGAGCGTCGGCTAAAAGATGCGCTACGCCATGACAGGGCACGTATTCAGGTTGGCTCAATCAGCCATTTTGGCCTGCTTGAAATGTCTCGCCAGCGTCTTAGGATTTCGCTTGTTGATTCTGTCTCGCAAACCTGTCCGCACTGTTCAGGCACAGGGCGTGTGCGTTCGGTCAATTCAGCCGCCTTGCATATTCTGCGCGTGATAGAAGAACAAGCGGCAAGCAAGCCAAACGAAAACATCACCATTTATGTCCATCCAGATGTCGCGCTATATATTCTGAATCAGAAACGTGGCAGTCTGGCGGCCTTAGAAACTCAATTCAATATCACAGTGATGATTGAAGCAGATGCTTCGCTCATTCCGCCAGATTATCTAATAGAGGGTCAGACAGCAGGCCAGACTAGCCGCCCGCAAGTGGCTAATGCTGTTCAGCATCCTGAACCTACCGAAGAAGAGGGCGCTGATGATGATCAGCCAAAACGCCGCAGAAGAGGGCGCAGAGGCGGAAGAAGGCGCAAAAGACGTGCTTCAGAAGATATCTCAGCAGATAATCAGAACAGCGAAAGCCCTGATAATGAAGGCCAGCCAGAAGAACAAGCAAGCTCTGATGAGCCCGAAAATAATGTTCAGGAAAAACAGGCACGGCCAAAACGTTCCAGACGCAGAAAGCAACGTCCTGCACAAACCAGAACTGAGGACGCCAATACCGAACAGGCCAATAATGCCGAACCAGCAGAAACCTCAGTAGCTAGCACTGTAAAGCCAAAGGCAGACACACCATCTGAAGATATGTCTGAAGAGGGAAAGCCTGCTAAAAAGGCGTCCAAAAAGAAAAAACCAAGCGCGAAAAAAGCGGCCAGCAAAAAAAGTGCGGCGAAAAAGCCTAGTGCCAAGAAAGCAGCAAAAAAAGCTGCGAAAAAGCGCATATCGGACACAGAAGCACCTGCTGATACACAGAATGTTCAGCTAGAACATTCTGGCAGAGAGCGCAAAGCCTCTGTTGAGATGACGGTTGTGAATGTAAGCGATGTCGCCCCGTCGGAAAAGAAAAAGGGGTGGTGGTCTCGATAATCGCTAATCCAAAAAAAACGCTGTAGCAATCTGCAGCGTTTTTTTTCCGTTGCGCTATAGGGGTTTATCTATGCAACTGCGATATGTTGCTGACGCATAAATCTGTTCATGCGAATAATCGCTTCTTCCATATGTTCAGGCGCACCTGCAAACGACAATCGCAAATATTTATGACCATCAATAGGGTCAAAATCCACACCTGGTGTGGTTGCAACGGCTTCATTATGCAATAAGGCTTTTGCGAACTCGATAGAATCATCAGTAACGCTTGAAATATCAACATAAAGATAAAAGGCGCCTTCGCTTGGGGCGGCCTTATCTGTTATTTCGCGCGGCAGGCCAGCCAATAGCAGATCACGATTTTGTTGATAGCGTATTTTGTGTGCTTCAAATTCACCATAGCAATCAAAGGCAGATACACACGCACGCTGAATTGCGGTTGGCGCAGATATAAATAGATTTTGGATCAGCTTCTGGCTTGCCTCAACCAGCTCATCAGGCAAAATCATCCAGCCAATACGCCAGCCTGTCATCGAAAAATATTTGGAAAAGCTATTTATGATAATCGCATCTTTATTGTAATTCAGCGCTGTATCACATCGTTTGGAAAATGCGAGCCCATGATAAATTTCATCAGAAATTAGCCTGACACCATGTGCCGAACACCACGCGCAAATAGCCTGTAATTCGGCATTATCAAGCACCGTGCCAGTCGGATTTGACGGGCTGGCAATCATCAGCCCATCTGGCAGTCTGTCCCAGCTTTCCATTTCTTCAAGCATAGGCTTCCAGCCCTGTTCAGGCCCTGCTGAAATATGGCGCGGTGTAAGCCCCATACCAATCATCAAATTCCGATATGCAGGATATCCTGGACGGGGAATAGCAATAACATCACCTGCATCAAATGCCGCCATGAAACTAACCGCAAAGGCTGTTGATGAGCCAACTGTCACCGCAATATTATCTATTGATGGCCTGTTGCCATACCATCTGTTGTAATGATCTGCTATCGCATTGCGCAAGCTAGGCTCGCCAAAGGCAACAGTATATCCGTGCGCTGATATATCCTTGAGATGCTGTTGCAAGGCAAGATTAACGGTATCAGGCGCCGCACCTGAGGGTTGGCCAATTTCAAGATGCACAATATCACGCCCTTCTTGCTGAAGCGCCTGCGCCTGCTGCAACACATCTAACGCTAGAAACGGCGGCAATTTACTGCGTTCAGAAATTTTTATACCTGTGTTGGGTACAGACTGACTTTGTTTTGACACAATTTTCGTCCCCATTATTGGTTTTGGCATATCTAACCCTAACTTTATCGACCTAATTCTGAGCAACATTTCTTATTTAGTACTATATCAAAGCCCTATAAAATAACGTATGGTGCAATGACACAGATCACATAAACACTAATATGATGCCATCTGTTACGGCGCACAACATCATGTCTTTAATCTAATGTCAATTCGGGAAATTGAAATAATTGTTTGAAAAAAATATAAAAACCGCATTTTATTTCAAATTTTTGGATAAATACTTTTATTCATCTAAGATTTGGTTAAAATGCCGATTTTTCCTGCTTTTTTTAGTCTTTAGCCCTATTATTACCGCGCCTGCTTCGGCGGGCCTTATCAGAGATAGCGAGCTTGAGACAGGGTTTGGGGATATCGTCCATGAAATGGCGGTACAGGCTGGCTTTGTAAATGGGGTCAATATCCGAATAATTATCGACCCAAACTATAACGCATTTGTGCGTGGCGGACAGACAATTTATCTTCATTCTGGACTGTTATTATCAGCGCAATCTCCAGAAGAAATTTACGGGGTAATTGCCCATGAAATTGGGCATTTAGCGGCAGGGCATGTGCCTTTGCGCTCTGAGACAACTCAGCAGGCGGCGCTGGCAAATGCGCTTACAGCCGTAGCCTCTGCGGCGGCGGTTGCTGCAGGGTCTGTTGATGCGGCTATCGGCGTTGCGATTGGCGGCACAGATAGGTCGAACAGATTGTATCTTCAAAAAAGTAGAGCAGATGAATCTGTCGCAGATGAATGGGCCATCAGATTGCTTAATAGCCAAAATATCACTTCGGCGGGGCTTGCAGATTTTATGCGCCGCATGGCCGCCCAGCGTGCGTTGCCTGAAAACAGGCAGGCAGAATATTATCTCACCCATCCTGGCGCGCGCCAGCGTCTTGCTGCCTTTTCTGATAATATTGTGCAGGCTGAGGGGTCATTGCAGAATTTACCAGCGCACACCCGCCAAAAAATGGCGCGCCTGATTACAAAATTGCGTGCCTATATTCTGCCTCCATTAACAGTGCTGAAGATACCTGTTGATTTAGAATGGACAGATTTTCAGCCCTCATTTGAGGTGGCGGATTATGCAGTCGCGATAGCACATTACAGGCGTGGAAATCTGAAGGAAGCCATCAGCGTGATGGACAGGCTGTCATCAGACTATCCAGATGATGTCTGGTTTCACGAATTTTTTGGTGATGTGCTATTTTCGGATTCGCAGTTGCCATCTGCAGCCCAAGCTTATGCTCGCGCGATAGATAAACAGCCAGAATCAGAGCTGATCAAACTATCAAAAGCACGTGCGCTGACAGCGCTAAACACACCAGAAAGTCTGGCAGAATCTGTCACATTACTAGAGCAGGTGATAGAAAAAGAGGATAAGTGGGCATTTGTCTGGCGCCAGCTTGCGATAAGCTATGGCCGTAACCAGCAATTAGCACAGGCTGATCTGGCACTTGCGCAAGAAGCATTATTGATAGGAGATACTGTTCGGGCTATCCAGCTTGCAAATAGAAGCCTGTCTCATAAAAACATACCCCCATATACCGCCGCCCAAGCCCGCGATATATTGTTTGAATTAAACAGCCCCATCCCAAAGAAGCAGAACTAGCGAGATATCCCACTTATGAGATATCTCGCTTAATTGTGAGCAGAAATGAAAAATCCTGTTTTGGATCATGGACGATGCACCTTAAATCAGCCTATACTGACGAACATGTCTTGCGTCTTTGCTGAAAGGTTCACCATTATGAACAGCCTTGCAACTTATATGCTGTCAAAACTAGCAGGCCTACTAGCGCTAGCATGTATTATCATCGCAATGATATCACCAGCGCAAGCAGAGCTAAGCACGCGTGAAAAATCTGAAATACAGGCGCTGATAAAAGATTATATTGCTGAGAATCCTGAATTTATTCGCGATGCGTTGAACATTCTGGCTGAGCGCGAAGCAACCCAACAGCTTCAGCTTGCGCTAGCGCTTGTGCGGATGGATGAAAATGACCCTGTGCTTGGCAATGCGGATGGGGATATCACAATTTATGAATTTTCCGATTATAATTGCGGATATTGCAAACGTCTGTTCGGCACCTTGCAGTCTGTGATTGAAGAGGATAAGAACATTCGGTTGGTGATAAAAGAATTTCCCATTTTGGCAGAAAGCTCATACACCGCCGCAAGAACAGCCCTAGCCCTTCAAAAACAAGGGAAATATGCCCAATTCCATATCGAACTAATGGGGCTGAAAGGGCGTATTGATGACAGGATAATTACGAAACTTGCGGCAAATACAGGCGCAGATATGGCGCAATTATCGCGTGATGCGCAAAGCCCTGAGATTATCGGATTATTGCAAGCTAATCAGCGCGCTGCACAAGCACTTGAAATACAAGGCACGCCCGCGCTAATTATCGGAGATACAATAGTGCCTGGCGCAATTTCAAAAGCCGAAATATTGGCTTTGATTATTCAGCAAAGAGACGCTAAAACTAATTAACTTACTTCATATCAGGTTTACCTTGAGAGGAACATCATGGCAGGACCATCAAAGCAGAAGCCATTTTCATCAGAAACAGAACTTGTAAAAGAGCTAACAAGCCTGTTTACAAAAAATGAACTTACAGAGCTTGAGCTGGAAACTGAAACCATTTCGGTTAGGCTTGCCAAGACAGCAGAACAGCCCCAGCCAATAATGCACGCCCCTGTTGCGCCTGCTCCTGTTGCGCCTGCTCCTGCGGCTGCGCCAGCCGCCCCAACTGCGGCGCCAGAAGCACCTGCCCCAACAGAGCTAGCAGATGCTGTGAAGTCTCCAATGGTAGGCACGGTATATCTTGCGCCTGAGCCAAATGCGGCCTTATTTGTGAAAAAAGGGGATAAGGTAACAAAAGGTCAGACCTTATGTATTATTGAGGCGATGAAGGTGATGAACCCGATTGCCGCCCCTCAAGATGGTACTGTTACAGACATTCTGGTGGAAAATGCACAACCAGTAGAATTTGATCAGCCTTTATTTGTAGTTAGCTAGATAATGTTTACAAAAATTCTGATTGCCAATCGTGGAGATGTTGCCTTGCGGGTGCTACGTGCCTGCAAGGAAATGGGGATTCAAACTGTTATTGTTCACTCAGCTGCAGATTCAGACTCAATGCCCGTAAGGCTAGCAGATGAGTCTGTATGTGTTGGCCCAGCGCCTGCTACAGATAGTTATCTTAATATTCCTAATCTGATTTCCGCAGCGGCTGTGACAGGGTGCGATGCGGTGCATCCGGGCGTTGGCTTTCTGGCTGAAAATGCTGATTTTGCGGCGATCATCAAAGCACATGGCTTAACCTTTATTGGCCCTGATGAAGAGCATATCAGAAAAATGGGTGATAAGGTGCAAGCCAAAATCACTGCCGCCGAAGCTGGCCTGCCGCTTGTGCCAGGCTCGCCTGGTGCGGTGCATAGCCTTGAAGACGCTGAAACATTATCAAAAGATATTGGCTTTCCGCTATTGGTAAAAGCAGCCTCTGGCGGTGGTGGTCGCGGCATGAAAGTCGCCAATCGCCCAGAAGAGCTATCTGAAGCGTTTTCATCTGCACGTTCAGAAGCCAAAGCAGCGTTTGGGGATGATACTGTCTATCTTGAACGCTATCTTGATAATCCGCGCCATATCGAAGTTCAAGTGATAGGCGACAGTCATGGCAATGCTGTCCATTTAGGAGAGCGCGAATGTTCAGTTCAGCGCCGCCATCAAAAGCTGTTTGAAGAAGCCCCCTCGCCTGCCCTAACCGATGAACAGCGCAAATTTATTGGCGATCTAGCGGCAAAAGCAACTGCTGATATGGGCTATCTAGGCGTTGGCACAATGGAATTTTTGTATCAGGATGGTGAGTTTTTCTTCATTGAAATGAATACCAGATTGCAGGTTGAACATCCGATCACTGAAGCCATTACTGGCATTGACCTTGTTGTTGAGCAAATCAAAATTGCAGCTGGCGGTAAGCTGCCGTTTACCCAGAAAGATATCAGCTTTACTGGCCATGCAATTGAATGCCGAATAAATGCCGAACATCCTGAAACCTTTATGCCAACACCTGGCAAGGTTGATTTCTATCATCCAGCAGGGGGGGCAGGGGTACGTGTTGATACGATTTTATATTCTGGCTATAAAATTCCGCCCTATTATGACAGCCTGATTGCCAAGCTGATTGTGCATGGGCGTGACAGAGATCATGCCTTGTCTCGCTTGCGGCTGGCATTAGATGAATTTGTGGTAGAGCCTATTCCAACAACCCTCACCTTGCATAAGAGATTGCTTGATGCGCCTGAAATTAAGGCTGGCAATTATTCTATCAAATGGCTGGAACAGGATTTTCTATAACCCCCGCCCGCATAGCTGGTGAGACACATTATCTGGCGGCCAGATAGCATATGGCTGAACAGTTTATCTATTCTCCTGAAACAATTATCAAAGCTTATAGCTGTGGGGTATTCCCGATGGCGCAAAGCCGTGATGATCCAGAATTGCGCTTTTATGAACCTGCCATCAGGGGGGTTATCCCGATAGACCCACCGAAAATTCCAAGACGGCTAGTGCGCTTTATAAAACACAGCGCATGGCATGTTACTTTTGACAGGGCATTTGGACATGTGGTGCATCACTGTGCTGAGATGCGGCGTGATAATACATGGATAAATGCGGAAATCGAACGGTTATATTTTGCCTTGCATAAAATGGGGTTTGGCCATTCTGTCGAAATCTGGGAAGAAGACAGGTTGATAGGCGGGCTTTATGGGCTATCGCTGGGAAGCGCCTTTTTCGGCGAATCGATGTTTTCAAAGACATCTAATGCCTCTAAAATGGCGTTGGCGTGTTTGATGGCGGCGTTGCATCACGCAAAATTCACCTTGCTTGATGCTCAGTTTAGCTCAGAACATTTACGGCAGTTCGGCCTGATTGATATGCCTCAGCCTGCCTTCAAACAGGCGCTGGCAACTGCCTTGAGCCAGCCAGCAACCATGCCGCTACATTTGAGCCAGCACGACATTTTAGCTCATTTGCTACAGCTAAGAAGCGTTACATCATAAACTGCATGCTCAAGCCCTGATAGGGCAGGAGATGAGGCAAACATCCATCCTGAAAATACAGGCTGCTCGGCATCAGCACTAGCTGAGGCAGACTCAGCAAGCGATAGTGATTTAGACGTGGTGCGCCTATCAAGATTCAGCGCAATATCACGTATCTGCAAAAAAGCAGTATGATCTGGTGGCTGTTCTGGCGGGCGATATGCGCAATAATGTGCGGTAATTTCAAGCGTACCAAAGCGCACTGCTTGACCTATTTCAGCATCAACTGTCTGGATTCTGGCAGTAACCTTATCTAGCGTCTGAAGCACCAGCCGCCTGCCATCAATCCATTCTGGGCTTTGGGCAGTTGCAGGCACGCCACATAATGACAGCCCCCCCCAGATAATCAAAGCGCTGAGGTTAACGAGTTTCATCTTCACCATTTTGGAACACAAACCGCCCCAGCAAGTCAGATAGGCTAACAGGATCAAAGGTGTCGTAAATTACATCACCAGCACCCAGCATCTCGTCACTGCCGCCAGGAATCAGTTCAAGAAAATTTCCGCCAAGCAGAGAGGCCGCCGTAATTCGTGCGGTGCTATCGGCGGGCAATTTAATCTCGTCATTTATGTTCATCTCAATCACCGCGCTGTAGCTTAACGGATCAAGTGATTGACCACTAATACGGCCAATTTTAATGCCTGATAGACGTACATCATCGCCAACTGTCAGACCGCCTGTCGTGCCAAACTCAGCCTTAATCAGATACCCACCCCCAGCTCGGATATCTGCCGCCTGATAGATGATCACAGTAAAAAATATAGCTGCGGCTAGCACAACCATGCCCATGATGATTTCAAGCGTATTATGTCTCATATCATGCCCTAAAATGTGTATCTGGTTAGAATTACATCACGGCCCTTTTATGGCGGTTATGGCTGCCATGGCTCATAATCACCTGATGCTGCAGGGCGCTTTCCGCCCTTTAGCATATGCCCAGCAGGGCGATGCGCATATTTTGTACCTGTCAGATTCGGCAGATGTGGCTGTTGCCATTGATGCTGGCTTAGCCCTGCTTCATCTGGCAGCTGATCTGTTGAATAATGAAGCCATCCGTGCCAGTCAGCAGGCACCTTTGATGCTTCAACATTTCCGTTGTAAATCACATAGCGTGATTTCCGATTGCCACGCTTGGGTTTTTTGGTTTGATAATAGCTATTTCCAAAATCATCTTGGCCGACTTTCTGAGCAGTGAGGCGAATAGCCCATTTCGAAAGCATGTTCATCTTGTATCACCCTTATCAAACGTCTTTGAGGTTCAACCCCTATTATCACACATGACTTATAGCCTGAATCTGGTGGCCATTTCAAGATAGCCTGTTCCGAGAAACCTAGCGCACTGATAAACGCCATTATCATGGCAATCTCAGAGCCTGATTCAGGTTGCCGAAAGTCAAGCAAAAAATATGTAAAAAAAAGTAAAAAAAATCAGTTTTGCTTCATTTCATTATTGATTGAAACCACTACATACTGTAGCCTGATCTCTCTTTGAAGCCACATATTGTGGTTAACTAGGCTAAACAAATCGACTAACCATCGGTTTTTAGTGCATAAATTCTAGCGCAGGCATAAAAAGTTTATTCAGCAAAATATCAGGGTAATAAAAAATGAAATTTGAAAGATTGTTTTCGCCATCACATGAGGATAGCTTCAGCCATATTCCGTTTAAGCTTGCCAGTAGTGAAATCCGCAATCCAGACGGCACTATCGTATTTTCGATTGCTGATATTGAGGTGCCTGAACAATTTAGTCAGGTGGCAACCGACATTCTTGCGCAGAAATATTTTCGGAAAGCGGGTGTGCCTGCTGCACTAAAGAAGATCGAAGAGCATGACGTGCCTTCTTGGTTGTGGCGCTCAGTGCCAGACACCAAAAAGCTGAAATCCTTGCCAAAAGAAGAGGCATTCACAGGCGAGACATCTGCCAAGCAGGTTTTTAACCGTCTAGCAGGCACATGGACATATTGGGGCTGGAAAGCAGGCTATTTCACAGATGAGCAGGATGCACGCACCTATTATGACGAGATGGTGCATATGCTGGCAACCCAAATGGCTGCGCCAAACTCGCCACAATGGTTTAATACTGGTCTGTTCTGGGCCTATGGCATTGATGGCCCAAGCCAGGGACATTTTTATGTAGATTACCAGACGGGGAAAATGGTGAAATCAAGCTCATCTTATGAGCATCCCCAGCCTCATGCCTGTTTTATCCAGTCTGTAGATGATGATCTGGTGAATGAAGGCGGCATTATGGACCTATGGGTACGTGAAGCCCGTCTATTCAAATATGGGTCTGGCACAGGTTCAAACTTCTCACGGCTTCGCGGTAGCGGCGAAAATCTATCTGGTGGCGGCAGATCATCAGGGCTGATGAGCTTTTTGAAAATTGGTGACCGCGCGGCTGGTGCGATTAAATCTGGCGGCACCACAAGACGTGCGGCCAAAATGGTGACCGTAGATATCGACCATCCAGATATTGAAGAATATATTGACTGGAAAGTGGTTGAAGAACAGAAAGTCGCTGCACTTGTTGCTGGCTCAAAGCTTGCCCAGAAACATATGACAGCCGTGATGACAGCCTGTACTGAAAATACTGAGCTAGATGACGAAGCCAGATTTGATCCAAAGCAGAATCTGGCGCTTAAATCTGCTATTGTCGAAGCGCGAAAATCAATGATCCCTGAAAATTATGTTCAGCGTGTGATTCAATTTGCGCGTCAGGGCTTTACCGAAATCAGCTTCAAAACATATGACACAGATTGGGATTCAGAAGCCTATCTTACAGTGGCTGGGCAAAATTCAAATAATTCTGTTCGGGTTACGAACCAGTTTCTGAATGCTGTACTTGAAGACGGTGAATGGGAGCTTATCAGACGCACAGATGGCGAAGTAGCAAGCACCATCAGAGCCAAAGATTTATGGGACAAGATTGCGCATGCCGCATGGGCCTGTGCAGATCCTGGCCTGCAATATGACAGCACCATCAATGAATGGCATACCTGTCCAGAAGGCGGGCGAATCAATGCGTCAAACCCATGTTCAGAATATATGTTCCTTGATGATACCGCCTGTAATCTAGCATCTATCAATCTGATGCAGTTCAGAGATAGTGCAGGTGAATTTGATATTCAGCAATTTGAACATGCTGTCAGATTATGGACAGTGACACTTGAAATTTCAGTGCTGATGGCGCAGTTCCCGTCAAAAGAAATTGCGCAAGGGTCATATGATTATCGTACGCTGGGGCTTGGCTATGCCAATATTGGTGGGCTATTGATGGCGGCAGGTCTTTCATATGATAGCGATGAAGCGCGCGCATTATGTGGCGCTATCACGGCTGTGATGACTGGACGGTCATATGCAACCTCAGCAGAGCTAGCCTCAGAGGTTGGCACTTTCCCGCTCTATGCTCAAAATAAAGATCATATGCTTCGGGTGATGCGCAATCATCGCACCGCCGCCTATGGCCGCAAGGATGGCTATGAAGGGTTAAGCGTTCTGCCTGTGCCGCTAGATAGTGCATCCTGCCCAAATAAAGACCTGATCACGGCCGCCAAGCTAGCGTGGGATGATGCAGTGTCACTTGGGGAAGCGCATGGCTATAGAAATGCGCAATCAACAGTTATCGCACCAACTGGCACAATCGGGCTGGTAATGGATTGTGATACGACTGGTATTGAGCCAGACTTTGCGATTGTAAAATTCAAAAAGCTAGCGGGGGGCGGATATTTCAAAATTATCAACCGCGTTGTGCCAGAAGCATTATCCAATTTAGGCTATTCAGACGCGCAGATTGACGATATTACCCGTTATGCCGTTGGGCATGGCTCGCTAGAAAATTGTCAGTCAATCTCGATAAATGCGCTAAAGGATAAGGGCTTTACAGATAAGATTCTGGACATTCTCGCACATGGGCTGAAAGATGCGTTTGATATTAAATTTGCCTTTAATAAATTCACGCTTGGCGATGATTTCTGTAAAGATGTGCTTGGCTTCAGCGATAGCCAGCTAAATGATTTCAATTTCAATATGCTTGAAGCACTTGGTTTTAGCAAAGACGAGATTGAAGCGGCGAATATCCATGTTTGTGGCGCAATGACTGTCGAAGGCGCACCGCACCTAAAAGACGCGCATCTACCTATTTTTGACTGTGCAAATATTTGTGGACGCATTGGCAAGCGGTATTTGTCTGTATCAAGCCACATCACCATGATGGCAGCAGCTCAGCCATTTATCTCAGGGGCAATTTCAAAGACAATCAATATGCCAAATGGCGCGACTGTTGAAGAATGTGGTGACGCTTATATGCAAAGCTGGACATTAGGTCTGAAAGCCAATGCGCTATATCGTGATGGCTCAAAGCTTAGCCAGCCTCTATCCTCTGCACTGATTGATGATGAGGATATTGATGAGACAGAAACAGCTGCGTTATCTGCAACCGCGCAAGTACCGCAAATTGTTGAAAAAATTGTCGAGCGTGTTATCCGCGATTCTGATCGCCAGAGACTGCCAGACAGACGCAAAGGCTATACCCAGAAAGCAAGCGTTGGCGGGCATAAGGTATATCTGCGTACTGGTGAATATGAAGATGGCAAGCTAGGCGAGATCTTTATTGATATGCATAAAGAAGGCGCAGCCTTCCGCTCATTGATGAATAATTTTGCTATCGCTGTATCTATTGGTCTGCAATATGGTGTGCCGCTAGAAGAATATGTTGAAGCATTCACCTTCACCAGATTTGAGCCACAAGGCATTGTGACAGGCAATGATGCAATTAAAATGTCTACCTCTATTCTGGATTATACGTTCAGAGAGCTAGCCATCTCTTATCTCGATAGGCATGATTTAGGTCATGTCAGCAAAGATGACCTAGATATGGATACCACAGGCGGCGGTGAGGCTCAGTCTGAGCTTGTAAATAAAGCTACCAGCAGAGGCTTCATTCGCAAGCAAGGTCTGGTGGTCTATTCAAATAACAGCAATGCCGCTGAGGCGGTTGCACACGATCAGATAGTGGCAGAAGATACCAGCATAAAGCCTGCTACACTGCCTATCACGTCTGATAGCAGCGCGTCCGTAGCTTCTCAGCAATCTGTCACTGAAACCCGTATCAAACAGGCGCGGATGCAAGGCTATGAAGGCGAAAGCTGTCCTGAATGTCAAAATTTCACACTGGTTCGCAATGGTACCTGTCTGAAATGTAACACATGCGGGTCAACAACAGGCTGTAGCTAATAAAAAGGGAATTATGCATGGCAAATTCAGCAGAAGATAACCTAGCGCATCTTGGTATAACATTGCCAGATGCCCCTACTCCGGCGGCAAATTATGTGCCCTATGCAATCACTGGTAATCTGGTCTTTATCTCAGGCCAGTTGCCCTTGGTAAATGGTGCCTTGCAAATGACAGGTCATGTCGGCAAGGACATCACGGTTGAACAGGCCGCAGGACAGGCTCGGCTATGTGCGATTAACCTTATTGCCCAGCTAAAATCAGCATGTGATGGCGATCTGTCTCGTGTAAAGCGGGTTGTCAAGCTAGGCGGGTTTGTCGCCTGTACTTCTGAATTTTCAGATCAACCAGAAGTGATGAATGGTGCATCTGATTTGATGGTTGAGGTATTTGGGGATGCTGGTCGCCATGCCCGCTTTGCAGTCGGCACAAATGCGCTACCGCGCGGCACTGTGGTTGAAGTTGAAGGGCTGTTTGAAATTAGCTAAGCCAGCGTTGCGTAAGGCGGGTACTATCGTGTCTTTTTTGTTGTGTACGCCATATTAAATCATCATGAGCGAGAACAGCCAGCCACCAGAAACCCGCCCAAAAGAGATACAGATAGACATTATCTCATCGCTGACGCAGATATCTGCTGATGGGTGGAACGCACTTAACCCCCAAAACCATCCCTTCACAAGCCATCAATTTTTATATTGCCTTGAGAATAGCGGGTCGGTTGGGGGCGATTCTGGCTGGGAGCCTTGCTATTTGCTGGCCAAAGATGCTGATGGTCAGCTAATTGGGGCATTGCCGCTTTACCTTAAATATCATTCCTATGGTGAATATGTATTTGATCATGGCTGGGCGCATGCCTTTGAAAGAGCAGGCGGCCGCTATTATCCAAAATTATTAGGGGCTGTGCCATTTACCCCTGTGCCAGGCCCTCGCCTGCTTATCCATGATGATAATGCCTATCTAGCGCCCCATATTATCGACGCGATTGAACAGCTGATGAGACAACATGGCCTGTCATCTGCGCATCTGAATTTTCTTATCCAAAAAGATATAGATGCGCTGAAAATGAAAGGCTGGTTGATCAGAAAAGGATTGCAATTTCACTGGCATAATCAAAATTATTCAGATTTCGACCACTTTCTGAGCCAACTTTCTTCCAGAAAACGCAAAAATATTCGAAAAGAACGGCAAAGCCTTTATGATAAAGGGGTGGAATTTCGCCAGCTTACGGCAGATAAGATTACCCCATCCCATTGGGACAGCTTTTATCAATTCTATCTTTCGACCATTGAGCGCAAATGGGGTGGCGCGTATCTAACAGAAGCGTTTTTCCAGCAAATTGGCGAGATGATGGCAGATAATATCCTGCTTGTGATGGCCTTTCAGGACAGCCAACCTGTCGCCGCCGCATTAAATTTTATCGGAAGCGATACGCTTTATGGGCGGAATTGGGGATGTTCTGTAGATTTGCCAAATCTGCATTTTGAGACCTGTTATTATCAGGCAATAGAGTTTGCGATTGCGCATGGGCTAGCCAAAGTTGAAGCAGGCGCACAAGGCTTCCACAAGGTTCAGCGAGGCTATATGCCCTGCTATACCTATTCAGCCCATAAGCTGTCCCATCAGGGCATGAGCGATGCTGTGCAACGCTTTATCGATGAAGAAGGCGCTCAGATTGACTTAGAAGCGCGCGACATTGCGCAGGCTAGCCCATATCGCACTCAGGACTAGCCTGCCAAAACGCTAAGGTTAGACAGTTTCAGCTTTTTTCTGCTTGCTCTTATGCGGCTTAAAGTTCAATTTCAGCGCATTATCCTTAACCGAAATATTTACCAACCCACCTTGTGCCAGCTTGCCAAACAGCATTTCATCTGCCAGAGGCTTTTTGATATGTTCTTGTACCACGCGCGCTAATGGACGCGCCCCATTGCTGGCATCATATCCGCGTTTTGCCAGCCAGTCACACGCCTCATCATTCAACTCAAGCTCTACCTGCCTGTCTGTAAGCTGTGCTTCTAGCTGCATCATGAATTTATCAACGACTTTTCTTACTGTTTCGATTGCCAAAGGCTCAAACGCAATAACCGCATCAAGCCTGTTTCTAAATTCAGGCGTAAAGGCACGCTCAATTGCTTCTGTATCAGCATCTGAATGCAAGCCGCGCCCAAAGCCAATTTGCTGTTTTGATAGCTCTGATGCACCTGCATTTGTGGTCATGATAATCACAACATTTCTAAAATCAACAGACTTGCCATTTGAATCCGTAAGCTTGCCATGATCCATCACCTGAAGCAGGATATTGAATAGATCAGGATGTGCCTTTTCAATTTCATCTAGCAACAGCACAGCATGAGGTGTCTGATCAATAGCGTCGGTGAGCAAGCCACCCTGATCAAACCCGACATAGCCTGGAGGGGCGCCAATTAGCCTGCTTACAGTATGGCGTTCCATATATTCAGACATGTCAAATCTGATCAGCTTGACACCCATTGTCTCAGCCAATTGCCGCGCGGCTTCCGTTTTGCCTACGCCTGTTGGCCCTGAGAATAGATAATTACCAATAGGCTTTTCTGGCTCGCGTAATCCTGCGCGTGATAATTTTATTGCAGAAGCAAGCGCAGAAAGCGCCTTATCCTGACCAAATACCATCCGCTTCAAATCAGTTTCCAGAGTTTGCAAGACCGCCTTATCATCTCTGCTTACATGCTTTGAGGGGATTCGCGCCATTGTGGCTATGGTATTTTCAACTTCTTTCTGGCCAATCACCTGTTTTCTGCGTGAGGCAGGCAATAGATTTTGCGCAGCCGCCGCTTCATCAATCACATCAATTGCTTTATCTGGCAGTTTCCGATCATTGATATAGCGCGCTGACATTTCAACCGCTGTTTTCAATGCCGCCATAGTAAAGCGCACCTTATGATGTTCTTCATATTTTGTTTTCAGACCTTGCAGAATTTTAATCGCATCAGGCACAGATGGCTCGGTGATATCAATTTTTTGAAAGCGTCTTGCAAGCGCCCTGTCTTTTTCAAAAAATGACCTGAATTCTTTATAGGTGGTTGAACCAATACATTTCAAATCGCCAGACTGAAGCGCAGGCTTAAGCAAGTTGGACGCATCCATCGCCCCGCCAGAGGTTGCACCTGCCCCAATAATCGTGTGAATCTCGTCAATAAATAGGATGGCACGCTCATCTTTTTCGACCTGCTGCATCACACCTTTCAAACGTTCTTCAAAATCGCCGCGATAACGCGTTCCCGCCAATAGCTGACCCATATCCAGCGCATAGATAACCGCCTCCTCAAGCACTGCTGGCACTTGTTTTGAGATAATGCGCAATGCCAGCCCTTCTGCAATCGCTGTCTTGCCCACACCTGGATCGCCAACCAGTAGCGGATTATTTTTTGTGCGGCGGCACAATACCTGAATCGTTCTGTCCAGCTCTGCACTGCGCCCAATTAAGGGATCAATCTTGCCATCTGCTGCCTTTTTATTCAAATCTACCGCAAATTTCAGCAATGCATTTTCATGCTGGTCAGCATCTGACTCTTGGTTATTATCTGCCCCTTTGGCTGGCTGGCCTGAACCATGACTAATATAGGTAACTGCATCTAGCCTTGTCATATTCAGGCTTTTTAGAAACCAAACTGCATGGCTTTCACGCTCAGAGAACATCGCCACCAGCACATTTGCGCCTGTCGCCGAGCCTTTCTCAGAAGACTGAGTATGAATAATAGCGCGCTGAACAACACGCTGAAATCCAGAAGTGGGCTGAACCTCAAGCTCTTCGGCGTTGCTTACAATCGAGCTAAGTTCTTCTTCTATATGCGCAGTCAGCATATCCCGTAAATCTTCAATATCCACCTGACAGCCGACAAGCACAGCCAGCGCATCATTATCATCCAGCATTGCCAGTAATAAATGCTCTAATGTTGCAAATTCATGGGCATGTTCACCTGCCAAAGCAAGGGCGCGCCGCAATGTATCCTCTAGTTCCTGACTTAGCATCGCACTTTATTCCTTTTCCAACTGCAACTGAAGGGGATGTTCGTTCTGTCTGGCAAAATCCATTACCTGAGCTGCTTTGGTCTCAGCAATTTCATAGCTATATACCCCGCACACGCCCACACCCCGTTGATGTACATGCAGCATGATCTGCTGTGCCATTTCGTGATTATGTCCAAAAAACCGTTGAAGCACCAACACGACAAATTCCATTGGTGTATAGTCATCATTTAGCATTAACACCCGATATAATGACGGCTTTTTTGTTTTTTGCCGTGTTTCCAGCAACACGCCACTATCATTATTATCTGAATTTTGTTTCTTTTCTGTCATCTGTATTTACTGATAAACTCTAGATTTCATTCAATTATGCTTCTTACTATAATATTGGCATTAAATTTTCATATGAACACCTCTTTTATAGATATTTTTTACAATCCGCCTGAAAAAGGGGTGCGCTAGCCAACTCAGATACAAAAAAAGCTATTTGAATAGTTGCCCTGAAGATAGAAGACGCTAAAATACTCAAAACCAGATATGCGAGATAGCCTGCAATTTATGTTATATCCAGCCAGACAGCGTAACATTTTATTGGCCATAAGCGTTGTGAGATATGCGGTATGTATGGTGCTGATGGGGATATGTGTCTCTGTGCCAGCCTATGCCAATGCAAAATATGCTGCTCTGATTATGGAAGAATCATCAGGCAAGGTGATATATTCACGCAATGCAGATAAACAGCTTTATCCTGCCTCACTAACCAAAATCATGACGCTATATCTTCTGTTTGAAGCAATTCAGCAAAAACAGGTGAGTATGGATACTCAGATGAAGGTCAGCAAGGTTGCAGCTAGCCGGTCTCCGTCAAAATTATATTTGCGTGCAGGCAGTACCATCTCTGTTCAAGATGCGGTGCTGGCACTTGTTACAAAATCAGCAAATGATGTCGCAACAGTTGTCTCAGAACATCTTGGCGGCACGGAACGCGAATTTGCCAAACAGATGACCCGTAAAGCGCATGCGCTGGGGATGAGCAGAACAATTTTCAAAAATGCATCTGGATTGCCAAATAGGGCGCAAAAAAGCACGGCAAGAGATATGGCAAAGCTAGGGCGTGCTATCCGACGTGATTTCCCGCAATTCTATCATTTTTTCTCGCGTACCAGCTTTAGCTGGAAGGGTCTTAAATTCAAAAACCATAATAGCTTGCTAAGCCAATTTTCAGGTACAGACGGCATTAAAACAGGATTTACAAATGCATCAGGCTTTAATCTGGTAGCAGCTACCGAACGCAATGGCATCAGGCTTATTGGTGTTGTGTTTGGCGGCAAGACAGGAAAAAGCCGCGATATGCATATGATGAGCCTTCTGAATAAGCAATTCTCAAAGATTAAACCAATTCAGGTGAAATCATCCCCCTTGCCATCTCTGCCAGCGCCGCGTCCTGCTGTCCCAACCCTAAGATTGGCGGCAAAAGCGCCCTCACTACAATCTGTACCGCTTGCACAGACGCCAGAAGCACCTACTCAATGGGTTATCCAAGTTGGCAGTTTCACCCGCCGCGTTTCAGCCCATAAAGCGGCGATTAAAGCACGCAGACTTGCCCCTGATATTTTGGGCAAAAAGGCCGCAAAGCTCAGTATTTCTGAAAAGGGCGGTCTGGCATTATGGCGGGTGCGGTTTGACCAGCTAGATGAAGATCAGGCGCGTGAAGCCTGTGCGGCTTTGTTTGTGTCTGTGAAAGCCTGTATCGCTATTCCAGTTGATACTACTGCCAGCTCATAACCCTTACTTACCTCTCTAATTGGTACGTCTTATTAGTGAAAATCACGGCTTTTCGGGGCAATCGCTATTGATGTTTCAGGCTGAAGTCTGGCTAGATATTGATCACAATTCACCAGCTTTTCTGCAATGAAATGGGTGATAGCGCCTTGTTTCTGTACCCTGCCAACAACCCCCAGCAAATGGCTGCCAAGCAAAGCCGAGCGACAAGACATTGTGAGGTCAGGCCAAACAATCACATTCACCGAGCCTGTCCCATCTTCGATTGTCACAAATACCGTGCCTTTGGCTGTACCTGGACGCTGGCGCATTGTTACCAGCCCAACAAGTCGCAACCGCCTGCCATCTTTATGCTGTGCAATCTCAGAACAGGCTAGCCAGCCATCTTTTGCCAGAAAATCAGCCAACACATCAACAGGATGCGCTTTTAATGACAGGCCAGTTGCATGATAATCCTGTGATAGCTGTTCGCCTATTTCTGCGACAGGCAATTGATGCTGGCTATCATCATCATCTGGCACTGATATATCTGCAAATAGCGGCAATTGATGATGGCGCTGGCGTGCCAGCTTTTTAATCTGCCAGCTTGCCTGACGCGCATCAAAGCCAAGACTATTAAACGCATCTGCTGATGCTAGCGCCTCTAATGCTTGTATAGATATATCTGCTATATTTATCAATGATTCTACTGTCTGATAGTTTGACAGGCGGGCGGCGGCTAGCCTGCCTGCCTCATCTTTTGCTAGCCCTTTGACCAGCCTTAGCCCAAGCCGCAAGGCATGGCGCGACGTGCTAGTAGGCTCAAGGCTAGAGTCCCATTCAGAATAATTCACATCAATAGGCCGCACCTCAACCCCATGATTACGAGCATCAGCAATCAGCTGTGCTGGACGATAAAATCCCATTGGCTGAGCATTTAGTAATGCACAGCAAAACACTTCAGGATAATGACATTTCAGCCAAGCAGATACATATACCAGCAAGGCAAAGCTAGCGGCATGGGATTCAGGAAAGCCATATGTGCCAAACCCTTCTATTTGTTTGAAACATAGCTTTGCAAAGTCAGGGTCATAGCCACGTTTAATCATGCCCTCAACCATTTTGTGATGGAAATTATGGATATCACCATTTTTTTTGAACGTTGCCATTGCGCGTCTAAGCTGGTCTGCTTCTGCGCCTGTAAAACCAGCCCCCACAATCGCAATTTTCATTGCCTGTTCCTGAAATAATGGCACCCCTAGCGTGCGTTCAAGCACATCACGCAATTCTGCTGAGGGATAGTCAACCTGCTCAAGCCCTGCGCGCCGCCGCAAATAAGGATGAACCATATCTCCTTGAATAGGGCCTGGCCGTACAATCGCAACCTGAACAATCAGATCATGAAAACAGCGCGGCTGAAGACGTGGTAGCATTGCCATCTGGGCACGTGATTCAACCTGAAATACCCCGACTGAATCGCCTTTGCACAGCATATCATATGTTGCCCTATCTTCTGGCGGCACAGTCGCCAGACTAAGGCTGCGCTGATAATAGGTGGCAAGCAAATGAAAAGCGCCCTGAATACAGCTTAGCATTCCTAAGGCAAGCACATCCACTTTCAGCAAGCCAAGCGCATCTAGATCATCTTTGTCCCACTCAATAATACTGCGTGCCTGCATCGCCGCTGGACGTATCACACATAATTTATCAAGACTGTCACGCACAATCACAAAGCCGCCAACATGCTGTGATAGATGGCGCGGAAAGCCACGTATTTCAGCGGCAAGACTGGTTATCTGGCGCAGGCTTCTATCATCTGGATCAAGCCCTGCAGCAGTGATAGCCTGTCTGTCAAACTGGCCTTTCTCGCGCCCCCATACCTGAGCAGATAGGGCTTTTTGTACATCACGGCTAAGCCCAAATGCCTTTGCAATTTCTACCAGCGCACTACGCCCACGATAGGTAATGACAGATGCTGCCAGCCCAGCCCGATGCCTGCCATAATGATGATAAATATACTGAATAATTTCCTCCCGCCTGTGATGTTCAAAATCAACATCAATATCGGGGGGCTCATTTCTAGTTTCACTGATAAAGCGTTCTAGCAAGGGGGCAGAACGTTCAGGGTCAACAGAGGTGATAAACAAACAATAACAAATAGCTGAATTTGCTGCAGACCCACGACCCTGACATAGAATATTGCGCAATCGCGCAAACCGCACAATATCAAATACAGTTAAGAAAAAGGGGGCATAATCCAGCTTTTCAATAAGTGCCATTTCTTTTTTAAGATAATCCGCCACCTTATCAGGCACACCATCTGGATAGCGTTTTTGGCTTCCTTGTTTTACCTGAAATGCCAGCTCCTGCATCACTGTTCTATTATTGCTGGTCAGACTTTCAGGATATTCATAGCTTAGCGCATCAAGGCTGAACTGACATTCACAGGCCAGCCTATCTGCTAGCTGGAGAGCTGGCTCATATCCCTGCCACCGCCTTGCCATTTCGGCTGGTGTCAGAATATGGCGTTCAGCATTGCGTGATAGCAGATAGCCTGCCTCTGCCAGCGTGGTTTTATTGCGGATACAGCTTAGCACATCTGCAACTGGCCTGCGTTGCGGTATATGATATAAGGCATGCGCTAGCGCCACCATGCCAAGCTGTTCTGCATCTGCATATGTTGCAATACGAGCCAGACGCTGGCTATCACAGCCATCACGCAACTGATAGGCGCCCACATAAACAGACCCTGCAATAATCGCTTTCATCTGATTAAGATGCAGGGCAAAATTATCATCAGGCGAGCTATCTGGCAGAGCAATTACAATCGTATCAGATGATAGCCGAGCAAGCTCTCCTTTATGCATAACAGGCAAAATAGAGGCTTTATGAGGCTGTTTCATGATTGCCGCACTCAGGCTTTGACAGATGCTTTCATAGGCGCTTCTTGTCGGCGCATAACATATCACATCATAGCCATCTTGCAGGCGGATATAGACACCACAAATAAGCTTGATGCCTGCCTGTTTTGCGGCAATATGCGCTCTTACCAAACCAGCACAGCTCATCACATCACAAATGCCAATAGCCTGCCAGCCTAGTAAGGCTGCCTGTTCTACCATTTCGGCAGGGTGAGAGGCACCGCGCAAAAAGCTGAAATTTGTCATGCAGCCTAATGCTGCTGTTAGTGGCTTATGTTTCATCTGTTGCACAATTAGTCAAAAAAACCCTGCATATACCAGCTTATCGGATCCCCCCGCTCAGTCAGCCCTTCGCGAAATACCCAGATGCGAGGGCCTTGTGATAATTGCAGGCGGTAATAATCACGTGTTCTGGCATCTGAACTGCTATTTACCAAATCAGTTTGCCACCATGCAGGACCAATACGTTCAGGCCCGCTTGCCTGTGTTACGTTCCAGTGTTTTTTGCGCCAGATCAGTTGTTGGGGGGGATGGTCAGGTAAAACAGATATGGTGGTGATTTGTTCTGCGTTACTGAGCAGACGTATCGGGCGCGGCGCACATAGCGCTGTTGGCATATCTACCTGCCAGTGATGATGTTGTGTCCCTGCCTCAGCTACTGTAATTCGTGCTTCTGCCTGATCACTATGCCAGCTAGCACGCGGAACAGCCCGCCGAACTTTTTCAGGCCCTAGCCTGGCGGCCAGAACATCTATCATATGATCAAGCTCTATTTCGGCCAACGCGCTTTGATCTGTACCTAACATGGCTGTAACAGGCCTGTAATCAACAAGCCCAAACGCCCTCATCCAGCTATAATCAATACCGAATTTCGTATCTATTCTGCTCGCCGCATCTGCGCATAGCCTGCTGATAATCTGCTTGTCATTACTGGCACGTGACAGCCGAAACCGCATATGAGAAGTAGCGCCATCTGTATATTGCCAGCCAAGCTCAAACTGGCGTGCCTGCTGTTCTTGATGCATTAGCAGACTGGCCATCTCATCTATTAGCCAATCAACCATCTGGGCGGCTGAACCATCACCAGATATAGGCTCAGACCATTGTTTTGCAACCACGATAGGCGGCTCAGATTTGATCGCAACCAGCTCTTCTGATCTGGTGTCATATAGCTGTTCAAGGCGCTTTGTCAGCATACTACCAAACCGCATCGCCAGATCAGCAGGCCTTAGCTGACGCACCGCCCCTACGGTGCGCAATCCAGAACGTACCAGCCCCTCAATACAGCTAATCTCAAGACGCAAAGCGGTTACTGGCAAAATATCAAGCATCTCACGGCGTTTTGATGTTTGGCCAAAACAGCCTATCCCCTGCTTTGCCTCAGGATGATAATGTGCAAGCGCCCATGATGCGGCATAGCTTGGGCTGGCTGCAGCACAGATAGCTAGTCCTGCCTGTGACAGCGCCTCGATCATCTGGCGCATTCCAGCCATACATCCCCCAACAAGATGGCTTGCCCCTGTCATATCAATCCAAATGCCAAGACCTGCCGCATCAACACCAGTGCGCGGGCTATAACGCCATGCCCAGCGTGCAAGTGCAGACAGCAATCTGGTATCTGCCAGATGGTCAGCTTGATAATATAACCCTTCAGGCACCCTAGCCCGTGCATCTGGCAGGCTAAGCCCTGTATCTAGGCCGTGCTGGCGAGCCTGATCAGATAGATATATCAGCCTGTCTACCCCTTTTTCAGACTGATATATAGATATTGGCTGTGAGGCATCTAGCCTATGCTGGCGCACCAGACGCATAATCGGCAAATCAGGAATATGCAGATAGATATATTCAGGCCCCATTATCTGATCAGCGCAGATTTCAGAGGCATGTTGGATGTGAGCAGACATAACACCCCCCCATCCTTAGGCTGATGCACAATAGCTGGTCAGCGTAGCATCAAAAACAGATGCCCGAACAGGGGCTGGCAGGTTGGGCTGATGCTGTCCAGAAAGGGTACGAAATCTATGACTAACCCTGTCCCAGAGCAACCTATCACGATAAGGCCTACCGCCACGTGCTGACACCAGATCAACATCCCACAGGCTTGGCCATTCATCCCACAGTGAGGGCTGTTTTGATAAGTGTACGGGCATCTGCTGATAGCAATGAGAGGCAATATGCCATTTTGTTTCAAGTCCAGCCGCAGGCGCATCTGCCCCAAGCAACAGCCCCACTGCACCACTTGTCCGTGCCGCACGCCTGAACCGCTTAATCCAGTCTTGCCATAAATTAGGCTTTTGATAGATCATGCCATATTCACCTATCACAGCGGTTACTGTTTTTGTCTGTAACGCCTGTTCATAGGCTGCCATTAGCTGCATTGGATGCTGTTCATCTATGAAAATGAAATGCGCAGGTGACAGGCCGCGCGCAGCAATACCGCGAGCGGATATCTGGCCTTGAGAGCTGGCATAAGGCGGCGCACACCAGATAAAGATAGCCTTAGGATTCTGCTGTACCATCTTGGCAAGTAATGCCAGCACAAAGCCTGTTGCAGCACCTTCATGATGATGACCACATATCAAATGAGGATAACCACACTTTATCCCCCCTGAAAGCGCATCATCTAGTTCAGGCACATCACAGCTAAGCCGCGCTGTATTTCCAGCCATTTCAAGATGGCTGACATGCTGTTTTAACGAGGCAAATATATGCTGTCGTGATACGCCCATCTGCGGATAATTTACTATCGCCTCATCTGTTTTCATATCATGCATCTGCGCCATTTTCGGATAGCTAGCTGAGCTATCATCTGCCTATTTTGATTTATTTGTTCTTGTTTTGTTCTAGTTTAGGTGAAATGCAATCAGAGTCAATAGCTGTTCTAGCTAGACCGAAAATTACATCTGCTCATCATCATGATAGGCGGCATCATCATGGCCAGAACGTGCCGAGTAAAAACTAAGTGCCATCAGCCCGCCCCCTAGCAGAACAGAGCCTACAGCGCCTGCAATCAGCGCAATCCAGCCATGTAGGCCAAGTGCAATCTGACCCATTTTATGCCACACGAAAAAAGACGCTATGCTGATCACACACAAGCTAGCAAGCCCAAACAGCACTGCCCAAAGAGTTGTTCTTTTTACAGAGGTGCGAGGCGTATCTGCCATTAGAGTGCCATTTCTGATTCGACTAGCTTGACCCAGTAGCTAGCACCCACAGGCAGAATATCATCATTAAAATCATATTCTGTATTATGTAGCATCTTGCCAGGCTGAGCATCACCTGCCCCTAGCCAGATATAGGCGCCAGCGCGTGCCTCTAGCATATAGGCAAAATCTTCTGCCGCCATAGAGGGCGGCAAATTCATATGCACCTTATTAGCCCCCACAATATCAGCAGCAATCGCAGAGGCTCTATTAGCCTCATCTTTATGATTCACTGTGGGCGGATAGCCTACAAATAATTCAATATTAGCAACACATCCATGCGCTGAGGCTATATTATGAGTGATGGTATCAATCTCATCCTGAATCTGCTGACGCGAGGTAGCATTCATTGCGCGCGCTGTGCCTGAAAGCGAGACAGAATCTGGGATCACATTAAACGCACTTCCCCCATTTATCATGGTGACAGACACAACCGCTGGATCAACAGGGTTTGAGCGGCGAGATACGATCATCTGCAATGCCTGTACAAGCTGGCAAGCGGCTAGCACTGGATCTGAGGCTTGATGCGGCATCGCAGCATGGCTACCCCTGCCATTAAGGGTGATGGTAAAATGGTCGGCGCTTGCCATACACGGACCTTCTGAGATCGCAAATTCACCTGCACTAAGTCCTGGCCAATTATGCATACCCCAAATGGTTTTCACATCACATTGCTCAAATAATCCATCATCGATCATGGCTTTGCCGCCTGCACCACCTTCTTCGGCAGGCTGGAAGATAAAATATACTTCGCCGTCAAATTGTTGCGTTTCTGCCAGATAACATGCCGCCCCCAGCAACATCGCCATATGCCCATCATGGCCGCAGGCATGCATTTTGCCCTCTTGGGTGGATTTATGCTCAAAAGCGTTTAGCTCAGACATTGGCAATGCGTCCATATCTGCTCTTAAGCCTATTTTTCTGCCAGAGCTATTTGTTTTGCCTTGCAATCTGCCAATAACACCTGTGCCGCCTAGCCCGCGTGATACCTCAATACCAAATGATTCTAGCTTTTCTGCGATAAAATCAGATGTCCAAAATTCTTCATACCCCAGCTCAGGGTGGGCATGAAGCGCACGGCGCCATGCGGTCATCTGGTCATGAAATTCTGCAACTCGGTTAATAATCGGCATAGATTGTCTTTCTGATAGATTTGTTTGTTTCAGATTACGCCATGATGACGCCTGATAACAGACTTCTATCAGCTTGAAATGGTGTTTTTCAGCAAAAAAACAATATTTGTACTATTTCACATCGGGAAATTTGGTCGATATATGTCGATCAGAGTTTAGCTGAAGTCGTCATCTGAATAGGTTTTTTTTTCATTTAGCGCATCGTCTTTCAGGTGAATTTGGCTGTTCCAATGGCTATGGCCTATGCTAGGTTCACGGTAAAAAACCCCATATGGCTAGCAGTCAAAATATCGCAAAAAGGAAGTATCGGCATGGCCAGCTCGTTAATTGATAGAGGTTCTAAAGCAGTCACCAGCAAACAAAAACGCTATTCGGTGTTTTCGCTTGCCAAAAATGCCTCTAGCTATCATCAGAACTGGCAACAGGCATGGCGACATGCCGAACCAAAACCAGAATATGATGCGGTAATTATTGGCGGCGGCGGACATGGTCTGGCGACTGCCTATTATTTAGCCTCTGTACATAATATGACCAATATCGCCGTGATTGAAAAAGGCTGGCTTGGCGGCGGCAATACAGGCAGAAACACCACTATCATCAGGTCAAATTATCTGTGGGATGAAT